>NZ_JCAFVP010000011.1:0-134862 GCF_059372495.1 Stenotrophomonas sp. YJH_SMC_80
CGGACGTGTTCGACTACATCGAGATGTTCTACAACCCGATCCGCCGGCATGGTTCCGCTGGCGGCGTGTCACCGGTAGAGTTTGAAAGGCGCTACGCGCAGAGCGGCAACTGAGTGTCTACAGAACTCTGGCCGGTCCACCCACTGTTGTGCTTGGCAATGGCGATGGATGCTGTATCGCCCTGTCGCCAGAGGCGAAGGCCTTGGGATTGAAAATGGGTATGCCCATCTTCCAGGTCCCCAAGGACATCAGAAAGCAAGTCCTCGTCAGGTCAGCCAACTTCGCGCTGTACGGGGATCTGTCAGCCAGGATTGTGACGATTCTTCAGGATCTCTTCCCCAGGGTGGAGATCTATTCGATCGATGAAAATTTCGTCGACCTGGAAGGCCTCAAAGACCCTCTTGCGGCCTGCCTGGAAGCACGCCAACGCATCCTGCAATGGGTGGGCATTCCCTGCTGCGCTGGCCTGGGTGCCACACGCACCCTGGCCAAGGCAGGCAACAAGCTCGCCAAGGACCAGTCCAAGCGTGCCGTCCATGCGGGCTCCTTGGCCGTCTTCCATGCCACCGCACAGAACGTCAACGCTCTGGCCGTCGAGGATGTGTGGGGAGTGGGCAGGCGCTACGCCGAACGCCTGGCAGGCGAAGGGGTAAGAACTGCTGCAGATTTGGCCGCACTCCCCACCGACCATGTTCGTGCGCACTATGGGGTAGTTCTGGCCCGCACCCAAATGGAGCTGCGGGGAATTCCCTGCAGCGATCTGGAACTAGAAGAACCCGAACGCCAGCAACTTTTTCTCGCTAAAAGTTTTGAAACGGCTCCAACCCCGGACACCCCGGACACAGTGCTGTTTCACAGGGGTTTTTTGTGCAGTCCGGGGTTGTTTTTGCCACTTTGCAACCCCGGACCTCGGACTGCATTTCCCGGCTTTCTGCGTACCGGTTCGCATTAGAGAACCATCCTAGACGCCGCTGCCACCATCTCAACCCGCCGCCTGCACGCAACTTCACTCAGCCGCTTGCGCTGCGTCCGCCGACGACGCCTGCGCTGGCGATCCCGCCGGCGGCGCCGCGCATCGTCGCGGTGTCGGACATCCACGGCCAGTACGACCTGCTGGTGCGGCTGCTGCGCGCGCACCGGGTCATCGACGCACAGGATCACTGGACGCTCGGCACCGACACGCTGGTGGTGGCCGGCGACGTGTTCGACCGCGGGCCGCAGGTGACCGAGGCGTTCTGGCTGCTGTACCGCCTGCAGCAGCAGGCCGCGGCCGCCGGTGGCGCGGTGCATTTCGTCCTCGGCAACCACGAGACGATGGTGTTGTACGACGACCTGCGTTACGTCAATCCCAAGGACCTGCGCAGCGCGCAGCTGCTGGGCCGCAGCTACCCCGAGCTGTATGCCGCCGACAGCGTGATCGGGCAGTGGCTGCGCACCCGCCCGGTGCTGCTGCGCGTCGGCGACACGCTGTTCCTGCATGGCGGCATCGCCCCGAAGCGCTGCCACTGGCACTGGATCCGGCGCGCACCAATGCCGCCTACCAGGCCTCGCTGGGGCGCCCGCGCGCCGAGGTCAAGGCCGATCCGGGCACCGCGCCGCTGTATGACGGCAAGACCAGCCCGATCTGGTACCGCGGTTACTTCGACGGGCGCCTGGACACGCCTGGCGTGCAGGGCGTGCTCGATCAGCTCGGCCTGCAGCGCATCGTGGTCGGGCATACCTCGATGCCACACGTCAGCACGTTCCATGACGGCCGCATCATCGCCATCGATGCCGACATGAAGGAAGGCAGCAATGCCGAGCTGCTGTTCATCGAGGACGGCGCGCTCAGCCGCGGCCTGCTCGATGGCTCTCGCGTTCCACTGGCGCAGGGTGTTATTGAGGAATCCACGCACTGAGCCGGCACCGGGCGTCGCATTTTGCGACAGGCCCGGCGCGCCGCACCCGGCACTTTTCCGTCACATATCACTCACACTCTCACTTGCGAACGCCGATCTCAGCAGGACATCCGGGGTTGACCGGCGAACAAGCGCAATCAGCGCACATTTCACGTTTTTTCACGGAGTGATTCACACCTCCGTCATCACTTTTCGGATAATAGGCGGATGCAGACACCGCGACCGGCTTCGACCCGGTTGCGCGTGGTGCTTTTTTCTCCTTGGATCGGGCGATGAAACCACGAACACTTGCCATTGCGATGGCCCTTGCATTGGCACCCGGATGGGCCAGCGCACAGGATTCGGTAGCCACCCTGCGCGAAGAGATCACGCAGGTGCAGAACCATCTGCAGGCCTTGACCGAACGCCTCAACGCGCTGGAGCGCGGACAGGGCACCCAGGCACAGAGCGGTACCCCCGCGCCTGCGACAGCGCCACAAACGGCACCCGCCTCGTCCGTAGTCACCACCCCGCCGGCAGCCGCCGCCACATCGATCGCGCAGCTGTCCCCGTCGCGTTCGGCGGCCACCACGCAATCGGTGCTGCCGCCACGTGATTCGGTCGCCGACCCGTCCACCGCGGCATCCCGACCGGACAATGCGCCCTCCCCCACCGATCCGGAGCTGAAGGGTTTCTTCGCCATCCCCGGCACCGAGACCATGATCCGCCTGGGCGGTTACGCCAAGCTCGATGCGATCGCCGATGGCCGCGCCGCGGGCGACACCGAACAGTTCGTCACCTCCTCCATTCCGGTGGGCGGTCCGCACCGCGACGTCTCGCATTTCGACATGCACGCCAAGCAGACCCGCTTCAGCTTCGAAGCGCGTCGCCCGACCAGCCATGGCAACCTGCGCTTCTACCTGGAGAACGACTTCTTCGGCAGCAGCGACAGCTATCAGTTCCGCCTGCGCCATGCCTACGGACAGCTGGGCAACACCTACGCCGGCTATGGCTACTCCACCTTCATGGATGCCGACTCGCTGCCCGATACGCTGGATTTCGCCGGCCCCGGCGGCGCCGGCTACCTGCTGGTGGCCGGCATCCACCACAGCTTCGCGCTGGGCAAGGGCAACAGCCTGACCATCGCCGCCGAAGACCCGGATGCACAGCTGGCCAACACCGGCGATTCGGACATCAGTGCCGACCGCTTCCCCGACGTCAGCCTGGTCGCACGCATGGAGCGCAACTGGGGGCACCTGCAGCTGGGCGCGGTGGCGCGCAGCCTCGGCTACGACGGCGACGGCCGCAGTGACCGCACCTTCGGCGGCGGCCTGCAGCTGAGCGGCTCGTTCGCCGTCGCCGAGCGCGACCTGCTGCTGTTCGGGCTGCTCGGCGGCAAGGGCATGGGCCGCTACACCGCCGACCTGACCGGTTCGGGCCTGGACGCGGCGATCAATGCCGACGGCCGGCTCAAGGCACTGCCGCTGTACGGCGGCTTCTTCGGCTACACCCACTACTGGTCGGAGATGTGGCGCTCGAACCTGATCTACGGCGAACTGCACATGGACGACGCTGACGCGCTCGCCAATGATGCATTCCGGCGCAGCCGCTATGGCGCGCTGAACCTGATCTGGAGCCCGGCGCCGTCCTGGACGATGGGCATGGAACTGCTCTATGGCCAACAGCAGCTGCAGGACGGACGCAGCGCCGACACCCTGCGCCTGCAGGGCAGCCTGCAATACAGCTTCATCAAGTAACCCAGCCCGCAGGCCGGACCCGCCCTCACCGCCCGGCCGCCAGCAACGCAATCCCACCCACGCCCTTCCCTTCCGGACAGACATCGGCAATGCCGGTGAAAGGAGACACCCATGGCAGGTCAGAAAAAAATCGGCGTAGTCGGCGCGACGTTCCTCGTCGCCGGCAACATGATGGGCTCGGGCGTGTTCCTGCTGCCCGCCAGCCTGGCCAAGATCGGCACCGCCTCGATCTGGGGCTGGCTGATGACCACCGCCGGCGCGCTGCTGCTCGCCTTCGTGTTCGCCAAGCTCGGCAAACTGGCCCCGCAGGCCGGCGGCCCCTACGCCTATGCACGCGACTGGTTCGGCCCGTACATGGGCTTCCAGACCAACACCATCTACTGGTTCGCCAACTGGATCGGCAACGTCGCCATCCCGATCGCGGCGGTCGGCTACTTCAGTTACTTCTTCCCGATCCTGTCCGACCCGATCCCGCGCTGCATCGCGGTGCTGGTGCTGGTATGGGCGTTGAGCTTCGCCAACGTGATCGGCCCGGCGTTCGTCACCCGCGTGCAGACCGTGACCACCAGCTTCGCGCTGATCCCGATCCTGGGTATCGCGATCTTCGGCTGGTTCTTCTTCGACCCGGCCATCTTCAAGGGCGCCTACAACGTCTCGGGTGAGTCCAACTTCGGCGCCATCTCCAGCGCCGCGGCACTGACGCTGTGGGCCTTCATCGGCGTGGAGTCGGCCTCGGTGACCGCCGGCGTGGTCGAGAACCCGGAGAAGAACGTCGCCCGCGCCACGCTGGCCGGCGTGTTCCTGGCGGCGGTGGCCTACATCGCCAGCTCCTCGGTGATCATGGGCATGGTCCCCAACGCCGACCTGCAGGTCTCCGACGCACCGTTCGCGCTGGCCGCGGCCAATGCCGTCGGTGGCTGGGGCGGCGCGCTGGTCAGCCTGTGCGCCTTCATCGGCGCGGCCGGCTCGCTCGGCGGCTGGATCCTGCTGACCGCGCAGAGCGCCAAGGCGGCCTCGGACGACGGCCTGTTCCCGAGCATCTTCAGCAAGATCAACAAAGACGAGGTGCCGGTCAAGGGCGTGCTGATCGTCGCGGTGCTGATGACCCTGGCGGTGCTGATCACCTCGACCTCGAAAACCGCGTCGGCGCAGTTCGACGTGATCACCTCCGCTGCCGTGGTGCTGACCCTGCTGCCCTACATCTACTCGTGCGTGGCCTGCTACTTCGTGGTCGAGCGCTCGCACACGCTGGTCCACACCGGCGCGTTCTGGGTGCTGACCAGCATCACCGTGGTCTATTGCCTGTGGGCGATCTTCGGCTCCTCCGGCAGCATCGTGCAGTACGCCTTCCTGTTCGTACTGTTCATCACCGTCTTCTATCCGTTCTTCAGCGAGGACCGTCGCAAGCAGAAGCTTGCCAAGCTCTCGCCCGTCGCTGCCCCGCGCAGCGCATCGAACTGAATCCCCCGATCGGTAGAAAAGGAAACCACCATGTACTTCAAGTCCCTGGACTATCCCATCGTCATCATCGACGCGGACTACGAGTCGCCGCGCATCAACGGCATCCTGATCCGCGCCCTGGCCGACGAGCTGCGCCACAACGACCAGCGCGTGCTGTGCGGCCTGACCCTGGATGACGCGCGCGCCGGCGCACGCACCTACGTGGCCGCCTCGGCGGTGTTGATCTCCATCGACGGCACCGAGGAGAACGACGACCAGTTCCAGCAGCTGCTCGCCTTCCTGCGCGAGCAGAGCAAGCGCCGCGCCGACCTGCCGGTGTTCCTGTACGGCGACCGCCGCACCATCGAGAAGGTGCCGAGCAAGCTGCTCAAGTACGTGCACGGCTACATCTTCCTGTTCGAGGACACCAAGAGCTTCATCGCCCGCCAGGTGATGCGCGCGGCCGAAGACTACATGGCCACGCTATTGCCGCCGTTCTTCAAGGCGCTGATCCACCACGCCGCCGAGTCCAACTATTCCTGGCATACCCCCGGCCACGCCGGTGGCGTGGCGTTCACCAAGTCGCCGGTGGGCCGTGCGCTGCACCAGTTCTACGGCGAGAACACGCTGCGCAGCGACCTGTCGATCTCGGTACCGGAACTCGGCTCGCTGCTCGACCACACCGGCCCGATCCGCGATGCCGAAACCGAGGCCGCGCGCAACTTCGGCGCCGACCACACCTTCTTCGTCACCAACGGCACCTCCACCGCCAACAAGATCGTCTGGCACGGCACCGTGGCGCGCGGCGACATCGTGTTCGTGGACCGCAACTGCCACAAGTCGCTGCTGCACTCGCTGATCATGACCGGCGGCATCCCGGTGTACTTCACCCCCAGCCGCAACGCGCACGGCATCATCGGCCCGATCAGCCTGGACCAGTTCTCCGGCGAGGCGCTGCAGCGGATGATCCAGGCCAACCCGCTGGCCAGCAAGGCGGCCAAGCCGGGTGCCAAGCCGCGCATCGCGGTGGTCACCAACTCCACCTACGACGGGCTCTGCTACAACGCCGAGAAGATCGCCGACAACCTCGGTACCGCGGTGGACTTCCTGCACTTCGACGAAGCCTGGTACGGCTACGCCGCGTTCCACCCGTTCTACGAGAACCATTACGGCATGGCCAAGGGCAAGCCGCGCGAGCAGGACGCGATCATCTTCACCACCCATTCCACGCACAAGCTGCTGGCCGCGTTCTCGCAGGCATCGATGATCCACGTGCGCAACGCGGCCACCCGCGAGCTGGATGCGGAGCGGTTCAACGAATCGTTCATGATGCACACCTCCACCAGCCCGCATTACGGCATCATCGCCGCGTGCGACGTCGCCTCGAAGATGATGGAAGGCGAGGCCGGCCGCTCGCTGGTGCAGGAAATGCACGATGAAGCCGTCACCTTCCGCCGCGCCATGCTGCATGTCAGCCAGGACCTCGGCCGCGATGACTGGTGGTTCAAGGTATGGCAGCCGGACGGCGTGGAACGCAGCATCGGCCAGGCCGACAGCGACAAGCCGCTGACCACCTCGCGCCCGGACTGGTACCTGCGCCCGGACGCCCATTGGCATGGCTTCGACAACCTCGCCGACGACTATGTGCTGATCGATCCGGTCAAGGTCACGCTGCTCACGCCCGGCCTGGCGATGGACGGCACCATGGGCAAGCTGGGCATTCCCGCCGCGGTGTTGAGCAAGTTCCTGTGGACACGTGGCATCACCGTGGAGAAGACCAACCTGTACTCGGTGCTGTTCCTGTTCTCGATGGGCATCACCAAGGGCAAATGGAGCACCCTGGTCACCGAACTGCTGGCCTTCAAGGACCTCTACGACAGCAACGCACCGCTGACCCGCGCACTGCCGAGCCTGGTCGAGGAGCACCCGGTGGCCTATGCCGACTGGGGCCTGCGCGACCTGTGCGCCGCGCTGCACGCCTTCAACGACGAGTTCCGCGTCGCCGAAGTGATGCGCGAGATGTACGTGGACCTGCCCGAGCCGGTGATGACCCCGGCCGAAGCGTACAACCACCTGGTGCAGGGGCAGATCGAGCGCGTCGACATCGACCAGATCAGCGGCCGCGTCGCCGGCACCATGCTGGTGCCGTACCCTCCGGGCATCCCGACGATCATGCCGGGTGAACGTTTCGGCGCGCAGGACGAGCCGATCATCCAGTCGCTGCGCATCGCCCGCGAGCAGAACGCGCGCTTCCCGGGCTTCGAGTCCGACGTGCACGGCCTGATCATCGACAACAGCGGCGCGCAGCCCAGCTACAAGGTGGAAGTCCTGAAGCTGTAACGGCCGAAGCGGTGCGGGTGAAGCGACAAGCTCCCTCCCCCCTCCCCGCCCGCGGGGGAGGGGCCAAGGCGAAACACACGCCCGCTGCTGCAAGGCGTACGTCCTCCTGCTTCGTGGGGTTGCGAAGCGCGGCAGTGGCAGTGGTGGTGGTGATCGCCGTGGCCCTGGCCCTGGCCCTGGCGGTGATGATGGCCGGGCGCTCTCCCTTCTCCCGCCAAGCGGACGAAGGTGCCCGTCAGGGCGGATGAGGGTGCTTTGTGCTTTGTGCTTTCGACCTCGGGCCGGCCGCCGCCGGGCCCGGCGCTGCCGCCCGCCGGCGAAGCGGCTACGATGCGGGCGATGCCCGCCCTCCCCCTGCACTGACGGGAACCCACGGATGCACCACGACTCGCCCTGATGACCAGCACCCGCCAGGAGCAACGCGTACTGCAACTGTCGATCGCAGGGACCGTGCTGGTCGCTGCGATCGGTTTCTTTGGCGGCATGCTGGCCCGCTCGCAGGCCATCCTGTTCGACGGCATCTACAGCCTGGTTGACGTGGCCCTGACCCTGGTCGCACTGGCGGTGCTGCGGCTGATGAACAACGAGCAGAGCCCCCGCTTCCAGTACGGGTTCTGGCACCTGGAGCCGATGGTCGAGGCGCTGGGCGGCGCCATCCTCAGCCTGGCCTGCATCTATGCGATGGCCAATGCCGTCATCGGCTTCAGCGGTGGCGGCCACGAGACCCGGGTCGGCCCGGGCCTGGCGTGGGCCGCGCTGCTGGCGGTGGTCGACCTGGTCATGGCGGTATGGATCGGCCGCCATGCGCGCCGCCTGGAGTCCGGGCTGCTGGCGCTGGACGCGCGGGCCTGGCTGCTGACCGGGCTGATGAGCCTGGCGGTGGTGCTGTCCTTCGTCATCGCGCTGGCGCTGCGCGGCGGCAGCCACGCGCACTGGATCCCGTATCTGGACCCGCTGGTGCTGGCCGTCATCAGCCTGGCCGCGCTGCCGGTACCGCTGCGCGCGGCCTGGAAAGCCGCCCGCGAGGTGCTGCAGGTGGCGCCGAGCGAACTCGATGCGCAGGTGCAGACGGTGATGGAGCAGTTCGTCGCCGAGCATCGGTTTGAAGGTTTCACCAGCCATGTCGCCAAGATGGGCCGCATGCAGTTCATCGAGATCCACATCCTCACCCGGCCCGATACGCAGCTGGGCAGCATCGGCGACGTGGACCGCCTGCGCGATGAGATCGCCACACGGCTGGACGCACGCTCCGGCCGCTTCTGGCTGACCATCGACTTCACTTCCGATCCGGCCTGGACATGAGCACTACCGCACCACGGAAAATGGGCCTGACCATGGCCACCATGCTGGTCGCCGGCAACATGATCGGCACCGGGGTGTTCCTGCTGCCGGCCAACCTGGCCACGGTCGGCAGCATTTCCTCGGTCGGCTGGGTCATCGCCACCGCCGGCGCGATCGCGCTGGGGCTGGTGTTCGCCCGGCTTTCGCAGATCAACCCGCAGCCCGGCGGCCCGTATGCGTATGCCCGCGATACCTTCGGCAACTACGTCGGCTTTGTCAGCAACTACGCGTACTGGTTCGGCAACTGGATCGGCAATGTCGCCATCGCACTGGTGGTCACCGGCTACCTGAGCCACCTGTGGCCCTGGCTGGAGGGCATCTACCCGCGCCTGGGCTTCACCCTGGCGGTGATCTGGCTGCTGAGCCTGGCCAATGCCCGCGGCGCCCGCTGGATCGGCGCGTTGGAGACCGGCACGCTGCTGCTGGCGTTGATCCCGATCCTGAGCATCGCCATCGCCGGCTGGTGGTGGTTCGATGCGGACATGTTCATGGCCGGCTGGAACGTCAGCGGCATGGAGGACAGCGCGGCGATCTCGCGCAGCGCCTCGATCGCGCTGTGGGCGTTCATGGGCGTGGAGAGCGCGGCGGTATCGGCCGACGTCATCGACAACCCCAAACGCAACATCCCGCTGGCGACCCTGCTCGGGCTGGCGCTGGCGGCGGTGATCTACATCAGCTGCTCGCTGGTGATCATGGGCATGCTGCCGATGGAGGCACTGCGCGACTCCTCGGCACCGTTCGCCGATGTCGCCAAGCTGATGATCGGCCCCTGGGGCGTGGTGGTGATCGCGCTGTGTGCGATCTTCAAGTCGATCGGCGCGCTCGGCGGCTGGATGCTGCTGGTCGGGCAGTCCGCCAAGGCGGCGGCCGAGGATGGGCTGTTCCCGCGCGTGTTCTGCAAGCTCAACCGCCATGGCATGCCCGGCACCGGCCTGATGATCGTGGCGGTGCTGATGAGCGGCCTGCTGCTGGTGACCTCCTCGCCGACACTGGCCCGGCAGTTCGACCAGCTGACCAACATCGCGGTGCTGCTGACCATCATTCCCTACCTGTTCTCGGCCGGGGCCCTGGCCGCGACCACGCTGGAGCGCAATGAACGGGGCTGGCTGCGGGCCGGCTGCCTGCTCACCGCCGCCGCCGCGGTCGCCTACTGCCTGTATGCCCTGCTCGGCGCCGACGCCCAGCTGCTGGCCTACGCCACCGTGGCGATGCTGTTCAGCGCCGCGCTGTACCCGTTCTTCCGCAAGCGGATGCTGGAGACCGGCAGCGGCCGCTAGCGGCGCCAGCCCCCTCCCCTTCGTGCGCCGGCGGGCCAGCCCCTACAATGGCCCCTTTGTGGCAGCCCGCTGCCCGGCAATCGAAGTGGAATCCGCGTGACCGAGAAAAAGCCCGAACACATCCCGTTGATGAAGCAGTAGGGTGTAGGACCACTACTCGGGTGTGCTGACCCGCTCCCTGATCAGGGCCAGGATCGCCTCCCGCTCGGCAGGAGGCATGCGGCTGACCAGCAGGATCACTTCGGCCAGGACATTGTCCACGGCATGGAAATAGGCCACCGGCAGGCCCAGGGCCTCAGCGATCTTGGCCATGGTTTCCTGGTCGGGCTCATGCCGACCGGTCTCATACCGACTGACGCGCGGCGCGCCCGTATTCTGGTCGTCCAAGCCCAGCACCCTCCCCAAATCTGCCTGCGTCAAGCCAGCAGCCACCCGCGCCGCCCGAAGGCGACGGCCGAATAGCGTGGCGGGAGACTTGGGCTGCATGGGCGGACGACAGGAGGCGACCGCATAGCCTGACCCAAACCCCCGGTAAAGGTCATTTGCGATTATCGCAAAATGCATGCGACGATTCCCTCTGAGCTACTACCCAAGGGGGAACCATGAAATCAGTTGCTCTTACGCCCGTACTTCTTGTTTGCTTCCTGGCCGCTTGCGGCAAGCCCGAAACTGCCGCCTCCGCCTCACAGCCCGAAGGCAAACCAGACGCCCCGGTGGCCGGCCATACTCCTAAGCCCAAGGCAGCAAGGAACGTGCCGCTGGAGCAGTACGTCGAAGTGTCCAACGGCATCTACAGCTTAGGCGTTGCTGGCGGCGGTGGTGCACAGGAAACCTGCACCGGGCTTAATGCTGCATTCCGACCAGGGCAGTCAATTCACCGGCAACGAATGGCAAGCGTTCCTGAAGGCTCATGGCATCGTCTGCAGCATGAGCCGACGCGGCAACTGTCATGACAACACAGTGGCCGAAAGCTTCTTTCAACTACTGAAGCGGGAGCGAATCAGGCGCAAGATCTACCTGACCCGGGACGCCGCACGCAGCGACGTATTCGACTACATAGAGATGTTCTACAACCCCAAGCGCCGACATGGTTCAAATGGAGGTATCTCTCCGGTAGAGTTCGAACGGCAAGCGGGAAAATCTGGCTTGTAGGTGTCTACAAAAGCCGGGGCGATTCAATAAAACGAAGTGGCGCAGCCTTATTCAGGTGCGCCACAAGGATCGGCGACATAGCGATCATCAAACACTATACACAACCAAAAGGATGGTGGTTGAAAATGGAAGACAGCAACATCGAACCAGGGAAGTATAAGCCGCGCTTTAACTTCGAAAAAGACCAATTAACAGATCAATCAGCAACTGGAAGCATAAACGAACTTTTGGAAGAGCTCAACTATGAGATAGCGCATGCATCAGATGGCAGCAAAGCCAAACACTCTAATGCTTCAGGGAAAACAATAACTCGCAAGGAACTTAAAGGGGTCATTGACTCCATAAACTCCACATTGGGACAAGAGATTCCTTCCGGGAACTGCACACTTCCAATCTCGACCCTAAAAACAATCAAGCTCCTTTACATCAAGAACGACTCCAGCGACACCCAGCTGCTTCAAAGAATATCGAAACCAGGAACCATTAAGGCCACCTTCGAGCACTGGACAGAACGTAACTCTCCAAGAAACGAAAAGACCATAAAAGCAGCGTCCTATCTCATGTCCACACTTAAGCTTGAGATCGACGAGGAAAGACTTAACCAAATCCACATCAATAGACTCACACCATCGAAACTCCTTGAATACTACGCCAGACACATCAAGGAGCTTATAGAACCCATCTACATGGCTTTCGATGGCAATGATGAAGCCATTGCAAGCGCCTTTATGTTTGGCGCACATCAAATAGAAAGCTATCAACCCTCAACTATCCTGCCCAGCAAAGAATCCGCCCCCCTCCACGAAAGGCTGTACATCTATTTGCTAACGCTCCCATTCCTGCACTTCGTTGGAGAGTATCAGCAGGTTGTCGAATCAGAATACGGCGAGTTGAGCAAATACAAGATAGAGCCACTCTTCGCTCACGCCATCTCCTCACCGACGGAGTGCGATGCCCTATTGCGACCTGTCACATCACTCGCAGCCATTCACTTCTTCCTGCAAACCCATGCGAATGAGCTGGCACGCTTGGTTCACCAAGCCACTGGTTACGAGTTGAGATCCAGCGAGATCACAAACATAGCCGACGAAACGCAGAAGGTTCTGCATGCCTATGTCTTCCACGAATGGCACAGAACAGATCTTGACGTCATCAACATTTCAATGGCGGACTGTGTTGCAGCCTTATCAGCCATCACGATCCAAAAGAAGATCAAAACGAAGTACACGCCCTACTGGAAGGGACAGAGCTCAAGCGATAAAACGGCATCTCGCCTACTGAGTCACCTGGACACCTCAAGAGACATCGAAGAGCTATATGAAGAGGACTACATCCCGCAAGGCGCGATGCTCACCCTCTATCATCGATATTGCATCGCCTACGCATTACTTTTCGGTCGCAGCAACCGCATGGAAGCGTTTATGCGATTCCAGATCGCATATCTGAAGCACATGTCCATAGCTCACTCTCATTTCGATCTTGAAGCAGGCAACGAATACGAGAGAAAGATCAACATGTTTTGCGAAGACCTTATTCAATATATCGAAAATCAAGCCACTTCGCACACAATGTAATTTTTAACTCACATCACCCTTATACATATGTAGAAACTCACTTACATCCTTCGAAGCAACAACACGAAGAATGAAAGGAATCGAAGGGAATAGAAATAAAATAGAACTGACAATAGATTACAGGCAGGGTGTGGTACGCGCACTTACCCTTTCTATCTAATCACAACAATCTTCGATCATGAGTATCTACCGG
The DNA here is from genome assembly GCF_059372495.1 of Stenotrophomonas sp. YJH_SMC_80. Taxonomy (NCBI): domain Bacteria; kingdom Pseudomonadati; phylum Pseudomonadota; class Gammaproteobacteria; order Lysobacterales; family Lysobacteraceae; genus Stenotrophomonas; species Stenotrophomonas sp. YJH_SMC_80. The sequence goes on from NZ_JCAFVP010000011.1 coordinate 12,952, forward strand.
TAGCCGACAAGAATCACTCTTGTCGGCTTTTTTATTCTCCCAAGAGAAAGGGTGATACAGCAATGGCAAGCTTCCATTACAGCATCAAAAGTGGAAAGAAAGGCAGCGCACGCAGGCACGCCAACTATATCGATCGTAAAGGATCTCATAGTGACAAGAAGGACCTTATCCAAACAGGACATGGGAACATGCCCGAATGGGCAGGAGATGATCCGAAACGGTTCTGGAGCGTTGCTGACAAGCATGAGCGTGCCAACGGAGCAGTGTACCGAGAACACGAAATCACTCTTCCGAGTGAGCTCAGTACTGAACAGCAGGTCGAACTTGCCGACCGGCTTGCAAAGAATCTCGCAGGGATCAAACCCTACCAGTACGCGCTCCATGCACCTGAAGGAAAACTCGGTGGGGATCCGAACCCGCACATCCATCTGATGTGCTCGGACAGACTGCCTGATGGCATCCCCCGTACACCTGAACAGACCTTCGCCCGCTACAACGCCAAGAATCCTTCCGCAGGCGGATGCCGCAAGGATAGTGGCGGAAAGAGCCCAATGGAGTTGAAGCAGCAGGTGACTGCACAACGAAAGCTTGTAGCGGACACCCAGAATCAGTTCCTTGCTGAGAACGGATACTCCGCCCGTGTAGACCACCGCAGCTTGCGCGACCAGGGCATTGCCAGGCCCCCGGAGCGCCACCTCGGCCAACGCTTCGTAAAGGAGATGGCAGATGCAGAGAAGTCACAGTATGCTCAATGCCGTAAAGAAGCGCAGGTAGCTTCAGACACTTAAAATCAGACAGCGGCCAGTACCTCACCCAGCGATTCTGCTACAAAGTCGCAGAATCGCAATGACACCTGCTGACCACGTTAGAAAAGCCCCGACCTATCGCCGGGGCTCCCTTGGTACAAAGACTGCTTACAGCGCCCTCCGGTCAAAGTAGTGATTCATCAAGCGAAGATACGTCCTCTTGTCCCGGTACCCACTGCAGATCTGAATTGCTCCCTGGCCTTCAAGAACCGAGATGGCTGCATTCAGCCTTGCTCGGTTACGTACAGGTCCACAGCGCAAAACCTGGTTCTTGGGAACGCACGTATCCGAATAAATCCCTCTCCACCACTTGGCATGCAGATACCGATCCAGAGCTTGAGCATCGGCCTGATCCTGCGATACCACGAACGCAGGTGAGAACAGATGCTTGTACTCATCAACATGCCACCGAACGATCTCGAAGGCACGATTGATCGTATCGAGGGTGATGTCACCTCCCTCTCCACTGAAGTACTGCATCGATGCAGCGAGTCGTGCCACGATCTCCATGATCTTTGCCGCGAAGTCATTGATATCGCTCAAGTACTCCCCGTCGCGCAGCAAAGACTCAGTTTCTGATGCCAACTCTACCCAGCGTGCCCTGGCATCGATGGAGAAGGACACCACTTCACGAGCAACGGCGCCCGAGGCTGAAAGCTCCTTGTACTTCAACAACAGCTCCGCGACCCGCTCATGGAATGCCGGCAAATGCTCCCACACCGGTTCCACGTCCTCGATTCGCCGATAGCCCATCATGGAGCGAGGCCACGCGACCAAGTAACGTGCCCAATGCCCACTCCCCTTTGCGACAGAGCCTCGCCTATTGAGGAACTGCTTGAGCGGTTCATACTGGGTCATGATGCTCACAGACACACGCGGATTCATCGCAATCAGATGCTCGTTCTCCGCACGATCCAACGGCATCATTCCTGGTGAATCCCAGAGACGATTGAGTAAGCCCACATTCGCCATTGCCTCGCTCTTGAACAGCATGTGACCTTCATCAGTCGTGATGGCTATGGACTCACCATCACCCTGAACGGCCTCCATAATGGCCTTGGCCGTGATGTCCTGCCGCAGGAAGCAACGCAAGCGAGGCTGCAGTGGTTTCTTTTCTGCATACTCCTTCAGCTGAGACTCGAGTGCTTCCACAGACTTACCTGCTGCAACTGCTTTACTGATCGCGCTCTTCAGCCCCTTCATCTTGGCCGTCCAGAGTCCATAGTCGATCTCATAAGCCACAGTCTGCTGCTTGAACGCAGCCATCGCCTTCGTGTCTGCATCGCGGAAAGGCGCCTGCAGCAGCTCGAACACCGTGGACTTGCGCTCACCAGACTCAGCCACAAGCATCAAGTTCTGGGTTACAGGCTTGATCTGTCCGGTCGGCAACTTGACATCAATCAGACCTTGGCACGCCATCGAAATGGCATTGATAAGACCCATGCCAACCATGGCGTCGGGAACTTGCACGTTGCGAAGGAGCTCAAGGCCTGCCTCACGAGCAACATGGTGAAAAGTTTCCAGAGGATATTTGGGGGCATAACGCTGCCGATGGATAGTCATCATGCATCCTCCTCTGTCGTGCCAACAGCGGTCTGTTCTTCGGCCTCGACCAACAGATGGCCACAGCTCTGGCACCGAGCAGCATCGCCCTCCGCATGGCGACGAGAACGCTCCTCCTTGAGCAGCTTGCGGAACTGAATCAGGGTCAGATCATGCTTGTACGCAGCATTGAACTGCTCTACCAAGATCTTCTTGCGCATCTTCTTTGCGATGTGCTGTTCCAGGATCGGATAGGCCTGCCTGAAGTCCTGCTCCAGCTTGCCCTTCCCCTTGGTCGACTGTTCACTCAAAGCGTGCGTGAGCGCGTCAAGCGGCGAAGAGTGGACTGCAAAATTAGCCATCATCACTTCTCCTCCTTCGCACGACGGAACTTCACTGCACGGCCTTCTACCCATGCCATTGCCTCATGCGTCCAGTAGAACTTCGGGGACAGTTCGCTGTCATAGAGCGGAATGCCCTTCGGGAAGTCCGGATCGGTCTTCATCAGCTCGTATGCCTTGCTCCTGCTGACGCGGAGCAGCTTGATCAGCTCCTTCAGACGCAGCGTCGGACTATCCGGCCAACCTGCTTTCCCAGCACTGTTGTTCTCTTCGGCCAAAGTCATGCTTTTGTCTACGCCCTGGCGCAGACTGGACGTCATGTGCTTCATTTGTTGATTCCTTCGTTGTGTTGAACGTTTCAGGAAGGAATCCGGCCGGTTTCCTATCGAAGGTGATTGGCCTCCGACGTGATCAGTGTCGATATGCTGCTGTTGGGGGTACAGGGAAAAAAAATCCAGGTTTTTTCCAGGGACGCGCACAACCGACCAGATCAAAGAAAAATCAAACACTTACATACCAGGGAGCTTTCGCTCCCTGGCATGTCTCGTCCTTTGCGCCCACAAACCGGTCCGTTCCATCCGATGTCCGCTCAGGACCTGAACTGCCTCTTGTCCGTACCTGATACAGATCCGTACCGGTACGGCTCTCCTACGACACCAACCGAGACGCTTGCGCTTTCAGTCTGTCCTTGAGACTTCCGTTCGCTGATACCTGCACAACTTCACCCTGGCCTGATGGATAGAACTCCTCGACCACGGCCGGCACGTCTTCGTCCAGGTCCTCGAAGGCCCCGTTAGCGAAGCCCTGTCTCGCCGCCTCATCCAGTGCAGCTTGGTCGATCCCCGCTGCAGCTCTTGTTGCGTGTCGCTCAATCGCCTCTGCGACAGCCTGTTCGAGCGTCAGCCCGCTCCGAACCACCAGATCGACGTAGTAGATCGCTGATCGATAGCTCATCGTCGTGGATTTGCCCCGCAGCTTCAGCTCGAGCGGCAGACAAGACAGCCTTCCGCCCGACACTGCACTGAGGTAGTGCAGCCGTGCTGCCAGTGTGCGGATGGTGTTGTATGAGGTGGTGCGCAGAACAAAGCTACCCATCGCATCCCCCTCGCCGTCCCCAATGACCACATTCAAGCGGGCATAGGCTTTGCAGCCCCCACTGGCAAACTGGCACCCATCCGGACCAGGACAAGGCAACGTCTCCATGCCTTCAGGGCCAGCTCGCCGGCAGGTGTCTCCGTTGCCTACACACAGCGGTCTTCCGTTCTCGCGATTGAACAGCGAGTAGTCAGCCCGGAGGTTCAGGGTTGGATCGTCGAAGAGCACGCGCACCGGGATGGATCGCAGCTTGTTACCCTCCGATGCCTTCCGCAGCTCTTCATCCAGCGGGTGCAGCACCCAGCCCTCCCGGTTCTGTACCTGGCTGGTGAGGGTGAACTGATCGTCCTTTTCGGGCAGCCGCTTGCCGTTGCGCTCTACTACCCGGCCGATGGAAATACGCCCAATCACCGGCGGCGTTATAGCCAGTCCCTTCAGCATGATGTGACCTCTTTGATCGTGGTGTTGATCCGGAAACGGCGCGAACCCGGACGGACTACCGTGTAGGCCGCAGCGATCTCCGGGTGCTCGGCTGCGAGCCGCTTGGTATCCAGTGACGTGCCATCCTTGCTACGGCGGTAGATGACTTCTCCCAGTGAACCGAACCGGGCAATGGAAGCGTCCCCCATGGCTTGCTGCAGTGTCTGCTTGAGCAGTTCTACCTGCTGTTCCTGCTCTGCAACTGCCTCAGTGAACGAGACCAGGTTGGTGAAGGTCTCGACCAATTCCGGGTCCTGACTGAAATCGACAACGGTGTCCTTGCCTGGGTACAAGCTCCGCAACGCCCTGGCCGCTGACTCCGAGCCATCGGCTGGAGGCTCGATGTCATTGATGACGTGCTCCCAGAACCGGGCCTCCAATACCACCAAGCGGCTGATGATCTCTTCGTCTCGCTCAATACGGTGGATCCTTAGCGCCTGGCCACACAGCAGCACTGCCACATCTGCTGCCTGCTTCCCCGTCACTGCCAACTGATGCTGTACCTGCAGCTGCACGTACTCGGGAACCCCGTCTTTCCACAGCCGAGAGCCGAACTCCCCTGCTGTCTTGCACTCAAGGATTTGGACCCCCGGGGAACCAATTACCTCTCGATCGAGGTTGGCCAGCATGTGCGGAAAGGTCGGGTGCTGCAGAACGGCGTTGACCCGGCGTACCCGGTTCCCCGTGCGCTCCTGGTAGGCCGTGGCCACCATGGGTTCGAGCATGGTTCCCCAGTAGCGGGGATCCTCTTGTCCAGGGGGGATCTCTTCCATCGGCTTGCGCCCCGTCTTCTCCTGCCACAGCTCCAGCTGGCTCTTGTAGGGGTTCAACCCGACGGCGGTGGCAGCATCCGAACTACCGATGCCGCCATTGCGGACCTCCAGCCACTGCTGGCGATCCAGTGAACGCGTATCAACCAAACGCAACGCGGTGTGCTTGCTCATTGGCAATCTCCGGAATAGAAAAGGCCGCCTTGATGGGCGGCCTTGGTCAGGTCTTTCATTTCAAGCTATCGATGTGGGCAAGATGAATGGGCGAAGCGACAGCACTGATCGCTGCAGCTCTGTCAGACCATGCCTTGAGAGGCCATCGAGACCACCTCATGGCTGGTGACAACGAAATGGTCCAACAGCCTCACGTCCACGGTGTCCAAGGCAGCCTTCAGCCGCGCCGTGACTGCCCGATCTGACGCAGAGGGCTGCAAGCTACCGCTTGGATGGTTGTGAGCCATGAGTACCGCCGATGCATTGTGTGCAAGTGCCCTCTGAACCACGATCCGAGGATGGACCTCGGCTCCATCAATCGTCCCTGAGAAAAGCCGCTCAACTGCGATGAGCTGGAACTGCGTGTTGAGAAAGGCGACCTCAAAATGCTCGCGGTCTTCACCCCCCAGACGTAGCCGGAAGAACAATGCGCTCTGGGTTGCTCCTCCCAGCACTTCCCCTGGCAACGATGCCCGTTTCTGCAGGATCTGCAGCGCCCTCGCAATCGTCCTGTCCTCACGTACCCGGATCCTGCTCTCCTCCTCATTGGATCCGGCCCCTAATGTGGTCATGTGATAGGCCTGCGCTTCCATCAGGCCACCAACTTCATCACTTCATCCCACGCGCGCTGCTTGAGCTGAGCTCCAGCACCGAACCATGCCGCATCACGGCGGTGATCATCGCTACGAGCTCGTCGGTGGTGGTCAACGTACTCCGTGACGCTGTTGAGTACGCCCCAGGCCGTTGCACGGCTGGAAGGCAACAACGCGCCTCGACCGCCGCCCTCATACAGGGCACGGACACTGGCCAGCGCCTGCTCGTTGACGACCTCAGCGGTGGTGCCCTGGCCTTGGTAGGTAAGCACCCGTCGCAACAGACCATCGACCGTATCGGGGTCAACTGGACGGTCACAGATGGCTTTCATGCGAGACACGAAGTTGTCCCAGGTCGAGACGGTGATCCCCAACTGGCGCTTCACAGCATCCGGGTCGAACTGACTGCGGTGCGGGACCTTGATGGCTCCGCTGCTGTCTCCCAGAGCGATCTGTAAGGTGTTGTTGCACACCACCCGCACCGAGGTGAACTGCGCCGTGGTGGCCAACGTGCCGTCACAGGCAGTAGCAAGCAAAAGATAGCCATCCACCCGGTCACGCCCCTTCAGCGACGTGCTCTGGCCCGTACGAGCCATGGCCCAGAACTTCTTGCCACCCTTGAGCACACCCGCCGTCTCCAGTTCAAAGCCACTGTGCTGCGTCAGATTACGGTAGAACTCCAGGATCTCTCCCGGCTGGACCACCTTGAACCGCTTGGAGACGACTGCCAACGGCTCCCTGGTATCGGAGCGATAGAGCACTTTCTGCTCCGGGAAGGAGTGGATGGCACCGATGGCATTGCTACCCGTGATGAAGCGGACCTCGGAGTCCTCGATCTGCCAATCCATGCCTGCCTGACGCTTCCAGACCTCAATGGGCTGTTGCTGTTCAAGCTTATTGCCCAGACCGTGCCACGGCTTAGCACCGGCATAGGCCATTGTTTCAACCAGATGCATCGTATTTTCCTCGCTTCTTACGGCACAAACGCACAAGGCCCGGACGATGCCGGGCCTTGTGCGTATGCCAATGCAGTATCAATTAAAAGGGTCGATGTCTTCACTGCCCGAAGACAGAGCACATCGAGCAACCGCAGCGATGATGGATGCTGCGACGACCAAAACACAGTACAGACAATCGGATCTTTCTTTCATACAGCCATATCCAAAGCAGATGCATCATCGCGGAGCATCTACACGCGAAGCCAGCAGCCGCCAGCCTCATCAAAATGATATGTGCTTGAGATTTTTTACAATCATATTAATAAAATTAAACTGAATTTCTTTTATGGAAAATCAGGTCAAATATTTATTCCAACCCTGAATATATCAACCTTGGTCTCAAGACATTTACGCAAACTGAGATCATTTACGCCTACCTCGAACCACCCTCCGGGCTTTTGGAAGAAGTCCAACCCCCGGCCAATCTTGATCACCCAGCCGTTGTCGATACGAATCTCTCGGTCGTGCATGTTCGGGTTCAACTTCACTTCCAGCTCGACATCCAATTCCAGCAGGCTCTGCTTCAACTCATCGAGCTTCTCAGCGATGTCGGCCAACTGGGTCTTATCGTCGTAGCCGGTGATCAGGCTGATCTTCTTCACGGTTCCAGCCTTCAGCACCGTTTCGCAGAAGCGCACGAAATTCTGAATCTGGTGTTGCAGACGAATGTACGGATCTTCGATCACGACAGACTTCGCGCCTTGGAGGTAGGGGCCGAGGATCGACTCATAGCTGTACCCGGTGTCGCCATAGAGGATGGTGAAGTGCTGTTCCTTGAGCTCGATCGGTGACGGCCCAACCGCAATCGAAGCCGGGGCCGGTGATACCGGGGTCGGGCCCGCTGGAGTCTCCAGTGCAGCAGGTGCCGCTTGTGCAGTGGGTTGCACTTCGACTGCCTCAGTCGGCTGCCCATCCGCCTGATTCAAGCGACGGCGAGCTGGCTCCTGTGTTGCCGATGCATCTTTGGACTCAGGGCAGAAGACCACCACCTCCTCACCGCTGGCCTTGAAGTAAGACAGATTGATCCGGGCAAACTCGTCATCCGGTTTGCGCTTGTTCATCTGCTCCTTGACGCGGCGGCGGCACTCCGTGGCATAGGCCACGTATTCCTCGAACTCCTCATCCGTCGGCGGCCCGTTGGGGTGCAGCACCTTCAAGAATGCACAGACGGTCTTCTTGATACCTTTCTCGTCGCGCCCCTCGATTGATTTACCGAGCCGAATGCGCTTGCTCACTTCCTCATACCGATTCGTGTGCTTGAACTGGTAGTGGAAGGCCTCGGCCAAATAATCAGTGATGAAGCCGTAGTTGCTGGTCAGGAACTCGCTGCTGTTCTTCGGCATCTCCCAGCCTGGAATGTACGCGGCGAAACGGTCCATCACGGCCAAGTCGAGCTCTGGCGGCAACGGCTGGAAAAGATCGTGCTCGTTAGAGTTGACCACCTGCTGCACGGACACGTCGATGTTGCCAACGAAGCTCAAACTGGCATCAGCAATAACCTCAGCCCCGCGCGAAAAGCGCCCGTTGGCCATGAAGTCCTTCATGATCTGGATGGTGTCCGGATCGCGCACTTTGATCCCGCCAACCTCGTCAAAGGCAACCGTGTCCCAGAAGCCAACCAAGCCCACCTTGCGGCGCGCGTTGTTGTAGAACAGCGTTGCCTTGGTCGCTTGGCCGCCCGAGATCAAGGTGGCGTAGGGCGAGAATTCACTGAAGAAATAGGACTTGCCGGTGCCGCGTGGTCCCAGCTCGATGTAGTTGTAGTTGGGCTCAACCAGCGCAGCCAACCTGGCGATGAAGTGCATCTGCACGCGCTTCGAGAGCTTGCTGGGTTCCAGTCCCACAGAGCGTAACACCGCCGCGAGCCACTCATCACGCGTGAATGCCCCGCGCCCCTCTGCATAACGGTCGAAGTCAAAACGAGTCAGCTGGATCGGCCGCAGATCCTCAATGGAAAACGCATAGTCGTCTTCATCTATGTCGTTGTGCGCCAGGGTCACCTCCGCCCAAATGCCACCTTCCAGCAACCTGTCGTTGTCGCGGTAGAATTTTTCACCAATCGCGATGCGTTGCGAGTTGAAGTTCTCCAGCGATGCCCAGTGGCGCTTTTCTTTTTCGACGTAACGGACATGGACCTTGTCGATGAAGCGATGCTTGCCCTTGGTGGCGACCTTGGACTGCGCGGCGTTGGCCTCGTCCGGCCTAACGTAGTTCTCCTGCAGTGACGACAGCACGGCCTCCATGCCAGCATCCATCTCTGCCTGGTCATTGCTGGCGCAATACTTGGCAAGGAGGAACTCCAGGACGAACGTCGGGACGTTGGTGCCTTTTTTGATTCGATGCAGCAGGTCTTTGCGAAGCACCTTGCCGTCGAATGTGGCGTTTAGTTTTTGGTCGAGTTCGTCCATAGGGCTCATTCCGTATAGTCGGTTTCAAGCGCCAGATTGCTGTAGGCAGCCAGAGTCGTTGGGTTCAGCGCTTTGACCGAGAACTTGCCTCTGAACTCATCATCCATTCGCAGCGCAATCTGCTTGCGCTGGCCTGGCATCAGGGTCAAAGTTCTGGTCGCGGGGTTCACATCGCCACCTGGGCGCGGCTCTCCCACCACATTGCCCTTGCTGTCTTGCGCTTCCAGCAAGATCTCCACGCTCATGTCTTGCGAGAACATGTCGTCGGCCACCAGTATCACTTCGATGACCGGCAATCGCGTAGTTATTCGTTTGGCGCCGTTCTTGTAGCTCAACTCCACCACCACCTTGCGCAGTTCCGCATGAGCAGCGGTATCCAACCTGGCCACCAACACCGGCACAACGGCCTCGGCCAGGGATGCTCCGCCGTGGAAATACAGGTGCCCTGAGCGATAAGGCGCCATGCTGCGCGGTAGTGCCACTTGGGTGAAATCACCGCGAATGCCGACCTTCTCTGCACTGACAACCAAGCTGTGACCATCCGCTGTGCCGTCGCCCAGCATCATGCGGTCATGGGCATTCACCGGCCACTTGCCTTGCGGTTTCACGCACACATCGCCAGCTTCTGCTTGCGCGTTCAGGAAGAAGCCGTGGTCGGTGACGATGACCGCCTCTTTGAAGCCCATGCCACGCAGCTTATGCAGTGCCACGCGGATCAGCTTCAGCGTGCCAGGGATCAGCCCGAGCGTTGTCTCTGGGTTGCTTTCCAGTTGGCTGTCGATTTCCGTGGAGCGAAGCACCAGCAGATCGACGGTCTCCGCGATCTTCGGCTTACCACGGACAAAATCATTAAGCGGCATTTCCGCGAAGCGATCTCCATACCGCTTGGCCAGCACATTCATGCGCTGCGGGACGTTGCCCACCGGCGCCCCCGCCAGCTTGGGCAGGAGTGAGTCGCTCTCCAGCGCCAGGGTCAAACCCGTGCGAGCGCCCGGCAGCAAGCTCGCCATGCCCACTAGGGTGATGGTCGGCAGCTGTGCGTAGGCCGCTTGCAACTCGACGGGACCGTCTTCCGCCAGCAGCTTTTCGAGGGCCACGCCCAACTCGTAACGCAGGGCGTCCACCATCAGGTAGGCCACTTTGCGTCCGCTTTCCTTGAGTCGATCAGCTACCAGCCGATCAAAGGCATCGGCATTGGCCAGGCGCCCAGTCGGCGGCCATCCCGTAGTCTCGACGTGCTTCACGAACACGCCCTGGACCTTTTCGGCCAGGCGCCGATAGCGCGCTCGAGCCTGGCTGATCACTTCATGCATCAAGCCGTGCTGGTCGAGGAAGTCGCCTGCGGCTTGCTCAAACTCGCGCTGCAAGCGATCTGCTTCACGCAGACTGCCCAGGTAGAAGTCAATCAGCTCCGCTTGCGAGCGGGCGTGATCCGGTAGCTGGCGCTCAAAATCGTCGCAGGCCTCAACCAGGCTCAAGCCAGACCGCACCAGCTCCCACTGGGCCTGGCTTTCGCCCTTGCCGAGCCATACCGAACTCTTGTGGCGGGTCAGCACACGGCGCGTGGCATCGGTGTCACCGCTGACAATGCCCTTGATCGCAGTGCGCAGGAAGGTCCGCTCTTCGAAGGGGAAGGTGTCGCGTTCGCCCAGGTCTTCAATCGCACCGCACAGATCGGTCAGGTTGAGCTCCGCCTCGGTGGTCTCGGCGCGCTCGATGTATATCGCGCGTGACTTCGGGTCGCTGCGCAGACGGTCGCACACATCCTCGACGATGGGTTTGGCTTCCATCGGTGCGTGCGGCACCCCCTTCAAGGTGTCCGGCAACGCCACCGGCAAATCAAACACGAACTCGCTGAACAGTACGTAGCGCCACAGCTCATCCGCCAGGGCGGACCAGGTCTTGCCGCGCGTTTTCACGCTCAGGCCCAGAGTGGCTCGGAGGAAATCAAGCGCCTCTTGCACCCAGCCCTCCTGCCCCTTGAGTGCCTCGGATTGACTGGCACTCGGGGCCAGCAGTGCGGCCAGAATCTCGCGGCCCGACTCCACCCGCAATGTGGCTCGCAACTGGGGCCAACTCACACCGCCGCCAATGGCGTCAATCACCGCATACTGCGGTCGTGGTTCGCGCACAAATAGGCTTCGAATTTCTGTCGCGTAATCTGGCTTAGCACGCAGGCACAGGCTCAGATACTCGTCCCCATCATCTTGCGGGAACACCGCGCCGCATTCTGCGTATACGGCGAATGGATCAGCTTGCTTCTGCTCGTCGGTTTCTGGGCGCTTGGTGGGCACATAGATCAACACACCTTCCAGTGGCGCCTTGGGTTGCCCCACCTCGCGCAGTGCCAGCAGCGCAGCCTCGCGACTTTCGATGCTGCTTTCAGATGCATCGATGACCCGAACCTTCTCGGCTGCTAGGTCGAAGCACTGCTCGCGGTAGCGCTTGTCGGCGTCATACACCACCAAGGCACCCGCTTGCTTAAGGCGCGGCCGCAGCACGCTTTCTCGAATGAATTCTGCAATCGTCATTTGTTCTCCCGCAGGCTCAGGATGGACATCACCTCCTTGAGCATCTTGTCTGTTCGCGCCGTAATGGCGGCCTCGTTCCAATCATCTCGGCTGGCCAAGTCGGCATTCAGGTACAAGCCGTTGCGGTAGCCAATGAAATCACCCTGATCGTTCTTGCGATCGCGCTTCTTCAAGAATTCCATCGTGCCGAGCTTGGAGTTGTAGCCACTCAGGGTCAGGTTGCCGAGCTGGTGCGCACAGCGCTCGCGAATGGCAGCCGCAGTGCCTTTCTGGTTCCCTTCGAGCATCGTCACCCAGCCCGGCCCCAAGTTTTCGGTCTTCGGCAGGATGTGTTCGACGGTAAAAACGGGGCGATCATTGGCGTCATGCACCCACAGGTCGCGTTTGTTTTCACGGGTTTGGTGTGTCTCTTCCAGCTTGCAGAGCATGAACCGCGTGGCGTCGTAATTCTCCAGGTACACATCGCCCTTGAGGCGCGACTCGCAAACATCTTGTGGGGCTGCCCGTCCCAGCAACCAATTACTGCTCTGCTGGATGAAGCCGTCCAGCGCCGTGATCTCGCCACCGCGAATCTGCGTCAGCAAGTGGCTGACCAGTTCCATGAACATCGGGTCGAGTTCGCGAGTGGGCGGCATATCGGTGAGGTTGCGCCAAAAGAACCACTTGGTGAGCAAAGCGGCCAGACGGCTCACCGCATCACCCTCAGTCCATTTCTGGCTCTGCGCCACCTGGCTGGCCCACAGCAAAAATGCGTAAGCCGGCGCGGCTCCCAGGCGCTGCAAGTCTTGCAAGGCCGCTGCGGCAGCGTCGCCCCATTCCGCACGCGCCACGGCGGGGTTGAGCAGTGCCGAGTAGGTTTTGCCCTTGGCTTGCAGCGCGCCGAACAGCCAGACCGGGCGCTTGCGCAGCAGGGTGTCGTAGATCGTGATCAGGTTCGAGCGCGTGGCGCGGGTGCAGCCTTTGACCTCGACCCGCTTGAGGTACTTGAACATGTTGTACAGCTGACGCAAAAAGCGCTCCTGCACCGCCGGGTCGGGCAACTGGTCGATCAGGTCTTTCCACTCGTCAAACGCTCGGTCAATGCCGTAGTCCGGGCGCTTGTCCAACTCGGCCAGCAGGTTGTTCTTGATGATGTCGATGGCCGAGAGCGGGCTGCCCCGGTTGTTGATCGACTCGAACAACATGAATGCGTCGGAATGGCTACGCACCTCGATCTTGACCAGCATGGCCGCTTTGAGCTTTTCCAGCAGGGCCAGTGCGCTGTCCTGGCTGAGCCCTTCCAGTCGCTCACAGAAGTAGCGGTAGGCGCGCGCAATGCGGCGGTTTCCGAAATTGCTCAAGCCCTTCGGCGCTTTCACCTGCTTGGGAAACAGATCGCTCAGCACCTTCTGGAAATCTGTCTTGTTCTGCGCTTGCTCGCTGGGCTCCAGACGCCACTGGCCAGAAGTGCGGACGAAGATGCGGCTTTCCAGGTTGTCCAGCTCCACCAGCAGACGGCGATCCGGATTCGGAATGGCATTCAGCTTGTCGTAGAACGCACAGAACAACAGGCTGATGGTGGTAAACCGCTGCTGGCCGTCGATCAGCTCAAGTCGGCCGCCGGCCATGCCATCTTGCTGGGTGTTCACGCAGATGATGGAGCCCAGAAAGTGCCCACTGGGCGACTCCTCCAGGTCGTTGAACAGCGCGTCCCAGTTCTTGCCGCCCCATACATACTCGCGTTGGTACTTGGGAATGAAGAACGACGTGGTCCCATCGGGGCTGAAGTAGAAGCTGACCGGCAGCGCTTTGACATCCTGAATCATTCATCACCCCCGGCCTTCTTCTTGCCGCGCGCCTTCTTGGGTTTGGCCTCGGGCTCGATGTAGAGATCCTCCAGCCCATGCGCGATAGCCAGAGACTTGTCAGTCTTGCACTTCTCTCGAACACGATCGGGCCAGTAGTTCATGGCGAGGTGCGCCCAGTCGTAGTCGCCTTTCTCTAGCTTGGCCCAGGTGTCCTTGAGCACCTTCTGCCATGGCTTGTGCCGGAACAGCGGCCACAGCGGTGCGGCGCTGATCTGCACGCCGTCGTCGTGGTTGGGGTTGTAGGTGGGCGCCAGCTTGAGCAGGGTGTCGCGCAGCTCGATCAGTTCCAACTCGAAGGCTTGCAGCGCCTCGAACTGCTTCTCGTCGTCACGAGTGCGGGCAGAACCCATATTGCGCAGCACCGTCACGTCGCCACCGACTTGTTTGAGCTTGGGCTCAACGAAGTCATTGATGGCGGTGTACAGCGTCTGGCTGGTAAGGCTGGGGTAATAGACCCACAGGGTGTAACTGCCGGACGTCGTGGACAGCGGCCAATAGATGGGCGCTTTGCGGCGACTCTTGGAGTAGCGCTGTAGATGAAAGGCGAAAAAATCCCGTTGCAGCCAACGGCGCACGTCTTCCGGTACGGGCACCTCGACGCGAACAAGAATTTCCTCAATCAAGCGCGCGAGGTCATGCGGGTGCCCTCGGTCGTCAACCAGGATGCCCGCATACGCATGAAAAGGTGCGGTACCGTCGGGGAGCATGCCGGGGCTTTTCGCCGGTAGTGGTTCGAATGGTTCTGGCTCAGCAGGCGTAGCGCGCTCACCCGTAGCCAGGCGCCAGTCGAAGCGGCCAAAGGCCACGCCGACGGCCCAGCTCAGTAAGCCAGCCGTTTGGTCGATTGGCGTAGCGCTGTCATCGTCCTCGCTCTCCTCGTCTCTGCTGGCTTCTACATCGCCCTGGTTGGCTTCGACGTGGCTTCCCTGCACGGTAGTGCGGTCGGCTTCGCTAAAGCCATAGAGATCAAAGGCAATGGCGTCGATCTCTGACTGAATGCGAGCCAGCTCAGCTTCAATGGCTGGTGGGTCGTAATCGCCCAGGCGAGCGCGCAGTGCACCGGGCAGCGCAAACGCGTGAGACGTCTCTTCGATGGTGTCCAGGGTGCGCTTTAAGCGCCAATACTCCCTCCCCAATACAGCCAATAAGTGCTTCGAATCCGTTGAGATATCGGGTATCGGCGTCCGCTGGACTGTCCCGATTTCGTACGAACGTGCAGCCGCATCCCCCGCTGCAAGCTGCAAACCTATCAATCGCAAGAAAGGGGCTGATATACAGACAGAAAGCAAACTCAACAGATCATCGTCATTATGCTCTTCCAAGAATGCAGCCGGTCCCTTATGACCGAAAACAGCACCGGCAGGCATAGCCCGCATACCGAGTTGACTTGTTGTTCGAGCCGGCCAAGTAATGCCTGGCTGTAAGTAATAGGATTCTCGGTGAAGAACCCAGTCCGCATCACCGTTCAAATATGGGTATTTCTTGAGGACTTCCGCTTCCATTTCAGCGGCGTTATTGGCCCAATTCACGAGAAGCGGGACGTCCGAGTAAACGGGAGAGTACCCACCGCCTTTAGCGTAGGGAAACCAGAGTCTCTGATCAGCACTACACTCCCACGAAGTACGGACAAATCTGAAGTTGTCGCTAGTGGCTGCCCCTTTGAATATTCTCCGACCATTCGACTCGAAAGGAGGGGTTTGGCCGAATGCCTCTAGGAAACACTGAGCCTCCCAATACGAAAATGGAGAACTCGGAACCATCGAGAATACAGATGTGTCACGGACATAAACCCTAGCATCTAGGCCGCCAGCTCTCACTGCCCGGACTACTGAGGCCAACTCTTGCTCCTTTTCAGAGCTTGCCAATAATCTCAAGAAGATCGTCACGCGGCTTTCTCCAATACGTAAGCGGCGGCTTCGACCATCGCGTCGTCCATCACGCCATGCCCCAGGTCGGCCATGACTACTGGCTTGGCAATACCCAAGGCCACCTGCTCACGCCACTTCTGGAAACTGGAGAGGAAGAAACAAGTGCGCGAGGTGATGGCGCCGATGCGACCGCCGGGGCGCAGCAGTTCCAGGCCACGCTCCACCATAATGGCCAGCAAATCGTTCTTGCTGCGCGGATAGGCTTTGGCGAGTTGATCCTTGGTCTTGGCAGCCAGCGCGCCAAACGGTGGATTCATCACCACCACATCAAACACTTCTCGGCACAGATCGATGAGCCGCAAGCCTTGTAGCGCATCCTGCGCAAATAGGCGCCCTTGGTACGTCGACTTTGCCGCCTGGGCAAACTCAGTAAGTGCCTCGCGTAGTCGCTCCTCCGCTTGCTGCCAGTTCTCCTGCTCCTGCACAGCAAACAGGCCGGTGCCTTTGCCCACATAGACCTGCCGAATCAAATGCGGCAACTCGCGCTCGACCTGGAGCAGCACTCCGAGCTCCGGCAGGCCCTTGAGCAGTCGCAGGGTCTTCTCGAACAGCTCGGCGTCGCGCTGATCGAGGTTGGTCACGAACTGCTGGCGCAACTCACGCTCTGCCGGCGGTGCAATCGCGGCCACCACATGCCCCCGCCCGATCAGCGGGCGGTCTTTGGCTTTGACACCGGCATCGTGCCAAGCACGCTGTGCCCGCAGCCATAACGCCAATGAAGCGATTTGCGCGGCACGCGGGTCGATATCCACGCCATAGATGTTGTGTTCGATGATCAGGCGCGGCACATCTCGCAGAAATGCAGCCTCATCTTCGTAGGTCTGGCTCATTGGCTTGAGTGCAGCCTGGGGTTGGGTCGAAACATCCAGCGAGCCGGGGCCGTGCTGCTGCTCCCAGGCCCAGGCCTCGCGATAGATCTCAGCGAACAGGTCAAATGCATACAGACCAAAGTGCATGGAGCCGCAGGCCGGGTCCAGCAGCTTCAGCGTGCGCGGATCGCGCAGCTTGGTAGCGGCCTGGCGCATTTCGTCGGGCTTGACCAGCAGGTACTGACAATGCTCGCGCAGATCGGTATCGCCTCCCGTGGCGTTGAACCACAGCCGACCCAAGGTGTTGTCCACCAGGAACTCGACCACGTAGCGCGGCGTGAAGAACTGGTTGCGTACCGCCAGCTCGCGGCTGTTACGCGGCGCCTGCGACGCATCGCGCATCGCCTTGCGCTCTTCTTTGGAGTTGAAGTACTGGTAGATCCAGCCGATGGTTTCGTCCTCGCTCCATAGCGGGGCGATGTCGGCATCGTTGATCAGGTTGAGCACCTGCAGCAGCGCGGCTTCGCGCGGGAACAGGCGACCCTGCGGTGAGTAGCGGTCGAATAATCCAGGCAAGTCCTGGCTCAGCTCATCGAACACACTGAACAGGTAGGTGCGATAGGCATCGCCGGTTTCGCCCAGGCCGGTGCCAGCCAGCCGGGCGTAGAGCTGAAAGCCCTTGGCCTGGAAGCCGTTGCCGACCGACTCAACCAGTAGGCCACGCGCCTCCGCCATGCGCAGCGCCGCCAGGCGGTTGAGCACGGTAAAGGCTTGCTCGCGGACGATGCGGTCCAGCCCCTGGGTAGCATTCATGTCGCCACTAGCGGTGTAGTGGGCCAGGGTGTCGCGCAGGATGCGGGCGGATTCGCGCTGGGCGTCGTTGATATGGCGCAAGCTGGCTAGCTCCGCCACGGTGCCCGCGTTCGGGTCCATGCCATAGTCGTTCTGCAGCTGGCGGGTGAATTCCTCTTCCAGCACCCGGCGCGCATCGTTGACGAAGCGCTGGAGGCGGTTTCTTGTTGTTTGGTCGAAGGCCATGTATGCCTGTCTCTTAGAAGTCAGCGGAGAGCTGCTGCTCTTTTTTCTCGATGAATTTCACAGCACGCCAGCCGGTCTTACCCTGCTTGTTGGTACGCCGAATGGCCTGACAGGTGACGTCGTATTGCACCTCAGGAGTAAAGGTCTCTGCCATCTCTGGGGCGACGAAGACGTCATCTCGGCTGGTGCTGATGAATGCAAATGTTTTTCCCTCCTGCCTATTCAAAGTGCCGCTAAAAATTTCAAACAGGCCAGGAATGGTTTGAACCTCTGATATTCGCCAATCCAGAGCTTGGCCTTCAACCTCTGCACGCCCAATCTCCACTACAGTACCTGGCAACAAGCTTGCCACTGTGGGAAACTTTTTATGCAAAAGCCCGAGGCCGGTAGCGGCGCCGGTCGCTATATAGCTGAGCCCCTTTTCTGCATTGATGTGGTCAATGACACCGCGAGTGTAGGTAAGGTTTTGTCGGTCCAGTTGTTGAAGCAATGCACGTGCACTGGACTCAGCTTTCGGCAGCGGCTGTAGAGAGTTATTGGCGAGTGCGTCTTGATACCAGTCACTGGTAAGCAGTTGATGCAGTTCCTGGGGCACCTTATAGGCGTGCTTTTCCCTGTACTGCAGTGCCAGGTTCGCCTGTAGTGCTGCCTCATTGAAACGGCCCGCAAGCGCGAGGCGCTGTGCCAAATGGATTCGAACCCTTGCGACTTCCTGCTCCTCCCGAGCCAGCTGGGTTGCATGGGCATAACAAGTCAACGCATCCTGTGGGTGCTCAACTTCCAGGATCTCGCCTAGTAGCGCCCATGGCCAAGCCGCGCGCGACTGTCGACGTAACACTGGCGTCAATCGCTTGATCGCAAGGTCTGGCTCGCCGTTGGCCAGGTGCAGTTTGCTCTGGTAGTAGTTGAGCCATTGGTCGTTTGGCTCATTCTTTAGCGCTTGTTCCAAAACGCCAAGACCCCACTCATTCAGCGTCGGATCCGACTGAGGATCGACAGCCTTAGCCACTGTCTCACGACAGACGGCACGTATGAAGCGTTTATACAAACTATCTACAGTCTTTCCTGCCTCATTGACGAAAGGCTTCTTGTCCTCTTCTGAAAAACTTTCGTTTCCCACCCAGCGGGCAAAAAGAAGAAATTCAGACCAATCCTTGGATGCCTTCCCCGCAAGGCGAAGAAATTGTGAAAAAGCACTATCGCCACGCAGTGCGTCAGCCATGTGCGAGAACTCGCGCATGTCCGGTGACAGTTGGCCAGATAACGCCGCAGGAGATAGCTGCTTTGTCTCGTAACGATCGACGATTTCTTTTACATGGTCATACAGCGCCCATGCGTAGGCTCGAAGAAACCATACGTCACCATTGTTTTGGGGGTACTCCGACCTGGCCAAATCCAGGGCTTCTGCATGCCGTTTTTGCTTGCGAAGTGCAAAGATTTCACTGGAGCTCACTGGTTTTCCTCTTTTTGCGCCGTCATCAAGCGCTGTACTTCCTCATAGAGGCCGTGGCTACTGCCTGGGCCGCCGACTTCCTGAGCAGCCGTCCAAGTAAAGGCGCCGTCGTAAGTGAAATCAATCTCACCTTTGCGACAAGCATCAGCAAAGCTCAATCGCAGCCGATACGGCATCGACTTTTGACCGATACGTTGAATTCCCGATTCGGCAATAGCTTTATCCAGACCATCCAGAAACTCTTGTATGAACTGGCTTGGCTGCTCCGTGCTGGATTTGGCAGCCAGCACACCAAGCGATGTGAGCGCATCCTCCGCCAATTGACTATCTGATAAGGCGCCAGGAACAGATCCAGAGCGACTGACCTGTAATTTGCCATTGTAGTAATACTGAACTACGGCGCGTTTGCCATTGCGCGAAAGGGTGTAGCGCTCGCAATACTGCAAGTGCTGCAACTGTTCAATTTCGATGCCTTGAGCCCCCCACACCAGGCGTAACTGCTGATGGGTTTTCATCAAGGGGGCAATAGCGGGTGTGAACGAAAGCCTCTGCCAGTCTGGATCAGTCATGAGCTCCTGAAGTCCAGCCTTTTCAGGTTTTTCAGACGCGCCTGATGAGCCAGTCCAGGCGATGTCACCGGTGGGTGTGAAGTCAGGGGGATTCACGATGATCAGTTTCTTGGCTGCTCGCGTGATGGCCGTATAAGCCCAACGAAAGAACGATGCATTGCGAGAGCCCCTGCCGGACCCGAAGTCAACAAGGACAGTATTCCATTCCCCGCCCTGCGCCTTGTGACAGGTCATGGCATAGCCGTACTTGACCTGGAGCGCGTTGAAGTACGGGTCGTCACGGATAACTTTGCGGAATTCAGCCGACTTTGGATGCAGGTCAGGGTGGCGCTTTCGAAAATCTACCAAAAGCGCCCGCTGCTCCAACGGGGTCAATTCACGGTTAGGCGAATCTAGCAAGTTCTCTAGTACCAGGCAGTTTGTCTGGATGACGCTGCCATCCGCATCACGAAAAGCAACGGTGATATTGCGGAACCACAACTCAACATGGTGGCCTCCCTTGAGATTTACTGGCACACGTTGTGCGTCTGCTCCCACCTCTATGACCTTGACCAGATCGCCATTGCTGAGTTCGTGCGTTGTTGAGTTTTTGTTTATTAACAGCGTTTCGCCCACCTGGATAGGCAGACTGGCATCGCCCCAACGACGATCTCTGATGTTACGGTTGTAGTCCAGCGCATTGGCGTTAGAGTGCACGACTGCGACGTTAGAAGTTTTTGTCTGCAACCATTGAACGACCAGATCGACGGCTCTTTGGGCATCTACCTGTTCAATATCCTGTCCATTGGGCTGCAGTGAAAATTTATTGAACCGCTCGGCCAGCATCGCGTCGCGCAACTCCGTCGCGCGGTCGAGAATGGCACTGCCCTGCGCCTGACGCATGACATTTTTCAAATCGAACGAATCCACCTTCAACTTGAATTGCTCACTCAGATACGCATCTGACAAGGCCGGTGACGCATTTTCTCCAACCGGAGGTAGCTGCGCAGGATCGCCGACGAAAAGCAGCTTGGTAAGGTGATTCTTTGTGCGACCTGATCTGTTCATTCGGGCAAAGGTCACGATATCCAGGAGCAATCGGCCTGAACCGAACTGCATGAAATCACCGTGATTCTCCTTATCTCCAACCATTGACGATTCGTCGATCACAAACAAGGAAACAACCGGTTCTTCCTCCTTCAACGGGAAGATCATCCGCATCCCCGGGTCGTTAGCCGTCTCGGCCCCTTCATTCACCTCCAAATTGGTAAGCATGTAAATCGCCCGATGGATAGTCGACCCTTCGTATCCAGAGTTTCCAGTGATTTGCTTGATCTTGTTGCCCAGAATTCGGGCTGCCCGGCCTGTCGGTGCCAGGAGGCTGCAGGAAAGGTTCATCTCCTCTAGAGTTTTGACCAGTTGGGCAACAAGTGTGGTCTTACCAGTGCCTGCACTGCCACGCAGGACAAAAGCATCTCGAGTGTCATCAAGAAGAAAGGTTCTAATGGCATCCAGCGCGGCGGACTGCTCTCCGGTCAATTGTATTTCCATGCAGCTCACGCGCCCTGACCATGCATCACAAAGTTGATTTCCGCCTCTACATAAAGGCCAAGCTGTGCCTTGATTTCCTGTAGCTGTTGGATCAGCGCATCAATGTCCGCAGCCGACGTCATCGTCACGGGAATCGCGATCGACTTTGTCAGCTTGGCCGGACCTTCTTCTCCGTTTTTGACGCGTTCTTCCTCCATGCGCTGGCGCAGACGTTCCTGGCCCTGCCGCTGGATCGACCGCTTAAGATCGTCGAGGGTGCTGTTGATGTCGTAGTCGCGAGCCAGCAGTTTCTTAAGTCCGGCCAGATCCTGGGTGGCTGACAGAGCAAGCCCATCCAACCGGTTCACGGCGTTGCCGCGCTCCTCCTGGGTGAGTTCTTCCCACTCAGTGATGCGCTGCAGATCCTCGACCCCTTCCTTCAAACGCAGCTTTTGCTGATCGGAGAGCGTGATGACCGCATCGCGCAAACGGCCCTTCAGATGGGTTAGCTGCGAATTGAAGTCGGTGGTGTGTTTGTAGAAGTCTTCTTTGCCCAAGCGCTCTGACAGGGTTCCCAAGTCTTCGGCAAGTTCGCGGCGCAGCTCTCCTGGCACGCCAGTGTCCGGCAAGGCTTCGATGTCGCGACGATGAGCTTGCAAGTCACGCAAGGTAGCGTCGAGCCCATTGTCGAACGCTCGCTTCACTTCCAGCGCCCACTTGAGATTGTCGTAAATGGCGGAGGTTTCGGCACCCAGACGCTGTGGAGCATCTGACGCATCTGTAAACAGAACATCGGCAATGTCCTGGTTCAAAGTACGGATGCGTTCGCTACCCGCCAGCCCAAGGCCGCTGAGCTTTTCAGCCAAGGAGCCGTAATCGTGCTGGAAGCGCGTGAAGTGCTTGGCCGCCGCCTTGCTGATCTCTTGCTCAAGCGGGATCACCATGTCACCGACCAGTTCAGTGAGCCGCTCTGCCGCCCGACCGAGCGTTTCGATGGACGGGCGCTCGTCGCGCAGGGCCACGCCGATCTGCTTGAAGGAGTTGTTGGTCTTCAGGGCATCGATGGCCTGTTGCCCAGCGGCCGTGACTTCGCGTCCCGAGACCTTGAGCTTGATCTCTCCAGCCATAAGCATGGCCGCGACGATGTAGCGCGTGGTGTCCGGCGACCAGCCGAACGGGGCGCTGCTGAAGTCGTCGAGCAGGCGCTTGCCATCGACCGTGCCGCGCTTGTCGATGTAGTCGTGGATGCTGATCATCGCTTTATGGTCGGTTTTGAACGAGGCACGACCGGCCACGGTTTGCACCAAACCGAGCGGGTCCAGCGCGCTGCTGATGGCCGCGGGGTTGGCGACCTTCAGGAATTTCTCGGCGGTGTCGGTTCCGGCACGTACTGGGGCTTCTACGTACCGGTCGAACACCTGGTCAGCAACGTCGGAGAGCAGCTTCTTGGCGGCCTCCAGCAAATCAGCATCCAGTGCCGACACCGCCGTGGCCTGGCCGCGGAACACAAACGAGCCGGCTTGCAGAGTTTGTTTGATCTTGCTCTGGAGCTGGGTCGCCAGCTTGGCAGCACGGTCGAGCTGGCCGGTGCAGTAGTCCTTTACCTCTTGGTCGGGCTCGTTGCGGTGCAGCTCGGCAATGCGCTGACAGCGATAGATTTCGTTCGCCAGATCGTCGAGTTCGGAATTTGCGCGAGCCAAGAGCCCGATGACGTTTCGACCCGCCCGGCTGCGGGAATCATCCAGCATCCGGTTCTTGGCGGTGTCGTAGTCACTGGCTGGCACCAACTCAACAACGGTTTGGATGGTGCTCTGATCACCGGCCAGGCTGGTGATGGCGCTGCCGGCCTGGACCTTCAGGCCCGTTGCGACGGCCATCGTGCCGTGGAGGCTGACGCGAGGCAGCGGATCGAAGGACTCGCGCAGCGCATCGTTGAAGATGCGCTTCACATCCACGGTGCGCAACGCAATCGCGCCTCGCTCCTGCTCGATATCCCGCAGCTTCTCGCTGAGGAACACGAGGTTGCCATCTTTCTCGCCGAGCGGCACATGCACATCGTTCAGCATCTCTTCGACGGCTTTCTTGACCGTGTCGAGCTGCGAAGGTGCCGTGACGGAGGGATGCATCAGGCTGGCGACGTTCTGCACCGAGACTGGCAAGTTGCCGAGGATCTGCAACACGGCGACGGACTTGGCGATGTCCTGATGTAGCTGTGAATCCGGGAAGCGAATCTGCACTTTGCCGACCGCCTGGTGGATGGACGTGAAGGCACGGCGAATGTCCTTTTCCAGTTCGTCGTACAGCGTCACCGTGGTGGCCAGCCAGCCCACGGGCTGATCGGCCATGGCCTTGGAACCGCCTTCACCTTTCAGGACATCCTGAATTACCTTGATCGCAGAGCGTAGACCGATGCCGCCGGTGGACTTTGCGAGCGCGCCGAGTAGGTGCAGCAGGATGTCGAAGTGCGCCGGCAGGAACGGGTAGAGATTGGTGAAACTCTCTTTGCTGAAGTCTGCGTCGTAGTACTTAGCGTCCTGCAGCTTGGTGTTGTGTCGCAGCGCCTGACCATGGGCATCGAAAAGCTTGCCAAGCTCGGTCTCGCCCGCTGGCGATTTACCGAGCAGACGGCGGTAGCAAATCTCTTTGATGTCGCTCGATTCAAGGTCGATCTGAATCGGGAAGCGGTCTTTCAGCTTGTAGAGCTTGTCGGAGTTCAGCGCGGCGCGCGGGTCGTCTTCCGTCAGCGTCTGCTGCGCTGTAGAGATGATCCAGGCCTTGCCGTCGCCCAGCCTCTTGAGGTTCTTCGCCAGGCCATCAAGGTTGAGGATCAGGTTGTCGCGTGAGGCCACGTACTGGCCGACTTCGTCGACGATGAAGATGATGTTCTGCTTACCACTCTTCTCGCGGACGATGTCGATCATCTCTTGCACGCGCTGGTCTTCGAACTGGAAGAAGCCTTCGGTGCTGGACGAGAATGACTTGGCCTCCGGGAAGAGTGCCGGGTACATCTCATGGGCGATTTTCGGGATCAAGCCGTCGATGGCCAGTGGGTTGTTCTGCACGCGAGCCCAGGTGGCACCTGGCAGCGCCTGGGCGATACGCTCATGGAGTTCGGGCGTGCGACCGTCCTTCTCGACCATGCGCTCAAAAGCGGCAACCTTCAGGTTGCGCGAGTAGCCAGCCCACTGCAGTACCTTGAAGTAGAGGACGGTGGAGACGTCTTCCATCGTGGCGCCAGCGAGCATTTCACTGGCGAGGTCCAGCATGACCACTGCAGCCGGGAAGCGCTTCGCTACAGTGCTGAGGAGCGCCTTGGTCTGTGGCTTGTGCAGGCGGTCTTGCAGGTAGTTGATGAACGGCGTGCCGTCGATGGTGCGCTGATCATCAAACGCCAAGCCGAGATACTTGGTGAACGAGCTCTTACCGGAGCCGTAGAAGCCAGAGACCCAGACGCCCACCTCATTTTCGCCACCGGACTCCATCGCAAGCTGCATGCGATCGAGGAGCTTGCGGAACTGCTCCTCAATACTCTCGGTGACCACGTATTCAGAGATCTCAGCCTTGAGGCGGCCTTCTTGCGAGGCGCCATAGGTGATGACCTTTTCGATGGTCCGGTAGATGTCCTTGCTTGGATCGAAGAGTGAGCGAATGGTCATAGGTTTGTCCCAGGGTTCTTTTGTCTGTTCAGCCGCCGACGTGGACGGAGCGGTAATTGCCGTCTTCCGGGTAGAAGCCGAGAAACTTCAGGCGTGTCTTGCCGGTTCGCACGCCGGGGTACAGAAAAATCGTCGGTACGTGAAACTTGCCCTGGAGCTGGCTTTCGATGGCGCCGATGCGCATAAACGGATGCAGTGCCTCAAGATCCGTTACCAACAGCAGCGCGTTCTGCTGGGCTTCGAGCGGCTGCAGGGCATCCTCCAGCCGCTTCAGCAGGCCGTTATCCGCCGTCAGGATGTCCGCCAGCGCCTTGTTGGTACGTGGCCAATCCAAGGGCGCTGACTTGTCCTCCATCACGCACAGCGACCAGAACGGGTCGTCTTTCAGTAGGGCCCAGATCTGTTCAGCGATGGAGAACGTGTGCACGTCCCAGCCTTCCTGGTGCAGCTTGGCCACCCAAGCGGGCGTTTGCCGCTTCACCTCGAGGATCTGCTCTGGTGGGAAGACAAGGTAATAAATCGGCTCGAAGCTCGCATGGCCAAGCTCGCGCCCGTGCCGGATGCGCTCGCGCAACTCGTCGAAATCAGCCTTGAGTGAGGACATCGCAGAGCGCCTCCATGTCTTGTTGTTTCCAGCTGATGCGGATCACGTCGCCAGCAGCCTGGACGATGAGCAAACCCTTCAGCGAGAGTCGTTTGATTTCTTCCAGCACGTCTTCGCGCGCCAAGCCAAATAACTGCCAGTCTTCGTGAGTCAGCAGGGCGTTATCACCGACACAGGAAAAATGCAGTTCGTAGGCCAAGTACGCGGCCACGGCTGGCGAAATACGGAACGGCAGGATGCGACGGCTTGAGCGCAGTCCACGTTCGAGCATTCCGTAGTCGGCGCAGCATCCGGTCAGATAGGCGGAGACACGCCGTACAGTGGTTTCCGACCAGCGCTTGATGGTCTTGCCGTCATCAATGCCGCGCTCGACAAAGGTCCGCGCGTCTTCATTGGTGATCTGTGTGTATCCACCGGCGTATCGAGCCCAGTAAACATGGCGCACGAAGTCGCCAAGGATCGGGTTGGCCCGACTCGTAAAAACGAGCATGAGCTGCGTCAGGTCAGCCGTGGATATCGTTGCGGACAGCCGCTTGAGATGTGCTGCTGGTGCACCACCTGCCACGAGATAGCGTGGAGCGAAGCATTCGACGACGATGTTGCGAAGTCGGCGCGCGGTAACGGTGGGGAATCGACCCGATTCCAGTGCGACCTGATGCAACTGGTTCGCCGACATGCCAGGCGACCACAGGTCGAGCAGCGTCTTGGTTTCGTTGACGAGCCCAAGGCCTGCTTGCAACTGAGTCGTGTAGGGCGTGTTGTCGGCCACGATCACCCCACCAGATACGGATAAGTTTTGGCGTTCTGTGTGAACGCCGATAGATAGGCCGCAGCGATAGCCTTCAGTGTGTCGGTGGAATCGAGATCCTTGATGCCCCCGACCGCCGTTGGACCCACGCTGGAAGTGCCGCCCGTGGCAGCCAATCGCTTCAACGCATCAAGCGCAGCCTCTTTGCTTTGTGGCGCCTGGCTGGCGAGTTCTTCTCCCACGCTACTTTGCACGGTCGCGTGCAGGTCTTGCTCGACCTCTTCGGGCAACCGGAACAGGTGGTAGCTACCCACGCTCAAATGCTCGTCGTGCAATCGTCTGGCTGCTTCCAGCACACCGTGGTACTGAGCGAGGCGAGACGTTTTCGAGAAGACCGGCTCCAGGAAGAGCTTGTTTGATGCCTCATAGAACGCCGTTGGCCACCAGGCGTACTGAGCACGCTCGCCAAGGAAGCCGACAAGCATCCTCATCTGCAGCAATGTCGGTAGGTAGGATTCTTTCATCTCAATTCTCGTCATTCGTTTGTTCTACCGACGCGACCGGCGCCGGCAGTGGTAGCTATTGTTCAGTCACATTCCGCTCCTGCTCGGGCCGCATCCAAGGGTGCATACCCTGGTGCCAGCACGGCGTTCTTGACGCCGTACAAGGCCAAGTGGTCCTTCAGCCATAGTCTGTACTCCGGCCCACGAAGGCTGTGGTCTGCGGTGCAGTCGACGCTCCACTTGCGCAGGATGTAGCCGGCAGTCGCTGCCCGAAGCTTCATCTTCACCATGCCGCCAGTCATGCCGTAATCCATCTCCGCGATCTCGGGACGGGGTTGATTGGGGTGCGGCACCAACTCCAGTTCCACGATCCTGGTCCACTGGATGTCCTGATCACTCATCTCGTGGGGCGCCACTAGCTGCGCCTTAAGCGCCACGGGGCACTTGATCCGGTTAATGACGAAATCCCGGAATTCCTGCGATTTGCGGTCGAAGGCGCGGACGAGCCAGCGCAAGCCGTTGTCGATCAACGCGAACGGGACGATCTCCCGCTCGGTGCGACCACTGGAGATGGAGCAGTACTCAATGCCGAGCGGACACTCCTGGTGGATCGCCCGGGTCACGCTCGCTAGCACGTCCAGATCCGGATGCGCGAGCCGTGACGGGCTCTCGCTCATCACCCATGCCTTGAGCCGCATAGGCTCACCGTCGCCAAAGCCCTGGGTCAACCACGACAGCACCCGCTCCGGAGGGAAGTCGAAGATGGGCTGGAAGTCCGGCCCCAATACGTAGGACTTGACCTTGGAGTCGTAGTCGATGTTGCCCGAGGCCAACTCCTTGTACAGCGCCAAGTCCCTGGATGCGGCGGCGGACTGGATGCCAAACCGCGTGACCAAGTCCTGACGGCGTATCTCCCCGATGAAGCGCACGCGCAATTCCACGAACGCGAGACGATCGCGCTGTGGCTGGGTCAAATCTGTGAAGCGTTCGTTCATCATCCGTGTGCACCCGGAAAGATCGCACATCCGGGTCAGCAATTCCTTGTGGATCCATCGGTGAAAGCCTGCTATCCATCAGCAACTACCCGGACACTAGCATGATGATCGCACAAGGGTTGCATTTTGATAACCATCTTCCTTCGAAGCCCATCTCTACCTGAATAAGCTCGACTAGCGGCCATCAGGCCACAACAGGTATCAAGATTAGCTGCCATAAGCACTGGCATGCGAACGCTTTGACCAGCAAGGCCGATGCGCGCCGCTTATAGGCTCCAAGATGTCCAGAATGGTCCAGCAGCAGCCAGCTTCCCATGGCATACCAGATGGCATACTAGCTAAGCCAGAAATGAAAAAAGCCCTTGAAACTCAAGGGCTTAGTTCAATTATCTGGCGGAGAGGGGGGGATTCGAACCCCCGAGGCGCTATAAACGCCTGCCTGATTTCGAGTCAGGTACATTCAACCACTCTGCCACCTCTCCGGGTGGTCCCCGGCGGACCGGGGACGCGCATCATACGAGGAAGTGAGGCCGACGACAAGTCATTCCGGCCAACGAACTGAAAATTTCCTGGGCGCATGCCTTGCCGGATGCCTGCGGCCACCCGATGATGCCTGTCTCCCCCGGCAATACCCCGCCCTGCCTACCATGATCGAATTCGGACACCTCACCCACCCCGGCATGCGCCGCGAGCTCAACGAGGACACCTACTACGGTGACAGCGAGCTGGCCCTGTGGCTGGTGGCCGACGGCATGGGCGGGCATGCCTGCGGCGAAGTGGCCAGTGCACTGGCACGCGAAACCATCGTGCGCGAGATCCGCCGCGGCGCACCGCTGGCACAGGCCATCCGCACTGCCGACGAAGAGATCATCCGCGCCTCGCGCCGGCGCAACGACACGTTGCCAATGGGCACCACCGTGGTCGCCGCGCGCGTGCAGGGCAACCGCTATGAAGTGGCCTGGGTCGGCGACAGCCGCGCCTACTTGTGGCGCGACGGCCAGCTGGCGCAGCTCAGCCAGGACCACAGCGTGGTGCAGGAACTGGTCGCGCAGGGCAACCTGACCGCCGAACAGGCGCGCGCGCATCCGCATCGCAACGTGGTCACCCAGGCACTGGGCGTGACCGATCCAGCCCACCTGAACGTGGCCACCACCAGTGGTGAGCTGCGTCCGGGCATGCAGCTGCTGCTGTGCAGTGACGGTCTCACCGAGGAAGTGGATGACCGCGGCATCGCCCGCACCCTGGCATTCGAAGATGCCAGCGCGCAGGAATGCGTGGATACGCTGGTCGCCGCCGCACTCGACGGCGGTGGCCGTGACAACATCAGCGTGATCCTGGTGCGCTGCCATTAACCGGTAGAGCCTCGCCATGCGTGGAGGCGGTAGTGCCGGCCGCTGGCCGGCTCACGCGGGGGAACCTGGTATCAGGACGATGCCGGCCAGCGGCCGGCACTACCTCGATGTATTACGCGCTGGCGGGCTCTTCCACCTTCGGGCCATCCCACAGTGCGTGGCCGGCCTTCTTGCGCAGCCGTTCCAGCCGCGCAGCGTGCGCTTCCAGCTCCGACGGCGTAGCCACCACGCGCGGACGCGGCAGCAGCTTGCTGGTATCGAAAGCCTGCAACGCCGCGCCGGCACCGCCGCCATCGTCATCGCCCAGGCCGAAGCCGATCTCTTCCTGGCCCGAGGTCAGTGCGATATAGACATCGCCCAGGATCTGCGCATCGAGCAGGCCGCCGTGCAGCGCACGGTGCGAGTTGTCCACGCCCAGCCGCTTGCACAGCGCATCCAGCGAGTTGCGCTGGCCCGGGAAGCGCTCACGCGCCATCGCCAGGGTATCAATGACCGTGCAGCGGTCGGCGATCTTTCCGTACTGCGGCCCCAGCAGCGACAACTCGTTGTCGAGGAAGCCAAGGTCGAACGCCGCGTTGTGGATGATCAGCTCGGCGCCATCGATGAACGCCAGGAACTCATCGGCGATCTGCGCGAATTCAGGCTTGTCATCGAGGAACTCCAGGGTCAGGCCGGTGACTTCCTGCGCGCCCTGTTCGAACTCGCAGTCCGGCTTGATGTACTGGTGGTAGTTGTTGCCGGTCGGGCGGCGCTTGAACAGCTCCACGCAGCCGATTTCGACGATGCGGTTGCCCTTCTTCCACTCCAGGCCGGTGGTTTCGGTATCGAGGATGATCTGACGCATGGGCTCAGTTTACCGGGCTGGCGTCGCGGATCTGGATCGCCGCGTTGCGGGCCAGGGTATCCACCCGCTCATTGTCCGGGTCGCCGGAGTGGCCCTTCACCCAACGCCAGTCGATCTGGTGCCGCAGCGTGGCCGCGTGCAGGCGCTCCCACAGCTCGCGGTTCTTCACCGGATCACCGCCAGCGGTCTTCCAGTTCTTGCGGATCCAGCCGGGCATCCACTGGGTCAGGCCCTGCCGCACGTACTGCGAGTCGGTGTAGAGCACGATGTTGCACGGCTCGGTCAGCGTCTCCAGCCCGGAAATGGCCGCCATCAGCTCCATCCGGTTGTTGGTGGTGTGCGCTTCACCGCCACTGAGCTCGCGCTCGTGGCCCTTGTAGCGCAGCAACGCAGCCCAGCCGCCGGGGCCGGGATTGCCGAGGCAGGATCCGTCGGTGTGGATTTCGATGGTTTTCAATACAGCTCCAGAATCAGGTAGCAACGGTGCCGTGCCAGCGCACCGGCAGCGGTTTCGGCCCGGGCAGGGCCAGCGTGCGTTTCTCCGCATGGAACAGGCAGGCCGCGCGCAATGGCGCCCAGCCCCCCGGGCGACGGCTGCCGGCACCGCGCCAGAGCGGGCCGAGGTAGCGCATATCGTCGCACTCCAGGCCATGGCGGCCGAGCAGCAGGCGGATCCGCTGCGGCGTGCGCACCACCAGCCCATGCTGCCGCCAGTGCGTGCGGTAGGGGCTGAACGGATTGAGGCTGCTCAGCCACAAATGGCCGCCCGGCATCAGTACGCGCTCGCACTCGTCGAGCAGCAGGTCGGCATCGCCGGTGGTGACATGCTGCAGCACGATCGCATTGACGCTCTCGTTGGCCAGGGGCAAGGGCAGCCCGCAGCGGGTATCGCCGTCATAGCCCGGTCCCGACCCCTGCCGGTACAGGCGCAGGCCACGCCCACCCAGCTGCGCATCCTCCAGCCAGGCCGCACTCGGCGCGATCCACAGCCAGGGCTGCGCGGGCAGCGCCGACAGCTGCGGAAGCAGCAACTGCCGTTCCAGAACGCGCAGCGCCGCCGCCGGCTCACTGTCGAACCACGGGGTCTGGCTCGCTTGACGGGTGCTCTGCAGCGCGGGCATGGTCCAATTCTATGCGACTGACTGCCCTGCCCGCATTTGCGGATAACTACATCTGGACGCTGATCGCCGACGATGGCACTGCCGTGGTCGTCGACCCCGGCGATGCCGCGCCAGTGCTCGCACTGGCCGATCAGGGCCTGCGCGTGGACACGATCCTGCTCACCCACCACCACGACGACCACATCGGTGGCGTGCCCGCACTGCAGGCTCGTTTTCCCGGTGTACGGGTCATCGCGCCGGTCGAAGAGCGCATCCCCACGGCCACCGAACGCGTCGGCGAAGGTGAACGCGTTCAGGCACTGGGCCGGACGTTCCACGTACTATCCGTGCCCGGGCATACCCGCAGCCACATCGCGTTTCACACTGCTGAACATCTTTTCAGCGGAGATTCGTTGTTCAGCCTGGGCTGTGGACGTCTGTTCGAAGGTACGCCGTCCCAGCTGCTGGCATCGATGCGCAAGCTGGGTACCTTGCCCGCGCAACTGCTGCTTTGTTGCGCCCACGAGTACACCGTGTCAAATGCCGTCTTCGCGCGGCATGTCGACCCCGCCAACGCTGCCCTGTGGCAGCGCCAAGAGGAGGCTTTGGCCATGCGCCGCGATGACCGTTCCACCCTGCCGGTAACCCTGGCCAACGAATTCGACTGCAATCCCTTCCTGCGTGTGCACGCGGCGCCGATCCGTGCGTCGGTCTCGGCACACCTGGGCCGTGACGTCGTTGACGACGTCGACGTGATGGCCGGTCTCCGGCACTGGAAAGACGGCTTCCGCGCATGATGCGCCGAAGTCTGCCGCTGGCCCTGGGCCTTGCCCTGGGGCTGGCCGGAACCGCGGGCGCACAGTCGCTGGGCGCCGGCATCAGCCAGAACCTGACCGCTGCCGCGGCCCTGCCGCTGGATCCGTCCGCGCTGCCAGCAGCCTCGGTGCGTAACGGCCAGGAGATCTTCACCAGCTTCCGCGACGGCCTGGCCGAACCCAGCTGCGACGCCGAGGCCACCAGCCCGCGCTGGCAGAAGCAGTTCGCCCACGCCCCATCGCGCCTGGCCAACCAGGATGACGATGCGCTGGTGCTGTTCGGCTACGTGGTCGAAGAGCTGCGCAAGGCCGACCTGCCCACCGAGTTCGCGCTGATTCCCTTCGTGGAAAGCGGCTACCGGCCCAATGCCCGCAATGGCAGCGGCCCGACCGGCCTGTGGCAGTTCATCGCCACCACCGCGCGCAACCATCGCGTGCCGATGACCAACGGCTATGACGGCCGCCTGTCGGCGGTCGATTCGACCCAGGCCGCAGTGCGCTACCTGAAGACCCTGCACGGCATGTTCGGCGGCGACTGGCGCCTGGCCACGATGGCCTACAACGCCGGCGAGTACCGCGTGCTGCAGTCCATGCGCAAGGCTGGCATGAACGCGCAGAACGCCAAGCCTTCGGCGCTGCCCGGCCTGTCGCCGGTCACCCATGCCTACGTCGAGAAGCTGCATGCCCTGGCCTGCGTGCTGGAAGACGTGGAAGACCAGCCTGGCGTGATGGCCTCGCTGGACCGCACCGTGCCGGTGCTGAAGGACCACACCCTGCCTGCGGGCACCAGCGTGCAGCAGTGGGCCGCACAGCGCGCCCTGGACCCTGCCAGGATCGCCCGCCTCAACCCGGCCCTGGCCTCCGGTGGCCGCCCCTCGGGTACCACCCGCGTGCTGGCGCCGGTCTCGGCCGCAAATGCGACGGTAGCGGAGGCAGCGACCGCGCTGGTCGCCACCACCGCACCGGTGGCGGCCGCTGTACCGACGCCGCAGGTCACCAGAACCGTCGCCGCGATCGCCGACCGTCCGCGCAGCCGCCGCCACACCGTGCGTGATGGCGAGTCGGCCTGGACCATCGCCCGCCGCTACGGCATGCCGGTGAAGGCCCTGCTGTCGCTGAACGGCCTGAGCGGCAGCAGCGTGCTGAAGCCTGGCGCGGTGCTGCGCGTCGAGGATTGAAGCAGGCGCGATTCCGGCCGCGCCCTGCCCTGCTTCCTGTAGAGCCGAGCCCATGCTCGGCTTTTTCATGCCTGCGCCCAGCGGATGCAGTCGAGCACGGCTCGACCTTACAAAAGGCGGTCGAGCAAGCTCGACCACTACCAGAGGCCAAGCGCGCCACAAACGACGCGAAGACAAAAAAAGGCCCGGCATTGCCGGGCCTTCTTCGATCCTGCCCGCCGCGAGGCTTACAGGTTCGCTTCGGTGGTCTGGATCACGAACTTCTTGCGCATCGCCTCGACATAGGCCTTGGCCGCAGCCATGCCATCGATCTGGCTCAGCTGGTCCTTCAGCTGCTTCTGCTGCTCGGCGGTCACTTCCTTCACGTCGCCCGGGTTCACCTTGTTCACCGCGAACAGCAACGCATGGCCGTTGACATCGACCTTGCCGTAGCTCGGCTTGCCATCGGCCGGCACCGGCGCGCTGAAGATCGCGCGGTTGATTTCCGGGGTCGGTACCGGCTGGCTGCGCGGCAGGCCCGGCATCGGGCTCAGCTGCAGCTTCTCGCTGGCCGCCAGCGACTGCAGGGTGGCGCCCGCCTTCAGCTTGGCCAGCACGGCATCGGCCGCCTTGTCGCTGGCCTGGCGCTGACGGTCGGCACGGATCGCAGCGATCACCTGCTCGCGCGCCTTGTCCAGCGGCATGGCCTGTTCCGGGGTGTGTGCGGCCACGCGGATGACCACACTGTGGTTGGTCGCGCCGCCCAGCGCGATCGGGTCGCTGGCGGTCCCGTCCTGCACCAGCACGTCGGAGAAGGCGGCACGCAGCACGCCCGGGTCAGCGGCGATGCCACTGGCGGTGGCACGGGTGATCGGGCCCAGCGTCTGCAGCGGCAGGTTCACTTCCTTGGCCGCGGCAGCCAGATCGCTCGGGCTCTTGTTGATGGCGTCGACCAGACGGCCGGCCAGTTCGTTGAAGCCGCGCTCGCCGTCGGCCTTCAGCTGCTCGGCAGCCAGCGTGTCACGCACTTCCTCGAAGGACTTGCCCTGGCCGCCACGGACCGCAGCAACCTTGATGATGTGATAGCCGAACTCGGTCTTGACCGGACCAATCACGTCACCGGCCTTGGCAGCGAACAACGCATCTTCAAACGGCTTGACCATCGCGCCGCGTTCGACCCAACCCAGGTCACCACCCTGGCCCTTCGAACCCGGGTCTTCCGAGTTGGCCTTGGCCAGTGCAGCGAAGTCGGCGCCGGCGGCCTTGGCTTCGGCGGCAATCTTGTTCGCCTTGGCTTCGGCACCGTCGCCGGTGATCAGGATATGCGAGGCCTGGCGCTGCTCCGGCGTGGTGAACTTCGCCTTCTCGTCTTCATAGCGCTTGCGCAGGGTGGCTTCATCGGCGGCGGTCGGTGCCGGCAGGTTCGCACCATTGATCTCGACGTACTCGAGCGAAACGCTCTCGGCCTGGCGGAAGTCCTTGCCATGGCTGTCGTACCACTGCTTGATCTGCGCGTCGGTCACCGGCGCGGTATCGGCCGGCACTTCCGGCAGCGCGGCCAGTTCGACATCGCGGGTCTCGCCCAGCAGCTTCAGCAGGCGCTCGGTCTCGGACTGGGTAACGAAGCCCGAGTTCTGCAGGCCCGACGGGATCACCGACTGCTGCAGGCTCTCACGCACCAGTTCCTGGAACTGGGTCGGCGTGCGCGGCGGATTGCCACCGGCAAGCGCCAGGCGGTAGTTGTTCTCGTTGAACTTGCCGTTCGAATCGAGGAAGGCCGGGATGGTGGCGATGTACTCGCGCACCGCGCCATCGCCGATCACGACACCGGCCTGCTCGCCGACCAGGCGCACGACCTGTTCGTCGATCAGCTGATCGAGCACGGCCAGCTTGTTTTCGGTGCTTTCAAACGCGCGCGGGTCGAAATTCTCGCCCTGCTGCTGGCGCTCACGCATGCGCTCCTGCTCGAAGCGGGTGCGGAAATCCTGCGCGCTGATCTCATGATGCTGCCACAGCATGCGCACCGGCCACCACGACGGTGCCGAACGCCACCAGGTCGGCGGCGCGGAAACCTTGGCCACGTTCTGTGCGCCAACGCCACCGAGGTAGCTGTTGTCGATCACGAACAGGAACGGAATCATCAGCAGCCCCAGGATCACGGTGACGATCCAGCCTGAGGTCTTGTCGCGGAGTTTCTGCAGCATGGTGAGGAATCACAAGGCCTGATTGGCGAGCCCGGCAGTGTAACCCGCTTCGTCGCAGGGACCAAAAGCAGCACCGGCGTGGCCTGCGCACCGCTTCCGACGGCACAAAGAAAAAGCCCCCGGCTTGCGCCGAGGGCTTTTAGAGTTGGCGGAGCGGACGGGACTCGAACCCGCGACCTCCGGCGTGACAGGCCAGCATTCTAACCAGCTGAACTACCGCTCCGCGCTGAAACTTTGCAGGCGCCCAGTATATCCGAAGACTCCCTGGAAACCCAGCCCGGTGAACACTTTTTTCAAAGTTTTTTCACAGGGACTTAAGAATTCTGCAATGGCGGAGCGGACGGGACTCGAACCCGCGACCTCCGGCGTGACAGGCCAGCATTCTAACCAGCTGAACTACCGCTCCGTTCTTGCAAAACTTTTCGCCTTCTTCCCGAACCTTCCGGGGAGAAGACAAGGCCCCCGGCTTCAGGCCGGGGGCCTCGATGTAGTGGCGGAGCGGACGGGACTCGAACCCGCGACCTCCGGCGTGACAGGCCAGCATTCTAACCAGCTGAACTACCGCTCCGTATTGTTGCTTTTTTTGCTTTCCAGCCGGCCTGGACCGGGAAGAAAACAAAGCCTCCAGCTTTTGGCCGGAGGCCTCGTTGAATGGCGGAGCGGACGGGACTCGAACCCGCGACCTCCGGCGTGACAGGCCAGCATTCTAACCAGCTGAACTACCGCTCCACACTCAAACTTTTACCGCGGTGCTGTGGTGGGTGCTGAGGGTTTCGAACCCCCGACCCTCTCCGTGTAAAGGAGACGCTCTACCGCTGAGCTAAGCACCCCAGCGAGCCGCTTAGTTTACAGCATCCTTCAGGGCCTTGCCAGCCTTGAACGACGGATTCTTCGAAGCAGCGATCTTGATGGTGTCGCCGGTCTTCGGGTTGCGGCCGGTGCGTGCAGCACGGTCGCGGACCTGGAAGGTACCGAAGCCAACCAGGGTGACCGCATCGCCGTCCTTCAGCGCCTTGGTGATGGCAGCAACGACGGCATCGACAGCGCGGCTGGACTCGGCCTTGGTCAGGTCGGCAGCTTCAGCAACGGCATCGATCAATTCGGTCTTGTTCATTCTCTACAACTCCTTTGGCGGTGGGTTCCGCTTATTCGACAGGGAAGCAACCGCATGCCTTCTGCATGCGGCCACCATGTGGAAACGGTTCGCCGATTCAGTCATCGCTGACAGCGATCACTCATTCGCGAGTGCTGCTTTTATACCAGTGGCCCTACCCCCACGCAAGCTGGAAAGCCAGCAATGACGCGGGTTTCGGGCCATTGGACAGCGCGCGTCAATGCTTGACGCGCGCGCTTCCACTCGGTTTGGCCTTGCTGCGCACCGTGACACGCTGCGCACTCTTGCGCGCCTTCTTCGGTGCCAACGGACGCTCCAGCGCCAGGTCCAGGACCTCTTCGATGTACTTCACCGGGACGATCTTCAGATCGCGGGTGACGTTGGCCGGAATGTCGGCCAGGTCCTTGCGGTTCTCTTCCGGGATGATGACCGTGCGGATGCCGCCACGCAGTGCCGCCAGCAGCTTTTCCTTCAGGCCACCGATGGCGGTGACGCGACCACGCAGGGTGATCTCGCCGGTCATCGCCACGTCGGCACGCACCGGCACCCTGGTCAACATCGACACCAGCGAGGTGACCATTGCCGCACCGGCGCTCGGGCCGTCCTTCGGGGTGGCGCCATCGGGCACGTGCAGGTGCACGTCGTGCTTCTGCAGGAAGTCGCTGTCGATGCCGAAGCCGACCGCGCGCGAACGCACCACCGACAGCGCCGCTGAAGCCGATTCCTTCATCACGTTGCCGAGTTGGCCGGTCAGGATCAGCTGGCCC
Source organism: Stenotrophomonas sp. YJH_SMC_80 (assembly GCF_059372495.1). Taxonomy (NCBI): domain Bacteria; kingdom Pseudomonadati; phylum Pseudomonadota; class Gammaproteobacteria; order Lysobacterales; family Lysobacteraceae; genus Stenotrophomonas; species Stenotrophomonas sp. YJH_SMC_80. Next base: position 49,741 of record NZ_JCAFVP010000011.1, read on the forward strand.
TTGCCCGGCACCAGCGTCGATTCGATCTGCAGAAGATCGCCGCCGACCTCGGTCCAGGCCAGGCCGGTGACCAGGCCGATCTCGTTCTCTTCCTCGGCACGGCCGAAGTCGAAGCGACGCACGCCCAGGTACTTGTCCAGGTTCTTGCTGGACACGCTCACCAGCGCCTTCTTCTTCGCACCCTTCTTCGCCTTCGCCGCCGGCTGCGGGCCGGCCAGCGCGATCTCCTTCACCACCTTGCGGCAGATCTTGGCGATCTCGCGTTCCAGGTTGCGCACGCCCGATTCGCGCGTGTAGTAGCGCACGATGTCCTGGATGGCATCGCTGCCGATCTCCAGCTCTTCCGGCTGCAGGCCGTTGGCCTTGACCTGCTTGGGCACCAGGTAGCGGGTGGCGATGTTGAGCTTCTCATCCTCGGTGTAGCCGGGGATGCGGATCACTTCCATGCGGTCCAGCAGCGGGCCGGGAATGTTGAGCGAGTTCGAGGTGGCCACGAACATCACTTCGGACAGGTCCAGGTCCACTTCCAGGTAATGGTCGTTGAACGCGTTGTTCTGCTCCGGGTCGAGCACTTCCAGCAGCGCCGAAGACGGATCGCCACGGAAGTCCATCGACATCTTGTCGATCTCGTCGAGCACGAACAGCGGGTTCTTGCTGCCGACCTTGTTGAGGTTCTGCACGATGCGGCCCGGCATCGAACCGACGTAGGTACGACGGTGGCCACGGATCTCGGCCTCGTCGCGCACGCCGCCCAGCGACATGCGCACGAACTTGCGGTTGGTGGCCTTGGCGATGGACTGGCCCAGCGAGGTCTTGCCCACGCCCGGCGGCCCGACCAGGCACAGGATCGGTCCCTTCATCTGCTTCACGCGCGACTGTACCGCCAGGTATTCAAGGATGCGTTCCTTGACCTTCTCCAGGCCGTAGTGATCGGCGTCGAGGGTGTCCTGCGCAGCCTTCAGGTCCTTGCGCACCTTGCTGCGCTTCTTCCACGGCACGCCCAGCAGCCACTCCAGGTAGTTGCGCACCACAGCGGCTTCGGCCGACATCGGCGACATCTGCTTGAGCTTGTTCAGTTCGTTGCGCGCCTTGGCTTCAACGGCCTTCGGCATGCCGGCTTCGGCGATCTTGCGGGCCAGTTCTTCCAGCTCGCCCGGTGCGTCGTCCAGGTCACCCAGTTCCTTCTGGATGGCCTTCATCTGTTCGTTGAGGTAGTACTCGCGCTGGCTCTTCTCCATCTGCGACTTCACGCGGCCGCGGATGCGCTTCTCCATCTGCTGCACGTCGATCTCGCCGTCGACCAGGCCGACCAGCATTTCCAGGCGGTCGCCCACGGCCAGCGTTTCCAGCAGGCGCTGCTTGTCGGCCAGGCGCACGCTGATGTGCGCGGCGATGGTGTCGGCCAGGCGCGCCGGCTCATCAATGCCCGACAACGTCTGCAACAGCTCCGGCGGCAGCTTGCGGTTGGTCTTGACGTACTGCTCGAACAGCGACATCAGCGAGCGGGCGATGGCCTCGACCTCGCGCGCTTCGCGCTCGTCAGTGGCCTCGATCTCCACCGCCTGGCCGTGCAGCGAGCCGTTGCGCTCGTCGACGTGGGTGACCTGTACGCGCGACAGTCCTTCGACAAGCACCTTGATGGTGCCGTCGGGCAGCTTCAGCAGCTGCAGCACCTGCGCCAGCGTACCGACCTGGTAGAGGTCGGCCGCATGCGGGTCATCGGTTTCGGCCGACTTCTGCGCCAGCAGCAGGATGCGCTTGTCCGCCTCCATTGCCTGTTCGAGCGCGTGCATGGACTTGTCACGGCCGACGAACAGCGGGATGACCATGTGCGGGAACACCACTACGTCGCGCAGCGGCAGGACCGGCAGGTCGAGGGTTTCACTTGGGGAACGGGCCATGGGGGCTCCAGGGAAGGGGGAAAACCGCCTCCGGGAGGGCATCTTCCGGAGACAAAAAAAGCCGATGGCCCCGTTATGGGGCCATCGGCTTTCAGATGCAAGGCATTCCTTGAAAATCCTTTCCAATCAACAACCTGGAAGGATCACTCGGCGCCTGCGGCCTTCTGTTCAGGGGCCGCCGGGGTCTGGTAGATCAGGTACGGCTCGGACTTGTGCTCGATCACCGACTCGTCCACCACCACCTTGCTGACGTTTTCCTGCGACGGCAGGTCGTACATGGTGTCCAGCAGGACCGATTCGACGATGGTACGCAGGCCGCGGGCACCGGTCTTGCGCTTGAGCGCCTTGCGGGCAATGGCCGACAACGCGTCCGGGCGGAACTCCAGCTCGACGTTCTCCATCTCGAACAGCTTCTTGAACTGCTTGGTGATGGCGTTCTTCGGCTCGGTCAGGATCTTGATCAGGGCCGGCTCGTCCAGCTCCTCCAGGGTCGCCACCACCGGCAGGCGGCCGACGAACTCGGGAATCAGGCCGAACTTGATCAGGTCTTCCGGCTCGACTTCGGCCAGCACCTTGCCCACTTCCTGCTTGCGCTCGCTGCTCTTCACCTTGGCGCCGAAGCCGATGCTGCCGACGTCGGTGGAACGGGCCTGGATCACCTTGTCCAGCCCGGCGAACGCGCCGCCGCAGATGAACAGGATGTTCTTGGTGTCCACCTGCAGGAATTCCTGCTGCGGGTGCTTGCGGCCGCCCTGCGGCGGAACGCTGGCCACGGTGCCTTCGATCAGCTTCAGCAGGGCCTGCTGCACGCCTTCGCCGGACACATCGCGGGTGATCGACGGGTTCTCGCTCTTGCGCGAGATCTTGTCGATTTCATCGATGTAGACGATGCCCTGCTGCGCCTTCTCGACGTCGTAGTCGCACTTCTGCAGCAGCTTCTGGATGATGTTCTCCACGTCCTCGCCCACGTAACCGGCTTCGGTCAGCGTGGTGGCGTCGGCCATGGTGAACGGCACGTTGAGCAGGCGGGCCAGGGTCTCGGCCAGCAGGGTCTTGCCCGAACCGGTCGGGCCGACCAGCAGGATGTTCGACTTCGCCAGTTCGACGTCGTCGTTCTTCTGCCGGCTCTCGATGCGCTTGTAGTGGTTGTACACGGCCACGGCCAAGGTGCGCTTGGCGCGGTTCTGGCCGATCACGTACTGGTCGAGCACCTCGAGGATCTCGCGCGGCTTCGGCAGCGAACTGCGCGCCGACTGCGCCTTTTCCTCAAGCTCCTCGCGGATGATGTCGTTGCACAGCTCCACGCATTCATCACAGATGAACACGCTCGGACCCGCAATCAGCTTGCGCACTTCATGCTGGCTCTTGCCGCAGAAAGAGCAGTAGAGGATCTTGCCGGTGTCCGTGGAACGACCTTGGCGGTCTTCGCTCATGCTTCGCTTACCCAGTTACCCCACCCGCTGAACGGGGGTTCGATTCGAGAATAGCACAGGGCCGAGGGGACACCAGTCCCGCCCGACCCTGCAGGAACGAGGCCTCCATGGCCCCGTGAAGGCCGGTCAACCGGCCTGGATCGACTCATCCGGACGACGCTCCAGGACCTGGTCGACCAGACCGTAGGCCTGCGCCTCGAAGGCGCTCTTGAAGTTGTCGCGCTCGGTGTCGCGGGCGATCGTCTCCAGCGACTGGCCGGTGTGCTTGGCCAGCACCTCGTTCAGGCGCGAACGCAGGGTCAGGATCTCACGCGCGTGGATGTCGATGTCGGTGGCCTGGCCCTGGTAGCCACCCAGCGGCTGGTGGATCATCACGCGCGAGTTCGGCAGCGCATAGCGCTTGCCGGCTTCGCCCGCGGCCAGCAGCAGGGCACCCATCGAGGCAGCCTGGCCGATGCAGGTGGTGCTCACATTCGGCTTGATGTACTGCATGGTGTCGTAGATCGCCATGCCGGCGGTGACCACGCCACCCGGCGAGTTGATGTAGATGTTGATGTCCTTTTCCGGGTTTTCCGATTCCAGGAACAACAACTGCGCCACCACCACGTTGGCCATGTGATCGTCGATCGGGCCCACGAGGAAGATCAGGCGCTCCTTCAACAGGCGCGAATAGATGTCGTAGGCACGCTCGCCGCGGCTGGTCTGCTCGACCACCATCGGAACCAGGTTCAGGGCTTTGGTTCGGTTGTCCATTACGTGAGGTACCTATCTTGGGGGGCAACAACCCCGCGCCGGCAAAGGCGCGGGGCATCCGGTGATCCGCCCGGGCTTACTGGCGGATCGCGTCCTGGAACGACAGCTTCTCTTCGGTGTGCTGGGCACGCTCGGCGATCCAGTCGATCACCTGCTCTTCCATCACACGGTTCTGCAGGCCAGACATCAGCTGGGGGTCGTTGCGGTACATCTCAATGACCTGCTCCGGTTCTTCGTAGGTCGAAGCGATCAGACGCATCGTTTCGTTCAGGCGCTTGGCTTCCAGGCGCAGGTCGTTGATGCGGGCTACTTCACCGACCAGCAGGCCGACCAGCACGCGCTTGGCGGCCGCTTCCTTGAAGCCTTCGTGGGCATCGGCCGGGATCTCGCCGACGTTCTGGCCGTTGCGGCGGATCTGCTCGACCTGCTGGGCCAGCATGGCGCGGGCTTCGTTCTCGACCAGGCGCGGCGGCATTTCCACCGAGGAATAGGCGGCGATCAGCTGCTCGCCCACTTCACGGCGCAGGCGGTTCATCAGGGCGCCCTTCAGCTCGCGCTCCAGGTTGGCGCGGATGTCGCTGCGGAACTGCTCCACATCGCCACCCTTCACGCCGAAGCTCTTGATGAAGGCTTCGTCGACCGCCGGCACGACCGGCTCGGAGACTTCGGCGACCTTGACGGTGACCTGCACGGTCTTGCCGGCCAGCACCGGCACGCGCCAGTCAGCCGGGAACTCGACGTCCAGGGTCTTCTCTTCGCCCTTGGCCAGGCCGACCAGGCCCTTTTCAATGGTTTCGAACATCATGCCCTGGCCGAGCACGATCGAACCCTTCTCGGTGCCTTCGGCCGGCAGGCGCTCTTCACCAGCCTGCGACCAGGTTTCCACCGCGACCAGGTCACCGTCCTGCGCGCCACGGCTGACCGGGGCCCAGGTACGACGCTGGTTCTGCAGGTTCTCGATCATCTGGTCGATGTCGGCGTCGGTGATCTCGGCGGTGTGGCGCACGACAGTCAGCTTGCTGACGTCGATGTCGCCGAAGTCCGGCACCACTTCCACGGTGGCCACGAAGGAGAATTCACCCTCGTCGCCCTTGTCGATGCGCGGGCTGCCGACGATGCGCAGATCGTGCTCGCGCACGGCCGCGTCGAAGGTTTCGCGCAGCAGGCCGTCCAGCGCCTCGCCACGGACCTGCGCGCCGAAGCGCTGCTCGATCACCTTGGCCGGCACCTTGCCCGGACGGAAACCCTTGATGCGGGTGGTACGGGCGATTTCGCCCAGGCGGCCGACGATGTGGCTCTGCAGACGGTCTTCCGGCAGCGAGAAGCTCAGGCGGCGTTCCAGGTTGCCGGTGGATTCGATCGAAGCTTGCATGTTGACTCCTGCCACCGGTGGCCCACGCCCCCGGCTCGATGATTGGGATGAAACGGTTGTAAGGACACGACGTCTGGGACGCGCCTGCTTGCCGCAGCCCTTTAGTTTCGCCCAATTCGGCCTGCACTGCCAGCGCGTGCCGGTCAAGGGGGGGGGCAGCGGGGCCCGATCAGGGCGGGGGACAGGCCGGCACTGGTGCGAAAGGGGGGACTCGAACCCCCACGCCTTGCGGCACTGGAACCTAAATCCAGGGCGTCTACCAATTCCGCCACTTTCGCGTGGCCGGCACAGGCGTTCATTGTCGCAGGCGCCGGCTGGAATCGGAAGGCCTGCACAAAACTGAACATGACAGGCGGGCACATCGTCCGCGCCAAAGGCCGTCCCGAAAGTCAGGCGACCGTTCGGGACGGCAGCCACTCAGTGTTTCGCCGCGGCAGGGGGCGCAGATGCGTCAGCGCCCTGCCCAGCCGCATCCACCTTGCGGATGTCCACGCCACCATCATCGGTGCGACGCAGGTCCACAGCCTCGCTGGCGGCCCCACCCTCCGCCAGCGATGCCGGCTGCGCGACTCCGGCGATCGGGCGCGCCGGAACGGCCCCGGTGCCCGCATCGCGCTCGACCGTCTTCGCCGGGTCACTGCCAGGTGCGCAGGCCATCAGCGCCAGCAACGCGAAAGGAACCCACGCCATCCGGCACAGTCGGTTGATATCGGTCATCAGCTTCTTCCTTCTTACATGCGCCCTCGGCGCGGAAGATCCATTGGGTGCGATGAAAGAGGCAATGCGGTGAGAAGCAGCGCACAGCATTGAGAACACTGATGACGCACATGCCCCTGGTTTCAGCACCGCTTCAGTAGATCCGCGCCATGCGCCGCTTCAGTAGATCCACGCCATGCGTGGATGAAGCGCAACCCGGCAAACAGGCAAGAAAAAAGCCACTTGGCGAACCAAGTGGCTTTCGTCTGGTGGGCTGTCAAGGATTCGAACCTTGGACCTATTGATTAAGAGTCAACTGCTCTACCAACTGAGCTAACAGCCCGAAATCGGGGCGCGAATTATGACCCGATCCGCTCGGTGGGTGCAAGCACTTTTTTCAACATCGTTGAAACCAGCGCTGCAGTCCCGTTGCCGCTGCAGAGCCCCGCCAGGCGGAGCGCTTCAGCGCGTGATCCATCGAAATGACGGGCTCACACTTATAAGAAAAAAGCCACCTGGCGTACCAGGTGGCTTCTGTCTTGGTGGGCCGTCAAGGATTCGAACCTTGGACCTATTGATTAAGAGTCAACTGCTCTACCAACTGAGCTAACGGCCCGTGAAACTCAGACGCACATTGTAGCGTGCATTCTGTTTATTGCAATACCGCTCCGGCGCGCCGATACGGTTGAAACAGTGGGGTGGCTGAGGGGATTCGAACCCCCGACCACCGGAATCACAATCCGGTACTCTAACCAACTGAGCTACAGCCACCACTGAAACTTCTGCTCCCCTGCCGATGCTGCCAGCAGTGGAACCTGATGCGTTGCGACCGGGTGGGACCAGAAGGCCGTCCCCTGAAGCGAGTCCGGCATTTTCCGGGAGTCGCGAAGGAATTGCAAGCATTTCTTAACATTGATGTGCCGGTCGCCATTCCGGCCCGCGTCGCGCTGCGCACGCGCCCGCCTCAGCGCCGATCCTCATCCAGCAGTGACTTGAACAGATCGGCCGACGGCATCTGCGAAAGCGGGATTTCCGCCATCTTGAACCACTGCGTCGGCGCTTCCGGATGGGGTCCCGACAGCACCACCCTGCCCTTCCCGTGGCGATACGACGCAGCCGCAATGTCGCCATTGGTGTAGCGGGAAATCACCTTGAACCCTTGGTCGCGTGGCGCCTTGGGCAGGTAGGGACCGTCCTGGAAGTACACCGTCTGGCGACGCCCGTCCCAGACGACGGGAATCACGGCATCGTCTTCATCCTGTACCGGGAATCCCGGCCTGCCGGCCTCGGCGTCCAGGTCCTGCGCCAGCAGGCCCAGATGCGATGCACCGGCCAGGTAGGCCCCCATGCATAGGCCGATGTAGGTTCCGCCTGCATCGACGAAACGACGGATGACTGCCACCCCCTCTTCGCCCACCGCCGCCATCGCGGCGTCGATGTCCTGCCCGCCCCCCGGCTGCACATAGGCCCGGTAGCGCGACGTGGCCAGCGAATCGACATCGACGGCCTCGCCCGGGCCGACGAATACCACGTGATAGTCCGGACGCGAACGATGGATGGCCTGTTCGACGGCCTCCGAACACCCTGGGCAACCGGCCTCGCCGCGGTAGACCGCAATCACGGGGGCGTTGGCGGACGCCTGCACGGCAAGCCCCAGGCCCATCGCCAGCAGCAGACAGCGCGATCGCGCAACGGTGTTCATCAAGGGATGGCTCAGCGCAGTCACCCCGGCATGGGGCAGGCCGACTATGCCTCGGCCACGACGGACCAGATTGAATGCGCGCCAACACAGCGCAGGACCAGGCAGAGGCCGGTAACAACAGGACCTGCAGGAGATGGGTGAAATGGCGCGCCCGACAGGAATCGAACCTGTAACCGCCGGCTTAGAAGGCCGGTGCTCTATCCAGTTGAGCTACGGGCGCCCGGACCGGAACGGTGTCCAATCCGACGTGATGTGGGATTGGTCGGGGTAGAGGGATTCGAACCCCCGACATCCTGCTCCCAAAGCAGGCGCGCTACCAGACTGCGCTATACCCCGGTCTTGCAATCCCCTCGGGCCAGGCCCGGGGAGCTGGTCATTGTGGCCAAGCGCATCATGAACTGTCAACGCGGGCGACTCGAACCCGACGCCTGGCACGGCACCACGTGCAGCCATCGGCTATGCTCCCGGTCATCGGCCGGATGGCCGTCCAGCCCCTCATCCGCACGGAGAACACGCATGCGCAGCGGCAACCCGGCTCTTTCCGAGTCGACCTTCCTCGACCTCGCCAGCGGCTCGGTGGTGACCAGCCCCGACCAGGTGATGACCCTCAACGGCACCGCCAACAAGACCGGCTTCCTGCTGTTGTTGACCGTGCTGACCGCGGCGTTCGCCTGGAGCCAGGCGGTCGACGAGTACGGCCAGATTTCCGGCAGCGCGAGCCTGTACGCCATCGGTGGCGCGATCGGCGGCCTGGTGCTGGCATTGATCACCATTTTCAAGAAGGAATGGTCGCCGGTCACCGCGCCGATGTACGCGCTGGTCGAAGGCCTGTTCCTGGGCGCCGTGTCGGCGCTGTTCAACATGAAATACCCGGGTATCGTGTTCCAGGCCGTACTGCTGACCTTCGGCACCCTGGCCGCCCTCCTGGTCGCGTACCGCAGCGGCGTGATCAAGGCCACCGAGAACTTCAAGATGGGCGTGGTCGCCGCCACCGGCGGCATCGCCCTGCTCTACCTGGCATCGTTCGTGCTGGGCTTTTTCAACATCAACGTGCCGGTGATCCATGACTCCAGCTGGCTGGGCATCGCTTTCAGCCTGTTCGTGGTGGTCGTGGCCGCATTGAACCTTGTACTGGACTTCGACTTCATCGAGACCGGCGTGGCCCAGCGCGCGCCGAAGTACATGGAGTGGTATGGCGCATTCGGCCTGATGGTGACCCTGGTCTGGCTGTATGTGGAGTTCCTGCGCCTGCTGTCGAAGATCCAGCAGCGCTGAGTCGGAACATGCCATAGACGACAAAAGGGCGCCTCTCGTGGCGCCCTTTTTCGTTCCTCCCTCAGCGCGCCAGCAGCGTCGGCAGCGACGAGGCCAGCAACGCAATGCCTGATGCGGTCAGCAGGCCCAGTACGACCTGCCTGAAGCGCAGCTCGCTGATGCCGATGTAGACGCGCGCGCCCAGCAGGGTCGGCACCAGCATGGCTGGCGCCACGATGGCGAAGTACGGGAGCATCTGCCGGCTCACCAGGCCACTGCCGACATAGGTGGCCATGGTCACCGCCAGCATGGCCAGATTGAAGTTCTGGATGACCGCGCGCTGCTCGTCCTTGCCGAAGCCGCGCAGCGTGCTCCACAACGTCGGCACCGGCCCGGCGAAGCCGCCGATGCCGCTGAGCACGCCACCGGCCATGCCAGCAATCGCATCACCGATACGGCCGCCGACGCGGACCGGAGGCAACGAACGCGCCATCAGCATCACCGGGCACCACAACGCCAGGAAGCCGCCCAAAAGCGCCTTGAACCAGTCCATGTCCAGCTGCGGCAGCACCATCACGCCCAGCGGAATGCCGGCCAACCCGCCCAGCACGAACGGCAGCAGCAGGCGCAGGTTGAATCCGCGGCGCACGGTGAACACCGCGACCAGCTGGCCGACCAGCGCGCCGAACACCGACAGCGTGGCCGCCAGTCGCGGCTCCAGCCCCCATGCCCAGAACGACATCGCCACCATGCCAAAGGCGAAGCCGGACAGGCCCTGCACGAATCCGGCGACGATCGCGCCCAGTGCGACCAGCAGATACACCGACTCCATCACCACCTCGATTGCAGCCGCGCGACTACCCTGCCGCGCCCACCTGTGCAGCGTAGTGCGCCGCAAGGTGCTCGACCAGCGCACGCACTTTCGGCGCCAGCGCACGTGCATGCGGATACAGCGCGAAGTAGCGCCGCTGTCCGGCGTGCCAGGCAGGCAGCACACGGATCAGGCGGCCGGCACGCAGGTCCTCCTGCACCGTCAGCGCAGTAAACAGGCTGATGCCCATGCCAGCCAGCGCGGCGGCGTACAACGCTGGCGTCGCATCTACCCGCAGGCGTTGCCCGGCCTCGACGCTCGCACTGGCACCGCGCGGCCCCTGCAGCTGCCAGGGCGGCATTGACGGCGTGGGACTGAAGCCCAGCAGCGTGTGCTGCGCGAGATCCGATGCCTGACGCGGCAGGCCATGACGCGCCAGGTAGGCTGGGGCGGCCACCAGGATGCGAGGGCAGCTGGCCAGTTCACGTGCGACCAGCTGGCTGTCCGGCAACGCATGCGCGATCCGCAGGGCCAGGTCGAAGCCACCACCGACGACATCGACCAGCTGATCATCGGCCGACAGATCCAACGAGACGTGCGGGTAACGCTGCAGGAACGACGGCAGCCAATGCGGCAACTCCTGGCTGGCCACCACCTGCGGCACGCTGATGCGTACGCTGCCACTGGGTTGCGCCTGCCCGGCGCGGGCACGGTCGTCCGCCTCCTGCAGGCGGTCCAGCAGCGTTGCCGCCTCGCGGTAGTAGTCGCGCCCGGCCTCGGTCAATGACAGCCTGCGGCTGTTGCGATCGAGCAAGCGAACCTGCAGATGCTCTTCCAGCTGGCGCAGTTGCCGTGACATCGCCGAGTGGGTGGTCCCCAGGCGTTCAGCGGCCGCGGTGAAACTGCCCGCGTCAACGATGGCGCGCAGCGCACGCAGGGCGGCGAAGTGATCCATCGGCGGGCAGCTCCATGTGGCGGGGCCCACGGCATGCGGGCCCCGCCAGCTTATCAAGCGCCGTCGCCGGCCTTGCGCACCGGCAACGCCAGGATCGCGTCGGTACTCATGACATCACCGAAGGCGTCTTCGATCTGCGCCAGCGAGGCATCGTGCAGCGCGCGATGATCGATGCGCTGGCCACCGGCCAGGTCCAGGTCACGGCTGGCGCTGGCATCGGACGACACGATCACCCGGTAACCACGGGGTGCGGCCGCCGCGTCGCGCGCGGCACCGGCCACACAGGCATGGGTCTGCAGGCCGGTGACGATCAGGGTGTCGATGCCGGCATCCTTCAGCACCGTGTCGAGCACCGCGGCCGAGTTGCCAGCGAACACACTGACGTTGTCCTTCTGCACGACCGTCTCGCCCTTGCGCGGCTGCAGGTCGCGATGGAAGTCGGCATTGACGCTGCCCTGCGCGAACAGCGGTGCACCGGCCGGCAACACGTGCTGCACGTGGATCACGCGGATGCCGTGGGCATCGGCGAACGCGACCACCCGCTTGGCCTGGCGCAGTGCGGCCACGCCATCGGGAATGACCATGCGGCCACCGGCAAAGCCCGGCGCGGCCTTGGCATCGAAGTACTCGTTCTGGAAGTCGATCACCAGCACGGCGGTCTTCGCCGCATCTAGCGAGGTCGCGACCGGCGCGCCCGCCATATGGCGGATGGTGGGATGGGCCGGCTCGGCGGCAACGACCGGAGTGGTGGCGGCCATGCCGATCAGGCTGGCCAGGCCGAAGGCGGTGAGATTCATGGAGCGACGCCTGTGCAGTGGAAAGTGGGCACAGGATGCGGAGCGGATGGCGCACGAACCAGCCGTTCAACAGCACATGATCTGTGCGAGATACGCACAGACAATCCCTTGTAGAGCCACCCCATGGGTGGCTGCGGACCAAAGCCACGCCATCCACGCATGGCGTGGATCTACGAGTCAGCCCACAACGCAACGGGGCGCCCGAAGGCGCCCCGCTGTGGATCCAACCGAGGTCGACCGGCCGCTTACAGGCGGCTGGCGATGGCCTGGGCGAAGCTCATGGTGGTGCCGGTACCGCCCAGGTCGCCGGTCAGCGAATCCTTGGCTTCCATGGTGGCCACGATGGCCTTGCGCAGGCGCTCGGCGTTTTCCGGCTGGCCGATATGGTCCAGCATCTGCGCGGCTGCCAGCAGCAGCGCGCACGGATTGGCCTTGCCCTGGCCGGCGATGTCCGGCGCGGTGCCGTGCACGGCTTCGAAGATCGCCGCGTCCTTGCCGATGTTGGCACCCGGGGCCAGGCCCAGGCCGCCGACGAGGCCGGCGCACAGGTCGGAGATGATGTCGCCGAACAGGTTGGTGGTGACGATCACGTCGAACTGCTCCGGACGCATCACCAGCTGCATGCAGCAGTTGTCGACGATCATTTCCTGGAACTCGATCTCCGGGTACTGCGCGGCCACTTCACGGGCGACGTTCAGGAACAGGCCCGAGGTCGACTTGATGATGTTGGCCTTGTGCACAGCGGTGACCTTCTTGCGGCCGGTGCTCTTGGCCAGCTCGAAGGCGTAGCGCACGATGCGCTCGGAGCCCTTGCGGGTGATGCGGGTGCCGGAGAAGGCGGTCTCGCCGTCGGCCGACACTTCCTGGCCTTCGGCCAGGTAGGCACCCTCGGTGTTCTCACGAACGGTGATCAGGTCGACGTTGTCGAAACGCGACTTGGTGTTCGGGAAGGTGTGGGCCGGACGCACGTTGGCGTACAGGTCGAAATGGCGGCGCAGGCTGACGTTGATCGAGGTGAAGCCACCACCGACCGGGGTGGTCAGCGGGCTCTTCAGCGCGACCTTGTTGCGCGCGATCGATTCCAGGGTCACCGCCGGCATCAGGTCGCCGTGCTTTTCCAAGGCCACCAGGCCGGCGTCGGCGTCTTCGTACTCCAGGCCAGTCTTGAGCTGGTCGAGCACGAACAGGGTGGCGTCCATGATTTCCGGGCCAATGCCGTCGCCGCGGATGACCGTAATTTTCTGCGTCATTGATCGATGTTCCGAACAGGGGGAAAAACGCCGTCCGGACGTGCCCGGAAACGCCGGCGCAAAGGAAGTTTCACCGGCAATTATGCCTGAGACGGGGCCGAGGTCCCAAATAGACCATGGTCCCAGTGCCCGGCTCAGGCAGAATTGCCCGCGCATTCTTCCTCTACCCCCGCCTGTCGGCGCGCCCCTTCAACAAGAAGGGGCTCCTGGGCTGCTGGATCGCGGGACAGGCCCCCTCGCGGGCCCGGTAGTGCCGGCCGCTGGCCGGCAATCTCGGCCAGGTCGAGTTCAGGCGATGCCGGCCAGCGGCCGGCACTACCCTCAGTGCTCGTGCGCTGCCGGAGCGCTGGCGCCGCCTTCCAGCTGGTCGAGGAAGTCGACCGCGCGGCGCAGGTGCGGGATCACGATGGAACCGCCGACCACCAGGCCGACCGAGAAGGTCTCGAAGAACTCTTCACGGGTCACGCCGGCGTCCTTGCACTGGGCGACGTGGTAGCTGATGCAGTCGTCGCAGCGCAGCACCATCGAGGCCACCAGGCCCAGCAGTTCCTTGGTCTTCACGTCCAGCGCGCCGGCCTGGTAGGTCTGCGTGTCCAGTGCGAAGAAGCGCCGCACCACCTGGTTCGGTTCGCCCAGGATGCGTTCGTTCATGCGCTTGCGGAAGTCGGTGAATTCGGCGATGCGGTCCTTGCTGCCTTCGTCGGCCGCGCTCATGCCTGGCCCTGCCCGGCCAGCAGCGGCTCGAGCTTGCCTTCACGGTGCAGGGCCATCATGTCGTCGTAGCCGCCCACGTGGACGTCGCCGACGAAGATCTGCGGCACGCTGGTGCGGCGGGTCAGTGCCATCATCTTCTCGCGCTCGGCCGGGTCCAGGTCGATGCGGACCTCGGTCCACTGCTGGCCCTTGCTCTTCAGGAAGTTCTTGGCGGCCACGCAATACGGGCAGACGGCGGTGGAATAGATGGTGATGGCGGGGGCGCCGCCGGCGGTCTGGGCTGTCACGGGAAACTCCACGATGGATCGACGGTCTACATATGGTACCGGTGCGCTGGAAATTCCACGCCACCGCCGCAACACTGTGGGTTAACGAATGGTTGCCCCCTGCCCTGCCACGCTTGGCGCGCCCTGCCCGAGGACCTTCCGCTTGCGAGCCCTGCTGCTGACTACCGCCGTTACCCTGGCCCTGGCCATGCCGCTGGCCCAGGCCCAGGAGAAGCTGCCCGACATCGGCTCCTCGGCCGGCGAGCTGCTGACCCCGGCGCGCCAGGCCGAGTACGGCGCGATGATGCTGCGCGAGCTGCGCAACTATGGCTACCTGCTGGATGACCCGCTGGTCAACGACTGGCTGCAGACCATGGGCACCCGGCTTGGCTCCAACAGCGACCAGCCGCGCCAGCCCTACACGTTCTTCGTGATGAAGGACCGCCAGATCAACGCCTTCGCCACGCTGGGCGGCTATATCGGGGTCAATGCCGGCCTGGTGCTGACCGCCGAGCGCGAGGACGAGGTGGCTGCAGTGCTGTCGCACGAAATCGCCCACGTCACCCAGCAGCACGTGCTGCGCGGGGTCGAACGCGCCCAGCGCGACCAGATACCGATCCTGCTCGGCATGCTGGCGGCGGTGGTGGCCGCGCAGGCCAGCAACAGCACCTCCTCCGGCAACGCGACGATGGCCGCGATCAGCTCCGGCATGGGCCTGATGCAGCAGCGGCAGATCAACTACACCCGCTCCAACGAATCGGAGGCCGACCGCCTCGGCATCCGCACCCTGTCGCGCAGCGGCTACGACGTGGATGCCATGGCCGGCTTCTTCGAGCGCATGTCGGCGGCGATGCGCGGCAACGAGGGCGGCTACAGCGTGCCCGAGTTCCTGCGCACCCATCCGGTCAACATCACCCGCATCAGCGAGGCCAAGGCCCGCGCCGAGCAGATGAAGAAGGACACGGTGCTGCTGACCACCAGCACCCCCAGCGGCGAACGCAAGGAGCGGGTGAATCCGGCCGACCCGGGCCTGGCCGAGCCGCTGTTGCGCGGAAACAACCCCTTGCTGCCCAGCAGCGTGCTGCGCGTTCCGGTCGGCCAGCTGGCCCGTGGCGCCAGCGGCGACTTCGAGTGGGCACGCGAGCGCCTGCGCGTGCTGAGCGCCGATTCCACCGCCGAGCTGGAGCGCGAATACGCGGACATGGCCAAGCGGCAGAAGGACGGTCTCAACGACGCCCAGCGCTATGGCCAGGCGCTGGCGGTCATGCGCGGCGGCCGCAGCGGTGCCACGCAGGCCCGGCAGACCCTGGCCAGCCTGCTGCAGACCCGCCCGGACAACCTGTGGCTGGCACTGGGGCTGGGCGAGGCCGAATCGCGTGCCGGGCTGGGCGCGCAGGCCAACACCCGTTTCGAGCAGCTGCTGCGCGAGCACCCCAACAGCCGGCCCGTGGCCCTGACCTACGCCGAGATCCTGAACGAACAGGGCACCCGCGAGGCGGGCCAGCGCGCGCAGGCCATGCTGCGGCCCCTGCTGTCGCAAAGTGGTAACGATCCGGTCTTCCAGCAGCGATACGCCCGCGCCAGCGAGCTGGCCGGTGACAGCGTGCGCGCCAGCGAGGCCTATGCCGAGGCCGCCTTCCTCAGCGGCCGCCCGGAGCAATCGCTGATGCAGCTGCAGGCCCTCAAGCGCAACCCGGCGCTGGACTACGTGGGCCGGGCGCGGGTGGATGCGCGCATCGAGGCGATCACCCCCACCGTGCTGGAGCTGCGTCGCCAGGGCGTGCAGGACCCGGACCTGGACCGCCGCTGAGTGCTGCGTGACCGGTCGATGGCAATCCCGACCGGTTCCGGCCAGGCAGTCACAAACATGTCATCAAACCGTAGTCTACTGGCACCACTCCAGTAACCGAGCCCTACGGTGTCCTCGTGCAGAAACGCATCCTGATCGTCGATGACGAGCCCGCGATCCGTGAAATGGTCGCCTTCGCCCTGCGCAAGGGCGATTACGAGCCGGTCCACGCCGGCGATGCCCGTGAGGCCCAGACCGCCATCGCCGATCGCGTCCCCGACCTGATCCTGCTGGACTGGATGCTGCCCGGCACCAGCGGCCTGGACCTGGCCCGCCGCTGGCGCAAGGAAACGCTGACCCGCGAAGTGCCGATCATCATGCTGACCGCCCGCGGTGAAGAGAACGACCGCGTAGGTGGCCTTGAAGCCGGCGTCGACGACTATGTGGTCAAGCCGTTCTCGGCGCGCGAACTGCTGGCCCGCATCCGTGCGGTCATGCGCCGCGCCCGCGAAGACGACGAGGACGGCAGCGTGGCCGTCGGCCCGATCCGCATCGACGGCGCCGCCCATCGCGTGTTCGCCAACGACCAGCCGGTGCCGATCGGCCCGACCGAGTACCGCCTGCTGCACTTCTTCATGACCCACCCCGAGCGCGTCTACACCCGCGCCCAGCTGCTGGACCATGTGTGGGGCGGCAGCGTGTACGTGGAGGAGCGCACCATCGACGTGCACATCCGCCGCCTGCGCAAGACGCTGGAACCGTTCAACGCCGAGAACATGGTGCAGACCGTGCGCGGCGCCGGCTACCGCTTCTCCACCGCGACCTGAGTCTCGTCGTGCCGACGCCGCGCACCCGCGGGTGCCGGTGCCGGCAACTCTGCTATAACCCTCGGTTCACCCCAGTGAACCGCCGCACTTCAACGACGAGATCGCAATGCCCCGCCACATCCGCTCTGCCTGGTTGAAGACCCTGGCCACCGTTGCCGCGGTACTGCTGTTCTCCGGACTGGTGGGGTGGTTCACGGGTCACCTGTGGCTGTGCATCGCACTGGGCGCGCTGGCCACCCTGGCCTGGCATTACTGGCGGCTGCGCAGCGTGCTGCGCCGGCTGACCGCGCGCCAGCGCTGGGACACCGCCGAGGAAGGCACCGGCGTCTGGAACGAGCTGGACCGCCTGCTGTACCGCAACCAGGTGGAAATGCGCGTTCGCAAGCGCCGCCTGCTCGACATGCTGCGCAGCTACCGCGCCGCTGCCGCCGCGCTGCCCGATGCCGTGGTGGTGCTGGACCGCAACAGCCAGCGCGTGCAGTGGTTCAACGAGGCGGCCACCGCCCTGCTTGGCCTGCATCATCCGGGCGACCTCGGCGAGGCGCTGGTCGAACGCCTGCAGCCGATGCCGCTGGCGCACTGGCTGGCCGGCGGCCGCAACGCCGAGCCGATCCTGGACGTGCCCTCACCGGTCGATCCTGCGATCCGCCTGAACCTGCGACTGATTCCGTATTCTTCGGACTACTGGCTGCTGATCGCCCGCGACGTCAGCAAGCTGCTGCGCCTGGAACAGGTGCGCCGCGACTTCGTCGCCAACGTTTCACACGAACTGCGCACGCCGCTCACCGTGGTCCACGGTTACCTGGACATGATGGACCCGGAGGATTTCCCGGGCACCGGTCCGATGCTGGAAGAAATGCGCAAGCAGAGCCAGCGCATGGCCCAGCTGGTGGAAGACCTGCTGACCCTGTCGCGGCTGGAATCCCAGGAGCACAGCGAGGAAGAGACCGTCGCCATGCAGCCGATGCTGGCCACACTACGCCGCGAGGCCGAAGCGCACAGCCAGGGCCGCCACCAGATCAGCATCGACGATCTGGCCGGCGTCGACCTGCAGGGTTCCACCAAGGAGCTGCACAGCGCCTTCTCCAACCTGGTCACCAATGCGGTGCGCTATACGCCGGCCGGTGGCCGCATCGCCGTGGAGTTCCGCCGCGAAGGCGATGGCGCGGTGCTGGCGGTGCGCGATTCCGGTTACGGCATTCCGGCTTCCCACCTGCCACGCCTGACCGAACGTTTCTACCGTGTCTCCAGCAGCCGCTCCCGCGAAAGCGGCGGTACCGGCCTGGGCCTGTCCATCGTCAAGCACATCCTCGGCCTGCACCACGCGCGGCTGGAGATTGAAAGCGAGGTCGGCAAGGGCTCGGTGTTTTCCTGCCATTTCGATGCCGACCACGTGCGCCCGCGCGAGTCCGCCCCCCTGACTTCCATCGAAGAATGACGCCATGAGCAGCCTCGGATCCCTCCCCCTCCCCGTGAGCCCGGACAACGATCCGTTGCGCGACCCGGCGCTCTACATCAACCGCGAACTGTCGCAGCTGGATTTCAACTTCCGCGTGCTGGCGCAGGCGATGGATCCGCAGGTGCCGCTGCTGGAGCGCCTGCGCTTCATGTGCATCTCCTGCACCAACCTGGACGAGTTCTTCGAGATCCGCGCCGCCGCCGTCCGCCACGCGCAGGAATTCGGCCTGCCACCGGCACCGGACGGGATGAGCCCGCAGGCGATCCTCAACGCCATCCACGACCGCGCGGCACAACTGGTCGACCAGCAGTACCGCTGCTGGAACGAGACGCTGCGCCCGGCGCTGATGGAGGCCGGCATCGGCGTGCTCGGCCGCCACTCCTGGACCGATCGGCAGAGGCGCTGGCTGCGCGCCTATTTCCGCAACGAGATCATGCCGGTGCTGTCGCCGCTGGGCCTGGACCCGGTGCACCCGTTCCCGAAGATCCTCAACAAGTCGCTGAACATCGTGGTGGTGCTGAAGGGTACCGACGCGTTCGGCCGCGCCGGCCATCTGGCCATCGTGCGTGCGCCACGCTCGCTGCCGCGCATCATCCAGCTGCCGGAGAAGCTCGGCGGGTCGCAGAATTTCGTGTTCCTGTCCTCGGTGCTGTCCACCTTCGTCGATGAGCTGTTCCCGGGCATGGAAGTCCAGGGAGCCTACCAGTTCCGCGTCACCCGCAATTCCGAGCTGGTGGTGGACGAGGAGGAGGTGGAGAACCTGGCGCTGGCACTGCGCGACGAACTGGTCGATCGCGGCTACCGGCCGGCGGTGCGGCTGGAAATCGCGCAGGACATGCCGCGCGAGATCGTGCGTACCCTGCTGCAGAACTTCGGCCTGACCGAGAACGCGGTGTACCGCATCGACGGCCCGGTCAACCTCAACCGCATCATCCAGTTGTACGACCTGATCGCGCAGCCGGACCTGAAGTACCCGCCAATGACCCCGCGCACGCTGCGCGACAGCGACGGCATCTTCGAGACCGCGGCGCGCCAGGACCTGCTGCTGCACCACCCGTTCGATGCTTTCACCGCGGTGCTGGACCTGATCCGGCAGGCGGCGATCGACCCCAACGTGCTGGCAATCAAGCAGACCCTGTACCGCACCGGCAAGGATTCGCTGATTGTCGATGCGCTGATCCAGGCTGCGCGCAACGGCAAGGACGTGACCGTGGTCGTTGAACTGCGCGCACGCTTCGACGAAGAGGCAAACCTGGGCCTGGCCGATCGCCTGCAGGAAGCGGGCGTGCAGGTGGTGTACGGCGTGGTCGGCTACAAGACCCACGCCAAGATGCTGCTGATCGTGCGCCGCGAGGGCCGCAAGCTGCGCCGCTATGTACATCTGGGCACCGGCAACTACCACAGCGGCACCGCCCGCGCGTACACCGACATCAGCCTGATCACCGCCGATGCGGACATCGGCAACGACGTGCACCTGCTGTTCCAGCAGCTGTCCGGGCTGGCCTCGAAGATGAAGCTCAAGCGCCTGCTGCAGTCGCCCTTCACCCTGCACACCGGCATCCTCGGCCGCATCGAGCGTGAAACGCGCATCGCCGCCGCCGGCCGCCCCGCGCGGATCATCGCCAAGATGAACGCGTTGAACGAACCGCAGGTGGTGCGCGCGCTGTACGCCGCCTCGCAGGCCGGCGTGCAGATCGACCTGATCATCCGCGGCGCCTGCACCCTGCGCCCGGGTGTGCCGGGCATCTCGGACAACATCCGCGTGCGCTCGATCGTCGGCCGCTTCCTGGAGCACAGCCGCGTCTACTGGTTCGGCAACGACGGCGCACCGGAGATGTACTGCGCCAGCGCCGACTGGCTGGAGCGCAACCTGCTGCGCCGGGTCGAGACCTGCTTCCCGATCCTCGACCCGGAGCTGGCCAAGCGGGTCTACCGCGAGGTGCTGCAGAACTATCTGGACGACAACCTCAACGCCTGGGAACTGGATGCCGACGGCATCTACCACAAGCGTGCCCCGGCGCACGACGAAGCCCCGCATTCTGCGCAGATGGCATTGATGCAGGGCCTCTGACCCGGTGTGTCGACCAAGGTCGACACCTACCAAGAGCAGTAGGCACCGATTTTGGGCGGGATAGGATCAGTGCCGACCAACGGTCGGCACCCACCATCAGATCGCAGAAATCTGTCAAAGGCGGGGTGGGTCCGCCATCCCACGGATACCCCGCTTTTGACGTTGACGTTGACGTTGCCTCTGCGGGTGCAGGGCGCAGCCCTGCCGCACTCCCCTCTTCCAAAATGTGAAGGCCGCGCGGTGACGAGCACACCGCCCCTTCGGCTAACATTCGCCCATGCCGCATACCACTACGACTCCGCCCGCATTGCAGGATGGCGACCTGCTGGCCGCCATCGACCTTGGCTCCAACAGTTTCCACATGGTCATCGCGCGCTACACGCTCGGCCAGCTGCGGGTGATCGACCGCCTGCGCGAGACCGTGCGCATGGCCGATGGCCTGGATGGCAAAGGTGGGCTCTCTTCCGCCGCACGGCAGCGCGCGCTGGAATGCCTGGCCCGTTTCGGCCAGCGCATCCGCAATGTGCCGCCGCACCGGGTACGCGCGCTGGCCACCAACACCGTACGCCAGCTGCGCTCGCCGCAGTCGTTCCTGGTCCCGGCCGAAACCGCGCTGGGGCATGCCATTGAAGTGGTCAGTGGCCGCGAAGAAGCGCGCCTGATCTACCTCGGCGTGGCCCACGCGCAACCGCCCAAGCCTGGCCAGCGCCGGCTGGTCATCGACATCGGCGGCGGCTCCACCGAATTCATCATCGGCATGGGCATGCAGACCCTGGAGCGTGAAAGCCTGCAGGCCGGCTGCATCGCCAGCACCCGCCGCTTCTTCCCCGGCGGCAAGCTGAGCAAGAAGCGCTGGAAGGACGCGCTGGCCGAGATCGGCCGCGAGTTCCAGCCCTTCGCCAGCAAGTACCGCGCACTGGGCTGGCAGGAAGCGCTCGGATCTTCGGGCACGCACAAGGCAATCAGCGAGATCTGCGCGACCATGAAGCTGAGCAAGGGCGCGATCACCGCCGAGGCCCTGCCCCAGCTGCGCGACGAGCTGCTGAAGGCCAAGAAGATCGACGACATCCAGTTGCCGGGCCTGTCCAGCGACCGCCGCCCGATCATCGCCGGCGGCATCCTGGTGCTGGAGGCCGCCTTCCAGGCCCTGGGCCTGCAGAAGCTGCTGGTCAGCAAGGCGGCGATGCGCGAAGGCATCCTGTACGACATCGTCGGCCGTGCCGGTGAGAACGACCTGCGCGACGAATCGGTGGCCGCGCTCAGCCAGCGCTACGGCATCGACACGGTACAGGCCGACCGCGTGCAGGACACCGCGCTGTCGCTGCTGGAGCAGGTGCAGGAACGCTGGAAACTCGATGCCGACGACGCACGCATGCTCGGCTGGGCCGCGCGCCTGCACGAGCTGGGCCTGATGATTGCCCACAGCGGCTACCACGTGCATGGCAGCTACGTGCTGGAACACTCGGACATCGCCGGCTTCTCGCGGCAGGAGCAGCAGATGCTGGCCGCACTGGTACGCAGCCATCGCCGCAGCGTGACCAAGACCGCGTTCGACGCCCTGCCCGAGCGCCTGCTGCTGACTGCACGCCGGTTGGCCGCCCTGCTGCGCCTGGCGGTACTGCTCAACCGCGCCCACGAGGACGATCCGCTGCCGGCATTGGAATTGACCGCGGACGACAACCGCCTGTCGCTGATCGTGCCGCAGGCCTTCATCGATGCGCGCCCGCTGCTCCGCGCCGACCTGATCGGCGAGACCGACGGCATCGCCGGGCTGGGCATCCAGTTCCGGCCGTTCGTGGCCTGATCCCTACGGCCAGGGCGGCACGTCATGACGCGTCGCCATAGGCCTGTTCCGCGCGTGTTCGACAAGCTGTTGAAGCTCTACGACCCCGGCCCTTCGGAGCCGTGGTCTTTTCTGTTTCCGCGCAGGTTGTCGCTGCCTGCAATTGCCATGACGCTTTCAGTCCAGAGCCGGGACGAGGGTGCATCGTCCATCGCTCCGCCGTCGATCAGATCAATCGATTGATTCACTTCCGGTTTGTGCGGAAGCGTCATGCCGCTCCATGGCGATTTCGTCCTTTCCCCATACCTCTCCCTCTCCTCCTTCACTAGGTTCGAACAACCACCGCCTGCGGTGGCGTTGGCGCGGCCCGCTTGGCTGCGCACCGAAGACTTCGAAGACTGAGAGAGAGACACCCATGACCATCCGTATTCCCGCACTGGGGCTGGCGATCCGTCGTGCGCTTGCAATCACGGCGACCACAACCCTGGCCGTTCCGGCGCTCGCGCAGCAGGCACCGGAAGCCACCACGCTGGACCGCATCGAAATCACCGGCTCACGCATCCGCCAGGTCGACCTGGAAACCGCACAGCCGGTGCTGACCGTCAGCCGCGCCGACATCGAGCGACAGGGCTTCAACTCCGTTGCCGACATCCTGCAGAACCTGACCGCGACCGGCAGCCCGGCATTGAGCCGCGCCAGCCCGTTGAGCGCTGGCGAAGCCGCCGGCGGCAGCTACGTGAACATGCGTGGTCTCGGTGCCCAGCGCACCCTGGTGCTGGTCAACGGCAAGCGGCTGGGCATGACCACTTCGGGTTTTCAGGACATCTCCAGCATTCCTGCCGCTGCGGTGGAACGCATGGAAGTGCTCAAGGATGGTGCCTCGGCCATCTACGGGTCCGACGCGATGGCCGGCGTGGTGAACATCATCACCCGGCGCAACGTTCAGGGTGTAACCGCCAACGTCTATCACGGCCAATACAGTGAAGGCGACGGTGCCCGTACCCAGTACGACGTGGTTGCCGGCTGGTCCAATGACCGTGCTTCCATCAGCGTTGCTGCCGAGCATGTCGAAGAAAAGGGCGTCTGGGCCAGGGACCGCGGCTTCAGTGCCTATACCTATACCGACGGCCACGCGGATGACGGCTGGACCACGGTCGGCCAATGGGGTCGCATCACCGGCTTCAAGGGCCCCGGCTGCAGCAACAGCCGGGGCTGCAGCTATTCGCTCGACCGTGGCAGCCAGCCGGGCGGGCCGGACAGCTTTCACCTCAGCGACAACACACCGTTCACCGGCAATGTCAGCAACAGCAACGAGCAGATGCATCTGCAGACGCCGATCAAGCGCGATTCGATCTTCGTCGATGCGCGCGTGGAGCTGAACGACCAGGTCCGTTTCAACACCCAGCTGGCCTACAACCGGCGCACCACCACGCGCCAGATTGCCGGCTATCCCTTCCAGTCCGGCCCAGCCGGCATCACCCCGATGTCGGCCGACAGCTGGTTCAACCCGTTCGGCAGCCATCACGGCTACGACACGCCCAGCGATGTGCACTGGAACCGTCGTACCTGGGAGATTCCTCGCGTCAGCACCAGCGATCTGACCACCTGGCAGGCCGTCGCGGCACTCGAGGGCAACTTCGAATTCGGCGGTCGCGACTTCGACTGGGAAGCGGGTTATCAGTACAACCGCAGTGAGCTGACCCAACGTGCCACCGGCAACCTGCACAAGCAGCGCGTGGCCGATGCCACCGGTCCTTCGTTCTACAACCCGGCAACCGGCAAGGTCGAATGCGGAACGCCGGATGCGCCGATCGCAGGCTGCAAACCCTGGAACCCGCTGGTTCCGTATGGCCAGGACGATCCCTATGGCCTGACCGGCAACACGGAGCTCCAGGACTGGCTGTTCCCGGAAGAACTCACCCGCGGCCGCACCACCACCCGCAACCTGTTCGCCAACCTCAGCGGCAGCCTTGCCAGCCTGCCCGCCGGTGAGCTGGGCTTCGCCGTGGGGGCCGAGAGCCGCCGCGAGGACGGCCGCTTCATCCCCGATGCGCTTGCGCAGACCGGTGCCACCACCAACCTGGCGGCAGGCCCCACCGGTGGCGGCTACCGCGTCGACGAAGCCTACCTGGAACTGAGCGTGCCGGTGCTGCGCGACCTCGCCGGCGCCCGCGAACTCACCCTCAGCGCGGCGACGCGGTACTCGGACTACTCCACCTTCGGCGGAACCCTCAACAGCAAGTTCGGCTTCACCTGGAAGCCGATCGATCAGCTGCTGGTCCGCGGCACCTGGGCACAGGGCTTCCGTGCGCCGACCATCGCCAACCTGTACGGCGGCGGCTCGGAGACGTTCACCACCGGCTTCCGCGATCCCTGCGATACGGTCCATGGCGCAGCCGCAAGCAGTGCCGAGGTCCGCGCGCGCTGTGCTGCCGACATCGCCAACGCCGACACCTACCGCCAGCTCGGCCAGGGCAATGAACCCATCACCGGCAGCAGTGGGCAGACGCCCCTGCCCTTCACCAACGGCTCCAATCCCGACCTGCAGCCGGAAACTTCGACCAGCCGCACTCTGGGCCTGGTCTGGAGCCCGACGTTCGCCGAAGGGCTTCACATCGCACTGGACTGGTGGAAGATCCGCATCGACAACACCATCGTCTCCGACCATCCCAACGACATCCTTCGCGACTGCTACGAGCTGGGTATTGCCGAGCGCTGCAGCAGCTTCACCCGCGACCCGGAGCTGGGCATCGTCAACAAACTCAACTTCGGCAACCGCAACAGCGGCTTCCGCCAGGCAGAAGGCTACGACCTGGAGATCGGCCACAAGGTCGAAACCCGCTGGGGCAGGTTGAGCGCTGACTGGAAGTCCACCTATGTGGTCAACGCCGAAGAGAAGACCACCAACGAAGCCGGCGTACCGGCCATCCCCAGCAATGGCATTGCCACCAACGGCGGCATCGGCTTCCGCGTGCGCTCCAACGCGTCGCTGGGCTGGGAGCATGGCAACCTCGGCCTGACCTGGGGCCTGCGTTACTTCTCCGCCGTCAAGGAACGCTGCCTGGGTGCGGAGGATTATCCGAACGAGTGTTCCCACCCCGACCAGCGCGCGCCGTGGTTCAGCGGTACGCGCGACTACAACCGTCGTGGATCGGTCACCTTCCATGACGTGCAGGCGCGCTACAGCCTGCCGTGGGACGCCACCGTTTCAATCGGCGCCAACAACGTCTTTGGCCGCCAGGGCCCGGCCATGTACAGCCAGCCGAGTGCCAACTTCTCCTACTACGGTGGCTTCGACATCGGCCGTTTCATCTACATGAAATACCAGCAGCGCTTCTGATCCACGCACCACGCACGGTGCCCACCACGGCCCTTCGGGGCCGTGGTGGCGTACGCTTCCGGCCGCGTCATCTGCCGGTCGCAAAGCGGTCACATCGGCTACATCGCCAGGCCCGAGCATGCCGGAAACCCGGAGGCCCGCCATGCGCTATGCCATCGTCACCGAGACCTATCCGCCGGAAGTGAACGGCGTTGCCCTCACCGTGCAGGGGCTGGAGCAGGGACTGCGCAATTCCGGCCATGAGATCGACCTGATCCGGCCCCGCCAGGCCAACGAAGCGCTGGACTCCGCACCGGGCACCCTGTTGGTTCCCGGCGCCGCCCTGCCGCGCTACCCCGGCCTGCGCTTCGGCATGCCGGCACCGATCCGGCTCGGTCGCCATTGGCAGCAGCAACGCCCGGATGCCGTCTATGTCGCCACCGAAGGCCCACTGGGCTGGTCGGCGGTGCGCACCGCACGGCGCCTCGGCATCCCGGTGGCCAGTGGCTTCCACACCCGCTTCGACGAGTACCTGCCCGACTACGGCGTGGCCTGGCTGCAGGCCGCCGCGATGCGCTGGATGCGCCGCTTCCACAACCAGGCCGATGCAACCCTGGTACCTACCCGCGAACTGCAGCAGTTCCTCGGCGAACAGGGCTTCGAACGCGTGCGCCTGCTGGCGCGCGCGGTCGACAGCCAGCAGTTCGATCCGAACCGCCGTGACCCTGCCCTGCGCGAAGAGTGGGGCGTGGACGGCAACGGCCTGGTGGCGATCTACGTCGGCCGCATCGCCGCGGAAAAGAACCTCGGCCTGGCGGTGAAGGCCTTCCGTCGGTTGCAGCAGATCCGTCCGAAGGCCCGCTTCGTGTGGGTGGGCGATGGCCCGGCCCGCGAAAAGCTGGCGCATGAAAATCCCGACTTCATCTTCTGCGGCGTCCAGCGTGGCGATGCGCTTGCACGTCATTTCGCCAGCGGCGATCTGTTCCTGTTCCCCAGCCGCAGCGAGACCTTTGGCAACGTGACCCTTGAAAGCATGGCCAGCGGTGTGGCAACGGTGGCCTTCGACTATGGCGCGGCGCGCGAGTACCTGCGCAATGGCGAGAATGGCGCTGCAGTGGACAACGACGAGCAGTTCATCGACGCGGCCGTGCAACTGGCCGCGGATGACGCGCAGCGCCACGTGCTGGGCAGCAACGCCGCACGCGCCATGAAGCGCCTGCATCCGCAGCAGGTGGTGGCGGAATTCGACGCCCTGCTGGCCGAACTGGCCCAGTCGCGGAGGACCGGCCATGCGCACAACGCGGCTTGAACTGCTGGCCGACCGCGAAGCGCGCCTGTGCCGGCGGGCCAACCACTACTGCCGCCGCCGCCGTGTGCGCCGCCTGTTCGCGGTCATCAGCCGGCTCGGTGATGGCGTGTTCTGGTATGTGCTGATGGGCGCCCTGGTGCTGCTTGATGGCTTCGACGGCCTGCGCGCATCGGTGCACATGGCCGCCACCGGCCTGGCCGCGCTGTTGCTGTACAAGGGCCTCAAGCGCTGGACCCGGCGCCCGCGCCCGTATGCCGCCGACCTGCGCATCCGTGCCTGGGTGGCACCGCTGGACGAGTTCAGCTTCCCCTCCGGGCATACCCTGCACGCGGTGTCGTTCACCATCGTGGCGCTGGCCTATTACCCGTGGCTGGCGCCACTGCTGGTGCCGTTCACCGCGGGCGTGGCGCTGTCGCGGGTGGTACTCGGCCTGCACTACCCGTCCGATGTGCTGGCCGCCACCGGCATCGCCATCGGGCTGGCCTCGGCCAGCCTGGCCTGGTTACCGTTGCCGGTGTAGCCCCCGGGGTCAGATCCGTTTTCCTTCGGGGAGGGATCTGATCCCCACGATGCCGGCGGCGCTACCGTCATCGTTGATGCCCTAGAATGCCCGCATGACCACGTTGTTCATTTCCGACCTGCACCTGGACCCCAGCCGTCCGGAGATCACCGACCTGTTCCTGCGCTTCCTGCGCGAGCAGGCGCCCGGCGCCGATGCGCTGTACATCCTCGGCGACCTGTTCGAAGCCTGGATCGGTGACGACACTCCCTCGCCCGCCGCCGACGCGGTGGCCGATGCACTGAAGGTGCTGTCCGACAGCGGCGTGCCGGTGTACTTCATCCGCGGCAACCGTGACTTCCTGCTTGGCGAGGACTACGCGCGCCGTGCCGGCCTGCGCATCCTGCCCGACCCGTGCATGATCGACCTCTACGGTCGCCCGGTGCTGCTGCAGCACGGTGACCTGCTGTGCACCGATGACATTCCCTACCAGCAGTTCCGTGCACAGACGCGTGACCCGGTGTTCCAGGCACAGTTCCTGTCACAGCCGCTGGCAGCGCGTATCGCGTTCGCGCAGAAGGCGCGCGAAGCCAGCCAGGCCCGCCAGTCGGAAATGAAGCAGGGTGATCGCGCGCAGTTCGAGACCGTCACCGACGTGGCGCCGTCCGAAGTCGATGCCACGTTCGCGCGCCATGGCGTGGACACGATGATCCATGGCCACACCCACCGCCCGGCGATCCATTCGCTGCAGGCCGGTGGCCGTGCCTGCACCCGCATCGTGCTGGGTGACTGGTACGAGCAGGGATCGGTGCTGCGCGTGGATGCCGGCGGCTGGTCGCTGGATACGCTCGCGCGCGAATGATGGGTCCGAAGGTGCCAACCAAGGTTGGCATCTACCCGGGCAGATGCACGTGCCCGGGTAGACGCCACCCCTGGTCGGCGCTTGGCCTCAGCGGAAGGCCGCGATGGTGGCCTTGGTATTGACCAGCACGCGCTGGTTGTCGGCGGTACTGGCATTGCCCATCGGGATGCCGTTGTAGCTGATGTTCGGGTTCGACCAGTAGTTCAGGCGCGGGCAGCTGCGGGTGCAGTTGTAGGCCATGATCGTGCGCCAGCCGGTGCCGGTGGACGGTTCATAGCGATAGCCATGGCCATAGGCGTACGGCGAGGTGCTCGAGTCGGTCGCGATATCATGCCGCGCGCTCTGCAGGTGGCCGATCTCGTGTGCGAAGGAGTAGTAGCCGGTCGCGCAATCCCAGTACACCGCCGCGAAAGCGGTCGATGCCGTCGAGCCGATGCCCGAGGCCAGGCCGCAGTACGCGGTGTTGTTGATCAGCAGCACGCCCACGTCGGCCGCCGTGTTGTTGCGGCTGGTGTGGATGCTGTCCATGTAGCCGTCACTGGTGCCGCGGAAGCGCGCCAGATCGGTATCGAAGCTGCCGGACTCGGTGTAACTGGTGGTCTCGTAACCGGCCAGCTGCATGGTGATTCCAACGTTGCTGTTGACGTAACCCTGGTTGGACTCGGCCACCGCCAGCTGCACCAGCGACTGCATGTTGCCGCCATAGGCAGTGACCGCCGCATTGGTCGCCACCACCAGCACGCGGATGGTCGCCGGCGTTCCCGACGAGGCCTGCGCGATGCCGATGTGGTCGTTGTCGGCCATCGGGATCTTCGGCAGCTGGTTGTAGTCAGCCGGATGATCGGCTGGCATCCTCGATTCGTCGACCTCGACCAGCACGTGGCGGTTACCCAGTGGACGCAGGCGATAAAGCTTGCCGTCCTTGCGGATCGAACCGGTGATGGTGTCGCCCGAACGTACCAGGATCAACGAATTGCCCGGATCGTCCTGGCCGCTGGAGGTGGCGGCGGTCAACCGGTCGGACGGCGAACGGAACTGGCCGTACCAGATGCTGCCACCATCGGGCAGCGCCTCGACCTTGCTGCGCACCGCCTGCACCCGTTTGCCGAGCAGCTCGAATTCCAGCTGCGGCTGCGCCGTAGCCGCCGCGTCGACACGCACTTCCTGCACCGTCGCCGTGGACGGGGTGGCCAGCAGCTTGCCGAGTGCAGGCTCGCTGTTGGCCGATGCCCGGCTGATGACCGTCACCGGTTCGAACAACGGTGCCGCATGCGCGGCTGCCGCCACCGACAAACCCAACACCAGGCCACCTGCCGCTTTGCCAATCGATCTGGACAACATTGCGTCGCTCCTTGAATGATGTGAACAGCGTTGATGCAGCACGCCCGGGTTTGCCGGGTTTGGCCATATGGCCCGCGCGGGTCGTGTGAATTCAATAGAAGATGGGAATGAAAATCAGGAACTGTGATCGACCGCATCTGCGTTAAGTAAGGTCAAAAGCGTCACTACACTTCGCCAATACACCGCTTTCGCGCTACCGTGACGCGGCCACGACGGGGAATGCACATGGCACCAGCGAAGGACACGGACGAAGATGTCGGCTTGCTGCGGATCGGCCTGTTCTTCGACGGCACCCGCAACAACGCACACAACCTGGCGCGCGGCCGTCCGCAGGTTCCGCAGCCTCGACCGGCGCAGCTGCGCGCGGACGATGATTCGACCTACCAGAGCCGGCTGACCAGCAGCTACGACAACGGCCTGACCAACATCGCGCGCCTGCAGCAGCTGTATCCGGACAGCCGCCGTGATGCGATGGCCGCTCCCTCGCTGTCGATCTATGTCGAAGGCGTGGGTACCCGCGATGATGCCGACGACGATCTGATCGGGCTGGCCTTCGGCATCGGTGCCAGTGGCGTTCGCGCGAAAGTGCAGCGCGCGCTGCAGGTGCTGCTGCCGGCCGCGCTGGCGCAACTATCCGCACGCTGGCAGCGACCGCTGCATGGCGTGCAGCTGGACCTGTTCGGTTATTCACGCGGTGCTGCTGCCGCACGTGACATCGCCAACCAACTGCAGGGCTGGGACAGCGTGCGCTGGCGCCAGCTGCTGCAGGCCGCCGGCCTGTCCTGCACTGCGAACTTCGCCCCGGCCACGCCGGTGCTGCGCTTCATCGGGCTGTTCGACACCGTTGTCGCAGTCAATGGCGGCCGCGCCGATGAGCGGCCGCAGCTGGCCCTGCACAGCGGCATCGCCGGTCGCGTCGTGCAGCTCACTGCACGCGATGAACATCGCCAGCACTATCCGTTGACCAGCGTGGCACCGCCGTTTGCCGAGATCGCCCTACCCGGCGTACACGCGAATATCGGCGGTGGCTACAACCAGCTGGAAGAAGGTCCCAAGCTGCTCAGCCGCCCGCGCCGGCAACAGTTGCGCCGCCCCGCGGTTGCCGACTACCAGGTCCCTCCACTGGCGTTGCTGCGGGCCACCACGGTCTACGCCGAAGCACAGGCCGATGCCGAACGCTGGCGCCAGCAGCTGGGCGTGGGTGAGAAGGAGGTCTGGGTGGATGTCTGGCACCAGTGGCAGCAGCAGCGTCGCGCCGGCAGCCGCAGCGTGCTGTTGTCACCGGTGCTGTATGTGACTGCCGCGGTGGTGCTGCGTCGGCGCATCGACTGGCGTTACCAGCTGATTGCACTGCAGGTGATGCAGCAGCAGGCCATCGACGCCGGCGTGCAATGGACCGCCAATGCCGCCGAGGTTCCTGGCTGGGAGCTCCCGTCCGCCCTGCAGCCGATCGCACGGCGCCTGGTGACCGGACAGCCGCTGACGCAGACACAGGAGGCGCTGCTGCGCCGGCGTTACCTGATGCAATCGGCGCACTGGAACTTCGATGCACTGGGCGACACCGCACTGACCTACGCGGCCGATGCCGGCGTCAGCGAACTGCCCTACCGGCCGGGTCCCGGCCTGTTCTACATCAACCGGCCGACGGTGGATGGCAAGCGCGTGGTGTTGCCGAACGCCTGAGAAAAGGGGACGGAGGGGATCAAGTCGTTTGTGCCACAAACGACTTGATCCCCTCCGTCCCCTTTTCTTCAACCGGCCTGTTCGACCAGGTTGGCGAGCTCATCCGCATCGAAACCGGCCAGCAGGCGCGCTTCCATGTTGAACGGTCCGTGCAGGTAGCCGCCGGCGTACTCCACCAGCAGTTCCTTGAAACGTGCGCGCGGCTCGACGCCGGCGCGGTCGCAGTACCAGCGGTACCAGCGCGAACCGGCAGCCACATGTGCCACTTCCTCGCGCAGGATCACTTCCAGCACATCGGCGGTCTCGCCATCGCCGACATTGCGCAGTTTCTCGATCATGCCGGGCGTCACGTCCAGGCCGCGCGCTTCCAGCACGCGCGGCACCAGCGCCATGCGTGCCAGGCCATCGTGCGCGGTCTTTTCGCACATTTCCCACAGGCCGTTGTGCGCGGGGAAGTCGCCGTAGTCGTGGCCATGCACCTGCAGGCGCTCCCGCAGCAGCATGAAGTGCCGCGATTCGTCGTCGGCACAGCTGACCCAGTCGGCATGGAACGCCGGCGGCAGGCCGCGGAAGCGGTACACCGCGTCCCAGGCCAGGTCGATCGCGTTGAGTTCGATATGCGCGATGGCGTGGATGAAGGCAGCCCGTCCTTCCACACCGCCCAGTCCGCGCCGCGGCACTTCGCGCGGGTGCACCAGCACCAGCTGTGCCGGCCGGCCCGGCATGCGGATCGGCTCTGGCGGTAGCGCGTCGGCAGCCACCTTCAGGCGGCCGGCACGGAACGCAGCGGCGTAGGCCTGGGTCAGCGCAACCTTGCGCAGCGGGTCGGCTTCGGCCAGGCACTGCTGCGCTGCGCGCAGCAGGTCGCCAGCAACATCGGGCACGTCAACCACGCCTGGTCCTCAGGCGCGGCGCTTGTGCTTGGCGTCGTCCGACCGCAGCTGCTGGATGCGCTCGAAGTAGCCCGGTTCAATGCCGGTCGGGTAGTGGCCGTTGAAGCAGGACGAATCGAAGTTGCGCAGCGCCGGATTGCCCTCGCTCACTGCCGCTTCCATGTCTTCCAGGTCCTGGTAGATCAGCCAGTCGCAGCCCAGGTGGGCTTCGATCTCTTCCACGGTGCGGTTGTGCGCGACCAGTTCCTCGGCCGCCGGCATGTCGATGCCGTAGATGTTCGGGTAGCGCACCGGCGGCGCGGCGCTGGCCAGGTAGACCTTGCGCGCGCCCGCGTCACGGGCCATCTGCACGATCTGCTGGCTGGTGGTGCCACGCACGATCGAATCGTCCACCAGCAGCACCACGCGGTTGCGGAACTCCAGGTGGATCGGGTTGAGCTTGCGACGCACCGACTTCACGCGTTCGCCCTGCCCCGGCATGATGAAGGTACGGCCGATGTAGCGGTTCTTGATGAAGCCTTCGCGGTACTTCACGCCGAGCACGTTGGAGATCTCAAGCGCAGCGTCGCGCGAGGTATCCGGGATCGGGATGATGGTGTCGATGTCGTGGTCCGGGCGCAGGCGCAGGATCTTCTCGCCCAGCTTGATGCCCATGCGCATGCGCGCCTTGTGCACCGACACGTTGTCGATCATCGAATCCGGGCGTGCGAAATACACGTATTCGAAGATGCATGGGGTGTGCTCGGCCGGCTCGGCGCAGATCTCCGAGAACAGCTCGCCACGCGCGGTGATCACCAGCGCTTCGCCCGGCTGCACATCGCGCACGCGCTGGAAGCCCAGCACGTCCAGCGCGGCCGACTCGGACGCCACGATGTACTCGTCGCCCTCGGCATGGCTGCGCTTGCCCAGCACCAGCGGACGGATGCCATGCGGGTCGCGGAAGGCGACCAGGCCCAGGCCCAGCACCACGCTGACCACTGCATAGCCACCCTTGCAGCGGCGGTGCACGCCAGCCACCGCGCGGATCGCGGCTTCCGGGCTCAGCTGGCGCTGCTGCTCCAGTTCGTAGGCGAACACGTTCAGCAGCACTTCGCTGTCCGAATCGGTGTTGACGTTGCGGCGGTCCTGTTCGAACACCTGCTGGCGCAGCGCCTCGGTATTGATCAGGTTGCCGTTGTGGGCCAGCGCGATGCCGTACGGCGAATTGACGTAGAACGGCTGCGCCTCGTCCATGCCTTCCGAACCGGCAGTCGGGTAACGCACGTGGGCGATGCCGACGCTGCCTTCCAGGGTGGACATGGTGCGGGCATCGAACACATCGCGGACCAGGCCGGTGGCCTTCTGCACACGCAGGCGGCTGCCGTTGGCGGTGGCGATGCCCGCCGCGTCCTGGCCACGGTGCTGGAGGACGGTCAAGCCGTCATACAACTGCCCGGCGACGTTCTGGTTGCCGACGATTCCGACGATGCCACACATGGTGCGAGGTCTCCGCTGGGCTGTGCCCAGTTACAAGGAAGGTGGCCGTACCTGGCCGCGGTGGTCGCCGCGCCTGCGGTCGACATTGGCCGGATCGCCCGGCTCGATACTGTCCGGCAGTGCTGGGGCGTCCGGACGCACTTCGGCCGGATCGTAGGAATCGCCCTGTTCCGCTTTCGCAGGCCGCAGCCATCCGCTGCCTGCCACTACCTGGTTGAGGATGCCATTATCGCCTGCCGCGCCCGGCTTTCCCAACCCGGCGCCTGCGTTCTTGCCCAACTCCATCAATGCAGATGGGGACAGCGCGTCGGTCGGCAAGGCCTTGGGCAGCAGATCGGCCCCGGGAACCTCCCAGTGCGGCAGCTTGCTGTTCATCCAGGCAACGGTGGGGTTCAGCAGCGGGCGCACCGCCGAGCGCTGCCAGGAGGGCTCGGCAGTCAACGGGGTGAAACTGCCCAGCAGCAGCAGGATCGCGGCGATCAGGCCGCCCCGCACGGCGCCCAGCACCCCGCCCAGCAGGCGGTCCAGGCTGGTCAGCATGCTGCGGTGGACCAGAGCCTTGATGACCATGCCGATCACCGCGACCACGATCATCACGCCGATGCCGACCCCCAGGTAGCCACCGACGAAGTGTTCGCCACCGGGGGCCGCCGGGGCCGCCCACCAATGGGCGGCGTCATTGCCGAAGGCGAAGGCCGCCCACGCGGCCAGCAGCCACGACAGGGTGCCGATGACGATTCCCACGAAGCCGCGCAGCATCCCCAGCAGGGTGGAGGCGGCGATCACGATCAGCAGCACCACGTCGATCATGGCGCCCCGCTCCTTCGGCGGCGCTGGCAACGAGGCTGCGCGTGGGTCATGGGTGCGGTCGGACCATGCCGGCCACGCCGACCTTGGCGGCGACCTGCGCCTTCAGCTGCTCGGCATCGCCACGGTTGGCCACCGGCCCGACGCGGACGCGATGCAGGGTGCCCTTTTCGGTGCGCACCTGCTCGACAAAAGCACTGAAGCCGGCGGCGCGGACCTTGTCGCGCAGGGCGTTGGCATCGTTGGCCTGGCCGAACGCGCCCAGCTGCACGGCAAAGCCGACGCCGCTGGCGGCCGGTGCTGCCGGCGTGGCCGGGGCCATTGCCGGCTTGCTGGCGGTGGCCTCCGGCTTCGGCTCGGGCTTCGGGGTTTCGGGCTTCGGCGCCGGCTTCGGCGGCTCGGGCTTGGCCGCCGGAGTGGTCGTTGCAGTCGGCGTACTCGGCGGCAGGCTTTCACTGCGCACCGGGTTGCTGCTGGCCGACGGCGCGGTGGCGGCGGATGGGGTACTGGCGCTCGGCGTAGCCGGTGCCGGGGTGGCTGCCACCGGGGCGCTGCTGTCCGCTGCGGCATCCAGGGTGATCACTTCGGCCTTCACATCGGCACGGATCTTCACCGCCTGCAGGCGGGCGGCCTCGGCCTGTGCACGGTCGGCGTACGGCCCCACGCGCACGCGCCATGCCTGGCGGCCGTTGATGGTCGCCGTTTCGGCGAAGCCCGGCAGCTGCGAGCGCTTCAGGTAGGCGATCACCGCATCGGCGTCGGCCTTGCTGCCGTAGGCACCGAAGGTAACCGCATAGTTGCCGGCGGCGACCGTCGGCGAGGTGTCCACGGTCGGCGGAGTGGCCGGCGTGGCGGCGTCCTGCAGCGGCTTGGCCTGCCCGGTCTGCAGGCCGGTGGCACCACCGGCCGGGGCGACCAGGGGCAGCTCACGGGTTTCGAACTGGCCATCGGCCGGTGCATCCGGCGCGGCGATCGGCACATTGGCCACGCCGCTGTCCGGTGCCGGCCCCTTGACCAGCATCGGCAGGAAAATCACGGCCAGTGCCACCAGCACGATGGCACCAATCAGACGCTGTTTCAGAGGCGTATCCACGTGAGGCAGGCAACTGTCCGGAGATTGGCATCGATTATACGGGTGCCGGACCGGACGGCGTCGGCGTTGGCTGAACGCGTATCAGGCATCGCCCTGCAGCCATTGCAGGGCGGCGGCAGCGGTATGGAAGGAGCCGAACACCAGCACGCGGTCACCGCGCTCGGCCTGGGCCAGCACCTGCGCCAGTGCCTGTTCGACGCTGTCAGCCAGCAGCGCCGTGGCGGCGGCGGTGCCGGCCAGGCGTGCCTGCAGCTGGACGGCGCTCTGCCCGCGCGGGCCTTCCAGCCCGGCCAGGGTCCACTCGCCCACTACGTCCTCCAGCGCCTGCACCACCCCCGCTGCGTCCTTGTCCTGCAGCGCGGCGTACACCGCCAGGGTGCGCCCGGCAGAGACCTCGGCCTTCAGCGCACGCGCCAGCTGGCCCGCCGCCTGCGGGTTGTGGCCGACGTCGACGCGGATCTGCACGCCATCGCGCTCGAATGCCTGCAGCCGGCCGGGAATGCGTGCCGCTGCGACACCGGCGGCCCACGCCGCACGCGGCACCGGCTTGTCCAGCGCGCGCAGCGCGGCGATGGCGGCACCCGCATTAGCCAGCTGGATCGGGCCGGCCAGCGCCGGGGTCGGCAGTTCCATGCGCAGGCCGACATCGCGCCAGCGCCAACGCTGCGCATCGATCGGCTCGTAGAAATAGTCGCTGCCACCACGGATCGCATTGGCGCCAACCAGGTAGGCACGGCGCAGCACGCTCGACGGCGGATCGGTCTCGCCCAGGATCACCGGCTTCCAGCCGCGGATGATGCCGGCCTTCTCGGTCCCGATCGCCTCGCGATCCTCGCCCAGCCACTCGGCATGGTCGATGTCCACGGTAGTGATCACCGCCACGTCGGCGTCCACGATGTTGACCGCATCGAGGCGGCCGCCCAGGCCCACTTCCAGTACCGCCAGGTCCAGCCCGGCGTCGGCGAACAGCTGCAGCGCGGCCAGCGTGCCGTACTCGAAATAGGTCAGCGTGATCTCGCCACGCACGGCTTCGATGGCATTGAACGCGGCGACCAGCGCGGCATCGTCCACGTCCTGGCCGTCGATGCGCACGCGCTCGTTGTAGCGCAGCAGGTGCGGCGAGGTGTAGGCACCGACCTTCCAGCCGGCGGCGCGTGCAATGGCTTCGATGAAAGCCACGGTTGAGCCCTTGCCGTTGGTGCCACCGACCACGATGGTGCGCTTGGCCGGCGCGCCCAGGCCCATCGCCGCGGCCACGGCGCGCACGCGCTCCAGGCCCATGTCGATGCTCGCCGGGTGCTGGCGTTCAATGTAGTCCAGCCAGTCGGCCAGGGTGGTCGGGGTGTTCGTCACGGCAGCGGTTCCAGCAGAAGCAGTTGATGCGGGGATGGATCAGAGGGCGCGGTGCTTGGCTTCGCCGAAGAACGGCGTGTGGTGGGCGCAGTCGTTCAGGCGCACCACTTCCAGGCTGTCCAGGTCGGCGCCTTCGAGCAGGTTGAGCGTGGTCGGTGCCTGGCGGAAGGTCCACAGGCGGGAAAGCGGCAGGCCCAGCACCTTGCACAGGATCACGCGGTTGACCGCATCGTGCGCAACCACCAGCAGAGTGTCGTGCTCGCCGAGGCCTTCGGTGGCACGCGCCAGCCCACGCCAGCTGCGCTCCAGCACCAGGCGCAGCGATTCGCCGCCGGGCATCAGCACCGTATCCGGCTCCTCGCGCCAGGCCTGCAGGCGCGACGGATCCTTCTCGTGGATCTCGCTGGCGAGCAACCCTTCCCATTCACCGTGGGCGATTTCCTGCAGCTCCGGCTCGGTCAGCAGCATGTCGGCGCGGGCGGCGCCAAGCGCCAGCTGCGCGGTGCGCTGCGCGCGCGACAGCGGCGAGGCGACGGCACGGGTGATGTCCACCGAGGCCAGGCGGGCACCCAGTGCCTGGGCCTGGGCTTCACCGATCGGCGAAAGCGGAATATCGATCTGGCCCTGGTAGCGGCCTTCGGCGTTCCACGGCGTTTCGCCGTGGCGGGCAAGCAGGATGCGCATGCGTGCAAGGGGTCCTGGGGGGGAGGAGGTTTCCGCGTTTCGTTCACATCCTGTGAAGTACGCGGAACAGGGATGATACCTGTTCGGCGCACCGGGCCGGGCCGGGCCGGGCATGAAAAAACCCCGCGACGTGAGTCGCGGGGGTTCGGAAACTCCGGCTGTCTGGTCGAGGTTGCCGGCCAGCGGCCGGCACTACCTCACTTCGCCAGGTTCAGTTCCTTCAGCAGCTGCGGCGCCGGCGCCACTTCCTGCATGATCCACTGCATGTAGCGGCTGTCGACGGCGATCATGCGGGTCATCACCGGGTCGAACACCCAGTTGGAGCTGACCGATTCCCAGTTGCCATCGAAGGCCAGGCCGACCAGCTTGCCGTTGGCGTCCAACACCGGCGAACCCGAGTTGCCGCCGGTGATGTCCAGGTTGGACAGGAAGTTCACCGGCACCGAACCAAGGCGCTTGTCTTCCAGGCCGCCGTAACGCTTGGCCTTGACTGCATCAAGCAGCGCCTTCGGCGAATCGAACGGATCCTCACCGGTTTCCTTCGCCGCCACGCCTTCCAGGGTGGTGAACGGGGTGTACTTCACGCCGTCCTTGCCATAGCCCATGACGTTGCCGAAGGTGATGCGCAGCGACAGGTTGGCGTCCGGGTAGACGAACTCACCCTGACTCTTCTTGTAGTCGGCCACGGCCTGCAGGTACAGCGGGCGCGCGGTCAGCGATTCGCCTTCGCGGATCTTCTTCTGCTCTTCCTGCTTCAGCAGTGCCGGCATGACGGCCACGGCGTACTGGATGGCCGGATCGTTGCTGGCCTCAAACGCGGCGCGGTCGGCCTTGAACCATTTCAGGCGTGCATCCAGGCTGCCCAGCTCGGTGCCCGACAGCTTGCCCACCAGCGACTTCACCGCAGCGGCATCGCTGCCGGCCAGCCACTTGTTCAGCACTTCGTTGTCGCGCTGTCCGGCCGGCAGGGCCACGTACTGGTCCAGCCAGTAGGCCTGCAGCTGCTGGTCCATCTTCGCCACGTAGCGGCGGTCCATCTGCTTCAGGCCACCTTCGATGGTGGTCAGGTCGCGTTCCTGGTAACCGGCTTCGCGCTCGGCATCCGGCTTGCTGCGCTCGATCGACAGGCGGTACAGGGTGATCGCCGCGCCAACGGCCGAGGTGTTGTTGAACTGACCGACGAACAGGTCGCGTTCGCGGGTCGACTTGCTGGTATCCAGATGCTTGAGCAGCTGCGCGTGTGCCGCCAGGGCCGGCTTGCCGGCAGCGCCCTGCTTCTTCAGCCACGCCAGCACGGCGGCTTCTTCAGCCTGCTTCTGGCCAGCGGCGTCGATGCGCTTGAAGCCTTCCAGCTGGCCCAGGTAGTTCTTGGCCACGTTGTTCATGCTGGCGGCGGTGGCGGCGTACTTCACCTTGACGTCGGCGTCGGCCTTGCCGGCGTCGGCGATCATCTTCAGCACGGCGTTGTAGTGC
This sequence comes from Stenotrophomonas sp. YJH_SMC_80, assembly GCF_059372495.1. Taxonomy (NCBI): domain Bacteria; kingdom Pseudomonadati; phylum Pseudomonadota; class Gammaproteobacteria; order Lysobacterales; family Lysobacteraceae; genus Stenotrophomonas; species Stenotrophomonas sp. YJH_SMC_80. Next base: position 88,366 of record NZ_JCAFVP010000011.1, read on the forward strand.
TTGGCGATGGTCGGGTAGGTGAAGCTGGCGGTTTCGTTGAATTCACCGGCCAGTGCATAGCGGTTGGTGCGGCCCGGGTAGCCCGCCACCATCACGAAGTCGTCGGCACCCAGCGGCTGGTCGGCGAACTTCAGGAAGTGCTTGGGCTGGTACGGCACGTTGTCGGCGGCGAAGGCGGCCGGCTTGCCGTCCTTGCCGACGTAGGCGCGGTAGAACGAGAAATCGCCGGTGTGGCGCGGCCACATCCAGTTGTCGACGTCGCCGCCGAACTTGCCGACGCTGCCCGGGGGCGCGTAGACCAGGCGCACGTCCTTGATTTCCATGTTGCGGAACAGGCGGTAGGTGTTGCCGCCAGAGAAGCTGTACAGGCGGCAGCGGAAGCCGGCATCGGCTTCACAGGCGGCGACCTGGGCCTTGTCGAAGGCGTCCAGCGCGCGGCTGCGGGCCAGCGGGTCGTTGCCGGCGGCAGCGATGGCGGCCTTGGCCTGGGTGGTGACGTCGGTGATCTGGTCGAGCACGAACACGCGGGCGTTCGGGCCGGCGCTCAGTTCGTCCTTCAGGGTCGGCGCGTTGAAGCCGTCCTTGATCAGGTTCTTCTGCGCGGTCGAATTCAGCTGGATGGCGCCATAAGCGCAGTGGTGGTTGGTGACCACCAGGCCCTGCGGCGAGACGAAGCTGGCGGTGCAGCCGCCGAGGGCGACGACCGCGCCCATCGGGTCGCCGGTCAGGTTGGACAGCTGTTCCGGGGACAGCTTCAGGCCGGCCTTCTGCAGCGGGCCGGCGATTTCCGGCAGCTGCTGCGGCACCCACATGCCTTCAGCGGCATGGGCGACCTGGGCCAGCCCGAGGCTGGCGACGATGGAGAATGCAAGCAGGTTCGAGCGCATGGAGCGGCCCCTGGTAGTGGAACCCTCGATTGTAGCCCGCCGCCCTGCCCCGGCCCGAACCCCGGAAGTCATGGGCCTACTTCTTGCGCTGCCATGCGCACCTCGGCCGCGCACATGGAATCGTCCAGAGCATCCTGGCCGGGACCGTTGGCGCCATGGGCCGGGCGCATGCGACTGGCGGGTTGGGCAGGACGCCCAACCCCGGTCTTGCCGTGTGCGCAGGACAGCGCGCACGAGCAAGGCGCCATCGAGCACCATGGATGGGCTTTTGCGTGTCCCGGCCAGGGTGACCACGCCCCCTCCCCCGGAATCAAGGAGGCGCTGCTGTTTGCGGCACGTCCGAAACGCCCGCCGGCGCACGCCTTTCGTTCCGCCAATGCACCCGCAGCGCAACATGGGAAATCCGCGCGGCACCCTATAATCCGCGCTTTCCCCCTGATGAGTTCCACCCCGATGGCGCAGCAAACGATGAAGGCCCTGGTCAAGCGCGAAGCGGCCAAGGGCATCTGGCTGGAAGAAGTTCCGGTGCCGACCCCGGGCCCGAATGAGGTCCTGATCAAGCTGGAGAAGACCGCGATCTGCGGTACCGACCTGCACATCTACCTGTGGGACGAGTGGAGCCAGCGCACCATCAAGCCGGGCCTGACCATCGGCCACGAATTCGTCGGTCGCGTCGCCGCACTCGGCTCGGCCGTGACCGGCTATGAAATCGGCCAGCGCGTCTCGGCCGAAGGCCACATCGTCTGCGGCCACTGCCGCAACTGCCGTGGCGGCCGCCCGCACCTGTGCCCGAACACCGTCGGCATCGGCGTCAACGTCAACGGCGCCTTCGCCGAATACATGGTGATGCCGGCCAGCAACCTGTGGCCGATCCCGGACCAGATCCCGTCGGAGCTGGCTGCGTTCTTCGACCCGTACGGCAACGCCGCGCACTGTGCACTGGAATTCAATGTGATCGGCGAGGACGTGCTGATCACCGGTGCCGGCCCGATCGGCATCATCGCCGCCGGCATCTGCAAGCACATCGGTGCGCGTAACGTGGTGGTGACCGACGTCAATGATTTCCGCCTGAAGCTGGCCGCCGACATGGGTGCCACCCGCGTGGTCAACGTGGCCAACCAGTCGCTGAAGGACGTGATGAAGGAACTGCACATGGAGGGCTTCGACGTGGGCCTGGAAATGAGCGGCAACCCGCGCGCGTTCAACGACATGCTCGACTGCATGTACCACGGCGGCAAGATCGCCATGCTCGGCATCATGCCCAAGGGCGCCGGCTGCGACTGGGACAAGATCATCTTCAAGGGCCTGACCGTGCAGGGCATCTACGGCCGCAAGATGTACGAGACCTGGTACAAGATGACCCAGCTGGTGCTGTCCGGCTTCCCGCTCGGCAAGGTGATGACCCACCAGCTGCCGATCGACGACTTCCAGAAGGGCTTCGACCTGATGGAAGAAGGCAAGGCCGGCAAGGTCGTGCTCAGCTGGAATTGACCCTTCGGGTCAATTCCCCCGCAGGTTTCCTTATCCCCGCGCCGTCGGCGCGCCCCCTTGAACAACAAGGGGGCTCTCCCCCAGCCGGGGTGAGGCATGCTGCTGGAACTGAAAAAGGCGCCCATTGGGCGCCTTTTTCGTGGACATCAGCGAAGGCGCATCAGTTACCGATCGCGACGCTCAGCATCACGCGGCTGTGGGCCAGCTTGCCGGAATTGTCACGGCCGTTGCCGTCGGTGCCGTAGTAGCCCAGGCCGATGTTGAACAGGCCGAACTGGCGCGCGACGCCGACGTTCCAGTCGGTGTAGTCCTTGGCGATGCCGTCTTCGAAGGTGCTGCGACCGACGTTGGCATTCAGGGTGAAGTCCTTCGGCAGGCCCCAGCTGCCGCCCAGGCCGAAGTACCAGCCATCGGTGCTGCTGTTCCAGACATCGTTGGTGTAGGCCACCGTCAGCTTGTAGGTGTCATCCAGCGTGGTGGTTGTGATCAGCTCGTTGTAGTTCTGGTGGCTGGACTTCAGGTAGGTGTAGCGGTTCAGCAGCACGTCAAAGTTGACGCGCTCGGTGACGTCCACGCCGTAGCCGATCAGGTAGTCGACCTCGGTCTTCGGGTCACCCGCACCAAAATCCACGCCCGAGCCCCACACGCCTGCGTACAGGCCAACCGGGCTGGTGTAGGTGAATCCGGCCTGCAGGGTCGGATCCTCGTCGGTCTGCGACACACCACGGAACAGGTAATCGGAAACAGCGGTGACGTTCCAGCTGTACGGCGATTCGTTTTCCTGGGCGCTGGCGGCGAACGGGGCGGCCAGGGTCAGGGCAGCGGCAATGGCGAGGCAGGCACGGGCGTGCTTCATGGGCGTCTCCGAGGGTGGCGGGGGCGGGAAGGGGGAGCGGGCAACCGGCGCCAGACAGGCGCGGTTCACGAATTTTTAACCCGTTTGCTATTGCGATGCAACATGTGTCACCCGTGGCGGTGCCCTGCCCGGCCCGGTCGAAGGCCGTCGTAGCCCGGTAGAATCAACGGTTTCCCCGTTCAGAGCCGTGCCCACGCCATGACCGACGCCTCCTCCGCCCTGACCCGCCACTACGCCGAGGAACTGGACGCCATCCGCGCCCAGGGCCTGTTCAAGTCCGAGCGGATCATCACCAGCCCGCAGTCGGCCGAGATCACCCTCGAGGATGGCCGCAAGGTGCTGAACTTCTGTGCCAACAACTACCTGGGCCTGGCCGACCATCCGGACCTGATCCAGGCCGCCAAGGATGCGCTGGATACCCACGGCTTCGGCATGGCCTCGGTGCGCTTCATCTGCGGTACCCAGGACCTGCACAAGCAGCTGGAGAAGCAGATCGCCGACTTCTTCGGCAAGCAGGACACCATTCTGTACGCGGCCTGTTTCGACGCCAACGGCGGCCTGTTCGAACCGCTGCTCGGTGAGAACGACGCGATCATTTCCGATGCACTGAACCACGCCTCGATCATCGACGGCGTGCGCCTGTGCAAGGCAAAGCGCTTCCGCTACGCCAACTGCGACATGGCCGACCTGGAAGCCCAGCTGCAGGCCGCCGATGCCGCCGGCTGCAAGACCAAGCTGATCACCACCGACGGCGTGTTCTCGATGGACGGCTTCATTGCCCCGCTGGACGAGATCACCGCACTGGCGAAGAAGTACAACGCGCTGATGCACATCGATGAATGCCACGCCACCGGCTTCCTCGGTGCCACCGGCCGCGGCTCTGCCGAAGTGAAGGGCGTGCTGGAGAAGATCGACATCATCACCGGCACCCTGGGCAAGGCCATGGGCGGCGCACTGGGCGGCTTCACCTGCGCCAGCGCCGAGGTGATCGAGCTGCTGCGCCAGCGTTCGCGGCCGTACCTGTTCTCCAACTCGCTGCCGCCGCATGTGGTGGCCGCCGGCATCAAGGCATTCGAGATGCTGGCTGCCGCTGACGACCTGCGCGACACCTTGGTGGAGAACACCCGCTACTTCCGCGAAAAGATGGTCGCCGCCGGTTTCGACGTGAAGCCGGGCGTGCACCCGATCAGCCCGGTGATGCTGTACGACGCACCGCTGGCGCAGAAGTTCGCCGAGCGCCTGCTCGAAGAAGGCATCTACGCGATCGGTTTCTTCTTCCCGGTGGTGCCCAAGGGCCAGGCCCGCATCCGCACCCAGATCAGCGCTGCGCACAGCCGCGAGCACCTGGACCGCGCGATCGATGCGTTCACCCGCATCGGTGTCGAGCTGGGCGTGATCAAGGGTTGATCCCAGCGGTCAAAGCGTGCCGACCAAGGTCGGCACCTACCAGAGCTTGAGGGCGTGCCGACCGAGGTCGGCACCTTCCCGGCATCACTTCTTTTTCTTCTTGCCCTTCGGCTCGTCCTTGCTGGCCACCACCACCGGCTTGGCGGCAGCGTCCTGGCCGTTGCCCTTGGCAACGCGGATGCCGTTGGCCTTCATCCAGGCATCGAACTCGTCGGCGGTCATCTTCTTGTCGCCGTTGCTCATCAGGAAGCGGTAGCTGCCGCGGCCATCCAGCTCCGGGGTCTTCACTTCCACCACCGGGGTTTCGGCCGGCGTTTCTGCCTTGGCCACCTTCTTGTGGCCACCACAGGCGGTCAGCAGCACCATCGGCAGCAGCAGGCCTGCGCAGCGCAGGGTTTGGTTGAGGGTCGGGTGGTACATGGGCAGGCTCCGTTCGGGAAGTTCAGCAACCAGGCGCCCCCTACGCCTGGAACGGTGGCCGGCAACCGCCGGCCGCGGGCGATGATCAGCCCGGTGCAGCGGCCCCCAGCCGCTGCTGGTCATTGACCTCCAGCATCCGCCACTGACCCTTGCCGAGATCGCCGAGCTGCAGCCCGCCGATCGCAACCCGGACCAGGCGCAGCACCTGCAGGTCGAAGGCCGCCAGCAGGCGGCGGATGTGGCGGTTGCGGCCCTCGTCGAGGACCACCTCCAGCCACGCGGTCTTGTCGCCGCTGCGCAGCACGCGCACGGCCTGGGCCACGAGGAACTCGCCCTCGTCCTCCACGCCGGCCTGCAGGGCCGCCAGCGTGGCGTCATCTGGCAGGCGGTCGACCTGCACGTGGTACGTCTTCTGCGGACCCGTTTCCGGATCGGTCAGGCGCGCGGCCCACTGCGGATCGTTGCTGAACAGCAACAGCCCTTCACTGGCCTTGTCCAGGCGCCCGACCGGCGCGATCCACGGCAGCCCTGCACCATCGAAACAGCGGTAGACGGTGTCGCGGCCACGCTCGTCCTGCGCGGTGGTCACCACCCCGCGTGGCTTGTTGAGCATCAGGTACAGGCGCTGCGGCGCGCCCATCGGCTGGCCATCGACCTCGATCGGCGGCGCCGGCTGGCCAATCGGGAACTCGGGATCCCGCACGATGCGGCCGGAGACGCGTACGCGTCCGTCGGCAATCCAGCGCGCGGCCTCGCTGCGCGAGCACACGCCGGCCTTGGACAGCACGCGCGCCAGGCCATGACGGACACCGGCGGCGGTGGCAGCGGGAGTCGCACGCCCACGCGATGCGTGGGAGCGGGCGGCGGGGGCGGCAGGTGGGCGGCGCGTGCGCAAGCCTCTGCTCCCCGCGGCGCTTACTTCTTGTCGACCGGCTTGGTCTCAGCCGGTGCTTCGGCCGGGGCCGGAGTGGCGGCCGGAGCCGGACGCGCCTTGACCACACGCACGCCACGCGCCTTCATCCAGGCGTCGAACTCTTCGGCGGTCATGCGCTTGCCGTTCTGGCTCATGTCGAAGCGCCAGGGCGTGTTGTCGAATTCGGTCTGCGGCTTGTAGGCCGCCGGATCGTTCGGCTTCACCGCCGGTGCGCTCGGAATGGCCTTGGCGATGTTCTGGCAGCCATCGATGCGCAGGCGCTGCAGCACCTGGTCCAGCGACTGCGACGGATCGTAGTTGCTGCTCAGCACGCCGGCCGGCATGCCCAGCTGGTTGCCACGGATGTAGAGCTCGTCGGCCACCGGCGCGATGGTCGTGGCCGGCAACGGCAGCGGCGAGGCGCTGGTGTTGACCGAGCAATCGACCGCAGCGTGGGCGGCGGGAACCAGGGCCAGCGCCAGGACGGCGGCCGATGCAGAGCGCAGCATGAAGGGCATCCAGGAAAGGAAGTGACGCGGCGAGTTTAGCAATGCCGCGACAGCTTTCAAGCGCCACTTTCAATGAATACGGCAACCCATTGGTTTTACGGACAAAAACCCGACGAACGGTTACCCTCGGACCGGCAGGCACCGGATTCCGGGCCGCAGAAACAACAAGACCCGGCCGAAGCCGGGTCCTGCTATGTCCTACTGGCAGAGCGTCAGAACTTAGTTCTGGACGTTCAGCTCGGTACGACGGTTCTTGGCGCGACCTTCCGGGTTGTCCGAACCATCCGGGTTGGTGTTCGGAGCAATCGGACGGCTCTCGCCGTAGCCGATCGGGCCGACCAGGCGACCGGCGTCAACGCCGTTCTTGGTCAGGTAGTTGTACACGGCGGTAGCACGACGCTCCGACAGCTTCTGGTTGTAAGCGTCGGTACCCTTCGAGTCGGTGTGACCGGCGACTTCAACGCGCAGATCCGGGTAACGCTTCAGGATCTCGGTGGCTTCGCTCAGGATCGCCACGGCGTCCGGACGCAGGTTCGACTTGTCGAAGTCGAAGTTGACGCCCTTCAGGTCGATGGAGACCGGCACCGGGCAACCGTCCGGACCGATGGTCTGACCCGGCTGCGAGTTCGGGCACTTGTCGTCGCAGTTGTTGACGCCGTCACCGTCGTCATCCAGGTCGGCGCAGCTCGGGGCAACCGGAGCCGGAGCCGGAGCAGCCGCGACCGGAGCCGGGCCCAGCGGGATCACGACGCCGACCGAAGCCAGCACGTCGCCGAACCAGCTTTCATCGTTGCCGGCACGCTTCGGGTTCACGCTCTGGTCGTCGAAATCAGCGCGGTAGGCGACTTCGGCACGGACAGCAACGCGCTTCTCGAAGGTGGTCTGCAGACCGACGCCGACCTTGGCGGCAAAGTTGCCGTCCTTGCGGTCAGCCAGGCCACCGCTGATCGGGTTGTACTCTTCTTCCGACTTCTGGTAGCCCAGGCCGGCCAGCAGGTACGGGTTCCAGCCGCGGCCTTCCTTGATGAAGTGGCGACGCAGGTCCAGCGAGACGCCGTACTGCGACCAGTTCATGTCCTTGTTGGCGTCGAAGTTCGGGTTCTGGTAGTTCAGCTCACCGTCCAGCGACCAGTTCGGGCTGATGAACTTGCCCAGGCCCAGGGTGACGAACGGAGCGTCATTGGTCAGGCGGTCGCTGTCCTGGAAGTTGAAGCCGGCCGAACCGGTCAGGTACCAGCGGTCATCGAACTCCTGCGCGGACGCAGCCTGGGCGAAAGCCAGACCACCCAGCAGCGCGGCAGTAAGGATCTTCTTGTTCATTGAGTACAGCTCCTATTTCGGGGGTATGAAACCGGTAGAGGCATGGGCCAGCACTAGTGCGTCGATGTTCGACAGCCGATTCAGCACGCCACCGCCGCGAACATTATGCTCAGGCGGGTGAAGGTCATGTTAACAGTCCCGTAACATGTGAAGTATCGCGCCCGACCCTCCACCGGTCCGACGTTGAAACCCTATACAGGATGATGAAAATCCGCAAGACCCTCACGCTGCAAGGGTTTGACGGGGTTTAAGTGCGGAATACGACATATTGCGCAACAGCTTGCTCCACCCGATTCAGCGTATCTGCTGAAACGTGAGGAACTCTATGATGGAGCCACGTACCCAGCCGGAGCCGAGATGAAAGCCGTCGCCCTGAGTCGTGAATCCGCCCCCGCCCTCTGCGATATCCACCTGCCCCCGCCGCTGCCTCCGGGTGGCCGCGACCTGCTGATCCGGGTCGAGGCCGTCTCGGTGAACCCGGTCGACGGCAAGCAGCGGGCGGCCACCGATCCGGCCACGCTCGAAGCACCCCGCGTACTCGGCTGGGACGCCGCCGGGGTGGTCGAAGCGATCGGCGAGGACGCCAGCCTGTTCGCGTCCGGCGACGAGGTCTACTACGCCGGTGATGTCACCCGGCCGGGCTGCAATGCGCAGTTCCATCTTGTGGACGAACGGCTGGTAGCGCGCAAGCCGACCACGCTCGACTTCGCCGAAGCGGCCGCACTGCCACTGACCACGCTCACCGCATGGGAACTGCTGTTTCAGCGCATGCCATTGCAGCTGGATGATCGCCGCCATGCCGGCCAGCACCTGCTGGTGATCGGCGGAGCAGGCGGTGTTGGATCGATGGCGATCCAGCTGGGCCGGCATGCCGGATTCGAGGTGATCGCCACCGCCTCGCGTGAATCATCGATCCACTGGTGCCGGCAGATGGGTGCCCAGCATGTAATCGACCACCGGCAGCCGCTGCTGCCCCAGCTGCAGGCATTGGGCATCGACGCAGTACAGGTCGCGCTCAACCTGGCCGACACCGACCATTACTGGGATGCGTTGGGTCAGCTGCTGGCGCCACAGGGCCATGTCGGCCTCATCGTCGAACCGCGCGGCGCGCTGCGCATCGGTGATCCCTACAAGGCCAAGTGCATCGGCATCCACTGGGAGTTCATGTTCGCGCGTTCGCGCTTCGCCACGGCGGACCGCATCGAACAGCACCGCATCCTCAGCCGCGCGGCCAGCATGATCGACGCTGGCCAGCTGCGCGGCACCCTCAGCGAGACGCTGGGCGCGATCAATGCGGCGAATCTGGACATCGCGCATCAGCGCTTGGCCAGCGGGCGCACGGTGGGCAAGCTGGCGCTGGCCGGCTGGGGCGACTGAGCCAGGCTGGAACGCCAGTGCAGTGCCGAGCCATGTTCGGCTGGCGGTGCCAGGCAAAGCAGCCGGAGCATGGCCCAGCTCCACAGAACGGCCCATACGCAGGATCGACGACTCCTGTAGCGGTGGATCGGCCGGCATCTGTATCTATGGGAGTGACTGAATCGGGATTACGGTGGAAACAGCCCCCCCCTCTCCCCGAGCGCCACCATGCCCACCGCCCTGCCCCTGCGTCTGCTGCAACTGATCATCGGCCTGTTCCTGTACGGCTTCGGCGCCTCGCTGATGATCCGTGCAGCGATCGGCGTGGCCCCCTGGGACGTGTTGTCGCAGGGCATCGCCGCACAGACGCCGCTATCGTTCGGCCTGGCCACCAATGTGATCGGTGCACTGGTGCTGCTGCTGTGGTGGCCATTGCGACAGAAGCCGGGCGTCGGCACCGTGCTCAACGTGATGTTGATCGGTCCATCCGCGCAGTTCGGGCTGTGGTTGCTTCCCCCGGCGGTCGGCCTTGGCTGGCAGCTGGCGATGTTCTGCGCCGGCATGCTGCTGGTCGCCCTGGCCACCGGCCTGTACATCGGCGCCAAGCTCGGGCCCGGCCCACGCGACGGCCTGATGACCGGCCTGCATGCCCGCACCGGCTGGCCGATCTGGAAGGTGCGCAGCCTGATCGAGGGCAGCGTGCTGCTGCTGGGCTGGTGGCTCGGCGGCAATGTCGGTGTCGGCACCCTCGCCTTCGCCCTGCTGATCGGCCCCCTGTGCGGAGTAACGCTGGGCTGGTTCGGGATTGGGCGTCCCCCGGTAGTGCCGGCCGCTGGCCGGCAACCGCAATCACCCTGAGCTGATCGAATGCCGGCCAGCGGCCGGCACTACCGCCCGCGCCCCTTGCCCCGGCCGCCGTTTCCCGGCACGCTTCGCGCTTCCGTACGCAAGCGTATCGATCATGTCGCCAGCCAACGAAAGCGCCTATCCCCACCTGTTCGCCCCGCTGGACCTGGGCTTCACCCAGCTGCGCAACCGCGTGTTGATGGGTTCGATGCACACCGGCCTGGAAGATCGCGCCCGCGACTTCCCGCGCTTGGCCGCCTACTTCGCCGAACGCGCCGAAGGTGGCGTCGGCCTGATCGTCACCGGTGGCTTCGCGCCGAACGTGGTCGGCTGGCTGAAGCCCTTTGGCGGAAAGCTGTCCTGGCCCTGGGAAGTGCGCCCGCACCGGCAGCTCACCGCGGCCGCGCACCAGCACGGCGCGAAGATCTGCCTGCAGCTGCTGCATGCCGGCCGCTATGCCTACCATCCCCTGTCGGTGGCACCTTCGAAGCTGAAGGCGCCGATCAACCCGTTCACCCCGCGTGCGCTGTCGGCCAGCGGTGTCGAGCGGCATATCGCCGACTACGCACGCAGCGCAAAGCTGGCCCGCGAAGCCGGCTACGACGGCGTCGAAGTGATGGGCTCGGAGGGCTACCTCATCAACGAGTTCATCGCCCCGCGCACCAACAAGCGCTCCGACCGCTGGGGTGGCGACGCCCACCAACGCATGCGTTTTGCAGTGGAGATCGTGCGCCGCATCCGCGAGGCCTGCGGCCCGGACTTCATCATCATCTACCGCCTGTCGCTGGTGGATCTGGTTGACGACGGCAGCAACTGGGAAGAGATCGTGCAGCAGGCCCAGGCCATCGAGGCGGCTGGCGCGACGATCATCAATTCCGGCATCGGCTGGCACGAAGCGCGCATCCCGACCATTGCCACCTCGGTGCCGCGCGCCGCCTTCGCCGGTGTCACCGCCAAGCTCAAGCCGCATGTAACGGTGCCGCTGGTGGCGACCAACCGCATCAACATGCCCGACGTCGCCGAGCGCATCCTTGCCAGCGGCGGCGCCGACATGGTGTCGCTGGCGCGCCCGCTGCTGGCCGACCCGCAATGGCCCAACAAGGCCCGCGCCGGCCGCGCCGAGGCGATCAACACCTGCATCGCCTGCAACCAGGCCTGCCTGGACCACGTGTTCGAGAACAAGCTGGCCAGCTGCCTGGTCAATCCGCGTGCCGCACACGAGACCGAGCTGGTCTACCGCCCGGCTGCCACGCCGAAAAAGGTGGCGGTGGTCGGCGCCGGTCCGGCCGGCCTGGCTTGCGCCACGGTGGCCGCCGAGCGCGGCCACCAGGTCACCCTGTTCGATGCCAACGACGAGATCGGTGGCCAGTTCAACGTGGCCAAGCGCATCCCCGGCAAGGAAGAGTTCCACGAGACCCTGCGCTATTTCCGCCACAAGCTGGCTGAAACCGGCGTGCAGCTACGCCTGGACACGCGAGCAGACGCGGCCAGCCTGGCCGGCTTCGACGAGGTGGTGCTGGCCACCGGCATCACGCCGCGCAAGGTCGACTTCCCCGGCGCCAACCACGCCAAGGTGGTCAGCTACCTGGACGTGCTGCTGGGCCGGGTCGAAGTGGGCGCCAGTGCGGCGATCATCGGCGCCGGCGGCATCGGCTTCGATGTCGGCGAGTTCCTCAGCCACGCTGGTGAGTCCCCCTCGCTGGACCCACAGCGCTGGATGGCCGAATGGGGCGTGGACAGCACGTTCGAGGCCCGCGGCTCGCTGGCCAGGCCGCAGCCCGAGGCATCGCCGCGGCGGCTGTGGCTGCTGCAGCGCAGCCCGGGCAAGCCCGGCGCGCGGCTGGGCAAGACCACCGGCTGGATCCACCGCGCCACGCTGAAGGCCAAGGGCGTGCGCATGCTCGGCGACGTCGAGTACCTGGGCGTGGACGACGAAGGCCTGCGCATCCGCGTGGAAGGCAGCGAACAGCTGCTGCCGGTCGATCATGTGGTGATCTGCGCCGGGCAGGAACCGAACCGCGCATTGCAGGCCGAGCTGCAGGCCGCCGGCATCAACGCGCAGCTGATCGGCGGTGCCGATGTAGCGGCCGAACTGGACGCCAAGCGGGCCATCGACCAAGGCAGCCGGGTGGCCGCCGCGCTCTGATGAGCGCATGAATGGGGGACGGAATGTGATTTCCGTCACCCCTCCCGAACCTGAATGTCAAGCCGGACGGTTCACGATGCGTTCGGCTACGCCCCCCTACCTTGCGCCATCTTTCCGCTCACCAGCCAGTTTCCGGTGAGCCGGCGCAGCCCCCACGATCGGTACTGGTCGTTTCTTTTGGGGCTGCCCACGGGGCGGCCCCGATGGCCGCCTCCCCATGACGCCAAGTCGTCCCCCGCATCCTGTCGCCCCCGCGACTGGAAGCGGAGAGTGCGGCCCATACGGAGCAAGGAGTTATATGAAACTGGCCTGGATTCTCTGGCTGTCGCAGTTGTTGCCGCAGCCGGCCGCTGATTCACTGTGTCTGAGCACCACCGTTTACCTGGAAGCCCGCGACCAGACCCTGCGCGGCCAGCAAGCCGTTGCCGAGGTCGCCCTGCGCCGCCTCGACAGTGGCCTGTGGGGCGACTCGATGTGCCAGGTGGTCACCGCGCGCAAGCAGTTCGCGCCGACCATCGTCTCCCCCGGCACCCAGCTGGGCAATGACGCGGCCTGGAGCGAGGCAATGAACGTGGCCTTCGACGCCGAGCGCAACTGGGCGCTGCCGGCCGGCGAGCGCCGCGAGATCGTGCCCGGAGCCAGCCACTTCGCCGCGTTGTCCATCGCCAGCCCGAACTGGCGCAACGCCTACCAGGTGGCCACCATCGGCGATCACACCTTCTATAAGGTGCAGAACCTCAAGCCGCGGCAGTCGTAACGATCCGTGCTGGCGGCAGCGTTGCCGCCCGCTGGCAGGCTCTGGGATAGTGGGCGTTTCCCGCCCGCATCACCTGGAGTTCCCATGAAGCTGTACAGCAAGCCCGGTGCCTGTTCCACCGCCGACCACATCGCCCTGCAGTGGACCGGCCAGCCGTTCGAGGTCGAACTGCTGAACAAGGACACCCTGAAGGGTCCGGAATTCCTCAAGATCAATCCGGCCGGCGCCGTTCCCGCGCTGGTCGATGGCGACTTCGTGCTGCTGCAGAACGCCGCGATCATGGGCTATATCGCCGACACCTACCCGCAGGCCGGCCTCGGCGGCGATGGCAGTGCGCGCCAGCGTGCCGAAGCCACCCGCTGGCTGGCCTTCGTCAATTCCGACGTGCATCCGGCCTTCTCGCCGCTGTTCGCACCGGGCAAGTTCATCGCCGACGAAAGCCAGTTCGACGCGATCCGCGCCGCCGCACACAAGCGCCTGCGTGGCCTGTTCGAGACCGCTGACAGGCAGCTGGCCGACAAGCCCTGGCTGGCCGGCTTCCGCAGTTTCGCCGATCCGTACTTCTACATCACCCTGCGTTGGGCCGCCGGCACCAAGGTCGACCTGTCGGGCCTGGACAACCTGGCCGCCTACAAGGCACGCATGGACGCCGATGCCGGCGTGCAGGCCGCACTGAAGGCCGAAGGCCTGGCCTGAGCCTGACCCGGGGTCGGATCCGTCTGCACAGCAGGCGGCTCTGACCCCACCGGCGCCATCACCACACTCAGCCGATCTGGCGGATCACTTCACCGTTGGCATCGCGCAGGTAGGTCGGCACCACTTCGATGCGCAGCGCTCCCGCCACCGGGTAGATGCCACGTTCGGCACGCACGCCCGCCAGGGCCTGCAGCCCCGTCTCGTCCAGCGCCCAGCGCGCGCTGTCGGCCGATACCTCGCCGGTTTCACCGCGCGCTGCCGGAATGAATTCCCACTGCCGCTCGCGGCTGGCCAGTTCCAGCGATCTGCCGTGGCGCAGGCGCAATGGCAGCAGCTCGCACACACTGGCCACCTGGCCGGCGCCGAGCACCAGGGTGGTGACGCCCGCCTCCTGCCGCCAATCCAGTGTCTCGATGAACAACATGCCGGTGCTGGAGCCCTCGCGCTCGCTGCCGGCCCGCACCTGTGCGGCGAGTGCCGGATCCTCCAACAGGTTGCCGCGATGCAGGTCGCTGATCCACAGCGGCATCGCCGGTTGCAGCGCCTGCAGCACGCCGCGCGTCGACCAACGCTTGACCGCTTCCATCTCCTCATCGGTCAGCCCGACCAGCTGCAGGAACTGCAGGTGGCCATTGGCGGTGTCGCGCGCAGGCAACTGCGGATCGGCGATGAAGGCCAGGTGGCACAGACGCGTGCCGGTCTCCAGCGCGATCGGGCCGTTGGCGTTCAGATGGTGACCATCCTCGAACACGTTGCCGCTGCCAAACACGTAGCGCGCCAGGTTCTGCAGCAGGTTCATCGGCCACACCGGCGGGGTGCTGCCGGCGTGCTCACCGGCTTCAGCAGCCAGGCGGAAGGTCAGCTCGAATCCATAGCCGCTGGCATCTGCATCACTGCTCTCCTTGGCGTACAGCTCGGAGAAGCCGTAGGTGATGTAATGCCAGTGCGGTACCGGCGCATCCGCCCAGTACACGCTGATGCCATCCAGCGGATCCTGGCCACCCGGCGTGTACGGCAACGCCGTACCGTAGTGACGGGGTTCCTGGCCAGCATACAGCGGCGCCAGCGCCGCATTGATCGCGTCCCAGCCTGGGGTGTCGGTGTCGTCGTGGTCGTCCTGCACGCGGGACTCCTTGTGGGGAAGTGAACCGATCACTTTACGCGGTGGCTCAGGCCTGCACGACCTCGCCGCCACCATTGACCACGGCGGCCTGGGTTTCCTGCCACCAGCGCTGCGCCAGCGCCGGGCTGCGCGCCTTGCCCACCGCCGCCAGCAGTTCCGGGCACAGGCGTTCCAACGCAAGTGCATCGGTGCAGCGTTCAATCTTCAACTGCATGAAGTAGCCCTTCAGGCCCAGGTGGCGCCGCACCGCCTCGCTCATCGCGTCGTACAGCTGCTGGTACAACGCCGGATCCTGTTCGCGGCCGGTGCTGATGCCACGTACCGGTGCCAGCTCGGCATTGCCACCGATCACTTCGATCAGGCCCTGCGCTTCCAGCTGCTCCAGTGCATCGGCCGGCGCGCGCAGGCCTTCGAACAGGCCACGCAGTTCGGTGTCATCGCGATGGCCGTCGACCATCAGCAGGATCGAACGCAGTGCCGCCGGCAGGCGCCGGCCACGGTCTTCGATTTCCTGACGGCCAGCAGCCGTCTTGGCGTGCAGCAATGCCATTGCCTCCCCCTCCCTCGATGCACAATGCCGGCGCGCCCTGACGGGCACGCCCCCCTGTGTGCCATCCCCGGACGGCACGCGCCTTCCCCGGCGCGCGCCGCGTATTGCAGGTCGATGACAGGCCGAGCTTAGCGCAAGTGCCGCGGGTAGTGCCGGCCGCTGGCCGGCAACCTCGTGATTGAGGGGGGTGCCGGCCAGTAGCCGGCACTACCGGATCAACGGCCCAGCGCGCGGCGGATCTCCTCCAGCGCGCTGGGGTCGTCCAGCGTCGACAGGTCGCCCGGATCACGCTGTTCGGCCAGCGCCTGCAGCGAGCGCCGCAGCAGCTTGCCGGAGCGGGTCTTGGGCAGTGCATTGACCACGTGTACGTGCGCCGGGCGTGCGACCGCGCCGAGCGAGGTGGTCACCGTCGCCATCATCTCGGCCACCACCGGCGCCGGATCCTCGCCATCCAGGCCCTGCTTGAGGGTGACGAACACCAGCGGCACCTGCCCCTTCAGTTCATCCTTGACCCCGATCACGGCGGCCTCGGCCACCCGCGGATGGCTGGAAATGGCCTCCTCGATCTCGCGCGTGCCCAGACGGTGCCCGGCTACATTGATGACATCATCGGTGCGACCGAGGATGAAGGTGTAGCCATCGTCGTCGCGGATCGCCCAGTCCAGCGAGCTGTACAGCAGTTCCTTGAAGTGGCTGAAGTAGCTCTGCAGGAAGCGGCTGTCATCATTCCACACGGTGCTCATGCAACCCGGCGGCAGCGGTGGCGACACCACCAGCACGCCCTTCTGCCCCGGTGCGACTTCCTCGCCGGTGTTCTCGTCGATCACCTTCATCCGGTAACCGAGATTGGGGAACCCGGGCGAGCCGAAACGCACCGGCTTCATTTCCAGGCCCGGCAACAGGGTCAGTGCCGGCCAGCCGGTTTCGGTCTGCCAGTAGTTGTCGATGATCGGCTTGCCGAGCGCTTCGCTGATCCAGTGCGCGGTCGGCTCGTCGAGCGGCTCGCCGGCCAGGAACAGGTACTTCAGCGCACGCAGGTCGTGGCGATGGATGAAGTCCGCGTCGTGCTTCTTCAGCACGCGGATGGCGGTGGGCGAGGAGAACATCGTGCGCACGTTGTACTGCTCGCACAGCGCCCACCAGATGCCGGGATCCGGATTGGTCGGCAGCCCTTCGTACAGCAGCGAGGTGCAGCCACCGATCAGCGGGCCGTACACATTGTAGGAGTGGCCCACCGCCCAGCCGACATCGGAGGTGGAGAACATCACCTGGCCCGGCTTGCAGTCGAACACGGTCTCCATCGACTGCGCCATCGCCACCGCATAGCCGCCCACATCGCGCTGCACGCCCTTCGGCTTGCCGGTGGTGCCGGAGGTATACAGCAGATAGCTCGGCTCGCTCGCTTCCAGCCACTGCACCGGCACATCCACTTCCCCGATCTGTGCATGCAGCGTGGCGTAGTCCACATCACGGCCCGGCACGCGCGGTTCGGCGGCATCCAGCCCACGCGACACGATCAGCACATGCGGTGGCGGCGACGCCGCTTCGGCGCAGGCGGCGTCGACCATCGGCTTGTACGGAATCAGCTTGCCACCGCGCATGCCGGCGTCGGCGGCGATGAGCAGCTTGGGCTTGGCATCGTCGATGCGCAGCGCCAGGTTGTGCGCGGCGAAGCCACCGAACACCACCGAGTGCACCGCACCGATGCGCGCGCAGGCCAGCATCGCGAACACCGCCTCGGCCATGTTCGGCATGTAGATCACCACACGGTCACCGTGGCCGACACCGAGGTGCTTGAGTACCGCGGCGAAGTCGTTCACTTCGCGGTACAGCTGGCGATAGGTGATCTCGCGTGTGCTGTTGGTTTCGGTGGAGATGGCGACCAGTGCGAGCTGGTCGGCGCGCTCGGCCAGGTGGCGATCGACGGCGTTGTAGCAGAGATTGGTTTCGCCGCCGACAAACCAGCGCCGGAACGGCGGGTTGCTGTAGTCGAGCACCTGCTGCGGCGGTTTATGCCAATGGATGCGCTTGGCTTCCTCGCCCCAGAAGGCCTCCGGCTCGTCGATCGAGCGACGGTAGGTTTCCTCGTAGTTCATGACGCAGCCCTCCCAGACAAAGTCATGGGTTCGAGGATAGTCCGGTGCTGCCGGGCGGGCCGCCCTACCTTGGTAGGGGGTGGGGTTTTCATGCAGGGCTGCGCCCTGCACCTGCAGGGGCCAGAGCAACGTCAACTTCAACGGCAGAAGCCGGCTATCCGTGGGATGGCGGGGTGGGTCCGGTTGAGGGGGACGCTGCAAGTACGTCCATGTAAGCTCGGTCGCCGCTTGCTCGTGTGCGCAGTCCTGCGCACACGGCAAGACCGGGGTTGGGCGTCCTGCCCAACCCGCCCGAGGCATGCCTCGGGCCCATGCGGCTCACGCCCCCTCAACCGGACCCACCCCGCCTTCGACAGTTCTCCGCGATCTGTCAGAACGGCGTTCTGCCTTGGTGGGTGTCGACCTTGGTCGACTGCTCTGGTAGGTGTCGACCTTGGTCGACACGGTAGATCCACGCCATGCGTGGATGATTCATTCGATATCTGACAGAAAAATCGTGTCGACCAAGGTCGACACCTACCAACAGCTGCGCGGAACAACGGCCACCGTTACCAACAGCCGAGTGAACCTGTCGAAGGTGGGGCGGTGTCGGAGTGCGGGGTGTCAGCCGCATGGATGCGGCTGCCAAGCCTACAGGGACGTACTTGCGGCGTCCCCGCACTCCGACACCGTCCCGCCAACCCACGTATAGCCCGCTTTTGACGTTGACGTTGACGTTGATTCTGCGGGTGCAGGGCTGCAAGCCCTGCCGACCCCCTAGAACGGAGCCGCGGACTCGAACGCGAGCACCTCGCCCGTCACCGGGTGGGTGAACTGCAGGCTGCACGCATGCAGATGCACGCGGTGCGCCGGTGCCGCGTCATACAGCACGTCGCCAACAATCGGATGGCCAATACTGGCCATGTGCAACCGCAGCTGATGGCTGCGGCCAGTGATCGGTTCCAACGCCACGCGCGTGCGCCGCGCTTCTACATCACGCGCCAGTACGCGCCAGCGGGTCAACGCCGGCTTGCCGCGTTCGTGATCGACCATCTGCTTCGGCCGGTTCGGCCAGTCAACGATCAACGGCAGGTCCACTTCGCCGGAATCACCCTCGAGCAGCCCCTGCACCACCGCTTCATACCGCTTGCCAACCTGGCGCTGCTCGAACTGCATCGACAACGCCGCCTGCATGTCCTTGCCACGCGCATGCAGCAGCAGGCCGGAGGTCACCTGGTCCAGCCGATGCACGGTCAACGCATCCGGATACAGCGCCTGCAGGCGCGCGACCACGCAGTCCTGGTTCTCGACGCTGCGGCCGGGTACGGACAACAGGCCAGCCGGCTTCTCGGCCACCAGCAGTGCGTCATCGATGTAGTGCAGGTGGATCATGCGGTTCCAGGAATTCCAAATGAAAACGGGGAAGCCGAAGCCTCCCCGTTTTCTGCGTACCGACCAGCGGTCGGTACCTACCTTGATGGAAGACGTACCGGCCGGAGCCGGTACCGCCTGCATCAGCCCAGCAGGTGGGCGACGCCGGCGCGCTCTTCTTCCAGCTCGGCCAGGGTCTTGTCGATGTACTTCTGGCTGAAGTCGTCGATCGGCAGGTCCTTGACCAGGGTGTACTTGCCGTTCTCGGTGGTCACCGCGAAGCCGAAGATCACGCCTTCCGGAATGCCGTAGGAACCGTCGGACGGCACGCCCATGGTGACCCACTTGCCGTTGCTGCCCAGCACCCAGTCACGCACGTGGTCGATCGCTGCGTTGGCGGCCGAAGCAGCCGAGGACGAGCCACGGGCTTCGATGATCGCCGCGCCGCGCTTGCCGACGGTCGGGATGAAGGTGTTGGCGTTCCACTCCTGGTCGTTGATCGCATCGGCGATCGACGCACCATCGGCGGTGGCGAAACGGTAGTCCGGGTACATGGTCGGGCTGTGGTTGCCCCACACCACCAGCTTCTCCATGCCACCGACCGGCTTGCCGAGCTTGGTCGACAGCTGGCTCAGCGCGCGGTTGTGGTCCAGGCGCAGCATGGCGGTGAAGTTTTCCGGCTTCAGGTCCGGGGCCGACTTCATCGCGATGTAGGCGTTGGTGTTGGCCGGGTTGCCGACCACCAGCACCTTCACGTCACGGCTGGCGACCTTGTTCAGCGCTGCACCCTGGGCGGTGAAGATCTTGGCGTTCTCCAGCAGCAGGTCCTTGCGCTCCATGCCCGGGCCGCGCGGACGTGCGCCGACCAGCAGGGCGATGTCGGCGTCCTTGAACGCGACTTCGGCGTCATCGGTGCCGACCATGCCGGCCAGCAGCGGGAAGGCACAGTCTTCCAGCTCCATCATCACGCCCTTCAGGGCGGCCTGGGCCTTGTCCACCGGCAGTTCCAGCAGCTGCAGGATGACCGGCTGGTCCTTGCCCAGCATTTCGCCGGAGGCGATGCGGAACAGCAGGGCATAACCGATCTGGCCGGCGGCGCCGGTCACGGCAACACGAACGGGTGCTTTCATGGGGGTTTCCTCTTGCTTGCAAGCGTTTGATGGGACGCCGCGGGCAGAGCCACGCAGGCCAGGCGGGCGGCGGGGAACAGGGAAACGGCCACCCATGGGTGGCCGTTTCGAAGGGGGATCAGGCGGCGAGGTGCTTGTTCCACTCCGCGACGCGGTCGGCCTGGGCGGCCAGCACGGCGTCGACGTCGCCTTCCAGGGTGATCGAATGGATCACGTCGCCCTGCTTGACCGAATCAACGATGGCCTGGCCTTCCAGGACCTTGCCGAAGACGGTGTGGCGGCCGTCCAGCCAGTCGGTCTTGATGTGGGTGATGAAGAACTGGCTGCCGTTGGTGTTCGGGCCGGCGTTGGCCATCGACAGCGAGCCGACCTCGTGCTTCACGCCGTTCTTCTCGTCTTCGAACTTGTAGCCCGGGCCGCCGGTGCCACGACCCTGCGGGCAGCCGCCCTGGATCATGAAGTCGGCGATCACGCGGTGGAAGATCAGGCCGTCATAGAAGCCGTGCTTGACCAGGTTCACGAAGTTGGCCACGGTCAGCGGCGCCTTGTCGGCGAACAGCTCGACCTTGATCGGGCCCTGGGTGGTGTCGAAAGTGGCGATGAGGGACATGAAGATCCTTGATGCAGAGGGGAACGCGTCTAGCCACCTAGTTTACACCTGCCTCGTGGCGGCGGCGGCTTCGACCATCGGTGAAGAACCCGGCTTCAGCCCGTGGACGGGAAGCCGCGTCTCCGGGCGCTGGCGGCCCCGGCCGGCGCGGCGGACAGCCAGCTGAATGGGCCCCTCGACGGATGTGAAGTCCACCTTTTCGCGAATCGTCAAGTTCGACGTATAATGTTGGACTTCTTTTTCCAAATCCGGCGCCGACTGGCCCCCTTTCGTATGTCCATCGAAAATCTTCGCAACATCGCCATCGTCGCCCACGTCGACCATGGCAAGACCACCCTGGTCGACCAGCTGCTGAAGCAGTCCGGCACCCTGTCCGAGCGCACCGTCCTCGCCGAGCGCGTGATGGACAGCAACGACCAGGAAAAGGAACGCGGCATCACCATCCTGGCCAAGAACACCGCCATCACCTGGGAAGACAAGAAGACCGGCATCAAGAACCGGATCAACATCGTCGACACCCCCGGCCACGCCGACTTCGGTGGTGAGGTCGAGCGCGTGCTGTCGATGGTCGATACCGTGCTGATCCTGGTCGACGCGATGGACGGCCCGATGCCGCAGACCCGCTTCGTGACCCAGAAGGCCTTCGCGATGGGCTTCAAGCCGATCGTCGTGGTCAACAAGGTCGACCGTCCGGGCGCCCGTCCGGAATGGGTGATCGACCAGGTCTTCGACCTGTTCGACAAGCTCGGCGCCACCAACGAGCAGCTGGACTTCCCGATCGTCTACGCCTCGGGCCTGAACGGCTATGCCGGCCTGGAAGACACCGTGCGCGACGGCGACATGACCCCGCTGTACGAAGCGATCATGCAGCACGCGCCGAAGCCGGAAGTGGATCCGGAAGGCCCGTTCCAGATGCGCATCAGCCAGCTGGACTACAACAACTTCGTGGGCGTGATCGGCATCGGCCGCATCCAGCGCGGCACCCTGAAGAAGAACATGCAGGTCGCGGTCATCGACCGTGAAGGCAAGAAGCGCAACGGCAAGGTGCTGCAGGTGCTGGGCTTCATGGGCCTGGAGCGCATCGAGCAGGATTCGGCCGAGGCCGGCGACATCGTGGCCATCTCCGGCATCCAGGAGCTGACCATCTCCGACACCATCTGCGCACCGGACTTCCCGGAAGCGCTGCCGGCGCTGACCGTCGACGAGCCGACCATCTCGATGACCTTCCAGGTCAACAACTCGCCGTTCGCCGGCAACAAGGACCTGTCCGGTGGCAAGTTCCTGACCAGCCGCCAGATCAAGGACCGCCTGGACCGTGAAAAGGTCCACAACGTGGCCCTGAAGGTCGAGCAGCTGGAAGACGCCGACAAGTTCCTGGTCTCCGGCCGTGGCGAACTGCACCTGTCGGTGCTGATCGAGAACATGCGCCGCGAAGGCTACGAGCTGGCCGTGTCGCGCCCGGAAGTGATCATCAAGGAAATCGACGGCCAGCTGATGGAGCCGATCGAGCAGCTGGTGGTGGACATCGAAGAAATCCACCAGGGCGGCGTGATGGAAAAGCTGGGCACCCGCAAGGGCCAGCTGAAGAACATGGAATCGGACGGCAAGGGCCGCGTGCGCCTGGAGTACCAGATCCCGGCCCGTGGCCTGATCGGTTTCCAGAACGAGTTCAAGACCCTGACCCAGGGTTCGGGCCTGCTGTTCCACGTGTTCGACCACTACGGTCCGAAGGAACAGGGCGCGATTGCCAAGCGCATCAACGGCGTGATGATCGCCAATGCACCGGGCACCACGCCGGCCTACTCGCTGGGCCCGCTGCAGGAGCGCGGCAAGCTGTTCGCTGCTGAAGGCGACAACGTGTATGAAGGTCAGCTGGTCGGCATCCACTCCAAGGACAACGACCTGACCGTCAACGCGATCAAGACCAAGCCGCTGACCAACATGCGCGCTTCGGGCAAGGACGATGCGATCCAGCTGACCCCGGCGATCAAGTACTCGCTGGAACAGGCCTTGGACTTCATCGAAGACGACGAGCTGGTCGAGATCACCCCGAAGGAGATCCGCCTGCGCAAGAAGTTCCTGACCGAGAGCGATCGCAAGAAGGCTTCGCGCGGCGGCTGAGCCAGCACCCCGTGAACCAGAGCGGCTACAACCCGGATCCACACCGGCATCCGGGTCTGCACGTCATCGCCCTGCTCGAAGCGAGCAAGGCGATGCTGGCGCTGTTGGCCGCCACCGGGCTGGAAGTGCTCGGACCGCAGCCGCTGCGGCACGGCATCATGGCCCTGATCCGGCGTTTCAGCCTGGATCCGGACCATGGCACCCTGCCCTCGCTGCTGCACATGATCAGTCCCGACGCGGTCCACCTGGCCGCGGCGGGAATGATCGGCTACGGCCTGCTGCACCTGGTCGAAGCCTGGGGCCTGTGGCGGGCCAAGGCCTGGGCGTCCTGGCTGGGCTGCCTGACCGCCGCCCTGTACCTGCCTTTCGACATCTTCGCGATCATCCGCCATCCCGGTTGGCCGTCATGGACGATCCTGGCGATCAACCTGATCGTGGTCTACGTCCTCGCCCGCGACCTGCGCAAGCGCCACCGCTGAGCACCGGCTACACTGGGGATTGGAGCCGACCAAGCCGCCCCATGCGCCCGTCCTTGCCGCCTCTGCTGACCTGCCTGCTCGCCGCGCTGCCGGCGCTGCTTTCGGCTGGCTGCAGCCCGGCCACGCCCAGCGCGCATGCGGCCGAACCTGCGAGCCGCAACGTGCCGTTCCCGTACGCCGAAACCGATGTCGCCGACCTGCAGGCGCGGATGACTGCCGGAGATCTGGACAGCACCACCCTGACCCAGGCCTACCTGCAGCGTATCGCCGCCCTGGACCGCACCGGGCCCCGCCTGCGCGCGGTGATCGAGCTCAACCCCGACGCCTTGAAGGAAGCCGCCGCACGTGACCGCGAGCGCCGCGAAGGGCGCCTGCGTGGGCCGCTGCATGGCGTCCCCCTGCTGCTGAAGGACAACATCAACGCCGCACCGATGGTCACCAGTGCCGGCTCACTGGCCCTGCAGGGCTTCCGTCCGGACGATGCCTACCTGGTACGCCGGCTGCGCGAGGCTGGCGCTGTAGTGCTGGGCAAGACCAACCTCAGCGAGTGGGCCAACTTCCGCGGCAATGACTCCATCTCCGGCTGGAGCGCGCGCGGCGGCCAGACCCGCAACCCCTACCGCATCAGCCATTCACCGTGCGGTTCCAGCAGCGGCAGCGCGGTGGCCGTGGCCGCCAACCTGGCCAGCGTGGCGATCGGCACCGAAACCGACGGCAGCATCGTCTGCCCGGCCGCGATCAACGGCGTGGTCGGTCTGAAGCCGACGGTCGGGCTGGTCAGTCGCGATGGCATCGTGCCTATCTCCTTCAGCCAGGACACCGCCGGCCCGATGACCCGCAGCGTCGCCGATGCTGCCGCCGTGCTGACTGCGATCGCCGGCCGCGATGACGCCGATCCCGCCACCGCGACCATGCCCGGCCGTGCGGTCTACGACTACACCGCGCGCCTGGACCCGCAGGGCCTGCGCGGCAAACGCATCGGTCTGCTGCAGACGCCGCTGCTGAAGTACCGCGGCATGCCGCCGCTGATCGATCAGGCAGCGACCGAGCTGCGTCGCGCCGGCGCCGTGGTGGTGCCGGTGGAGCTGCCCAACCAGGGCGCGTGGGCCGAGGCTGAGCGCACACTGCTGCTGTACGAATTCAAGGCCGGGCTGGAGCGCTACTTCAGCACCCACCGCGCGCCACTGCGCAGCCTGGCCGAACTGATCGCCTTCAACCAGACGCACAGCAAGCAGGAACTGGGCCTGTTCGGCCAGGAGCTGCTGGTGGAGGCCGATGCCACCACCGGCCTGGCAGACCCTGCCTACATCCGCGCGCGCAGTGATGCGCGCCGGTTGGCCGGTCCGGAAGGCATCGATGCAGCCCTTGCCGCGCATCAGCTCGATGCGCTGGTGGCGCCGACCACCGGTGTGGCGTGGCCGATCCGCAGCGAAGGCGACGACTTCCCCGGCGAGAGCTACAGCGCCGCTGCCGTGGCCGGTTACCCCAGCCTGACCGTGCCGATGGGCCAGATCAACGGCCTTCCCGTCGGCCTGCTGTTCATGGGCACCGCCTGGAGCGAGCCGAAGCTGATCGAAATGGCCTACGCCTACGAGCAGCGCACCCGTGCGCGGCGGCCGCCACACTTTGATACCGATGCGCTGATCGACGCCGGCGAGCCCTGAGCTCCGGTGACGCCGCGACATCTTGCTTCCGGTAGTGCCGGCCGCTGGCCGGCAGCTCGATCGCTCCGGCGTTGCCGGCCAGCGGCCGGCACTACCGATCCTGTGGCTCCTCCGGCACGATCGCCGCCTCACCATCTTCAGCACCTGGCGAACGCACATCCGCAGTGCGTGCACGTGGACCACGCGGCATATCCAGCTCATCTTCGTGTTGCAGCCGCGCACGCACCTGCGGCAACGACTGCGGATGCTCACGTGCGAGGAAATCGAGCATGCGTTCGCGCACCAGGCAGCGAAGATCAAAGGCATCACCGGAACTGCGCGCGCTGACCAGCAGGCGCACCTGGATCGCGCGCTCGTTGGTTTCGGTCACCTGGGTCACGCAGACGCGCCCATCCCATAGCGCCTGGCCATGGCAGATGCGCTCCAGCTCGGCACGGATCGCCGCGATCGGTGCCCGATAGTCCAGCCACAGAAACGCAGTGCCGAGCAGATCGGCACTGCGCCGCGTCCAGTTCTGGAACGGGTTCTCGATGAACCAGGTCAAGGGCACCACCATCCGCCGCTCATCCCAGATCCGCACGACCACGTAGCTGCTGCCGATCTCCTCGATGCGTCCCCACTCGCCTTCGACGATCACCACGTCGTCCAGGCGGATCGGCTGCGTCAGTGCGATCTGCAGGCCGGCGATGAGGTTGCCGAACACCGGCTTGGCGGCGATGCCCGCCACCAGCCCGATCAGGCCTGCCGACGCCAGCAGCGCCGTGCCGATCTTCTGCACCATCGGGAAGGTCAACAGCACCAGCGACGCACCGAGCACGATGATGCCGCCCATCAACACCCTGCTGAGCACGCGCGTCTGGGTCTGGATGCGGCGTGCCTCCAGGTTGTCGGAGACATCGATGGGATGGCTGCGCAGGATCGCGCGCTCGCCCGCCGCCACCGCGCGTACCAGCAGCCAGACGAAGCAGGCCATCAATGCAATGTGGAGTCCGTGCTGCAGATGGCCCAGCAACGGATCCTGCAGCGGCGTCGCCTGCAAGGCGGGAATCAGCAGCAGCAGCGGCCACGCGGTGGCCAGCGGCAACCCGAGTACTCGACCGATACGCGCACGTCGGCGATCACGCCCTTTCAGCCGGTGATAGATCCACAGGATCAGCCACGCGCCTATGCCGCCCACCACTACGGCCAATCCCAACGGCCATGCGTAGGCCTGTGCGCTCTGCCAGTGCACCGTTGCCACCTCCAGTCGAACAACCAGGTGGACAGCCTCGCGCATGGCGCATGAGCGTCACGTCAGCCGTTCGTAAGCAGGGTGTTGGTCGGCAGGGCTTGCAGCCCTGCACATGCGGACGCAACGGCAACGGCCGAAGCAACAGCAACAGCAGAAGCGGGTACTCCGTGGGATGGCGGGGTGGGTCCGGTTGCGGGGGGGCGCTGCAAGTACGTCCCTAAGCTCGGTCGCCGCTTGCTCGTGTGCGCTGTCCTGCGCACACGGCAAGACCCGGGTTGGGCGTCCTGCCCAACCCGCCCGAGGCATGCCTCGGGCCCATGCGGCTTACGCTCCCGCAACCGGACCCACCCCGCCTTCGACAGTTTTCTGCGATCTGTCGGAACCTGCTGCTGATGGTGGGTGCCGACCGTTGGTCGGCACGGGGTCGGAGCCCATTTTGAATACTGCTATCTGACAGAAAAATCGTGTCGACCAACGGTCGACACCTACCAACAGCCGCGCATGCCAATCGCCGCAGTTACCAGTAGATCCACGCCATGCGTGGATGATTCATTCGACATCTGACAGATGTGCCGACCAACGGTCGGCACCCACCAATAGCGACCTGAACCTGTCTAAGGTGGGGCGGTGTCGGAGTGCGGGGTGTCAGCCGCATGGATGCGGCTGCCAAGCTTACAGGGACGTACTTGCAGCGTCCCCGCACTCCGACACCGCCCCGCCAGCCCACGGAATGCATGCTGTTGCCGCTGCTTCGGCTTTTGCCGTTGACGTTGATTGCAGCAGGTGCAGGGCTGCAAGCCCTGCCGAAAACCCCTTACCGCACTTGCTCCTGCTTGCGCACGATCGCCATCGCGATCTCCAGCGACTGCTCGTAATTCAACCGCGGGTCCACCGTTGAGCGATACGCACGCTCCAGGTCACGCTCGGTCAGTTCGCGCGCACCACCGGTGCATTCGGTCACGTCCTCGCCGGTCAGCTCCAGGTGCACGCCCCCCAGGCGCGTGCCCGCGGCCGCATGCAGATCAAACGACATCTCCACTTCGCCACGCACGTTGTCGAAGCGACGCGTCTTGAAGCCATTGGCAGTGCTTTCGGTGTTGCCATGCATCGCATCGCACACCCACAGCACGCGGCGGCCATCACGCTTGACGGCATCCAGCAGCGGCGGCAGCTTCTCGGCGATCTGCGCCGCACCCATGCGGTGGATGAAGCTCAGTCGACCCGGTTCGTCGTGCGGGTTGAGCACATCGATCAGGCGCAGCAGCTGGTCCGGCGTCACCGACGGGCCGACCTTGATCGCAATCGGATTGCGCACGCCACGCAGGTATTCCACGTGCGCGCCATCCAGCGCAGCCGTGCGCATGCCGATCCACGGGTAATGCGTGCTCAGGTTCAACCAGCCCTGCTGGCGCGGCACCTGGCGGGTCAGCGCCTGCTCGTAGGGCAGCAGCAGTGCTTCATGCGAGGTGTAGAAGTCGATGCGGTTGAGGTTGTGCACGCGGGCCCCGGCCAGGGTCTCCATGAAGTGCACCGCATCGCCGATCGAGGCCACCATCTTCTGGTAATCGGCCGCCAGCGGCGAGTGGCTTACCCACTCCAGGTTCCAGTATTCGGGGTGGTGCAGGTCGGCGAAACCACCGTCGATCAGCGCACGCACGAAGTTCATCGTCATCGCCGAATGGGCGTGGGCCTGCAGCATCCGCTTCGGATCCGGCAGACGCGCTGCTTCAGTGAAAGCGGGGGCGTTGATCACATCGCCGCGGTAGCTCGGCAGGGTCACGCCGTCGCGGGTCTCGGTATCGGCCGAACGCGGCTTGGCGTACTGGCCGGCAAAGCGGCCAACGCGGATCACCGGCTGGCGCAGGCCGTGCACCAGCACCAGGCTCATCTGCAGCAGTACCTTCAGCCGGTTGGAGATGGTGCCCGATTCGCAGTCGCTGAAGTTCTCGGCGCAGTCGCCGCCCTGCAGCAGGAAGCGCTTGCCTTCCTGGGCCTCGGCCAGCTGCTGCTTCAGCGCCAGGATCTCCCATGAGGTGACCAGCGGTGGCAGCCGCTTAAGCTCGTGCAGGGCCGCCTCCAGGGCTACCGGGTCGGGATAGGTCGGCATCTGCAGCGCGGTCTTGCCCCGCCAGCTCTCCGGCGACCAGGCAGCGCCGGCGGCGGTCGCGGCGGGATCGGGCACGGGCGGAACGGCGGACAGGCTCATTGCAGACTTCCGGGATGGGGGGCGGTCATGGTCGCAGAGCCGGCCGCTGACGCAAAGGGCCGGTCCGGCCTACCGGCTCGCCTGAACGGCAGAGAAAGGCTGACGCCAGCGGCCAGATCCTGCATGGTCAGCCGCCCGGGACAGGCGCATGATTTGTTACGGAGTAACACTTGAATGTCATGGACCGGCCCCTTCCACATCCAGCCGCCACCTCTCCCACCATGAAGCCCTCGCCCCTCGCTACCGGCATCACCTTCGCCCTGGCCCTGGCCAGCCTGCCCGCCTTCGCCTCGGCAGCCGACGCCCCCGCTTCGTCCGTCAAGGATCTGGATGCGGTCACCGTCCACGCCCAGCTCGACCAGGCCCGCAACACGCTGTCGCCGGACATCGGCAGCAGCCAGTACCAGATCACCGCCGAGGACATCCAGAAGCAGCCGCTGGGTGCCTCCGCGCCACTCAGCCAGGTACTGCTGCAGGCCCCTGGCGTGGTCCAGGACTCCTATGGCGGCGTGCATGTGCGTGGCGACCACGCCAACCTGCAGTACCGCATCAACGGCGTGCTGCTGCCCGAATCGATCTCCGGCTTCGGCCAGACCCTGGACGCGCGCACCATCAAGAGCATCCGCCTGATGGACGGCGCACTGCCGGCGCAGTTCGGCGAGCGCACCGCAGCGGCGGTCGACATCACCACCCGCAACGGTGCCGAGCTGGGCAACGGCGGCAGCGCGGGGCTGACCACCGGCTCGTTCGGCAAGATCAATCCGAACGCCTCCTGGTGGGGCAACCAGGGGCGCTGGAGCTGGTTCCTGACCGGCAACTACGACCAGCATGAGGTCGGCCTGGAGAACCCCAGCAACTCGCGCAAGCCGCTGCACGACGACACCCACCAGGGAAAGGCCTTCGCCGACCTCACCTACCTGGTCAACGACAACACCCGCCTGAGTGTGTTCGCCGGTTTCGCCAACAACCGCTTCCAGATCCCGGTCAACCCGGGCCAGACGCCACAGTTTGGATATCTGGACACCACCACCTTCGACTCCAGCCAGCTGGATGAGACCCAGCGCGAGACCACCCGCTTCGGCATGCTGGTGCTGCAGGGCACGCTGGGCAGCACCGCGTACCAGCTATCGGCCGGACAGCGCTACAGCGACGTGGCGTTCAACCCGGACGTGGTGGGCGACCTGGTGTTCAGCGGCGTCGCCTCGCAGGTCCAGCGCAGCAACCGCGCCAATACCCTGCAGGCCGACTTCTCAACGCCGTTGGGCAACGACCACACGCTGCGCTATGGCCTGTACGGCAATTACGAGAACGCGCGGGCCAGCAGCAACAGCTGGGTGTTCCCGGTTGATGACGGCGGCCAGCAGTCCGGCACGACACCGCTGTTGATCCCCGACCGCAGCGCGTTCCACGCCAGTACGCTGGCACTGTACGTACAGGACGAGTGGAAGATCGGCGACGACTGGACCGTGAACTACGGCCTGCGTGGCGACCGCTACAAGGCCTTCGGCCGCACCGAAGGCCAGCTCAGCCCGCGCGTGGGCGTGGTCTGGAATGCCAGCGACAGCACCACCGTGCACGCCGGCTATTCGCGCTACTTCACGCCACCGGCCAGCGAGTTGATTGCCAGCAGCGACATCGCGCTGTACGACGGCACCACCAACCAGCAGCCCAGCGGCGGCAACAACACGCCGCTGGCCGAGCGCAGCGACTACTACGACATCGGCGTCTCGCAGCAACTGGGCGAGCACCTGACCCTGGGCCTGGACGCGTATGACCGACGCGTCGCACGCCTGCAGGACGAAGGCCAGTTCGGCGCTGCCTACATCTATTCGACCTTCAACTACCGCCGTGGCCACATCCGCGGCCTGGAGTTCAGCGCCGACTACAGCAACGGTCCTTTCAGCGCCTACTTCAACGCCGCGCTGAACAAGGCCATCGGTACCGACGTCATCACCAGCCAGTACAACCTCGATCCGGAAGCGCTGGCCTTTGTGGCCAACCACTGGATCCACCTCGACCACGACCAGAAGCTGACATCATCGGGTGGTCTCAGCTACGCCTTCGCCGGACACAACCGGATCGGTGCCAACTACGTGTTCGGCAGCGGCCTGCGTTCGGACATCGAAGGCGTACCCAACGGCGGCGAGCTGCCGTCGTACCTGCAGGTGAACCTCAGCGCCGGGCACGACTTCAATGCCGACAGCGGCCATCCGTTGCACGTCCAACTGGCCGTGATCAACGCACTGGATCGCAGCTACCAGCTGCGCGACGGTGGCGGTGTCGGCGTCTTCGCCCCGCAGTGGGGACCGCGCCGAGGTGCTTACCTGAGCCTGCAGCAGGACTTCTGAGGTAGTGCCGGCCGCTGGCCGGCATCCTCACGGCGTGCCGGCCAGCGGCCGGCACTACCCTTCGTCAACGATTGGGGTCAGAGCCCTTTGCGATGCCAAGGGACCCGACCCCGTTTCGCTTTCAGCGCTTGACCTTGCCCAGCGACACCACCAGCGCCCACAACGCCAGCAGCACGAACCACACGCCCGACCACATCGGCATGGTCAGGCCCAGGAAGGTCCAGTCGATGTTGCCGCAGTTGCCGGTACCGGTCAGTACCGTGCGGAATACTTCCAGCGGCCCCATGGTCTCGCTCAGGAACGCCAGCGGCGGGCCACAGGTGGAGCCCATTTCCGGCGGCAGCATCTGCACGTAGACGTGGCGCGCGGCAATGCCGGCACCCACTGCGGCGGCAATGAACGCCAGCACGCCATAGGTCGCGCGTCCCGGGCGGTTGGAGGGCCCGTGCAGCGCACCGATAAGGAACAGCAGGCCGAGCGCGGCAAAGGCCAGGCGCTGGAAGATGCACAGCGGACAAGGCTCCAGGCCCATCTTCAACTGCAGGAAGATCGCGTAGCCAAGCAGGCCCGCGCAGATCAGGAAGCCCAGCAAGAACTGGGCGCGGAAGGGCCAGCGCAGTGGATTCATCGTCAACGCTCAAATGGATCAGGCGCCAAGCGTAACCGAGAGTGCGTGCCATTCGAACCGCCACAGGTGACGCCTGTCGGAACGGTGCGGGTCAGATCCCAGTGCGAATGCAAAGGGCTCTGGCCTGCGGTGCTGCCTGCCCGGGGTCAGGGCCCTTTCCTGCGGAAAGGCATCCGAGCCCTGGAAACGCAAAAGCCCGGCAAAGGCCGGGCTTTCGCTGTGTCGCGTTGGAGCGGTCCGATTACTCGGCCACTTCCTCGGCCACGACCGGACGGTCAACCAGCTCGACGTAGGCCATCGGCGCGTTGTCGCCGGCGCGGAAGCCGCACTTCAGCAGGCGCAGGTAGCCGCCCGGACGGTTCGCGTAGCGCGGGCCCAGGATGGTGAACAGGTTGCCCACGGCTTCGTTGTCGCGCAGGCGGGCGAAGGCCAGACGGCGGTTGGCGACGGAGTCGACCTTGGCCAGGGTGATCAGCGGCTCGGCAACGCGGCGCAGTTCCTTGGCCTTCGGCAGGGTGGTCTTGATCAGCTCGTGCTTGAACAGCGAGGCGGCCATGTTCTTGAACATCGCTTCGCGGTGGGCGCTGGTGCGGCTGAACTTACGGCCAGACTTCTGGTGACGCATGGTGATATTCCTTGGTTAATGATGTGGCTGTGTGGATCGTTGTCGCCATCCTGGCGTTGCTGCGCGGACTGCGGATGGTCCTGGCCGCCCGTCCTGGACGACCTGCCGCGCGAACCTGTGGTTCGTCATGGCATGGTGTGTTGCGTTGAAGGCCCCACCGCGAACGGTGGAGCCTTCAGGCATTACCGATCTCAGCCCAGCATGCCGTGGCTGGCGACACCGGCCGGCGGCCAGTTCTCCAGCTTCATGCCGAGCGACAGGCCGCGCTGAGCCAGCACTTCCTTGATCTCGGTGAGCGACTTCTTGCCCAGGTTCGGGGTCTTCAGCAGCTCCACTTCGGTCTTCTGGATCAGATCGCCGATGTAGTAGATGCTTTCAGCCTTCAGGCAGTTGGCCGAACGCACGGTCAGCTCCAGATCGTCGATCGGGCGCAGCAGCACCGGATCCACGCCGTTGTTTGCCGGCTTGGCCGCACCGCGGTCGCGGTGGGTGAAGTCACCGAACACCGACAGCTGGTCGCTGAGGATGTCGGCGGCGGTGCGCACGGCTTCCTCGGCGTCGATGGTGCCGTTGGTCTCGATATCGATGACCAGCTTGTCCAGGTCGGTACGCTGTTCGACGCGGGCCGCTTCCACGGCATAGGCGACGCGGCGGACCGGCGAGAACGAGGCATCCAGGACCAGGCGGCCGATGGCACGGGTTTCTTCGTCCGGACGACGACGCGCGGCAGCCGGCTGGTAGCCGAAACCACGTTCGATCTTCAGACGCATGTTGATTGCCGTGTCCTTGGTCAGGTGGCAGATCACATGGTCGCCGTTCAGGATCTCCACATTGTGGTCGACCTTGATGTCGGCAGCGGTGACAACGCCTGGGCCCTGCTTGGACAGGGACAGGGTGGCGCTGTCGCCGGAGTGCATACGGATGGCCACGTCCTTGAGGTTCAGCAGGACTTCGAGCACGTCCTCCTGCAGACCTTCGACCGTGGTGTACTCATGCAACACGCCGTCGATTTCGACTTCCGTGATGGCGAAGCCCGGGATGGACGACAGCAGCACGCGACGCAGGGCATTACCCAGCGTATGCCCGTAACCCCGCTCCAAAGGTTCGATAACGACCTTTGCACGGGTGTCGGTAAGGCGTTCGATCTGCGGACCGCGAGGACGCAGAACCTGGTTGGCGGTAACCGTCATGTTGCGGGTTCTCCTAGTGAACCCCCGGCCGTCGCCGGGGGCTCTCCAATGTGAATTACTTCGAATACAGCTCGACGATCAGCGCTTCGTTGATGTCCGCAGGCAGATCCGAACGATCCGGAACAGCCTTGAAGATGCCGGTGAACTTGCCGGAATCCACTTCAACCCACGACGGGCTCAGGTCATGCTGGGCGGCGACGGTCAGGGCTTCCTGGACGCGCAGCTGCTTGGCAGCCTTTTCAGACAGAGCGATGGCGTCGCCAGCCTTGACCTGGTACGAAGCCAGGTTGACCGACTTGCCATTCACGGTGACGCCGCGGTGCGACACCAGCTGACGGGCAGCCGGACGGGTCACGGCGAAGCCCATGCGGTAGACGACGTTGTCCAGGCGGGTTTCCAGCAGCTGCAGCAGGTTCTCGCCGGTGTTGCCCTTCTTGGTCGAGGCCTTCTTGTAGTAGTTGCGGAACTGACGCTCCAGCAGGCCGTAGATACGCTTGACCTTCTGCTTTTCACGCAGCTGGGTGGCGTAGTCGGACAGCTTGCCCTTGCGGGCAGTGGCGCCGTGCTGGCCGGGCTTCTGCTCCAGCTTGCACTTCGAGTCCAGCGCACGCGCCGGGCTCTTCAGGGACAGGTCGGCGCCTTCGCGACGGGCGAGCTTACAGGTAGGACCGATATAACGAGCCATTTCTTATCGCTCCCTTTAGACGCGACGCTTCTTCGGCGGACGGCACCCGTTGTGCGGGATAGGCGTCACGTCGATGATGTTGGTGATCTTGTAGCCGACGTTGTTCAACGAACGCACGGCCGACTCACGGCCCGGACCCGGGCCCTTGATGCGGACTTCCAGCGACTTCACGCCGTAGTCCAGCGCAGCACGACCGGCCTTTTCAGCCGCCACCTGGGCAGCGAACGGGGTCGACTTGCGCGAACCGCGGAAGCCAGCGCCACCGGAGGTCGCCCACGACAGAGCGTTGCCCTGGCGGTCGGTGATGGTGACGATGGTGTTGTTGAACGAAGCGTGGACGTGGGCAACGCCGTCGGTGACGACGCGCTTGATCTTCTTCTTGGTCTTAGCAGCGGGCTTAGCCATTTCTCAGTCCCTTACTTCTTGATCGCCTTGCGCGGACCCTTGCGGGTGCGGGCGTTGGTACGGGTGCGCTGGCCACGCAGCGGGAGGCCACGACGGTGACGCAGGCCGCGGTAGCAGCCCAGGTCCATCAGGCGCTTGATCGCGATGCCGATCTCACGGCGCAGATCGCCTTCCACAATGTACTTGCCGACTTCGGCGCGCAGGCGCTCGATTTCCGGCTCCGACAGATCGCGGATCTTGGTGGTCGAAGCAACGCCTGCGACTTCGCAGACCTTCTTCGAACGGGTACGGCCGATGCCGTAAATGCTTTGCAACCCGACCCAGACATGCTTCTGGGCTGGCAGGTTGACGCCTGCAATACGCGCCATGACGCGGTTCTCCAGCTGAGTGATGGCCGACAGCGCGCCTCGGGCACGCCAATCCGGCAGGATGGATCAAAAAAGTGAACTAGCGATACTAACAAGGTTCCGGTTTACATGGAAGCCCGTGAAACCATTGGTTTCATGAACCCGGCCTGGGGAGTGTGCCCAGGCTCCGGCGCCGGATGGGGTTGGACCTGGGGTTTCCCCCGGGGCCGCCCGCGCTACTCCAGCGCGGGACCACCTCATCACACCCCCACCCGGAACCGCTGCGGGGGCCGCCCTTCGTTTGTGTGGCCGGAGTCCGCGAAGCGGAGGGACCATCACGTCAGGAAGACGAAAGTATAACAGGCCAATCAGCCGCGGGCAAAACCGCCGCGGTTGCCGCCCTTCAGGTTGGCCTTCTTCAGCAGGCTCTCGTACTGGTGGGACATCAGGTGCGCCTGCACCTGGGCGATGAAGTCCATCACCACCACCACCACGATCAGCAGCGAAGTACCACCGAAGTAGAACGAGGCGTTCAGCTGCGTGCGCATCAGTTCCGGCAGCAGGCAGACGATCACCAGGTAGGCCGAGCCGGCTGCGGTCAGGCGGGTCAGCACGCCGTCGATGTAATCGGCGGTGGCCTTGCCCGGACGGATGCCCGGAATCAGCGCGCCCGACTTCTTCAGGTTGTCGGCGGTTTCCTGCGAGTTGAACACCAGCGCGGTATAGAAGAACGCGAAACCGGTGA
Source organism: Stenotrophomonas sp. YJH_SMC_80 (assembly GCF_059372495.1). Lineage (NCBI taxonomy): Bacteria > Pseudomonadati > Pseudomonadota > Gammaproteobacteria > Lysobacterales > Lysobacteraceae > Stenotrophomonas > Stenotrophomonas sp. YJH_SMC_80. The sequence continues at coordinate 123,503 of NZ_JCAFVP010000011.1, forward strand.
TCAGCGCAGCGAACACGATCATGTGCAGCGGCTCGCCCGGGCCGAGAGCATTGGCCACCTTCTGCAGGACCTGGCCGAAGCTGCTCTGGTTGGCAGCCTGGCCGGACCACATGGCCAGGGTGGCCGGGAACGCCAGCAGGCTCGAGGCGAAGATCGCCGGGATGACGCCGGCCATGTTGAGCTTCAGCGGCAGGAACGAGGTCTGGTTCATGTACGCGTTGCGACCGCCCTGGCGGCGCGCGTAGTTGACCGTGATCCGGCGCTGGCCACGCTCGACGAACACCACGAAGAAGGTGAAGGCGAGCACGACGATGGCGATCAGCAGCAGCTGGATGAACTGGATGTTGCCGTCGCGGTAGGCGTCGAAGGTGTGGATGATCGCACCCGGCAGGCCTGCGACGATACCGGCGAAGATGATCAGCGACACGCCGTTGCCGATGCCGCGCTCGGTGACCTGCTCACCGACCCACATCAGGAACATGGTGCCGGCGGTCAGCGCGACCACGGCGGTGAGCACGAAGCCCATGCCCGGCGCATATACGACCGGAGCGCCCGACGGCGAAACCTGGCCCTGCAGGGCCAGCGCGATCGAGCCGCCCTGCACCACTGCCAGCAGCACGGCGCCGATGCGCGAATACTGGGTGATCTTGCGGCGGCCGGACTCACCTTCCTTCTGCATCGCCTTCAGGGCGGGGAAGATGTGCACGGCCAGCTGCATCACGATCGATGCCGAGATGTACGGCATCACGTTCAGCGCGAAGATGCTGAAACGGTGCAGGGCGCCGCCCGAGAACATGTTGAACATGTCCACGATGCCGCCGCCCTGCTGTTGCATCATGGCAAGCATGGCATCGGGATTGACGCCCGGCACCGGCACGTAGCAGCCGATGCGATAGACGATCAAAGCCCCGACGACGAACAGCAAACGTTGGCGAAGTTCAGTGAACTTGCCCATTCCGCCCGCGAGGTTACCGATGCCAGCTTGCGCCATGATTTTCTTACTCCGTTACGCTGCCGCCGGCAGCTTCGATCGCGGCCTTGGCACCCGCCGTGGCAGCAATACCCTTCAGGGTGAACGCCTTGGTCACTTCGCCCTTGACGACGACCTTGGCCTTCTTGGCAGTGCTCGGGACCAGCTTGGCAGCACGCAGGGCGGCGAAGTCGATCTCACCGGCCGGCAGCTTGTCCAGCGCGTACAGCAGCACTTCAGCGGTGTCCTTGGCGATCGGCGAACGGAAGCCGATCTTCGGCAGACGACGCTGCATGGGGGTCTGGCCGCCTTCGAAGCCAGCCTTGATCTTGCCGCCACCCTTGCGGGCGAACGAACCCTTGTGGCCGCGGCCGGCAGTCTTGCCCAGGCCCGAGCCGATACCGCGACCGACGCGGGTACGCTCGGTGCGGGCGCCCGGTGCCGGGCTCAGTTCATTGAGACGCAGAGTCATGGTCGATTACTCCTCAACCTGGACGAGGTACTGAACCTTGTTGATCAGGCCGCGCACCTGCGGGCTGTCCTTCAGTTCACGCACATCGTTGAGCTTGTTCAGGCCCAGGGCACGCACCGACAGGCGGTGACGCGACTGGGTGCCACGCAGGCCACGCACCAGGCGGACCTTGACAGTCTTGTTGGACTCATTAGCCATGGTTGAGTTCCTCCACCTTCTTGCCGCGCTTGGCCGCGATGCGGGCCGGCGACTGCGCAGCAGACAGGCCCTTCACGGTGGCACGCACCAGGTTGATCGGGTTGCGCGAACCGGTGGCCTTGGCCAGCACGTTCTTCACGCCAACCGCTTCCAGCACGGCGCGCATGGCACCGCCGGCGATGACGCCGGTACCTTCCGAAGCCGGCTGCATGAACACGCGGGCTGCGCCGTGACCATCCTTGATGGTGTGCCACAGGGTGCCGTTGTTCAGGTCAACGCTGACCAGGTTCTTGCGGGCCTGTTCCATCGACTTCTGGATGGCGACCGGCACTTCGCGGGCCTTGCCATAACCGAAACCGACCTTGCCTTCGCCGTCGCCGACAACGGTCAGGGCGGTGAAGGTGAACTGGCGGCCACCCTTGACGGTCTTGCTGACGCGGTTGACCGCGACCAGCTTTTCGATCATGCCGTCGTCGATCTTCTCTTCGCGGTTACGGTCGCGATCGCGACCCCGCTGCTGACGCTCTTCTGCCATGTTGATTCCTTGGTTGTTTGGGTATGTACGGCTCGAAGCCGCTTATGGTTGTGGCGTGACGCGGCGTTCCGGTGGGCCGCTGCAGAAGAGCGGCGCCGTCCAGCCTCACTCAGGCTGGCGAGCAGGCAGGCAGGAGGCCAATGGCCCCCTGCCCTTGTCCCTTAGAACTGCAGACCGGCTTCGCGGGCCGCTTCTGCCAGGGCCTTGATGCGGCCGTGGTAGCGGTAGCCCGAACGATCGAAGGCAACCTTCTCGACGCCGGCGGCCTTGGCGCGCTCGGCGACGATGCGGCCAACCTTGGCGGCGGCATCGGCGTTCTTGCCGTTCTTCAGGCCTTCCATGACGTCGGTCTGGGTGGTGTTGGCGGCAGCCAGCACCTTGGAACCGTCGGCGGTGAAGACCTGGGCGTACAGGTGCTGGCCAGTGCGCAGCACCGACAGGCGGGCGACGCCGAGCTCACGGATGTGGGCGCGGGTCGACTTGGCGCGACGCAGGCGGGCGATGTTCTTGTTCATTTTGATTATTCCTTGAAAGCTGAAGGAAGAGCTTTTCCCTGAGAAGTCCGCACAGGGATGTGCGGGCTCTTGCGAGGGACTCGCGCTTATGCCTTCTTGGCTTCCTTACGGATGATGACTTCGTCGGAGTACTTCACGCCCTTGCCCTTGTACGGCTCCGGCTTGCGGAACGCACGGATCTTGGCGGCAACTTCACCGACGACCTGCTTGTCAGCGCCCTGGACCAGGATCTCGGTCTGGGTCGGGGTCGACAGGGTGATGCCTTCCGGCGCCACGAACACGACCGGGTGCGAGAAGCCCAGCGACAGGCTCAGGTCCTTGCCCTGCATGGCAGCGCGGTAACCCACGCCGACCAGCTCCAGCTTGCGCTCGAAGCCTTCGGACACGCCCTTGACCATGTTGGACAGGATCGCACGCACGGTACCGGTCAGTGCGACCAGGTCGGCGTTCTCGGTGCTCAGGGTGGCAACGCCGTTGTCGACGTTGATGGCAATACCGGCCGGCTTGGCCAGCGACAGGGTGCCCTTCGGGCCCTTGGCGGTGACGCTGTCCGACTGGACGTTCAGTTCAACCTTACCCAGGTCGATCGGCTTCTTGGCTACGCGGGACATAGTTCTACTCCTTTCGCCTTAGGCCACGAAGCACAGGACTTCGCCGCCGACGCCCAGCTGGCGCGCCTGCGCATCAGTCATGATGCCCTTGGAGGTGGAAATGATGGAGATACCCAGGCCGTTCATGACCTTCGGCAGCTCGCTCTTGCCGCGGTACTGGCGCAGGCCCGAACGCGAGAAGCGCTTCAGGGTCGCGATGACCGGCTTGCCTTCGAAATACTTCAGCACGATTTCCAGCTCGGACTTGTTGTTTTCCAGCTGGGTCACGCGCAGGTCGGTGATGTAACCCTCGTCCTTCAGGACCTGGGCAATCGCAACCTTGATCTTGGACGACGGGGCTTTCACCGTCTGCTTGCCAACCGCGGCCGCATTCTTGATGCGGACCAGCAGGTCGGCGATGGGATCAGTCATGCTCATATGAGTACCTTTGAGTGCACCGATATCCGCTTTCGCGAAAATCTGTTGTCTCCTGGAAACGGGCCAGGTCCCTTGTTGCAGCGGGCCGGAAGCCCACTCCTACAACCCCGTCTGCACAGGGCAAGACGCGGGAGTATACGCCAAAAGAGCCCGGCTTGCGCCGGGCTCTTCGGTTTTTTTGCATCGGGAAAGCTGAATGCCTCCCCTGCCCGGTTCAGGAACCCCCGAAGGGGCTCCTGATCGCAGGGCCGGCTGGGATTACCAGCTGGCCTTGCGCAGACCCGGGACGTCGCCACGCATGGTGGCTTCACGCAGCTTGTTACGGCCCAGGCCGAACTTGCTGTAGACGCCACGCGGACGACCCGACAGCTCGCAACGGTTGCGCTGGCGGCTCGGCGACGAATCGCGCGGCAGCTTGGCCAGCTTGGTTGCGGCGTCGATCTTCTCTTCGTAGGTCGCGTCCACGGAGGACACGATCTTCTTCAGAGCTGCACGCTTTTCAGCGTACTTCTTTGCCAGCTTTTCCCGCTTGATGTCGCGGTTGACCATGGAGGTCTTTGCCATTTCGGTTTCCTCGACAGATCAGTTACGGAACGGGAACTTGAACGCTGCCAGCAGCGCCTTCGCTTCCGCGTCGGTCTTCGCAGTGGTGGTGATGGCGATATCCATACCGCGGATCGCGTCGACGGCGTCGAAGTCGATTTCCGGGAAGATGATCTGCTCCTTCACACCCATGTTGAAGTTGCCGCGGCCGTCGAAGGAACGACCGGAAACACCACGGAAGTCGCGCACGCGCGGCAGCGAGATGTTGATCAGGCGATCCAGGAACTCGTACATCTTGTGGCGACGCAGCGTGGTCTTGCAGCCGATCGGCCAACCATCGCGGATCTTGAACGACGCAACCGACACACGCGACTTGGTGACAACCGGCTTCTGGCCGGAAATCTTGGTCATGTCGCCGACGGCGTTTTCCAGGATCTTCTTGTTGGTGGCCGCTTCGCCGACACCCATGTTCAGGGTGACCTTGACCAGCTTCGGCACTTCCATCGGATTGGTGTAGCCGAACTGCTTCATCAGCGCCGGCACCACTTCGTCCTTGTAGAACTTTTCGAGACGGGAACTCATCTTCTCATTCCTCAGGCGTCGAGCGCCTCACCGCTGGAGCGGAACACACGCAGTTTGCGTCCATCCTCCAGCACCTTGAAGCCAACGCGTTCGCCCTTGCCCGAAGCCGGGTTCAGAACATTCACGTTGGAGATATGGATCGAAGCTTCGCGCTCGACCACGCCGCCGGCAACACCTGCCTGCGGGTTCGGCTTGGTGTGGCGCTTGACGATGTTCACGTTGGCGACGACCACACGGTCGCCGTCGACGCGGACGACTTCGCCCTGCTTGCCCTTGTCCTTGCCAGCGTTGACGACAACCTGGTCGCCCTTCTTGATACGGTTAGCCATGATTATCTCCTGTCGCTCACAGCACTTCGGGAGCGAGCGAGACGATCTTCATGAACTTCTCCGAACGAAGTTCACGGGTCACCGGCCCGAAGATACGGGTACCGATCGGCTCCTGCTTGCTGTTCAGCAGAACGGCAGCGTTGCCGTCGAAGCGGATCAGCGAGCCGTCGGCGCGACGCACACCCTTGCGGGTACGCACCACGACGGCGTCATACACTTCACCCTTCTTGACCTTGCCGCGCGGAATCGCATCCTTCACGGTGACCTTGATGATGTCGCCGATGCCGGCGTAACGGCGCTTGGAACCACCCAGCACCTTGAAGCACATCACCTGCTTGGCACCCGAATTGTCCGCGACGTCAAGGTAGCTCTGCATCTGGATCATGATTCAGCTCCTTATTCAGCCGCGCGCGTGATGACTTCCACCACGCGCCAGTTCTTGGTCTTGGACATCGGAGCAATCTCGGTCACGCGGACGACATCGCCTTCCTTGCAGGCGTTGTCGGCATCGTGGGCGTGCAGCTTCGTCGAGCGCTTGATGTACTTGCCGTACAGCGCGTGCTTGACCTGACGCTCAACCAGGACGGTAACCGTCTTGTCCATCTTGTTGCTGACGACACGGCCTTCGACCGTGCGCAGCGTCTTCTTTTCAGTATTGTCGCTCATAGCGGCCATCCTTACTTCGTGCTGCCGAGCAGGGTCTTGACGCGAGCAATCTCGCGACGGACCCGGCGAATGTCGTGGGTCTTCGGCAGCTGGCCGGTGACCTGCTGCATACGGACAGAGAACTGTTCCTTACGCAGGTCGATCAGGTGGGCCTTGAGTTCGTCAGCCGACTTTTCACGGAGAGTTTTGATATCCATCAGCGCACCGTACGGGTCACGAAAGTGGTGGTGACCGAGAGCTTGGCGGCGGCCAGGCGGAACGCCTCGCGAGCCACTTCCTCGGAAACACCCTCGATTTCATAGATCATGCGGCCGGGCTGGATCTGGGCCACCCAGTATTCCACGTTACCCTTACCAGAACCCATTCGGACTTCGATGGGCTTCTTGGTGATGGGCTTGTCGGGGAACACGCGGATCCACATCTTGCCGCCGCGCTTGACGTAGCGGCTGATCGAGCGGCGGGCCGCTTCGATCTGACGCGCGGTCAGCTGACCGTGTGCGGTTGCCTTCAGGCCGTATTCGCCGAAGCTGACAGCGTTGGCGCTCCAGCTCAGGCCATCGTTACGGCCCTTGTGTACCTTGCGGTACTTGGTTCGCTTGGGTTGCAACATTGTCGTTACCTCGCTTCACGGGCCGGGCGCTGACGGTCACCACGGTCGCCGCGATCGTGACGATCGTTGCGCGACGGGGTGTCGTCCTGCTTTTCCTGGCCAACCTGGGAGAAATCGAAGACCTCGCCCTTGTAGATCCAGACCTTGATGCCGATGATGCCGTAGGTCGTCTTGGCTTCAGCGAAGCCATAGTCGATGTCGGCACGCAGGGTGTGCAGCGGCACGCGGCCTTCGCGGTACCACTCCGAACGGGCGATTTCTGCACCGTTGAGGCGGCCACCCACGTTGACCTTGATGCCCAGGGCACCCAGGCGCATCGCGTTGCCGACCGAGCGCTTCATTGCGCGGCGGAACATGATGCGACGCTCCAGCTGCTGGGCGATCGACTCGGCAACGAGCTGCGCGTCCAGTTCCGGCTTGCGCACTTCGGTGACGTTGATGTGCGCCGGGACGCCCATCATCTCGCTCACTTCCTTGCGCAGCTTCTCGATGTCCTCACCGCGCTTGCCGATCACCACGCCCGGACGGGCGGTGTGGATCGTCACGCGAGCGGTCTTGGCCGGACGCTCGATCAGGATCTTGCTGATGCCGGCCTGAGCCAGCTTCTTGCGCAGCATTTCGCGCACTTTCAGGTCGGCTGCCAGGTAACCAGCGAACTCGGCCTTGTTGGCGTACCACTTGGAGTTCCAGTCCTTGGAAATGCCGAGGCGGATACCAATCGGATGAACTTTATGACCCATGGTCTTTTCCTTATCCGCTTACTTGGCGGCGCCCACAACCACAGTGATGTGGCTGGTGCGCTTGAGGATGCGGGTACCGCGGCCTTTCGCCCGCGCCATGAAACGCTTCAGGGTCGGACCTTCATCAACCATGATGGTCTGAACCTTCAGCTCGTCGACGTCGGCGCCCTGGTTGTTCTCGGCATTGGCAATAGCCGACTCCACCACCTTCTTGATCAGGTGGGCAGCCTTCTTGTCCGAGAACTTCAGCAGGTTGACCGCACGCTCGGCCGGCAGACCGCGCACCTGGTCAGCGACCAGACGAGCCTTCTGCGGGGAGATGCGCGCAGTGCGCAGGATGGCTTTCGCTTCCATTGTCATCTCTCCTTACTTGCCCGACTTCTTGTCACCACCGTGACCCTTGAAGGTCCGGGTGATGGCAAATTCGCCGAGCTTGTGGCCGACCATGTTCTCGTTGACGAGAACCGGGATGTGGTTCTTGCCGTTATGCACGGCAATGGTGACGCCTACCATGTCAGGCAGGATCATCGAACGGCGCGACCAGGTCTTGATCGGCTTCTTGCTGCCCGCAGCGGCCTCCACCTTCTTGACGAGGTGGTGATCGACGAACGGGCCCTTCTTGAGTGAACGTGCCATGGTCGATTAGCCCCTACGATCGCGGACGATGAACTGCTGAGTGCGCTTGTTATGGCGCGTCTTGTAACCCTTGGTCGGGACACCCCACGGGGTGACCGGATGCGGGTTACCCTGGCCGGCCTTCGCCTCACCACCACCGTGCGGGTGGTCAACCGGGTTCATGGCAGCACCACGAACGGTCGGGCGGACGCCGCGCCAACGCTTGGCACCGGCCTTGCCCAGCTTTTCCAGGCTGTGCTCGTCGTTGCCGACTTCGCCGATGGTGGCGCAGCACTCGACCGGAACCTTGCGCATTTCACCCGAGCGCAGGCGCAGGGTGGCGTAGATGCCTTCGCGAGCCACCAGCTGCACGGCCGCACCAGCGGCGCGAGCGATCTGAGCGCCCTTGCCCGGCTTCAGTTCGATGCAGTGGATGGTGGTGCCGACCGGGATGTTGCGCAGCGGCAGGGTGTTGCCAGCCTTGATCGGGGCATCCGAACCAGCGATCACCTGATCACCGGCCTTCAGGCCCTTCGGGGCGATGATGTAGCGACGCTCACCGTCGACGTAGCACAGCAGAGCGATGTGCGCGGTGCGGTTCGGATCGTATTCGATGCGTTCCACGCGCGCCGGGATGCCCAGCTTGTTGCGCTTGAAGTCGATGATGCGGTAGTGCTGCTTGGCACCACCACCGACGTGACGCACGGTGATGCGGCCATGGTGGTTACGACCACCCGAGCGGCTCTGCGACTCGACCAGCGCAGCGTGCGGAGCACCCTTGTGCAGATCGGGAGTGACCACGCGCACGGCCGAACGGCGGCCGGGGGAAGTGGGCTTGAATTTCATCAATGGCATGGGATGTACCTCAGGCCTTGGCCGTTACATCGATCGACTGGCCATCGGCCAGGCGAACGTACGCCTTGCGCCAATCGCCGCGGCGGCCAGCACGGTTACGGAAGGACTTGTTCTTGCCCTTGACGTTGACCACGTTGACGGCTTCGACCTTGACGTCGAACAGCTGCTCAACCGCGGCCTTTACATCGGCCTTGGTGGCTTCGTTCGAAACTTCGAAGACATACTGGTTGGAGAGTTCCTGCAGGCGCGCGGTCTTTTCGGAGACACGCGGGGCACGCAGCACGCTGAAGATTTTTTCGTTGCTGTTCATGCCAGCCACTCCTCGACCTTCTTGACCGCGTCAGCGGTGATGACGACCGTGTCGGCACCCACCAGCGAGACCGGATCCAGACCCTGGACGTCACGCACCTGCACGTACGGCAGATTGCGGGCGGACAGGTACAGGTGCTCGGACGCTTCTTCGGTGACGATCAGCGGGCGCTTGCCCACTTCCAGGCCGGCCAGCTTGGCGATCAGACCCTTCGTGTTGGTCACTTCGACATCGAAGGACTCCACGATGGTCAGACGGCCCTGACGGTTCAGCTCGGACAGGATCGCGCACATGGCGGCACGGTACTGCTTACGATTGACCTTCTGCTCGAAGCTGCGCGGCTTGGCCGCGAAGGTGACACCGCCGCCGACGAAGATCGGAGCCGTCAGTGCGCCATGACGCGCGCCGCCGCCCTTCTGCTTCTTCGACTTCTTGGTGGTACCAGCCACTTCGGAGCGAGTCTTCTGTGCCTTGGTGCCGGCGCGACCGGCGTTGCGGTAGGCAACGACGACCTGGTGGACCAGATCTTCGCTGAAATCGCGACCGAACACGGCGTCGGAGACCGAGACCTTGTTGTTGCTACCCGTGATAACGAGTTCCATCGTCATCTCTCCTTATGCCTTGCTCGCCGGACGGACGATCACGTCGCCACCCGCCGCGCCCGGAACGGCGCCGCGAACGGCGATCAGACCGCGCTCGACGTCGACCTTGACCACTTCCAGGTTCTGGGTGCTCTGCTGCACCGCGCCCATGTGGCCCGACATCTTCTTGCCCGGGAAAACGCGACCCGGGGTCTGGCGCTGACCCAGCGAACCCGGCGCGCGATGCGACAGCGAGTTACCGTGGGTTGCATCGCCCATACGGAAGTTGTGGCGCTTGATGGTGCCCTGGAAGCCCTTACCCTTGGTGACACCCTGGACGTCGACGATCTGGCCGACTTCGAAGATGTCCGCCTTGACTTCGCCGCCAACGGCGAAATCGCCGAGCTGCGCGTCTTCAACGCGGAATTCCCACAGGCCACGACCCGCTTCCACCTTCGCCTTGGCGAAGTGGCCGGCTTCCGGCTTGTTGACCAGGGCAGCGCGACGCGCGCCGACGGTCACCTGCACGGCGCTGTAGCCGTCGGTTTCGACGGTCTTGATCTGCGCGATGTGGTTCGGGGTTGCTTCGATCAGGGTCACCGGGATGGAGCGGCCATCTTCAGTGAACACGCGGCTCATGCCAGCCTTGCGGCCCACGAAGCCCAACGAATACTTCTTCGTCATGGTCGTAGTCCTCAGGTCAGCTTGATCTGAACGTCGACGCCGGCAGCCAGTTCGAGCTTCATCAGCGCGTCCACGGTCTTGTCATTCGGGTCAACGATATCGAGCACGCGCTTGTGCGTGCGGGTCTCGTACTGGTCACGCGCGTCCTTGTCGACGTGCGGGGAGACGAGAACGGTGTAACGCTCGATCTTGGTCGGCAGCGGGATCGGGCCACGCACTTGCGCGCCGGTCCGCTTTGCCGTTTCAACGATCTCGCTGGCCGAACGGTCGATCAGACGATGATCGAACGCTTTCAGCCGGATCCGGATCTTTTGGTCCGCCATGGCGGTAGGTTCCTTCGTTAAAAGAGCGACAGACAAAGCCTCTGGGTTGCTTTGCCCCATGAAATTCCTGAATACGGACGGCCCGCACTCCTGCAGGCCGCCAAGGTCAATCCATAGACCTCAAAAACGTAGGCAGACCAGTTTCCCGGCCTGCCCAGACGTAGAAGCATAACGGCACGCAAGGCAGCTGTCAACAGTCGCCTGTTGACGCCGCCTGAATGGCATTGACCCTTCCTGGTCCGGGGAACACAAGGCACATCCTGTGCCTGCTTTCCCATTTGATACGCCCCGATGCCCTACCCAGGCAACATCGGGGCGCAGATACTACCAGATTACTCGATGATCTTCGAGACCACGCCGGCGCCGACGGTACGGCCGCCTTCGCGGATGGCGAAGCGCAGGCCTTCGTCCATTGCCACCGGGTTGATCAGGGTGACGACCATCTTGACGTTGTCACCCGGCATCACCATTTCGACGCCTTCCGGCAGAGCAGCTGCGCCGGTGATGTCGGTGGTGCGGAAGTAGAACTGCGGGCGGTAGCCGTTGAAGAACGGGGTGTGACGGCCGCCCTCGTCCTTCGACAGGACGTAGACTTCGCCTTCGAACTTGGTGTGCGGCTTGATCGAACCCGGCTTGGCCAGGACCTGGCCACGCTCGACGTCATCACGCTTGGTGCCGCGCAGCAGCAGGCCAGCGTTGTCGCCTGCCTGACCCTGGTCCAGCAGCTTGCGGAACATTTCAACGCCGGTCACGGTGGTCTTCTGCACCGGACGGATGCCGACGATTTCGATTTCGTCGCCAACC
>NZ_JCAFVP010000012.1:0-132123 GCF_059372495.1 Stenotrophomonas sp. YJH_SMC_80
CGGCGACCGAGCTTACATGGGTGAGGGCGCTTTGCTTGCGAAGCACTGCTTCGCAAGCGCCCGAACGCACAGCCGCCAGCGGCTGGGCCGGGCCCCGGAAGGGGGACTTGCAGCGTCCCCCGCAACCGGACCCACCCCGCCCAACCACGGAATGCCCGCTGTTGCCGTTGCTTCTGAGGTGGCCGGCCAGCGGCCGGCACTACCACGGGTGCAGGGCGCAGCCCTGCAAAGAGCCCTACCCCCGCGGTCGGCCGCGCGAGGGCACCAGTGCGAACGTGTCCACCGCCAGCTTCTCGGCATGGTTCAACCACGCGCGGATTTCCAGATCATCCACTTCGTGGTCCAGCCCGAACGACACGTTGATCTTGCCGTTGGCATCGGGCTGCACCCACTGCTGGGCCAGCACCACCTTGCGCTGCGAGGACACCGCTTCGATCCAGAAGCCACGATCCGGCCGCGTACTCGCCACCAGCTGCAGCATGTACTGGCCGGCGCGGGTGCGGCGACCCTTCTGGGTGATCATGTGCGCCTGGCGCACGCTCGGGCGCGGGCCCTGGAATGCGTCCAGCGGTGCATCCACGGCGATGCCGCCACGCAGGTCGTTGTCACGGTACAGCTTGATGCCGTTGTCACGGTTGACCAGCAGGGCACACCAGTCACCGTCGGCCGAGCCATCCTCGAATGCGGTGCAACGGTCGACGTAGGCCAGGGTGTTGTCCGGGTTGGCATCATCGAACTGGCGCGAGGTGTTTTCCAGGTACACCGACTTCAAGCCCCAATCCTTGTCGTACTCCAGCAGCACCGGTGGCTGCACGTGTTGCAGGCCGACCACCACCTGGTCGTCGCCGTCGATCTTCAGCTCGCGGGTCGGCTCACCCAGCCACAGCGAGCGGGCGAAGGCGAGGTACTGCGGGTAATCTCGGCCGCCATCACGCTGGGTGGCCACGCTGGCGCTGGGCGCGCGCTGGGTATCGATCAGTGAACGGCCAAAGCCCATCGTCTTCAGGTTCGGGTCCAGCAGGCTGAGCAGGGTCGCACCCGAATCCAGGGTGGTGCCGGCGTCGGCGCTGAGCTGCTGCGGCGCAATGCCATCGCCGAGGAACAGCAGCAGGTTCTCGCGCTTCTGCCGGGTCAGGATGTGGGTCAGATCGTTGGGCATCGCCAGGTGGTCGGAGGCGATCACGATCAGCGTGTCCTTGCCGTACGGGCTGGCCTGGATGCGTTCGACCAGCTGCGAGATCAGCCGGTCACTGCACTTGAGCGCGTTGAGCATGTTGATGTTGCCGTACTGGCTCTGGTAGCGCTCGCCCTTGCACGACACCGGCAGGTGGCCCGCCGGGTGGTGGGTGTCCATGGTGAGCGTGGTGAGCATGAACGGCGAGCCGGCGCGCGAGAGCTGTTCGAAGCGCTGGTAGGCGGTGTCCAGCAGCACGTCGTCGTGCACGCCCCAGGCGGAGTAGTGGATGCGCCCGATCTTCTTCTGCTGCTTGAACCAGGCGAGGTCATGCACTTCATCAAAGCCGTGGCTGGCGAGGAACTGGCCCTTGCCGGCGAACTGGCCGTTGGCCCCGCCCAGGTAATGGTTGGTATAGCCCTGCTGCTTCAGGTAGTCGCCCAGGCACACTGCCTTGGGCAGGAAGCTGCCCATCCGGTCCATGCTGTTCTCATCGCCCTGCGAAGTGGTCAGCGGCACGCCGCACATCGACGACACCAGGCCGGCGATGGTCCAGCCGCTGCCCTCGGCCGAGGCCAGGTTGCGCACGTCCAGCGACTCGGACGCCAGCCGGTTGAGATTGGGCATCAGGCCTGGGAATACGTTTTCGTCCAGGTACGTGCGCTCCAGGCTCTCGCCGTAGATCCAGACGATGTTGCGCGGGCGCTGCAGCGGCTGCGTCGGCACCTGGTATTCGGGGGCGATGCGGGCGAAGTCGACCGGGCGCAGCTGCTGGTACAGGCGTTGGCCGTCGCGGGCCAGCGGGCTGATCATGATCGTGGCCACCCACACGGCCGCGAAGCCCGCGAACAGCGCGCCACCGTGGCCGGGCCGGCGCCAGCGCTTCACCCGCGTGGCGAACAGCGGCAGCAGCGAGACCAGCGCCAGCACGATGAAGCCGGCGATGTAGCCCTTGAAGTCGGAGACTCCGGCGCCTTCCATGTCGGCGCCGAGGTGGTACAGCGTGGCGGCGTTGAGCCCATCACCGGACAGCTTGTCGATCAGCCACCATGCGCTGAGCGTGAGCAGCAGCAGCGAGAACGCACTGGCCTTCCACCACACCCATTTGCCGGACGCGAGGAACAACCAGCACAGCAGCAACAACGACAGCAGCAGTATCCAGAGCATAGGCAGCTTCGGCAGTGACGGGGTGGTGGTGATGGACGTCGTACCGACGCGTGTCCATCCGACCAGCGCTGCCGCAAGCACATGCATGTGACAGGCCGATGACCCGATAGTGCATGCACGAACCTGACTGAAATGTTTGTTGAAATGACGCGCGCGAAATCGCGCTCAGAAGGTAAATCGAGCGTGAAAGGCTTCGTTGGATTACATTAAAAACCGCATGAATACGGGTGTTTTCGCAGATGCGCTAGCGATGCCCGCGCTCTTCGCGTGCCCGCGCGCGACGATCGAACAGCAATGCACTGGTCACGATGCCAAGGCCGAGCACTACGCCGATGAACAACAGAATCAGGGCGATGAGCGGGTAGCCGAACAGATGCCAGCCGGTGTCGATCTTCATCATCATCGCGGCGGCCATGATCAATGCCGCGCTGATGATGCCGGCCGCCACGCGGTTGGCGATCTTCTGCAGGTTCTCCATCAGCCGCGATTCTTCCAGGCCCGTCACCTTCATCTGCAGACGGTTCTCAGCCAGCAGCGCCATGATGTCCGACAGCTTGCGCGGCCCATCGCGCAGCAGCTGCTGCAGCTCCATCGCCTCGCTGGCGATGTTGGCTGCCGACAGGGACTTTTTCAGGCGCGCACGCATCACATGCTGAAGCTGGCGCTCGACGATGCGGCGGGTCTCCAGTTCGGGTGCCAGCAACCGGCATACGGTTTCCAGGTTGAGCAGCGCCTTGCCGAGCAGGCTCAGTTCCGGCGGTGTGCGCAGGCCGCAGGCGGTGGCGATGCGCACCATGTCCAGCACCACGCGGCCTTCGGAGAAACTGCCGCTGGCGGCGTAGCGCGCGATCAGCTGGCCGGTCTCGCGCAGGTAGCGCTCTTCGTCGAAGGCCTCCAGCCGCGTGCTGATGCTGATCAGATCGTCGGCTACTTCCTCGCCACGGCCATCGACTGCGGCGAACAGGATCTTCAGCAGCCGCTCGCGCAGGCGCGGCGGCATGTGCGCGACCATGCCCAGGTCGAAGATCGCCAGCCGTCCATCGGGCATCACCCGCAGGTTGCCGGGGTGCGGGTCGGCATGGATCTCGCCGTGCACGAAGATCTGGTCCAGGTAGCCGCGGATCAGCGCCGCCGCCAGCGGGTCCATCGATTGTTCGGTGCGGCGCACATCGGGAATCGCATCCACGCGCACGCCGGTGGCCAGTTCCATGGTCAGCACGCGCTGGCTGCTGTAGTCCCACAGCGGCTGCGGAATCCACAGGCGGCGGAACGGCTTCAGGTGTCGGCCGAAACGGGCCAGGTTCTCGGCCTCGGCGTGGTAGTCCAGCTCCTGCATCAGGGTCTTTGCGAACTCGTTGAGCCAGTCGCGCAGGCGCACGCGGCGGCCCACCTGGGTCAGGTGGTCGGCGGCCAGCGCGAAGCTGCGCAGCGCCTCCAGGTCCGAGCGAAGTTGTGCAGCCACTTCAGGCTTCTGCACCTTCACTGCCACCTGGCGTCCGTCATGCAGCACCGCGCGATGCACCTGCGCGATCGAGGCACAGCCCAGCGGTTCGGGATCGAATGAGGCGAACAGCTTGTTCACCGGTGCGCCCAGCTCCTGCTCGACGATCGCATGGATGCGCTCGACCGGAATCTCGGCCACCTTTTCCTGCATGCGCTCCAGGGCTGTGGCGAACTCCACCGGCACCATGTCCGGGCGCGTGGACAGCATCTGGCCCAGCTTGACGAAGGTCGGGCCCAGCGCTTCCAGGTCGCTGACGAACTGTTCCGGGTTGCCGTCCGCGGGAACGTCGGCTGGATTGCCTGCGGCATCCAGGTTCATGCCCGAGAACACCCCTGAATGGCGATAGCGCATCAGCAGGCGCAGGATCTGGCTGCGCCGGTTCATGCCTTTGACCAGCGGAGGATTGCCATTGGCGGTGGGCGGATTGCTCAAGCGGAACTCCCATGCGACGAAGACAGGTAGCGCCGGCCACGGGCCGGCGATGTCCGGATTCCGCAGTGTCGCCGGGGGGCGGTGGGCACGCGGTGAATCCGACGTCTTCCGCAGTCCACACCGGATCGGTCAGAATCCGCTCATTCCCTCTCTGGACTTCCCATGGCCGGTGCCAGCCTGTTCGCCCTGCTCGACGATATCGCCACCCTCCTCGACGATGTCTCGGTCCTGACCAAGGTCGCGGCGAAGAAAACCGCCGGCGTGCTGGGCGACGACCTGGCGCTGAACGCGCAGCAGGTCACCGGGGTCAACGCCAACCGCGAACTGCCGGTGGTGTGGGCGGTGGCCAAGGGCTCGCTGGTCAACAAGGTGATCCTGGTGCCCGCAGCATTGGCGATCAGTGCGCTGGAGGCCTGGCTGCACAGCCGCGGCTGGAACGTGCCGCTGATCGTGCCGCTGATGATGATCGGCGGCGCGTTCCTGTGCTTTGAGGGCGTTGAGAAGCTGGCGCACCGGTTCCTGCACTCAGCCGAGGACGACGCCGAGCATCAGGCCGAGCGGCGCAAGGCGCTGGCCGACGCGCAGGTGGACATGGTGGCGTGGGAGAAGGACAAGGTGAAAGGCGCGATCCGCACCGACTTCATCCTCTCGGCCGAGATCATCGTACTGACCCTGGGCGTGGTCGCCACCGCATCGTTCACCAACCAGCTGGTCACGCTGGCCGTGGTTGCACTGGCGATGACGGTCTTCGTCTATGGGCTGGTGGCGGGCATCGTGAAGCTTGATGACGTCGGCCTGTACCTGTCGCGCAAGGGTGGGGCCGTGGCCGCCTTCGGTCGCGGCCTGGTGGCTTCGGCACCGTGGCTGATGAAGTTCCTGTCGGTGGCCGGCACCATTGCCATGTTCCTGGTGGGCGGCGGCATCCTGGTGCACAACGTGCCGGCGCTGCACCACGCAGTACAGGCGATGGGCGGCGAGGGGCAGTGGGGCTGGCTGGTCAGCGCGGTGGGTAACATGGTGGTCGGCATCATCGCCGGTGCCATCGTGCTCGCGGCGGTGACCGGGTTCCAGAAGCTGCGCGGCAAGTAATCACCGGCGGGTCGCAAGGTAGAGGCCGACCTTGGTCGGCGCTTTGTTTCCTGCGCGTGCCAACCAAGGTTGGCACCTACCAAAGCGGTTCGCGACGGGCCGGACGGTCAGCCCGCCTGCACGCGGTTCTTGCCCTGTCGCTTGGCCGCATACAACGCGTCATCCGCACGGCGCAGCAAAGCCTCGGTATCGTCGCCCGGCTGCCATTGCGCCAGCCCGGCGCTGAAGTGCACCGGCACGCGGCGGTCCTGCACGGTCAGCACACGGTGCGCCAGTGAGCGTTGCAGGCGCTGCACGGTGGCCATGCTATCGGCACCCTGGGTTTCCGGCAGCACCAGCACGAACTCGTCGCCACCCAGCCGTGCGATGCCGTCAGTGGCGCGCAGCAGCAGCCTGCAAACGGCCACCAGGTGCTGCAGCAACGCATCGCCACCGGCGTGGCCGTGCGCCTCGTTGGTCAGGTGGAAATCATCCAGGTCGATCACCGCCACGCCCAGCGGTGAGTTGTTGCGCGCAGCACGCGCCAGTTCACGCTGCAGCAGTTCGTCCAGGCCGCGGCGGTTCAGCGCCTGGGTCAGCGGATCGATACGCGCCAGGTCACCGGCGGCACGCAGTTCCTGCTCCAGCTCGGCAATGCGCTGTTCGGCGCGTTCCACTTCCTGCCGCGCATTGGCCAGGTGATCGCGGGCCTGCGCGGCCTGCTGCTGTACCTTGCCGGTGTCGCGCATCACGTCCTGCAGCAGCTGGTTGAGGTCGGCGATGCTACGCGCCTCGCGCAGCTGCAGTGCGTAGCTGCCGATGCGGTCGTGGTATTCGCCGGTGCTGGTGGCCATGCCATCCATGCGCTCGATGAACTCGCCCATCAACCCGCGCATCGCCGCCTTCGAATCGTCGATGCCCTGGCGCAGCAGGCCCTGCTTGTAGATCACTTCGCGCAGTTCGGCACGGGTGCGCTCGACTGCCTCGGCTTCCAGCGGCCCGTCCAGCAGCTGGCGCACCGCCGCGATCTGGCCCTGCAGCCAACTGCGGTCGTCCAGCAGCTCGCTCACGTTTTCCAACAGCAGCGCGAACAGTTCCAGCAGCAGCGCCTGCTGCTCCTGCCAGCTCTCGGCACGCACGCCGACCTGGTGCCCGAGTTCGCGCACGCCCTGTTCGATCGGCTCCAGTGCGGTACCCGGCTGCCACTGGCGCAGGCGCGTGGCCAGGGCCTGCGCTTGTTCGCGCAGATCCGGGTCGTGCTGCAGCAGGGCCACCACCGCGCCACCCAGCAGCAGCCGCAGCTGCTCGGACAGGCGCAGGCTTTCCGGCTGTCCGTCCGGCGAATGCTGTTCGATGGTGCGGATGTACTTGTCGATCAACTGCCGCATCGCGCGCCCGTAGCGCGGCCAATCGGCACTGGCCTGCGCCGACTGCAGGCGGTCGCCCATGTCACCCAGTTCGCCGGGCAGGGTGGCCATGCCGTTGGCGAAGGCGGCCAGCAGCGGTTCCGGCGCGTCGGCGCCGGCGAACAGCTGCTGCAGTGCCACGCCACCACCGCCCTGCAGTACCACGCGGTCGCCCAGCCCATCGTCCACCACCGCGCGCACGCGTGCCGGCGGCCCAAGGGCGGTACCGGGGGCAGGGCGATGGTCGGGCTGGTCCGTCATGGAGCGAATCCTGGGGCTGGCAGGGACTGGTTCCAGCATATCGGCGCGGTCGCCGACGGCTTGAACGGCTAGGATGGGCGACAGGATGCCGCAGTGGAGGTGGTGATGCGCGTGATGTTGCTGGGGGCGACCGGCCTGGTTGGTGGGCTGGCCCTGCCCCGCCTGCTGGACGACCCGCGCTGCAGTGGCGTGGTGGCGCCCACCCGCCGCCCGTTGGGCATGACCCACGGGAAGCTGGAGAACCCGGTACTGGCCTTCGACGCGTTGCCCACTTCGCCAGCATGGGCGCGCGTGGACGCGGTCATCTGCGCGCTGGGCAGCACCATTGCCCAGGCCGGCAGCCGCGAGGCTTTCCACCGCATCGATCATGACTACCCGCTGGCGTTCGCGCGGCTCGCACAGGCACAGGGTGCGCAGACTTATGTGCTGAATTCCGCGGCCGGTGCCAACCCGCAGTCGTCGATCTTCTACAGCCGGGTGAAGGGTGAATTGGAACGTGACCTTCGTGCGCTGGGCTTCCATTCGTTGACCCTGGTCCGCCCAGGGCTGATCGGGGGCGAGCGCAACGAGGTGCGTCGTGGCGAGCGCCTGGCGCTGATGGTGCTGGGTGCTTTGGGGCCGATGTTGCCACGGGCGTGGCGGATCAACCCGGCGAGCGAGATCGCCAAGGCACTGGTCGAGTCCGCGCTGGCCCCGCAGCCGGGTGAGCACGTGGTTGCATCGAGCGCACTGGTCGGCTGATGTCGCGTGCGCTGCGCCTGACCCAGTTGCTGCAGCTGCTGCGCCGCCATCGGCGGCCGGTGGCCGGGCAGACGCTGGCCGAAGCGCTGGGCATCAGCCTGCGCACGCTGTACCGCGATATCGAGACCCTGCGTGAGCAGGGCGCTGACCTGCGTGGCGAGGCCGGCGTTGGCTACCAGCTGGCGCCGAGCGACACCCTGCCACCGATGACCCTGCCGCCGGCCGAGATCGATGCGCTGGTGCTGGGCCTGCGCTGGGTTGCGACCCGTACCGAACCCGCGTTGGCCGAAGCCGCACGCGATGCCCTGGCGCGTATCGCGCATGTGTTGCCCGCAGCGCGGCGCGAGGCCTTGCGTGACAGTGGCCTGCGGGTGGGCCCTTCGCGTGCTGCGGCCAAGGTGCCGGCTGCGCGTCTGCAGGCCGTGCGCGAAGCAGTGGGTTCACAGCAGCGCCTGAAGTTCGGCTACGAGGACGCGCACGGCCAGCGCAGCGAGCGCATCGTCTGGCCGTTCGCGCTGGGCTACTTCGATGAGGTGCCGATGCTGGCGGCGTGGTGCGAGCGCCGCGAGGATTTCCGCCATTTCCGTCTGGACCGCATCCGCCAGGCGCGTGTGCTGGAGGATCACTACCTCGTGCCACGCGCCACCCTGCTGCGACGCTGGCAGAAGGCGCAGGGCATCGCGCCGGACTGGCTGGACCGTTCATAACAGAGCAACAGCCGGGAGCGGGGGTAGAGTCGACTGTTAGTCGACTATCGCGCGCAGCGCGGGATTTTAAGCAGGCTGAAGGAAGAGCAGTCGACTAACAGTCGACTCTACCGGCAGTCGACTCTACTGACAGAATCTGTCAGCAGGGCCGTACCACCATGAGCGCTCCCAACAACGGAGCTTCCCCATGTTCACGCCCAGCACTCTGCTGCAGTACGTGCGCGACGTCGCCACCAGCGCCACCTTCTACAGCGGCATCCTCGGCAAACCGCCGGTCGAGCAGTCGCCCGGCTTCGCCCTGTTCCTGCTCGGCGATGGCGCCGCACTCGGCCTGTGGCAACGCGACGACGTGCAGCCTCCGGTGTCCGCGCAAGCAGGCGCCGCCGAACTGGCAATGGTGGTGGCCAACCCCGACGCCGTGCAGCAGATGCACGATGCGTGGCGCGCTCTTGGTGTGGAGATCCTGCAGGCGCCGGTGACGCTGGAGTTCGGCCATACTTTTGTCGGGGCAGATCCTGATGGCCACCGCCTGCGTGTGTACAGCCGCGCCGAGGGCTTGGTCGCGCGCGATTGATCGCCCGCGTTGTGTAGATCCACGCCATGCGTGGATGGAGCGCGACGGAGCAGGCACAAAAAAACGCCGGGCAATGCCCGGCGTTTTCTCCAAGTCATGTGCCAACCAACGGTTGGCACCCACCGATCAGGTGGCCGATCAGCTGGCCAGCGCCAGGTCGTCCATCATTGCGCGCAGGAAGCGCGCCGCTTCGCCGCCGGTGGCCGCGCGGTGGTCGAAGGTGACCGACAGCGGGATCACCTTGTGCGCTTCCACGCCGCCCATCACCGGGGTCATCTGGTGGCGGGCACGGCCGGCACCAACGATGGCCACGCACGGCGGCACCACGACCGGGGTCGCGTAGCGGCCGGCGAACATGCCGAAGTTGGACAGCGAGATGGTGTAGCCACTCAGTTCCGAAGCGGCGATCGAACGCGATTCCACCTGCTCGCGCAGGCGATTGACGCCTTCGCGGATGCCGCGTGCGTCGAGCATGTCGGCATTGCGCAGGGCCGGCACGAACAGGCCGTCGTCTGTGTCTACGGCGATGCCGATGTCCACCTGTGCGTGCAGGGTACGGGTCAGCGCTTCACCGTCGAACCAGGCGTTCATCGCCGGCACCTTCTGCGCGGCGACCACGATCGAACGCACCAGGCGCGCGGTGACGTCGTTGCCCGGCAGCCAGGCGTGGATGTCGGCGTCGTCGTTCAGCGTGGTCGGCACCACCTTGCTGTGCGCATCAGCCATCACGCGTGCCATGTTGCGGCGCACGCCCTTCAGCGGTTCCGGCTGGCCCTTGGCCACCACGCCCGGCGGCTGGGTACGCATCGGCTTGCCGGCGGCGGACAGCGGGGTGCGGGCTTCGCTCTGCACCGGGGCAGACACCTGCGCCGGGGCCGGCGCGGCATAGGCAGCAGCGGCAACCGGTGCCGGAGCAGCGCCGAGCTTGGCGGTGCCGTTGGCGGCGGCCTGCTTGACGTCGGCCATGGTGACCGCGCCATCGGTGCCGGTAGCGGCCACGCGGCTCAGGTCCACGCCCAGCTTGCGCGCCATCGCACGCACGGCCGGCACGGCCTTGACGCCACCGACGGCCAGCGCCTGTTCGGCATGCACGGCGTTGGAGCTCTGCATGGCGCCGACCACGGTACCGGCGTCGTCACGCTCGGCGGCGGCCGGCTTGGCTTCCTCCGCAGCGACCGGCGCAGCCGGCAGCGGTGGCGGGGTCGGTGCGGCAGCCGGCGCGGCCGGTGCGGCATGACCATGGCTGTGGCCGGTGTCCTGGCCATCGGCACGCTGCGGCAGGTTCGGGTCCAGTTCGAAGCTGGCCAGCACCGAGCCGGTCGGGATGATGTCGCCGGCACCGCCGGACAGCTTCAGCACCTTGCCGGAGAACGGCGAGGGCACTTCCACCACGGCCTTGGCGGTCTCCATCGAGACCAGCGGCTCGTCCAGCTTGATCACATCGCCTTCCTTGACGAACCACTCGACGATGGTCGCGTCCGGCAGGCCTTCGCCCAGGTCGGGCAGGTTGAAGTTCTTGGTCTGGCTCATTTGCAGTTCTCTTCCAGCAGTTCCAGTTCGCGGGCCGGCAGCCAACCCGTCGCGCCATTGGCGCGCTCGGACCACCACCAGCCGCCGTGTTCGTGATGAAGCTTCACCATCTCGCCGCTTTCCACATCCAGCTCGCGGGCGTCGTAGTCGCACAGCGCTTCGGCGCGACCCTCGTCCAGCAGCTGCAACCAGGCGATGGGCGCCCAGCCAGCGCGCCCATCGTTGGTGCGTACCCAGGCAAACGCCGGCCATTCCTCGTCACGTACACCTACTTCGACGATCTGGCCGGTGTGGAACCGGAGCGGGTTGGGATACTGGCTGCGGTAAGCCCCCAGAAGGCGGGCCCGCATGTCAGCCGGCCGCCACCGCGCGCTTGGCCGCAGCCACGATCCGCTCAACGCTCGGCAGGTACTTCATTTCCAGGCGGAACAGCGGAATGTGGGTGTCGTAGCCAGTGACGCGCTCGACCGGGGCCAGCAGGTCGTAGATCGATTCCTCGGCCAGGCGCGCGGCGATCTCGGCGCCGAAGCCCGCGGTTTTCGGGGCCTCCTGCACGATCACGCAGCGGCCGGTCTTGGCCACCGATTCGGCGATGGTGGCGAAGTCCAGCGGACGCAGCGTGGCCACGTCGATGACTTCGGCACTGATGCCTTCGCCGGCCAGCTTGTCGGCCGCTTCCAGCGCTTCCTTCACCTGCGCGCCCCAGGTCACCAGGGTCACGTCGGTGCCGTCGCGCAGCACGAAGCAGACGTCCAGCGGCAAGGCTTCGCCGTCGTTGACGACCACTTCCTTGTACTGGCGGTAGATGCGCTTGGGCTCCATATAGATCACCGGATCCGGTTCGCGGATCGCGGCCAGCAGCAGGCCGTAGGCGCGCTGCGGCGACGACGGCAGCACCACGCGCAGACCGGGCACGTTGGTGAAGATCGCCTCGTTGGCTTCGCTGTGGTGTTCCGGCGCGCGGATGCCACCGCCCCACGGCACGCGCAGCACCATCGGGCAGTGCAGGCGGCCACGCGTGCGGTAACGCAGGCGTGCGGCGTGGCAGACGATATGGTCGACCATCGGGTACATGAAGCCATCGAACTGGGCTTCGGCCACCGGCTTCATGCCCTGCGCGGCAAGACCAATCGTCAGGCCGGCGATGGTGGTTTCATCCAGCGGGGTGTCGAGGATGCGGTCCGAGCCGAAGCGCTGCTGCAGACCGGCAGTGGCGCGGAACACGCCGCCGTTGACGCCCACGTCTTCGCCCAGAACCAGCACCGACGGGTCGTGTTCCAGCTCCCAGGCCAGCGCCTGGGTGATGGCTTCGATGAGGGTGATCGGGGTGGTGGTCATGCTCTCTTCTCCGCGCGCGACCGCAGCGCTGTCGGCGGCGTTGGTGTGCGCGCCGGGCGCGCCGTTCTTGATCTCATCCATGGCGCTTCTCCAGGGCGATCGCCTGGGCACGCTGGGCCAGCAGGTCCGGCGGCGGATCGGCATACAGGAAGTCGAACATCGCCTCGACCGGCTGCACCGGCGTGTTGAGGTACAGGTTCACTTCCTCGTCCACGCGCGTGCCGCACTCGGCGACCCAGGCGGTTTCCTCTTCTTCGCTCCACACACCGGCGTTGATCAGGTACTTGCGCAGGCGCAGCATCGGCTCGCGCTGCCAGGCATCCTTCACTTCGGCGTCGTCGCGGTAGCGGCGCGCGTCATCGGCGGTGGTGTGGTCGGACAGGCGGTAGGTCATCAGTTCCAGCACGGTGCCGCCGTCGCCGGCCAGCGCACGTTCGCGCGCCTGCTCCATGGCCGCCAGCACCGCGATCAGGTCGTTGCCGTCCACCTGCAGGCAGTGCAGGCCACCGGCCAGGCCCTTCTGCGCCAGTGTTTCGGCACCGGTCTGGGCCGAACGCGGAACCGAGATGGCCCAACCGTTGTTGACGATGCACAGGATCAGCGGGAGCTTGTAGGCGCCGGCCGAATTCAGTGCTGCGTAGAAGTCGGTCTTGGAACTGCCGCCGTCGCCGCACACCGCCACCGCGATCTGCGGTTCCTTGTTGAGCTTGAACTTCAGCGCCGCGCCTGCGGCATGCAGGCACTGGGTGGAAATCGGCACGCAGAACGGGAAGTCCTTGGCCGCGTTGCCGCCGTAATCGTTGCCGCGTTCGTCGCCGCCCCAGTACATCAGCACGTCGTGCGGGCGCACGCCACGCATGAACATCGCGCCATACTCGCGGTACGAAGGCGCGAACACGTCGCCCTTCTGCATCGCCGCGCCGATACCCACGTGCGCGGCTTCGTGGCCCAGGCAGGCGGCATAGGTGCCGAGCTTGCCGGTGCGCTGCAGTGCGATGGATTTGCTGTCGAACGTACGTACGAACAGCATCTGCTTGAACAGCGGTACCAGGACCTTGGGGTCGCGCAGCGACGCGGGCAGGTCATCGCGGACGAGTTTGCCGTCCGTATCCAGGTACTGCAGGTATTCGATCTTGAATTCAGCGGCAACCGTCATTGCGTACTGCACCTTCGACAGAGAAGTTACAAATGATATGAATCGCCATGTTAAGGAACGCGTACGGAATAGCCTTCCTGCGCCGCAACACGGGGATTCCCCGTTTTACCCCTGCCGGCGGGTGGGGGGCCAATAACAACAACGTATTCAGTCGTTGCTGCAAAGCATCAGAATACGCCTCAGGCTGACCGCCAGTACAACGGCCTGGACGGTTCCACGCGCAGGCCTGGGATCGGCCGATGCTCCACGGCCAACCGCACGCCCCGGTATGGACCCGGCGGCTGCCAGCGCGGCGGCAACGCGCTACCCTTGCCGCCCCCGATCTGGTCCCGCCCATGTCCGTCGACAACAACCAACGCGATCTCGAAGCCGGCATCCACACCGACCTGCAGGGACGCCTCACCTACGGCGGCTACCTGCGGCTGGACCAGCTGCTCAGCGCGCAGCAGCCGCTGTCCAGCCCGCCGCACCATGACGAGATGCTCTTCATCATCCAGCACCAGACCTCCGAACTGTGGCTGAAGCTGCTGGGCCATGAGCTGCGTGCCGCAATCGGCTTCCTGCAGCGCGATGAAGTCTGGCAGTGCCGCAAGGTGCTGGCGCGCAGCAAGCAGGTGCTGCGCCAGCTGACCGAGCAGTGGTCGGTGCTGGAAACCCTGACCCCGTCCGAATACATGGGCTTCCGCGACGTGCTGGGCCCGTCGTCGGGCTTCCAGTCGCTGCAGTACCGCTACATCGAGTTCCTGCTGGGCAACAAGAACGCGCAGATGCTGCAGGTGTTCGAGCACGACCCGGCCGGGCAGGCGCAGCTGCGCACCGTGCTGGAGGCGCCCAGCCTGTACGAGGAATTCCTGAAGTACCTGGCCCGCTTCGGCCATGCCGTGCCGGCGGTGTACGAGGCCCATGACTGGACCCAGCCGCACGTGGCCGACGACGCCCTGCAGCCGGTCTTCGAACGCATCTACCAGGACACCGACCGCTACTGGCGCGAGTACGCGCTGTGCGAGGACCTGGTGGACCTGGAGACCGCCTTCCAGCTGTGGCGCTTCCGCCACATGCGCACGGTGATGCGGGTGATCGGCTTCAAGCGCGGCACCGGTGGCTCGTCCGGCGTGGGCTTCCTGGCCAAGGCACTGGAGCTGACCTTCTTCCCCGAGCTGTTCCAGGTGCGCACCAGCCTGCAGGCCGCGCCCGCGGCAGAACAGGCCTGATCCGTATTCAGCTTGGATCGCGGCCGACGGCTGGATCGTTTCAGATGCAAGTTCAGCGAGCAGGCTGGCACCTGCCTCAAACGGCGTGTATTTGACGTGAACGCCAGAAGTCGGTGATCCTCGCGCGTTGCTCCAACTGCACAGCGGACGTGCTCGTCATCCACCGAACCAGGAAACCCGCATGAGCGTAAACGCCACTGCGAACACCCCAGAGCCGGCGCTGCCGGACTTCAAGACCACGCTGGGCCACCCGCGCCCGTTGTGGATGCTGTTTATGACCGAGTTCTGGGAACGCTTTGCGTTCTACGGCATCCGCTGGGCCTTGGTGCTGTACATCGTCGCCCAGTTCTACAACGGCAGCGCTGCCGGTGAAGGCGACGCCAGCCGCATCTACGGCGCCTACCTGGCCCTGGTGTACGCCGCGGCGATCTTCGGTGGCTACGTGGCCGACCGGGTACTGGGCTACCAGCGCTCGATCCTGACCGGCGCGATCATCATGGCCGCCGGCCTGTTCATGATCTCGCTGCCGCAGGAGCACATCTTCAAGCTCGGCCTGGCCACGATCATCGTCGGCAACGGCCTGTTCAAGCCCAACATCTCGACCATGGTCGGCAAGCTGTACGGGCTGAAGGACGAGCGCCGCGATTCGGGCTTCACCATCTTCTACATGGGCATCAACATCGGCGCGATGATCGCCCCGGTGCTGACCGAGTACCTGGCCCGCAAGGTGTTCGGTACCGACGCGATGCCGTCTTACAAGGTCGTGTTCATCGCCTCGGGCGTGGGCATGCTGATCTCGCTGGTGTGGTTCTACATCGGTCGTGCCGGCCTGAAGGGCATCGGTGCACCGCCGGCCGGCGCTGAAGGTTTCGGCCGCATCATCATGGTGCTGGCCGGTGCCGTGGTCGCCATCCCGGTCGCGTACTTCCTGCTGGCCACCGGCGCCACCGCGCTGGCCTGGATCCTGGGTGCGATGTTCACCGCGCTGGCCGTCCTGCTGCTGGTCGAGGGCATCCGCGAAGGCAAGGTGCAGCGCGACCGCGTGATCGCCATGCTGATCATCTTCGCCTTCAACGTGATGTTCTGGATGTTCTTCGAACAGGCCGGCAGCTCGTTCACCTTCCTGGCCGAGAACATCGTCAACCGCCAGTTCGGTGACTGGACCTTCCCGACCGCGTGGTTCCAGTCGGTCAACTCGGTGGCGATCATCACCCTGGCCCCGGTGATCGCCTGGATCTGGGTGGCCATGGGCCGCGCCAATCCGTCCATCCCGCGCAAGTTCGGCCTGGGCCTGCTGTTCAACGGCGCCGCCTTCGCGCTGCTGATGTTCGCCCTGTCGCAGATGGTCGTGGACGGCAAGATCCCGTTCTGGACCCTGTTCATGGTCTACGTCATCCAGTCCGTGGGTGAGCTGTGCCTGTCGCCGATCGGCCTGTCGATGGTGACCAAGCTGGCCCCGGTGCGCCTGGTCGGCTTCGGCATGGGTGGCTGGTTCCTGTCCACCGGCATCGGCAACAACCTGTCGGGCATCTTCGCTGGTGTGGTCAGTGGTGAAGGCGGCATGACGGTCGAGTCGGCCCTGAAGGGGTATACCTTCGGGTTCTGGGCCCTGATCGGCTCCGGCGTGGTGCTGTTCCTGATCGCCCCGCTGATCAACAAGCTGATGCACGGCGTCAAGTAATGATGAGAGGGTAGAAGGCATGCGTAGCAAGCTCGGTACTGCGGCAGTGGTGGTCTGTGCGGCGCTGATCGGCGCCTGTTCCCAACCGCAACCGCCTGCCACCGCCGAGCCCACGCAGCCCCTGGATACCCGACCCACCGAGCCACCGGTCGCCGACCCCAGCGAACCGGTGGCCTCGGGCAACACCCCGGTGGCGGCAGACATCGCCGCCATCGCCGGGCTCGGTGCGCAGTTCGACCCGGCCCGCAACCCCGCCGATGACCTGGCCACCGCCAAGGTGGAAGCCCAGCGGGGCAAGAAGCGCATCCTGCTGGAGGTCGGGAACGCCGCCTGCGAGCGCTGCCGCGCGCTGGACGACGTCGTGGAAGGCAACGGCGACCTGCGTCGCTTCCGCGATGCCCACTACGTGTGGGTGAAGGTCAACGCCAGCGACGAGCAGCCCAACACCGCCTTCTTCGCCCAGTTCCCGGTGATGGAGCGCGACTACCCGCACCTGCTGGTGCTCGATGCCGATGGAAGCCTGCTGGTTTCGCAGGCCACCGGCGAACTGCGCAGGGGCGAAGCCTTCCAGCCGGCACGGGTGAGCGCGTTCCTGAAACAATGGGCACCTGACAAACCGGAATAGGGGTAGTGCCGGCCGCTGGCCGGCAGGGGTGGGCCGACCGCTGACCGCCATCCCGGGTGGGTGCCGACCGTTGACCGCCATCCCCGGTGGGTGCCGACCGCTGACCGCCATCCCCGGTGGGTGCCGACCGTTGGTCGGCACAGAAGTGCATCCACGCATGGCGTGGATCTACTGTGGTTGCGGTCACATTCCCGGAATCGGCATCTCAATATCGCAACGCACTCGCCGTTACCGGCAAGGACCTCAGTCGACATCCCGTCGATGCAACCTTCCGGAACGCCCATGCACAGCGACCACGCCGAACGACTGCCCGAACCCGCCAGTGAGTTGGCCGAGGGTGGAGCAGGCGAGGGCGTAACCTTGCCGCCGCAGGAGGCGCTGCTGGATGACACCGGAACCGGCGAGGCCACCGTCGACCTGGCGCCGCCGCGTCATCGCCTGCCGCAGATCGCGCTGCCCGACAACGTGGTGCTGAAGGGGGCGGTGCAGAAGCTGGTCGAGCAGAAGTCCCGGCTTGATGCGCTGGCCGCCGATGGCCAGCTGGCCGGGCTGCTGCCACCGGAGTGGCAGGGGCACGGCGTGCGTGCGATCGAGCTGTCCACCTTCATCCAGGGCGTGCTGCCGTTCCTGCAACCCGGCGAACGTGGCGAAACCGCGCCCGCGCGCCTGCCGGTGCGCCATGTGCTGGGAGACGACAGCCGCTGGGGCCTGGACAATGTCGCCGAACCGAAATCGCTGGCCTGGTACCTGGCCAGCGACGAACGCGCCACCGCTGGCAGCAAGGACATGGCCGAGGCCTATCTGGTGGGTGCGCTGGGACTGGCGTGGATGCAGGAAGGGCGCAGCCGCCCCGGCTTCCTGCGCGCGATGGGGCAGGACAGCCTGGCCGCGCGGGTGACCATGCTCGGTTACCCGCCGGCCAACGAACTGGCGCTGTACAGCGTCACCGCGCATGGGCAGCAACAGATCTGGTGCGTGCATGGCCGCCGTCGCATGCGCCCGCTGGTGGCGCCGTGGCTGAGCGTGCCGGTGCTGACCGCGTATGGCGTGCCGGCGCCGGTCGCGTGGCCGTCCAGTTTCCCGCCGGTGGAGGCCGTGGCCGAGCTGCTGGCGACCGCACGGCAGGGGCGCGCGCTGCCGGAAGTGGACCTGGCCAAGGCGGTGGCGAAGATCGCCGAGGACGCTGCCTCGGAAGCCTGGCAACCGGTCAGCCTGCTGCAGCTCAATACCTGGTCACCGCGTTGGCATTTCTTCCTGGGCACCTTCGTCGGCCTGCCGTCGCTGCTGCTGGTGGCGGCAGCGCTGGCGCTGCCGGGGGCGGTCGAAGCAGCCACGGTTGCGGCTTCCCTCGGCTTCGCCGGTGGTGCCATCGCGGCGCTCGCGGTGCCGTGGATCCATGCACGGCGCAAGCATCTGAGTTGAAGCATGAACGCCATCCGCGCGTGGCGTAGATCTACGGGAGGCCGGGCGCCGCGGTCTGCAGCTGCTGCCGCGCCCGCTCCATGGCAGTCTGCAATCTTTGCTTGAGGACCTCCCGGGAGGGCAGCGTGGTCAGGTACTCCGCAACATGGATGCCTGAGCGGTCCAGCTCCAGCAATTCAATCTGGCCCGCCTTCTTCCCTGTGCAGAGGATGATGCCCAACGGCGCCTGCTCGCCGTCCTCACGTTCGTACCGGTCCAGCCAGCGCAGATAGAGTTCCATCTGTCCCTTGTAGGCCGGCTTGAACTCGCCGATCTTCAACTCGATGGCAATTAGTCTGCGCAGGCGCCGGTTGTAGAACAGCAGGTCCAGGTGGAAGTCATCGCCGTCGATCTGGATGCGCTTCTGGCGGGCGACGAAACTGAAGCCCGTGCCAAGTTCAAGCAGGAAGCCCTGCATCTCGCGAAGGATCGCGGTTTCAAGGTCCTGCTCGTCCCAGCTGTCCTTGAGGCCAAGAAAGTCCAGCACGTAGGGATCACGCAGTATCAGCCCTGGAGACAGCTGCTGGTTGCCGCGCAGTGCCGCCAACTCTTCGGCGATGGTCTGCTCTGGCTGACTGGAGAGTGCCGTGCGCTCATACAGCATCGAATCGACGCGCTGGCGCAGCGTACGTACACTCCAGCCCTCGGTGGCGGCCATCTGTGCATAGAAGTCGCGCTTGAGTGGGTCCGCCAGTGGGATCAGCGCGATGAAATGGGTCCAGCTCAATTGTCGTATCAGCGATACGACAATCTGCTCGTCTGCAAATGCGATGGAGAACTGCACCATCCGGCGCAGGCTCTTCTCACCGAAGGATGTGCCGAACTCGGCAGACAGCGCCTTGGCGATCCGGGTGAAGAGAACCTCTCCGTAGCGCGCACGTCGCCCAGCCATCTGGTCAACATGGATGCGACGACCGATTCGCCAGTACAGCAGCGTCAACTCGGCGTTGATGGACCTGTGCATCCTGCTGCGCGCTGCGCAGATCAGCTCTCTGAGATCGGCCAGCAATTCCTGGCCATGCGGCGACGTTGAACGCGAGTCATCCATGAGGGAGCCCGTTCGATGTGGATGGCCGGGCTGTACCCGTTGAACGTGTACCGTCCGGCCGCACACGTGAGCAGTCCAATAGGAGAATTCACTGGATCAGCCCGTTTCGATACACCAGCCTGGCGGAAACGGGCCGTATCGGGCCAATGCGGAAATGCCGCTGGGCGAGGGCGACACTTCAGGGCGGGATCTGCGGAAGGTGAATGCGTCCGATGGCATCGTTTGCGGTCGGTCCGCAGTCCGCCAAAGAGCGGGTCCCGTCAGATCAAAGGGAGTGGACGACAATCGCCCAGCCACTGTTCCGCTACCGGCCGGGGTCGGCACCCGCGACTTGGGGCCCAAAACGACTTAATCCCCTCCGTCCCCTTTTTCTTTCAGACCCCTTCGCCCATCCGTTCCAGGCCTTCGCCGGCCAGGCGCAGGATCAGCTTCTCCAGCACCTGCTCTTCCTCTTCGCTCAGCACCGACATCAGCTTGCGGGTGATTTCGATCACCATCGGCGCGATGGTCTCGTACACCTCGAAGCCGGCTGCCGACAGCGCCAGCACCGAGCGGCGGCGGTCGTCGCCGTGGGTCTCGCGCTTGATGAAGCCGCGCTCCAGCAGGCGGGCCACGGCACGGCTGACCGCCACCTTGTCCATCGCCGTGCGGTCGGAGACCTCGCTGGCCGAGGAGCCCGGGTACAGCGCCAGGATGGTGATCACCCGCCATTCGGGAATCGCCAGACCGTAACGATCGCCGTATAGCTTGGCGATGTTGCCGCTGACCCGGTTGGACAGCACGCTCAGCCGGTACGGCAGGAACTGTTCCAGGTCGAGCAGGACGTGCGAGGAACGCAGGCGGGTCGAAACGGGATCGGCGGGGCTCATGTTGCGGTGCACCTTGCTGGTGGTTTCAAGTGTAACTATAAGGGGTAGGTCCAGACCCTGCATTCTCGCCGGGTCCCTACCTGCCCGCACCTGGTTTGTACCGATGCGGTACCGATTCGGAGCCACGCCATGAATACCGCAGTCCCGACCGCCTCGCATCCCAACCCCGGCATGCAGGTCACCACCTTCGAGAACCCGATGGGCATCGACGGCTTCGAGTTCGTCGAATTCGCCGCCCCGGCCGGCCGTGGCCAGGAGCTGCACGAGTACTTCCGGAAGATGGGCTTCAGCGCGGTGCTCAAGCACAAGCAGCGTCCGATTACCGTCTATCGCCAGGGCGACGTCAACTTCCTGGTCAATGAGGACCCCGATTCGTTCGCCGCCGACTTCGCCGAGAAGCACGGTCCGTGCGCCTGCGGCTTCGCCATCCGCTTCAAGAAGCCGGGCCAGGAGGTCTACCAGACCGCGCTGGGCAACGGCGCCGAAGCCATCGCCTTCAAGCCGGACAGCAAGGCGGTCAGCGCGCCGGTCATCAAGGGCATCGGCGACTGCATGCTGTACCTGGTCGATCGCTACGGCAGCGCCGGCAGCATCTATGACGGCGACTACGAGCCGATCGCCGGTGCCGACCTGCACCCGGTGGGCTTCGGCCTGACCTTCATCGACCACCTGACCCACAACCTGTATTTCGGCAACATGCAGCAGTGGTCGGACTACTACGAGCGCCTGTTCAACTTCCGCGAGATCCGCTACTTCGACATCAAGGGCCTGAAGACCGGCCTGGTGTCCAAGGCGATGACCGCGCCGGATGGCATCGTGCGCATCCCGCTGAACGAATCGTCCGATCCGAAGAGCCAGATCAACGAGTACCTGGACGCGTACAAGGGCGAGGGCATCCAGCACATCGCCTGCTTCACCGAGAACATCTACGAGACCGTCGAAGCGATGCGCGCGCAGGGCGTGGACTTCCTCGATACGCCGGAGACCTACTTCGACGTGATCGACCAGCGCGTGCCGAACCACGGTGAAGACGTGCCGCGCCTGGCGAAGAACAAGATCCTGATCGATGCCGATCCGGAAACCCACCAGCGCAAGCTGCTGCAGATCTTCACCCAGAACTGCATCGGCCCGATCTTCTTCGAGATCATCCAGCGCAAGGGCAACGAAGGCTTCGGCGAAGGCAACTTCACCGCACTGTTCGAGAGCATCGAGCGCGACCAGATCCGCCGCGGCGTGCTGTAAGGTCTGCAGGCAATGTCGGCGTCCCGCCGGCATTGCCTGTCCGAATGGTCGCGCCGGCCGCTGGCCGGCAATCTCTGGAGTTCCCATGTCCCCCGCCATCACCGCCCGCGGCTACCAGTCCGGCTTCGGCAACGAATTCGCCACCGAGGCCGTTGCCGGCGCGCTGCCGGTCGGGCAGAACTCACCGCAGAAGGTGGCCCACGGCCTGTACGCCGAACAGTTGACCGGCACCGCCTTCACCGCGCCGCGTGGCAGCAACCGCCGCAGCTGGCTGTACCGGATCCGCCCGGCGGTGACCCATGGCGAGTTCACCCCGTTCGCGCAGTCGCAGCTGCAGTGTGATTTCGGCGCACAGCCGGCTTCACCGAACCAGCTGCGCTGGAGCCCGCTGCCGCTGCCGGAGCTGCCGACCGATTTTGTCGAAGGCCTGTACACGATGGGTGGCAACGGCTCGCCCGATGCGCATGCCGGCGTGGGCATCCACCTATACGCTGCCAACCGCGACATGGTCGGCCGCTACTTCTACGACGCCGACGGCGAGCTGCTGATCGTGCCGCAGCTGGGCGCGCTGCGCCTGCTGACCGAGCTGGGCGTGATCGAGATCGAGCCGCAGCAGATCGCGGTGATCCCGCGCGGCGTGCGCTTCCGCGTTGAACTGCCCGATGGCCCCAGCCGCGGCTATATCTGCGAGAACTACGGTGCGCTGCTGAAGCTGCCCGACCTTGGCCCGATCGGATCCAACGGCCTGGCCAATCCGCGCGACTTCGAGACCCCGCATGCGGCGTTCGAGGACGTCGATGGCGATTTCGAGCTGATCGCGAAGTTCGAGGGTCGCCTGTGGCGTGCACCGATCGACCATTCGCCGCTGGACGTGGTGGCCTGGCACGGCAACTACGCGCCGTACCGTTACGACCTGCGTCGCTTCAACACCATCGGTTCGATCAGCTACGACCACCCGGATCCGTCGATCTTCCTGGTGCTGCATTCGCCCAGCGACACCCCGGGCACCAGCAACATGGACTTTGCGATCTTCCCGCCGCGCTGGCTGGTGGCGCAGAACACGTTCCGTCCGCCGTGGTTCCACCGCAACATCGCCAGCGAGTTCATGGGCCTGGTGCATGGCGCCTACGATGCCAAGGCCGAAGGCTTCGTCCCGGGTGGCGCATCGCTGCACAACTGCATGAGTGGTCATGGCCCGGACGCGCCGACCTTCGACAAGGCGTCCAATGCCGATCTGTCCAAGGCCGATGTGATCAAGGACACGATGGCCTTCATGTTCGAGACCCGCGCAGTGATCCGCCCGACCGCACAGGCGCTGGCCGCCGGCCACCGCCAGGGCGATTACCAGCAGTGCTGGAACGGCCTGCGCAATAACTTCCGCTGACCCTAAAAAGGGGACGGAGGGGATTAAGCCGCAATCAGCACACGTGTGCCTGAAACGACTTAATCCCCTCCGTCCCCTTTTTCTTCAGGCGACCTCGGCGAACGCGTCGCAATGCTCCAATGGCAATGCCTCCAGCAGGCGCTGCCGTACGCGCTGGCAATAGCCATCCGAAGTGAGCGTGGGCAGCAGCTGCATTGCCGACTGCAGTCGCTGCAGCACCTCGTCCTCCGCACGCGCCTGCTGCAGGTCGCGGAACAGCGCCGCCGCCTGTGGATGCCGCTGCATTTCCAGGATGCCCAGCACGTAGATGCGCGCTGCCACCAGTGAGCGCCGGCGTTCGACCGCGGGTGCAGCAGGTGTCGCTGCCGGCGGCGCGGGCACCGGCGCTACCGCGGCTGCGGTCGACGGTGCTGGGGTCGTGGCGCCCGTGCCGGTGCTCAGGTACCCCGCCTGTACCAGCTGGATGACCATCGCCGGTGCTTCCTGGCCGAGCAGACCGGTCAGGTCGGCGACGGTACGCTGGCCGTCGCACAGGATCAGCAGCCGGCGCTGGCGCATGTCCAGCGGCGCGCGGTGGGCCTGCAGCGCGGTTCGGGCGAGATCGGTCTTGCGCGGTTGCATGGAAGGGACGGCCAGGTCGGTGCTCGCCGAGCCTGAACGAAGGCGATGAAACCGCGATGACAATGCAGCGCCTGCACACCGGATGGGCTAGCGTGCAGCCATCCTTGTGCCAGGGAACCGCACCGATGAAGCACCTTCCGCTTGCTGGTCTGTTGCTCCTTTCGCTCACCGCCTGCAGTGCTGGCCCCGACAAGCAGGGGGCGGCCGGCAGCGGCAGCGACACCCCGGCGGAAACCGCCTCGGCGACCGGACCCGCGCAGTCGACGGATCCCGACCTGGCCGCCCGTCCAGCCAATGACCGTCGCGAGGACAGTCCCGCGCGCCTGGATGGCTTCGCTGGGGCGAAGCTGGGTGCCGGCATCGCCGAGGTCCGTGCCGGCTTCGGCACGCCGCTGCAGGGTCTGGGCACCGATGCGGCCGGCAAGCCGCTGCCGGCTGACGACAGCAACGACGGCTGCTACTTCCTGCGCCCGCAGGATGCCGAAGATCCGCGCCTGATGATCGAGGGCCGCAAGCTGGTGCGCTACGACGTGCGCAGCGCCGCCATCACCGCACCGGGCGGTGGCAAGGTCGGCATGACCCTGGGTGAGCTGCAGGTGCTGTATCCCGAGCGCGCGGACGTCGGCCCCGACAAGTATGACGAGAAGGCCCAGCACCTGCGCGTGCGCCCGGCGCAGGAGGGCGGGGCGGTGATCGACTTCGCACTCGGTGCCGATGGCCGGGTGGGTGCCTGGCGCGTCGGACAGACCCCGCAGGTCGATTATGCGGAAGGCTGTGGCTGATCCTTGATCCACGGCCCAGCCGCGCGTACGGGCCAAGCGTAGAATCGCGCCACGACCGCTGGGGGAGTGCTCGATGATCGCCATTGCCATTGCCTGGTTCCTGCTCGGCCTGCTGCTGCTGGCGTTGGGCGGGGACTCCATCGTCAAGGCCGTGTCCGGCCTGGCCCAGCGTTTCGGCGCCAGCCCATTCACTGCCGGGCTGTTGCTGCTCGGAGTGACCACCTCGTTGCCGGAACTGGCAGTCAACGCGCGCGCCCTGGCGGTGGGCCAACCGGAGCTGGCACTGGGCAACGCGGTGGGCAGCAGCATCGTCAACCTGGGCTTGACCCTGGCCGTGGCGGCCATGGCTGCGCCCCTGCTGCTGCGCGCGCGCCTGCAGACGGTGCTGTGGTGGTCGCTGCTGGCGGCGGGTGTGCTGCTGATCCTGTTCGGGCTTGATGGCGGCCTGGCACGTTGGGAAGGCGGCATACTGCTGGCCGGTTTCATCGTGGTGCAGGTGCTGCTGCTGCGCCGTGGTCGCAGCGAGAGCGCGGAGGTGCAGGTGGCCATCGCCGAGTCCGCACTGAGCCGCACCAGCCTGCCGTTGAACGTGCTGCGCGTGCTGATTGCCGCGTTGACGCTGTACTGGGGCGCGCGCCTGGTGGTGGGCGCCGCCGCCGACTTCGGCGCCGCCCTGGGTTGGACGCCGCTGCTGGTCGGCCTGCTGCCGGTGGCGATCGGTACCGCACTGCCGGAGGTGGCCACCGCCATCGCCGCCGCGCGTCGCGGGCATGGCGACATGGTACTGGGCCACGTGCTGGGTTCCAGCGTGGTCAACCTGCTGCTGGTGATCGGTGCGATGGCCGTGCTGCAGCCGCTGGCGCTGCCGGCCTCGTTCGTGCGCCTGGAACTGCCGGCGCTGCTGGCGTTCGCGCTGGTGCTGTACCCGATGCTGCGTGGCGACCTGAAGATCAGCCGCGGCGAAGGTGTGATCCTGCTGGTCGCGTTTGTCGGCTGGTTCGTGCTGGAACTGCTGCTGGTCGGCGCGGCATGAGGTAGTGCCGGCCGCTGGCCGGCAACCTCACTGCCTCTGACGGAACCCTTGCCACTGCCGGCCAGCGGCCGGCACTACCGGTTCTGCGTGGTTTCTTCTTCCCGCACCGGCTCCGGCGGCGGCAGCTGCTCCTCGGCGGCACGTTCGTTGCCTGGCAGGGTGGGGCGGGTCTCCATCAGCAGCGACAGCGCGGCCTTGGCCATCATGTGCGCGCTGATCGGTGCGGTGATGAACAGGAACACGGTGATCAGCAGCTCGCGCGGCTGCGGGTCCTGGCCGAGGAAGATGTGGTAGCAGACCGAGCACACCAGCACGCAGCCGACGCCCAGCGTGCTGGCCTTGGTCGGCGCGTGCAGGCGCTTGAAGAAGGTCGACAGCTTCACCAGGCCCAGTGCGCCGACCAGGATGAAGAAGCAGCCGAACAGCAGCAGGATCGACAGGCCGATCTGGATCGCGGTGATCATTCGACGATGTCCCGGCGCAGCACGAACTTGCTCAGCACCACGGTGCTGCCGAAGCCGAGCATGGCGATGATCAGCGCCGCCTCGAAGTAGATCGGCGAATTGAGGTACATGCCGAACAGCATCAGCTCGGCGATCGCGGTCACCGACAGGGTATCCAGCGCAAGGATGCGGTCGGGCACGGTCGGCCCGCGCAGCAGGCGCCAGGTGGCCAGCAGCATGGCCAGGCCGACCACGTGCATGCACACCACCAGGGTGGTCTGGATGACTTCAAAACCGGTCATGGGAAGATCTCCATCAACGGCGCCTCGTAACGGCGCTTGATCGTATCGATCAGGTCCTGTGGGTCCTCCAGGTGCAGCACATGCACCAGCAGGAACTTGCGGTCGTCGCTGAGCGCGGCCGAGACCGTGCCCGGGGTCAGGGTGATCATGCTGGTCAGCGCGGCGATGCCGTGGATGTTGGCGATGTCCAGCGGCAGCCAGATGAAACCCGGGTGGATGTTCTTTTCCGGGCCCAGCACCTGCAGGGCGACGCGGATGTTGGACATCAGGATGTCCCACAGGGTCACGCACACCAGCCTGGGCAGTGGCCGCAGGGTGCCGATACGGGCGAACTCGCGGTCCAGGCGCGCGGCGAACAGCGGCACCACCACGCCCAGCAGCAGCCCCAGCACGATCTGGCCGAGGGTGAAGCTGTCGGACATCAGCAGCCAGAACGCCACCACCATGATGCTGAGCATCGGCGAGGGAATCAGGCGACGGAACAGGGAGCGCTGGGCGGTCATGGCTGGCGGATCTCCGGCGTGGTCGCACGCAGTTGCTGCACGTACTCGCTGGGTTGCAGCAGCTGTGCGGCGGTGGCGTCGGTGTAGCGCATCAACGGTGCCGCAGCCAGGGTCATGCCGATGCCGTAGGCCAGCAGCAGGCAGGCGGCGTAGAGTTCTACCCGGCGCAGGGGAGCCTTGCGCGGCTTCGGTGCCTCCGGATCGACCGGCGGAACGCGCCAGAACAGGCGGATGCCGCCGCGGGTCAGGCCCATGATCACCAGCAGGCTGCTGGCCAGCACGGCGGTCCAGACCGGGCCGGTGTACTGCGCCGGCATGCCGGCCAGCAGCGCGGCCTTGGCCAGGAAGCCGGACAGAGGCGGCAGGCCGGCCACCGACACTGCCCCGAGCAGGAACAGCACCGCCGGCGTTTCCTTGCCCGGCATCGGCGCCACCACCTCCTTGCGGTCGCTGGCGCCACCACGGCGGCGGCGGATCAGGTCGGCAACCAGGAACAGCGCAGCGGCCACGAAGCTGCTGTGCGGCAGGTAGTACAGGCCGGCCGACAGCACCTGCGGCGTGCCCACCGAGAAGGCGATGAACAGCGTGGCTGCCGACACGATGACCAGGTAGGAAATCAGTACGCGCAGGCGGGTCGCGGCCAGGGCGCCGAGCCCGCCCAGCACCAGCGTCGCCACGCCGGCCCACAGCAGCCAGTCGCGGCCATAGCCGGCCATCGCGCCGGCATCGTCGCCGAACCACAGCATCTGGATGCGCAGCACCGAATACAGGCCGACCTTGGTCATGATTGCGAACAGGGCCGCTACTGCAGCCGGCGCGCGCGAATAGGCTTCCGGCAGCCACAGGTACAGCGGCATCAGCGCGGCCTTGGCGCAGAACACCAGCAGCAACAGGCCCATCGTGGCCTTCACCAGGGTCAGCTGCGTCGGCGGCACCGCAGCGATGCGCTGCGACAGCTCGGCCATGTTCAGCGAACCCAGCGTGGCGTACAGCAGGCCCAGCGCGATCAGGAACAGGGTCGAGGCGGTGACGTTGAACACCACGTAGTGCAGGCCGATGCGCATGCGCAGGCCGCGGCCACCGCTGAGCAGCAGGCCGTAGGAGGCGATCAGCATCACCTCGAAGAACACGAACAGGTTGAAGATGTCGCCGGTCAGGAACGCACCGTTGAGGCCGACCAGCTGGAACTGGAACAGTGCATGGAAGTGCGGTGCGCGGCGGTCCCAACCCGAGCAGGCGTGCAGCAGGCAGGGAATGGCCAGCAGCAGGGTGGTCAGCAGCATCCATGCCGACAGCCGGTCGGCCACCAGCGCGATGCCCAGCCGCGACGGCCAGTCGCCCAGCAGGTAGACGTTGATATCACCGCCCGCGGTCGACGCGAACAGCAGGCCCACCGCCAGCGCCAGCGCCGACAGTGCGGTCCAGGCCACCGCGCGCTGCACCCTGGGGCCGTAGCGGCGGTGTTCGACGAACAGCGACAGCGCGGCGCCGAGCAGCGGAATCAGGATCGGCAGGATCACCAGATGGTTCATGCGCGATCCTCGCCCTGGCGCGCCGATGCGTTCTCATCCTGCAGGTCGTCGTCGGGCTCGTGGGCGTCCACATGGTCGCTGTGGTTGTCGCTGCGGCTGCGCATGGCCAGCACGATGCTCACTGCGGTCATCGCGAAGGCGATCACGATCGCGGTCAGCACCAGTGCCTGCGGCAGCGGGTCGGTGTAGTTGCCCAGGTGGCTGTCCACGCCCTCCTGCAGTACCGGCGCCTTGCCCAGCACCACGCGGCCACCGGCGAAGATCAGCAGGTTGGTGGCGTAGGACAGGAAGGTCATGCCGAGGATCACGTCGAAGCTGCGCGCACGCAGCAGCAGGTAGATGCCGATGGCGGTCAGCACGCCGATCGCGGTAGCCAGGGCCAGTTCCATCAGTGCATCTCCCCGGTGCGGGCCGAACGGCGTTGCAGGTCGATCTCACCCTTGCGGGCAGCGCGGGTACGCGACGGCTTGATCGTGCCCATCATCGACAGCATCAGCATGGCGCCGCCGAACACCACCAGATAGACGCCGATGTCAAAACCGATCGCGCTGGCCAGCGGCACGTCGCCGATCAATGGCAGATGCAGGTCGAGGTGGCCACTGGTCAGGAACGGCACGCCGAACAGCATCGAGGCGCTGCCGCTGAGCAGGGCGATCAGCAGCCCCATGCCGATGCAGCGGATGTAGTCGAAGCCGAAGCGCGATTCCACCGACGCGGTGCCCTGGATCACGTACTGGATCAGCAGCGGCACCGCCAGCACCAGGCCGGCGATGAAGCCACCACCGGGCGCGTTGTGGCCGCGCAGGAACAGGAAGATCGACACGGTCAGCGTCAGCGGGAACATGATCTGCGCCAGGTCGGCCGGCACCGGCAGCTTGATCGGCGGGCCGGGCATGATCTGTTCCGGTGCCATCCGCGTGCGCCGCAGCAGTGCGTGCACCACCAGCGCGGCGATGCCGAACACGGTGATCTCGCCGAAGGTATCGAAGCCGCGGAAGTCGACCAGGATCACGTTGACCACGTTCTGGCCGTAGGCCTCGGGCAACGCACGGGCGAGCAGTTCGCCGGCCATGGTGTTCGGCGGCAGGGTCATCGCCGAATAGGCCAGCGCACCCAGGCCGGCGCCGGCGATGATCGCGATCACCGCATCGCGGCGCTTGCGCCAGCGCGGACGTTCCGGCCCGGACTGCGCGGGCAGGTAGTTCATGCCCAGCAGCATCAGCACCAGGGTCACCATCTCCACGAGCAGCTGGGTCAGGGCCAGGTCGGGTGCGGACAGGAACACGAAGGTCAGCGCCACCATCAGGCCGACGCCGCCGACCAGCAGCACCGCCAGCAGGCGCTGCTTGTAGATGCGCAGGGTGGCCGCCGCGCAGGCCATCATCACCAGCCACAGCGCCCAGCCCAGCAGCGGCATCGGCTGCGGCGCGGTCCAGTTTGGCGACGCCGGATTTGCCACGAATGGCGCGGCGGCAACTGCGATCGCCACCAGCACCAGGCCCAGCAGCATGCGCTGCAGGCTGCCGTTGGCGATGCCGTTGGTCAGGCGCATGGCCAGTGCGGACACGGCATCCAGCTGTGCATGGAACACATTGCGGCCAGTGCTGACGTTGGTCACGGCATGCAGGTTGATCAGCTTGCGCAGGCCGAAGTACAGCGCCACGCCGCCGATCACGCCGATCGCGCTCATCGCCAGCGGCAGGTTGAAGCCGTGCCATACCGCCAGGCTGTACTCGGGCATGGCGCTGCCGAGGATCGACGCCGCAGCGGCATGCAGCACCGGTGCCACGGTCAGTGCCGGGGCGATGCCCACTGCCACGCAGATCACCACCAGCAGTTCCACCGGTACCTTCATCCAGCGCGGCGGCTCATGCGGCACGCGATCCAGGTCGTGCGGGCCGGGGCCAAAGAAGGTGTCGTGCACGAAGCGCAGGCTGTAGGCCACCCCGAACACGCCAGCCAGCAATGCGGCGATCGACACCGCCGTGCGCATGATTCCCGGGCCTCCGGCCGTGATCGCCTCGGCAAACAGCATTTCCTTGGACAGGAAGCCGTTGAGCAGCGGGATGCCGGCCATCGCCAGCGAGGCGATGATCGCCAGCGCGCTGGTGAACGGCATCAGCCTGCGCAGGCCGCCCAGCTTGCGCATGTCGCGGGTGCCGGTCTCATGGTCGATGATGCCGGCGGCCATGAACAGCGAGGCCTTGAAGGTGGCGTGGTTGAGGATGTGGAACACACCGGCCACCACCGCCATCGGCGTGGACAGGCCGAACAGCAGGGTGATCAGGCCCAGATGGGAAATGGTCGAATAAGCCAGCAGGCCTTTCAGATCGTGCTGGAAGATCGCGTTCCAGGCGCCGATCAACAGCGTGATCGCACCGATGCCGCTGACCGTGTAGAAGAACAGGTCGCTGCCGGCCAGCGCTGGATGCAGGCGCGCCAGCAGGAATACACCGGCCTTCACCATGGTGGCCGAGTGCAGGTAGGCAGAGACCGGAGTGGGCGCGGCCATCGCGTGCGGCAGCCAGAAATGGAACGGGAACTGCGCGCTCTTGGTGAAGATGCCCGCCAGCACCAGGAACAGCGCGTACGGGTACAGCGCGCTGGCGCGGATCTGCTCGCCGGCGGCCAGCACCACGTCCAGGTCGAAGCTGCCGACGATGCGCCCGATCAGCAGTACGCCACCGAGCAGCGCAAGGCCGCCGCCGCCAGTGATCACCAGCGCCATCCGCGCGCCCTCGCGGGCGTCCTGGCGGTGCGACCAGAAACCGATCAGCAGGAACGAGCTGATGCTGGTCATTTCCCAGAAGATCATCAGCAACAGCAGGTTGCCCGAAAGCACCATGCCCAGCATGGCGCCCATGAACAGCAGCAGGTAGCAGTAGAAGCGGTGCGCGTTGTCCTGCTGGCTCAGGTAGTAGCGCGCGTACAGCACCACCAGCGCGCCGATGCCCAGCACCAGCCCGGCGAACATCCACGCCAGCCCGTCCAGGCGCAGGGTGAAGTCCAGGCCGATCTGCGGCAGCCAAGGGACCATCGTCCGCACCACCTGGCCGTCGAGTACGGACGGGGTCAGCCAGCCGAGGATGGCCAGTCCGCCCAACGGCGCCAGCGCCGCCAGCCAGGCAGCAGTCGAGCGCGAACTACGGGGGAAGGCTGCAACAGCCGCTGCCATCAGGAACGGCAGGGCCAGCAGCAGGGGCAGGCTGGGGAGCATGCAGGGAATCCATGATTCACGAGCAGGTCAGGGAGGATAACAGGCTGCGAAATGTCGCTGAAACCCATCGAACAGCGATCAATTGCATGTAACGTCCGCTGATTCATATTTTCTGCGATGCAACATCGCGTTCCTGCAGTCCCTCCCCGGTTGCCCTCGGGGGACGCCCTACGCCCACGCAGGGAGACCGCAGGCCCTGTCGCACAGGGGCTGCCGTCGACGGGCGGGAAGTGGGGAGCGGATCACCGGCGCAGGCTGGCAGGGCCGTCGTGGAGTGCGGGTGATGGAATCTGCCCGTTCAGGAAACGAGGGGCGCCGTCGACCCTGGGCAGGTCAGTAGCGCCAGTCGAGCTTGCGGTAGAACTTGGCCATCACCCAGGCCGGGCCGATCAGCAGGTAGGTCAGGTCGGTCAGGAAGCTGGGCTTGCGGCCCTCGAACTTGTGGCCGATGAACTGCGCGATCCAGGCCACCACGAACACGCCCACCGCCAGCCAGAACAGGTTGTGCAGGCCGATTTCGGCCTCCAGCAGGCGGCACAGGCAGCCGAACACGAAGAACTGGATGAGCATGCCGATGCCCAGCGGGCGCGACAGTTTGTTGTAGAAGCACCAGGCGCTGAACATCGCGAACGCCGACCAGATGCCGTACTGGAACCAGGTGATCAGCGGCGGCAGGCACCACAGCAGGGCCACCACCGACCACTGGATCGCCGGGACCGCCACCACGTGGATGCGCTGGTTGATCACATTGCGGTGGTCGTCGGAGTAGCTGGCGAAATAGCGGTCGATCGGCCGCGCAAGCTCGGTGGATGTCTGCATGCTGCGTTGCTTCCTCGGACAACGGTAGTGCCGGCCGCTGGCCGGCACTCCAGAGCATAGCCGAGTTCGTGAGGTTGCCGGCCAGCGGCCGGCACTACCAGAGCCAGGCCATGCCTGGCTGCAGGTGTTCATGAGGTTGCCGGCCAGCGGCCGGCACTACCGAACGCCCCCCGCCTTTCCGGCCGGGGGCGCAGGCGCATCAGTCGACGCTGATCCCGGCCAGGCGCTGCAGTGCCTCGGCATACTTGGCGCGGGTGCGCTCGATGATCTCGGCCGGGATGGTCGGGCCCGGGGCGGTCTTGCCCCAGTCCAGCGTCTCCAGGTAATCACGCACGAACTGCTTGTCGTAGCTCGGCGGGCTGGTGCCCACTTCGTACTCGTCGGCCGGCCAGTAGCGCGAGGAATCCGGCGTCAGCATCTCGTCCATGATGTACAGGCGGCCATCGGCGTCGGTACCGAACTCGAACTTGGTATCGGCCAGGATGATGCCGCGCTCGCGGGCGTAATCGGCCGCGAACTTGTAGATGCGCAGGGTGGCGTCGCGCACGCGCTCGGCCAGTTCCGCACCGACCTGCTTCACCATCGCATCGAAATCGATGTTCTCGTCATGGT
Organism: Stenotrophomonas sp. YJH_SMC_80; assembly: GCF_059372495.1. Taxonomy (NCBI): domain Bacteria; kingdom Pseudomonadati; phylum Pseudomonadota; class Gammaproteobacteria; order Lysobacterales; family Lysobacteraceae; genus Stenotrophomonas; species Stenotrophomonas sp. YJH_SMC_80. The sequence goes on from NZ_JCAFVP010000012.1 coordinate 32,444, forward strand.
CGCCGACAGCGGCCTTGGTCGAGGGGGTGAAGATCGGCTCGGGCAGCTGCTCGGCCTGGCGCAGGCCGTCGGGCAGGTCGATGCCGCTGACCTTGCCGGTGCGCTGGTAATCCTTCCAGCCGCTGCCGATCAGGTAGCCGCGTGCGATCGCTTCCACCGGCACCGGCTTCAGCTTGCGGGTGACCACCGCGCGCTTGGCATACAGGGCCGGGTCCACGCCTTCGGGCAGCACGCTGGCCACGTCGATGCCGGTCAGGTGGTTGGGCATCAGGTGCGCGGTCTTGGCGAACCAGAAGTTGGAGACCTGGCAGAGCATCTCGCCCTTGCCCGGGATCGGGTCGGGCAGGACCACGTCGAACGCCGACAGGCGATCGGTGGCCACCATCAGCAGGTACTCGCCCGGCGGGGTTCCGGCTGGCAGCCGCTCGCGCGGGATATCGAACACATCACGCACCTTGCCGCGATGGCGCAAGGGCAGGCCGGGGAGATCGGATTGCAACAGCGTGGTTGGCACGGGCACTCCTGGGGCGTTGTCGATACGGCTGCTGCCCAACGGACCCGGCGGGCCCGCTGACCAGCGGGCGGCCTAGTGTAAAGCCGTCCGGGCCCGCTGTGACGTAAAATGAGCGTCCATTTCGTCGGTCGACCCCGGAGCGCCATGCGCTGGTACGGAAAACTGCTCGGATTCATCGCCGGCGCCCTGCTGTTCCGGCCCAATCCGCTGTTCGGGGCGGTGGTCGGCCTGCTGATCGGCCATGCCTTTGATTCGGACTGGTTCCGCCTGAACAAGGAGAACCCGTACCGGGAGCTGGGGCTGACCTCCGAGGCCACCGATGCCGAGGTCGAGCGCGCCTACCGCAAGCTGATCTCGCAGTACCACCCCGACAAGCTTGGCGGCGCCGCCCCCGAGCTGCAGCAGCAGGCCGAGCAGAAGTCGCGGCGCATCAACGCCGCCTACGACCGCATCAAGACCCTGCGCAAGCGCTGACCCCTTTCCCCTCGTTGCAAGGCCCGGCCATGTCCCACTGCCTCATCGCCCCCTCCATCCTGTCCGCCAACTTCGCCCGCCTCGGCGAGGAAGTCGACAACGTCCTCGCCGCTGGCGCGGACTGGGTCCACTTCGACGTGATGGACAACCACTACGTGCCGAACCTGACCATCGGCCCGATGGTCTGCCAGGCGCTGCGCAAGCACGGCGTGACCGCGCCGATCGACGTGCACCTGATGGTCGAGCCGGTGGACCGCATCATCCCGGACTTCGCCGAGGCCGGTGCCACCTACATCAGCTTCCACCCGGAGGCGAGCCGCCACGTGCACCGCACCATCCAGCTGATCCGCTCGCTGGGCTGCAAGCCGGGCATCGTGCTCAATCCGGCCACGCCGGTGGACATCCTCGACTGGGTGCTGGAGGACCTGGACCTGGTGCTGCTGATGTCGGTCAACCCGGGCTTTGGTGGCCAGGCCTTCATCCCCTCGGCGCTGGACAAGCTGAAGGTGGTGCGCAAGATGATCGATGCCAGCGGCAAGGACATCCGCCTGGAGATCGACGGCGGCGTGAAGGCCGACAACATCGGCGAGATCGCGGCTGCCGGTGCCGACACCTTTGTCGCCGGCTCGGCCATCTTCAACGCCAAGACCAGCTACCAGGACGTGATCGCGCAGATGCGCGCCAACGTCGCTGCGGCACGCTGACAAAAAGGGGACGGAGGGGATTAATCTCGTTTAATTCTCTCCGTCCCATTTATCTGCGCATGGCACTGTTGAACATCCGTCCGGCCACCGTGGCCGATGCTGGCCTGATCCTGCATTTCATCCGCGAACTGGCCATCTACGAGAAGGCCGAGCATTCGGTACAGACCGATGAGATCGGCATCGCCGAGAGCCTGTTCGGTGTCGATGCCACGGCGCGCGCGTTGATCTGCGAAGCCGACGGCGAGGCCATCGGCTATGCGGTGTACTTCTACAACTACTCCACCTGGCTGGGCCGCAAGGGCATCTACCTGGAAGACCTGTATGTCAGCCAGGAAAAGCGCGGCGTGGGCGCCGGCAAGGCACTGCTGAAGTACATCGCACGCCAGGCCGTGGCCGAGGGCTGCGGTCGCTTCGAATGGTCGGTGCTGGACTGGAACACCCCGGCCATCGAGTTCTACACCGCTGCCGGTGCGAAGCCGCAGGACGAGTGGACCGTGTACCGGCTGCAGGGCCAGGCGCTGCACGATTTCGCCAACGGTTGAAGCGAAGTGCATCCACGCATGGCGTGGATCTACCAACCGGGTGTGTGCAAACCGCAACCCGGGGGGGGCGAACCGCAACCTGGGGGGAGCGAACCGCAACCTGGTGGGTGCGAACCTTGGTTCGCACTCCCTGCACACCCCAAAAAAAAGCCACGCCAATCACTGGCGTGGCCTCGCTGCATGCGTGGGAGGCTGATCCTGCCTCCATCCGTCGTCCCTGCTATGGACTCCCATTCTCCGGTAGCTGAATGACATCTGCGTGACATTCACCGCAGGCAAACAGCGCATTGCTAGCCTGTGCCACCGCATCCCTGGAAGCTCTGCATGACCACCCCGCGCTGGCGCCTGATCCTCAACGGCAAATCCGCCGGCAATGATGAGTTGCGCGACGCCGTCGGCCATTGGCGCGGACAGGGCGTGCAGCTGGAAGTGCGGGTGACCTGGGAGGACGGTGACGCCGAGCGCTATGTCGCCGAGGCGATCGATCATGGCGTGGATGTGATCGTGGCCGCCGGTGGCGATGGCACGCTCAGTGCGGTGGCCGAGACACTGGCGCATCGTGAGGAGCTGGCAGATGCGCTGCCCTCGCTGGCGCTGATCCCGATGGGGACCGCCAACGATTTCGCGACTGCGGCCGGCATACCGACCGAACCGAAGGAGGCCTTCGCCTTGATCGGGCAGGCGACGCCGCACGCCATTGACCTGTTGCGCGTGAACGCCGATGGCACCCAATGGTGGTGCGCCAATCTCGCCAGCGGTGGCTTCGGCACGCAGGTGACGGTGGAGACTGATGCGGGCTTGAAGAAGATGCTGGGCGGGCTGGCCTATGTGATCACCGGCATCGCCAAGCTTGGCCGCATCGAGCCGATCAACGCACGGTTGTCCGGTCCGGACTTCGCCTGGGAAGGCGACTTCATCGCACTGGGCATCGGCAATGGTCGCCAGGCCGGTGGCGGCCAGCAGTTGTGCCCGCAGGCATTGATCGATGATGGGTTGCTGGATGTGACGGTGCTTCCGGAGCTGGAAGGGGAGGTCACCGCCACCCTCGGCCAGATGCTGAAGTCAGGCACCCAGGCTGCGCTGGAACAGCTGGCCACGCGTGCGCGGCTGCCGTGGCTGGAGGTCGCATCCGAGCGCCCGCTGACCCTCAATCTGGATGGCGAGCCGGTACAGGCCCGTCAGTTCCGCATCGAGTGCGTGCCGGGCAGGGTACGGATGCATCTGCCGGCTGGCTGCCCATTGCTGGGTGGGTAGGGAGGTAGAGTCGACTGTTAGTCGACTGCTCTTCGTTCCGGCGGCGTAAAACCCTGCGCTACGCGCGCAAGTCGACCAACAGTCGACTCTACCGGTCCGCGTCGTCGGTTCCCGTGGCTGGCCCCGCCCGTCCCGTGGTTCAGTTTTCCAGGGTTCCCCTGCCGTCCAAGCTGCGATACAGTCAAGGGGTGTCCAGCCTGACGACCCCGCATACCCTTTCTTCCGCACGCCGTTGGTGGCGATGGTGGCCCGTTGCCGTCGTCCGCCCCCATAACGCTGTGTCCCGGAAGGAAAGTCGTCTTGAACTCGCACGCTCAGTTTCAGCAGCAGGCCGCTGAAGGCCACACCCATATTCCCGTCGTCCGCGAAGTGCTGTCCGACCTGGACACGCCGCTTTCGGTCTATCTGAAGCTCGCCGACGGCCCCAATACCTACCTGTTTGAATCCGTCGAAGGCGGCGAGCGCTTTGGTCGTTACTCGATCATCGGCCTGCCGGCGCGCCGCGTGTACGCCTTCCACGGCCACACGCTGACCGTGCGCGAAGACGGCCAGGTGGTGGACACCCGCGAGGTCGCCGACCCGTTCGCCGAAGTCGAGGCGCTGCGCAGCGCCCACTCGGTGCCGAAGCTGGAAGGCCTGCCGGGCTTCACCGGTGGCCTGGTCGGCTGGTTCGGCTTCGAGTGCATCGGCTACATCGAACCACGCCTGGCCCCGCCGGCCGGCCGCGATGAGCTGGGCACGCCGGACATCCTGCTGCTGGACTCCAACGAGCTGGCCGTGTTCGACAACCTCAAGGGCCGCCTGTACCTGATCGTGCACGCCGACCCGCGTGTCGAGGGCGCCTTCGAGCAGGCCCAGGCGCGCCTGGATGCGCTGACTGCCAAGCTGCGTGCACCGGGCGCCGGTTATCCCGCACCGCTCAACAGCGATGTGCTGGACGAATCCGATTTCGTTTCCGGGTTCACCCGCGAAGGGTTCGTCGATGCGGTCCAGCGCAGCAAGGAATACATCCGCGCCGGTGACATCTTCCAGGTGGTGCTGAGCCAGCGCCTGAGCGTGCCGTTCAAGGCGCGGCCGGTGGATGTGTACCGCGCGCTGCGTGCACTGAACCCGTCGCCGTACATGTATTTCCTGGATGTCGGCGACCTGCAGGTGGTCGGCTCCTCGCCGGAAATCCTGGTGCGCCTTCAGGATGGCGAAGTCACCGTGCGCCCGATCGCCGGCACCCGCCCGCGTGGCGCCACGCCCGAGCAGGACCTGGCGCTGGAAGCCGAGCTGCTGGCCGATCCGAAGGAGCGCGCCGAGCACCTGATGCTGATCGACCTCGGCCGCAACGATGCCGGTCGTGTGTCCAGGGCCGGCACCGTGGAAGTGGGCGAGCAGTTCGTGATCGAGCGCTACAGCCACGTCATGCACATCGTCAGCGAAGTCACCGGGCAGCTGCAGCCGGGCCTGAGCTATGCCGACGTGCTGCGTGCCACGTTCCCGGCCGGCACCGTCAGTGGCGCGCCGAAGATCCGCGCGCTGGAAGTGATCCGCGAGCTGGAACCGATCAAGCGCAATGTCTACGCAGGCAGCATCGGCTACATCGGCTGGCACGGCGATGCCGATACCGCGATCGCGATCCGCACCGCGGTGATCAAGGACGGCCGCCTGTACGTGCAGGCCGGCGCCGGCATCGTCTACGACTCGGACCCGGACAAGGAATGGGACGAGACGATGAACAAGGGCCGCGCGTTGTTCCGCGCCGTCGCCCAGGCCGCCAAGGGCCTGTAAGCCTGCCTCGCCACGGCGCCGCGCCGTGGTCGTTCCGCTGTTCCCGTTGAAGACAAGGAGTACCGCATGAAGCTGCTGAGCGCATTGCTGTGGTCGTCACTGCTGGCCACGATGGCCCCGTCTGCGTGGGCGCAGGCCAATACCATTCCGTCGCAGCCGCACCTGCTGGTGAAGGGCGAGGCGCGTCGCGTGGTGATGCCGGACCGGTTCGGCCTGCAGTTGAACATCGAAGAGACCGACATGGACGCCGACGCCGCGCGCCGCCGCGTGCAGGACAACGTTGCCCGCGTGCTGGCACTGCTCAAGCAGCACAAGGCGGTGGAAGGCAGCGTGCGCGCGGACAACCTGCGGATCGGTCCTGCGACGCGCTATGAGCAGAACCGGCAGGTTTTCATCGGCACCCGCGTGTCACGCCAACTGCGCGCCAGCTTCGCCAGCGTCCAGCAGATGCAGGACGTGCTGGGGGCGCTGAAGGCCAACGAGAACGTGCAGGTCAGCAGCGTGGCCCCGACCTACTCGGGCGAAGTGGCGCTGCGCCGCGAACTCAAGGGCGAGGCGGCGGGCCAGACCCGCCAGTCTGCGCAGGGCCTGGCCAAGGCCTACGGCACCCAGCTGCGCGGGCTGTACAGCATTTCCGATGTGGCGCCGAACTTTGCCTATGGCGTGCAGGCGGGCAATTGGCCCAGAAGCGACGACATGGTGACACCGCCATCGCCGCCGTCACCTGCGGCGCAGATGGACATGATCGAGACCACCGGCTCGCGTCTACGCGAATCCATCGAAGCCGGCCCCATCACCTACACCGAAAACGTGTACGCCATTTTCCTGATAAGCGACGGAACCTGACCATGTTGTGGATGATCGACAACTACGACAGCTTCACCTACAACCTCGTGCAGTACCTGCAGACACTGGGCGCCGAGGTGAAGGTGGTGCGCAACGATGCGATGAGCGTGGACGAGATCGCCGCGCAGAAGCCCGAGCGCATCGTCATCTCGCCCGGCCCGTGCACGCCCAACGAAGCGGGCGTGTCGCTGGAACTGATCGAGCGCCTGGGCCCGACCACGCCGATCCTCGGCGTGTGCCTGGGCCACCAGGGCATCGGCCAGGTCTACGGCGGCACGGTCATCCGTGCCGGCAACATCATGCACGGCAAGACCTCGCCGATCCGCCATGAAGGCAAGGGCGTGTTCGCCGGCCTGCCGGACCGCTACCAGGCCACCCGCTACCACTCGCTGGTGGTGGACAAGAACAGTCTGCCGGACTGCCTGGAAGTGACTGCCTGGACCGAGAACGACGACGGCTCGATCGAAGAGATCATGGGCCTGCGCCACCGCCAGTTCCCGGTGGAAGGCGTGCAGTTCCACCCCGAGTCCATCCTCACCGAACACGGCCACGCCCTGCTGCGCAATTTCCTGCAGCGCCCGGCGGCCTGATCCAAGGAGCATTCCCATGAGCTTCTCCCCCCAGGAAGCCCTGCATCGCACCATCGAACACCGCGAAATCTTCTTCGACGAAATGGTCGACCTGATGCGGCAGATCATGCGCGGCGATGTCTCGCCGATGATGACCGCCGCCATCCTCACCGGGCTGCGCGTGAAGAAGGAGACCGTGGACGAAATCGCCGCGGCGGCCACCGTGATGCGTGAATTCGCCCGGCCAGTGCCGGTGGCCGATACCTCCAACCTGGTTGACATCGTTGGCACCGGTGGCGATGGCTCGCACACCTTCAACATCTCCACCTGCTCGATGTTCGTCGCTGCTGCTGCAGGCGCGCGCGTGGCCAAGCATGGCAACCGCAGCGTGTCGTCCAAGTCCGGCAGTGCCGATGCGCTGGAAGCGCTGGGCGCGGTGATCGAGCTGCAGCCTGACCAGGTGGCCGCGGCCATCGACCGGACCGGCATCGGCTTCATGTTCGCGCCGATCCATCACCCGTCGATGAAGGTCGTCGCGCCGGTACGCCGCGAGATGGGCGTGCGCACCATCTTCAACATCCTCGGCCCGCTGACCAACCCGGCCAGTGCACCGTCGGTACTGATGGGCGTGTTCCATCCCGATCTGGTCGGCATCCAGGCGCGCGTGCTGCGCGAACTGGGTACCGAGCGCGCGATGGTGGTCTGGGGCCGTGACAACATGGACGAGATCTCGCTGGGCGCCGGCACCCTGGTCGGCGAACTGCGCGACGGCAAGGTGCGCGAGTACGAGATCCACCCGGAGGACTTCGGCATCGCCATGTCGGCCAGCCGCAACCTGCGCGTGGACGGTCCGGAACAGTCCATCCAGATGCTGCGCGCCGTGCTCGACAACGAGCCGGGCCCGGCGCTGGACATCGTCGCGCTGAATGCCGGTGCCGCCCTGTACGTGGCTGGTGTGGCCAGCGACATCGGAGACGGCCTGGCCCGCGCCCGTGCCGCCATCGCCAATGGCAGCGCCCGCCAGCGCCTGCAGCAGTATGTGGAGACCACCCGCGCGCTGGTTGCCTGAGCGCGCGGTTCAGCCTCACCCTCTCGATGGCCGATAATGGCCGTCCTCACCGCCCCCCGCACCGACCCGAAGACGATGAGCGACATCCTGCAGACGATCCTGGCCCGCAAGGCCGAAGAAGTGGCCCAGCGCCGCGCCCAGCGCCCGCTCGAGGAGCTGCAGGCCGCCGTGGCCAGCGCCCCGCCGGTACGTGGCTTCGTGCGCGCGCTGCAGGCGGCGGTGGCCAATGGCGACCCGGCGGTGATTGCCGAGGTGAAGAAGGCCAGCCCCTCCAAGGGCGTGATCCGCCCGGATTTCCGCCCGGCCGACATCGCCGTCAGCTACGAGTTCGGCGGTGCCAGCTGCCTGTCGGTGCTGACCGACGTGGACTTCTTCCAGGGCGCCGACGCCTATCTGCAGCAGGCCCGCGAAGCCTGCACGCTGCCGGTGCTGCGCAAGGACTTCGTCATCGACGCTTACCAGGTGTACGAGGCGCGCGTGCTGGGCGCCGACTGCATCCTGCTGATCGTCGCCGCGCTGGACGATACCCAGCTGGCCACGTTGTCCGAGCTGGCGCTGTCGCTGGGCATGGACGTGCTGGTGGAAGTGCATGACATCGATGAACTGGAGCGCGCGCTGCAGGTGCCGGCGCCGATGATCGGCATCAACAACCGCAACCTGCGCACCTTCGAGGTGTCGCTGCAGACCACGCTGGACATGCAGCAGGCGGTGCCGCGTGACCGCCTGCTGGTCACCGAGAGTGGCATCCTCGGCCCGCAGGACGTCGCGCTGATGCGCGATGCCGGCATCCATGCATTCCTGGTCGGCGAGGCCTTCATGCGCGTGGAAGAGCCGGGCGAGGGCCTGCGTCAGCTATTCTTCGCGGCATGACAACGCACTATCCGACGCCGCGCGACGATGCGCCGCTGGTGGTCTTCGATTTCGACCACACCCTCTACGACGGCGATTCGGGCACCCATCTGTTCGCCTCGCTGATCAAGCGCAACCCGCTGCGCATGCTGGCCGCGCTGCTGGTCACGCCGATCGCCGGGCCGTTGGTGGCGATGCTGCCGACCCGCCGAACGGGTATTTCGGTCTACGTGTGGATCGGCAGCTTCGGCCTGCACCGTGCGCGCGATTTCAACAAGGTGATCGATGCCTACGTGCTGCGCAACGAGGCGCAGATGCGCGCCAAGCTGCTGCCGCAGGCGCTGGAGGTGTTCGCCGCGCACCGTGCCAAGGGCGACCGTGTAGTGGTCGCCACCGGCGCGCCGCCGGAACTGGCCCGCGCCATCCTGGCGTTCGTTGCCCACCAGGACGTGCCGGTGATCGGCACCGAGGTCGGCCCGCGACTGGGCGGCGTCGGCCCGACCCGCCACTGCCACAACGAAGAAAAGATGCGCATGCTGCGCGAGCGCGGCTACGGCAATATCGACATCGCCTACTCCGACAGCACCGCCGACCTGCCGTTGCTGCTGGCCGCCAAGGCGCCGGTGGTGGTGAACCCGAAGCGATCCAGGGTGGACTTCTTCCGCCGCGTGCTGCCGGCCGGCACCCGCATCCTCAACTGGGGCTGCGTGGACCGCGGCGGCGACAAGGCGTAGCCCGGGGCCGGATCCCGTCCGGGGCCTGACCCCATCGCACGATGACGGATCTGCCGGCCAGCGGCCGGCACTACCCTCCTCCGTCCCGGTAGTGCCGGCCGCTGGCCGGCAAACGCTCAGCGCCCCAGCTGCCCGTACACCGCATGGCCGATCTGGAACAGGCTGATCCCCAGCACCAGCACGCCAACGGCCACCAGCACCCAGCGCTCCTTCACCCGCTTGACCAGGATCGCCGCCACCGGCGCGGCCATCATGCCGCCGATCAGCAGGCCGGCGACGATCTGCAGGTGCTGCACGCCCATCGACAACAGGAAGGTCGCTGACACGGTCAACGTGACCACGAATTCGGCCGCGTTGACCGTACCGATGGTGGTGCGCGCCTGGCCGCCACGGGCGAGCAGGGTGGACGTGGCGATCGGTCCCCAGCCGCCACCGCCGCTGGCGTCCAGCAGGCCCGCGAAGAAGCCCAGCACCGGTACCCGGCGGATCTCGCCCTTGGGCATCCAGCGCCCCGCGGCGCGCGCCAGGATGATGATCGCCAGCACCAGCAGGTACAGGTAGATGAGGGGGCGGATGATGTCGCCGGGGATCTGGGTGAGCACGTACGCGCCCAGGGCGCCGCCCACCGCACCGGGCAGGGCCAGCCGCAGGAACAGGCGTTTATCGACATTCCCGGCGGCGAGGTGCGACACGCCCGAGGCGCCGGTGGTGAACACTTCAGCGGTGTGGATGCTGGCGCTGACCTGCGCCGGTGGCAGGCCCATGCTCAGCATCACCGACGAGGACACCAGGCCGAAGGCCATGCCCAGTGCGCCGTCAACCAGCTGCGCGCCAAGGCCGATGAGGATGAACCACCAGAATTCGCTGCTCAGTTCCATGCACCGAGCCTAGCGCGCGAAGGAGTGCGGACCAAGGTCCGCACCCACCGGGTGCTCAACCGTCAACGGGTGCCGTACAGCACCACGGTCTTGCCGCGGGCATGCAGCAGGCCGTCGGTCTGCAGCTTCTTCAGCACGCGGCCGGCCATTTCGCGCGAGCAGCCGACCAGGCGCGCCAGTTCCTGGCGTGACACGCGCAGCTGGCTGCCCTGCGGATGGCTCATCGCTTCTGGTTCCTGCGCCAGATCGTGCAGTGTGCGCACGATCCGATCGGTAACATCCAGGAATGCCAGGCGACTGGCCTTGCGGCTGGTATCGAGCAGGCGCTTGGAAATCTGCTGGCCCAGCGCATACAGCAGGCGCGGGGCGTCGGCCGACAGCGGGCCGAGGAACAGCTGGTGCAGGCGCTCGTAGCTGATTTCGGCCAGTTCGCAGGCGGTACGGGTCCGCAGGATCACCTCGCGGCGGTCCGATTCGACGAACAGGCCCATTTCGCCAACGAACTCGCCGGCACCGAAGTAGCCCAGCACAAGCTCTCGATCGTCATCTTCCTCGGCCATGATTGAAACCGAGCCGCTGACAACGTAATACAGGGTTCCCGCCGGGTCACCGGGTCGGAAGACGTCGGTACGGGTGGGATATCGCCGCCGGTGGCTGTGCGCCAGGAAACGATCGATGGTGGCGATATCCAAGGCCAGTGGACTGCTAGCTAGGCGCACGGTTGACACGATAGGGGCGCTCCCTCTGCGCATGAACGGATTCACGGGGTCGATAGCGGAGCTTAACCAGCGCAATTGTTAAGGGCAAACAGTGTGCCAGAACTCTTGCGTCTTCACGTTCCCCCCGGGGGCAGTTTGCCCCATAATTCCCCCTTTCCCTTCTTACACAGGAATCGACCGCCGTGGTCAAGCCGTTGCCTCGCCTGAGGCTGCAGGGTTTCAACAACCTCACCAAGGCGCTGAGCTTCAACATCTATGACGTGTGTTACGCGCGCACCGAAGAGGAGCGTCAGCGTTACATTGAATACATCGATGAAGAGTACAACGCCGACAGGCTGACTCAAATCTTGACCGATGTCGCCGAGATCATCGGCGCCAACATCCTGAACGTGGCCCGCCAGGACTACGACCCGCAGGGTGCCTCGGTGACCATCCTGATCTCCGAAGAGCCGGTGATCGACAAGAAGCTGGCCGGCAAGGAGCTGATCTCCGACGCCGTGGTCGCGCACATGGACAAGAGCCACATCACTGTCCACACCTACCCGGAAACCCATCCGCAGGAAGGTATCGCGACGTTCCGCGCGGACATCGACGTGGCCACCTGTGGCGTCATTTCCCCGCTGAAGGCCCTGAACTACCTGATCGAGAGCCTTGAGTCGGACATCGTGATCATGGACTACCGCGTCCGTGGCTTCACCCGCGATGTGAAGGGCAAGAAGCACTTCATCGACCACAAGATCAACTCGATCCAGAACTTCCTGGCCAAGAACATCAAGTCGCGTTACGAGATGTTCGACGTCAACGTCTACCAGGAAAACATCTTCCACACGAAGATGCACCTGAAGGACTTCGACCTGGACCAGTACCTGTTCGAGGAAAAGGCCAAGAACCTGTCGTTCAAGGAACGCATGAAGATCGAAGCGCTGCTCAAGCGCGAGATCGAAGAGCTGTTCCACGGCCGCAACCTGTCCGAGTAAGCCCCATGTGCGATGCCCGCAGGCATCGCCACCCAGGCGGGACGACCCGCCCCGTGGAACCAGTGCCCCCGCACGCGTTACAGTTCCACGGTGATGTACCGACCCACGGCCCGGTGTGAAAACACCGGGCCGTTTCGTTTTTTTCAAAAAAGGTAAGGAGCCCCCACCCATGCCCTGGATCTACCTGCTGCTGGCCGGCCTGTTCGAGATCGGTTTCGCCCTCGGAATGAAGTACTCCGAAGGCTTCAGCAAACCCCTGCCCACCGCTGCCACGGTGGTATCCGCGCTGATCAGCCTGTACCTGATGAGCCAGGCGATGAAGAGCATCCCGGTCGGCACGGCCTACGCGATCTGGACCGGTATCGGTGCCATGGGCGTGGCGGTGCTGGGCATCTACCTGTTCAACGACAGCGCATCGCCGGCCCGCCTGGCCTGCGTGGGCCTGATCGTGGCTGGTGTGATCGGCCTGAAGCTGGTCTCGCCGAACTGATTGATGGCCCGACCAACGGTCGGGCCCCACCGTCGCCCCCCCGCATCTCCTGGTAGGCCCGCACCGTTGGTGCGGGCGACCCTTCAAATGCGGTAGGCGATGGTCTTCATCACCCTGGAGGCCAGTGCCATCACGCCCGGGATCGGGAACGGCAGGCGGCGAGCGCCGGCCTGCTCGGCGTGGTCCGCATGGCGGGCCTCGTCTTCCTTCATCACCGCGATGACCGCGCGGCTGCGCAGGTCGCCGGCCGGCAGGTCGACCAGGTGCTCGTCCAGGTGGGCCTCCACCTGGCGCTCGGTCTCGACCACGAAGCCCAGGTTCCAGCCGTCGCCGCGCAGCCCGGCCAGGGTGCCGATGGTGTAGCTGCCGGCGTACCAAAGCGGGTTGAACAGGCTCGGACGGCTGTCCAGTTCGGCCAGCCGGGTGGCGCACCAGGCCAGGTGGTCGGTTTCTTCCTGCGCCGCTTCCAGCAGGTGTTCCCGCGTGGCCGGGTCGCGCGCCACGGCGGCCTGGCCGAAGTACAGGCCCTGCGCGCAGACCTCGCCGACGTGGTTGATCCGCATCAGGCCTGCGGCATGGCGCCGCTCGGCGCTGTCCATGCCGGGCTCGCCGGTGTCCGTGGCGGGGTAGGGGCGGGCCGCCGGCGGATTGCCGAACACTGTGTCCAGGGCGCGCTGCGCCTCGGTCAGCAGGTGGTCCAGCGGAGTGGTCTGGCGGAGCACGGTCATGGCAGTACGCGGTGGGGCGGAAGACCCCCGATTCTCGCCCGGCCCCGCGCCCCTGCCAACCCGGCCCAGGGGACGGGTTGCGCTCCCGCGGCAGGATGAGTACAATCCCGCCTCTTACGCTTCACCTTTTCACAACGCGTGGCAGAGTTCCGGCGAGCCTTTCGCCGCAATGAGCCCGACCTAACCTAGAGTTCTTCATGAGCACTTTCACTGCCAAGAACGAGACCGTCCAGCGCGACTGGTACCTCGTCGACGCCGAGGGCAAGACCCTGGGCCGTCTCGCCACCGAGCTGGCCCGCCGTCTGCGTGGCAAGCACAAGCCGGTCTACACCCCGCACGTTGATACCGGCGACTACCTGGTCGTCATCAATGCAGAAAAGATTGCCGTCACCGGCAAGAAGCTGCAGGACAAGATGTATCACCGTTTCACCGGTTACATCGGCAACCTGAAGACCGAGTCCCTGGCCCAGGCGCTGGAGCGCCACCCGGAGCGCGTGATCGAGATCGCCGTGAAGGGCATGCTGCCGAAGGGCCCGCTGGGTCGCCAGATGTACCGCAAGCTCAAGGTCTACGCCGGCACTGAGCATCCGCACGCCGCACAGCAGCCGCAGGTTCTGGATATCTAATCATGGCTATCACTCAAAACTACGGCACTGGCCGCCGCAAGTCCTCCACCGCTCGCGTGTTCCTGCGCAAGGGTTCGGGCAACATCACCGTCAATGGCCGTCCGCTGGACGAGTTCTTCGGTCGTGAGACCGCGCGCATGATCGTGCGCCAGCCGCTCGAGCTGACCAAGAACACCGAAAGCTTCGACATCCTGGTCACCGCCGCTGGCGGCGGCACCACCGGCCAGGCCGGTGCGATCCGTCTGGGCATCGCCCGTGCTCTGGTCGAGTACGACGAAACCCTGAAGTCCGAGCTGCGCAAGGCTGGCTTCATGACCCGTGACGCCCGTGAAGTCGAGCGTAAGAAGGTCGGTCTGCACAAGGCCCGCCGCGCCACCCAGTTCTCCAAGCGCTGATTTACCGCGCCTGGTTGGGCTCCTTCGGGAGCCCGCTGGATGGAAAAGCAAAAGCCCGGCTTCGGCCGGGCTTTTGTCGTTCCGGGGTCATGGATTTCCTGGTTGCCGGCCAGCGGCCGGCACTACCCGTGGTCTCGAGTGCCGGGAGGGTGGCGTCAGGGCCTTTCCCTGCGGAAAAGGATCCGACCCCAGGGTTCTCTTTGGAGAAGAGCCCCCTTGTTGTTCAAGAGGGTGCGCCGACAGGCGCGGGGACAAGGTGGAATGCGCGACCAGATTAAAAGCAAAAGGCCAGATCTTTCGATCTGGCCTTTTGCTTTTAATTTGGCTGCCCCGGATGGATTCGAACCACCGAATGCCTGAGTCAGAGTCAGGTGCCTTACCGCTTGGCGACGGGGCAAAACGTGCAACTATTTTCTCACTTTTCACGCTGAAAAACAACTTGATTTTCAGTGTGGTGGCTATGGGTGGACTCGAACCACCGACCCCAGCATTATGAGTGCTGTGCTCTAACCGGCTGAGCTACATAGCCTTGGTGAGCCCGCTATTCTGCGGATGTGTACCGCCCCTGTCAACACTTTTGTGTCGTGCTTGTGGGCCGACAGAGGGCATGGGATAGTCCCGGCCAGTAGATTTTCTTAGGAGTCCGCATCGTGATCGATCCGGACGGCTATCGACCGAACGTCGGCATCGTGCTGATGCGGCAGGACGGCCAGGTGTTCTGGGCACGACGCGTGCGCCGGGACGGCTGGCAGTTCCCGCAGGGTGGTATGAACACCGACGAGACGCCTGTCGAGGCCATGTATCGTGAACTGCAGGAAGAGACCGGCCTGCTGCCCGAGCATGTGGAAGTGCTCGGGGCGACGCCCGGCTGGCTGCGCTACAAGCTGCCGGCGCGGGCCATCCGCCGCAATGAGCGGCAGGTCTGCATCGGCCAGAAGCAGGTCTGGTTCCTGCTGCGCCTGACCGGCGACGAATCCCACGTGAAGCTGGACCACACCGACTCGCCCGAGTTCGACCACTGGCGCTGGGTGGACTTCTGGTACCCGGTGGAGCATGTGGTGATGTTCAAGCGTGGCGTCTATGCGCGTGCGTTGCGACATCTGGCGCCGCTGGCCCGCGGGGTGGCCGGGCAGGGGGTTACCGCCATGCCCAAGAGCGCCGCCGAAGCCTGGATGCCTGGCCATACCGCCGGGCACGACCGCCCACGCAAGCGCCCGCGGACCCGCGGCTACTGGCCGAAGAAGGCCACGGGCGATGGCCCGGCCAGCTGACGGGCTGAACGGTATCGAGAATGGTTCAGGTCTCTGATTGACAACCATTCTCGTTTCCATTGGAATAGCCAACAGGCCGCTTCTGGCCTGCCAGCCCGGTTCACGCCTGTGTACGTCTGCATCTGCAACGGAGTCACCGACCACCAGATCCGCGAAGCCGCCAGCCATGGCGTCAGTACGGTGGCCGAACTGACCATGCGTACCGGCTGTGGCGCTACCTGCGGTTCCTGCCTGGACATGGCCGGCGATCTGCTGGCCAAGGCGCGTGCCACCCACGATCTGCCGCTGCCGGTATTGGGTCTGGCCCAGGTCGCCTGATCGTCTCTTGGCGGCGCGTTGACGGCGCGCTTTCGCATTCTTCACGTGCGGCCGCACAGGCCAATGCGCACGATTCGCGTTCCTTCACGACCGCAGGCAAGGCGTTAAAGTGCCTGCGTTTTCAGCGTGCAGGAGCATCCCCATGAAGGGCGACACCAAGGTCATCGAATTCCTCAACAAGGTCCTCTACAACGAGCTGACCGCGATCAACCAGTACTTCCTGCATGCCAAGATGCTGAAGAACTGGGGCATCAAGGAACTGGCCGAACACGAGTACAAGGAATCGATCGACGAGATGAAGCATGCCGACATGCTCGCCGACCGCATCCTGTTCCTCGAAGGCCTGCCGAACTTCCAGGCGCTGGGCAAGCTGCGCATTGGTGAGAATCCGACCGAGATCCTGCAGTGCGACCTGTCGCTGGAACGCGATGGCGTGGTCACCCTGCGCGAGGCCGTGGCGTATGCCGATTCGGTCGGCGACTACGTCAGCCGCCAGCTGTTCGTGAAGATCCTCGATTCGGAAGAAGAGCACATCGACTGGCTGGAAACCCAGCTCGACCTGATCGAGCGCATCGGCGAACCGAAGTACCTGCTGAGCAAGCTGGAAGAGTGAGTCAGCCGGCCTGGCCGGCGCGATGCTGTGCCAGGTAGCCCGTCAGTGCCACGCGTGCTCGGGCGAACTCCGCAACCAGCAGCGCCACCGCTACTGCGGGGCGCTGCAGGCTGCCGCTGCGGGCTTCGTGCTCGATGCGCTGCGCGACTGACGACAGCGACAGTGCGCCCACGTTCGCGCTGGATGACTTGAGGCTGTGCGCGACGGCCTGCAGGCGAGGCTCGTCGCCGTTCTGCGCGGCCTGCTGCAGCTGCTGCACCATTGCCGGCGCATCCTCCAGGAACACCGAGACGATCTGGATGGCGCTCTCCCCGATCACTGCATGCAGTTCGTCCAGCACGTCGCGGTCCAGCACCGGCTGCGGCTTGGAGCCGACTCGGCTGTCATCGTCCTGCAGAGCCGAGCCATGCTCGGCTGATGGAGCGCGACGGCTATCGGCCGTCAGCCGGGCATGGCTCGGCTCTATCGAAGGCGGTGCAGGTGATGCGGCTTTGCCGCCGCCCCAGCGCTGCAGCAGCGCATGCAGGGTGTCGCGTGCAATCGGCTTGGACAGATAGTCGTCCATGCCGGCCTGCAGGCAGCGCTCGCGGTCACCGGCCATGGCATTGGCGGTCATCGCGATGATCGGCAGGCGCGGGCGCCCGTTTTCCACTTCCTCGGCGCGCCAGCGGCGGGTGGCGGCATAGCCGTCCAGCACCGGCATCTGGCAATCCATCAGCACCACATCCACGTCGCCTTCGCGCAGGGCAAGCAACGCCTGCTCGCCATCGGCGGCGTTGCGCACTTCGCACTGGAACACGCGCAGCAGCTGCTCGGCCACCATGCGGTTGACCGTGTTGTCCTCCACCAGCAGCACGCGCAGGTGCAGCGGCGGCAGCGTGGGCGTGGGCTGGCCCTGTCCGGCGTTGGCCAGCAGCGCGGCAGGGCGCGCATGCGCAACCGGTGCAGCCAGCAGTGCATGCAGCCCAGCGTCGTCGAAATGCGAGGGTAGCTGCCGCTGGCGTGGGCGTGGCGGAAGGGCATCGTCCTGCAGCCACAGCACCTGCAGCCCGTCGTCTTCGCCACGTTCGGCCAACGCCTGTTGCAGCGTCGCTTCACCGATGCGGCGCGCACGTGCATCGACCAGCAGCCACGCCGGTGCCGGTTGCCCCGGCCTCGGCACCGCGCGCAGGCGCTCGACTACGGCATCGAACTGCGCCAGGGCGTGCACCAGCAGTCCATGATGGGCCGCGATGCGCTCGATGCGTGCCTGCAGGGTGGCATCGCTACTGAACAGCAGCAGCGCGTCTGGCGTGCGCGCCATGGCCGGCAGGTCGCCGGGCACCTTCAACAACGGGATCTCGAACCAGAACGTGGCGCCCTGGCCGGGCGTGGACTGCACGCCGATGCGCCCGTGCATCAGGTCGATGATGCGCTTGCAGATCGCCAGGCCCAGGCCGGTGCCACCGTAGATGCGGGTCGTTGAGGCATCGGCCTGGCTGAAGGACTGGAACAGGCGCGCCTGCAGTGCCTCGTCAATGCCGATGCCGGTGTCGATGATCTCGAAGCGCAGCTGGTGCTGGGCCGCGCCTTCGCCCAGGCGCTGCACGCGCAGCTGTACCTGGCCGCGCGCGGTGAACTTGATCGCGTTGGCCAGCAGGTTGCTCAACACCTGGCGCAGGCGTACCGGGTCGCCACGCACCGGCAGGCGCACCGACGGGTCCAGCTGCAGCCCCAGCGACAGGCCCTTGGCGTCGGCGGCGCGCTGCATCAGCTGCACCACGCCATCGAGCAGGTCGCGCAGGTTGAAGCTGGTGATCTCCAGTTCCAGCGCCTGTGCTTCCAGCCGCGAGTAGTCGAGGATGTCGTCGACGATGCGCAGCAGCTGCTGCGAGCTGGCTGAGGCGGTGGCCAGCATCTGCCGCTGGTCCTCGCCCAGCGGGCCGCGTGCGATCAGCTCCAGCATCGGCAGGATGCCGTTGAGCGGCGTACGGATCTCGTGGCTCATCGTGGCCAGGAACTCACCCTTGGCCAGCACCGCCGCCTCGGCGGCCTGCTTGGCCTGCAGCAGCTGCTGTTCCAGCTGCCCCTGTCGTTCGGTGGTGCGGCGCAGCTGGTCACGTTCGGCGGCCAGCAGGCTGCGCTCGCGTTGCAGCTGGGCCAGTGCCCGGTTGCGCGCGCGCAGCCGCAGGCCCAACAGCAGCGCGGTGATGGAGGCCGCAGCAAGGGCAACCAGCAGCGCGACCCACATCGGCACGTCAGAGCACCGCGTTGTGGAAGTCGAAGTTCAGATCGCTGCCGGCCGACTGCACCATGTTGCCCTGGATGTAGTCGACACCGCCCACCCACATCGCGGCGGCGGCCTGCGGATCTTCGATCTGCTGGCCGATGATCTGCTGCCCGGCGGCGTGCGCCCGCTCGATTGCCCGGCGCAGCTCTTCGCGCGTGGCCGGATTGGAATGACTGCTGGAGAAGCGCGCGGCCATGCGCACGAACGACAACGGCAGCTGGGTCAGCAGCGCATCGGCTTCGCCCCCGGGTTCGAACTGGCTCAGGCAGAAGCGCACGCCGGCGCCGGCCATGCGCTGGCAGAACTGCTGTAGCGGCACGGTATGGATCAGCGCGTCGGGCAGGCGGACGTCGATCACCAGCGCGCTGCCGGGCAGGTCGCGCTGCTGCAGCGATTCCAGCAGCCAATCCGCGAACGCATCGCGTTGCAGGGTGCGCAGCGACTGCGAAACGAACAGGTTCAGTGGTTGCGTCGCGTGCCGGTAAAGGTCGAGAAGGCCCAGTGCATGGTCCATCACCTGCTGGTCGAGATCGGCGATGCGCCCGGCAGCCTCTGCGGCCGGAATCACCTGGCCTGCGGCCAGCAGCGTACCGTCGGCCTGGCGAAGGCGCAGCAGCAGCTGGTACTGCGCGGTGTTGCCGCCGGCGACGGCGACGATCGGCTGGTAGGCCAGCTCAAGCTGGCCTTCCAGCAGTGCCAGGTGTTCCTGCTCGCTGGTCACGTCGCGGTGCACGTGGCCGGCCACGCCGGCGCTGAGCAACCGTGCCTGCAGGGTGGTGCGCTCGACTGCCTCCAGCGCACTGTTGGCATCGTCGAAGCCCGGCGACAGCGGTGCATAGCCGACCACGCCCCGCAGATGCACCGATTCGTCATCGCGGATCACGAAGGCCCGCGCCGACAACTGCTCGCGCAGCGCAGCGGCAATGCCTTCCAGGCTGTCCTCGCTGACATTGCGCGCAAGCAGCAGGAAGCTGTTGTCGTTCAGGCGCGCCAGCAGGTGCGGGTGGCCGGCTTCTGCCAGGCGTTGCCCGGCCTGCACCATCAGGCGCTCGAAGGCGGCATAGCCATAGCGCTCGCGCAGGCCCAGTGCGCTGGATATCTCGACGAACAGCACGCCGCCCTGGTCGCGGTGGGCGAGCGCGGCGTTGAGCTGCTGCAGCACGTGATGCCGCGTCGGCAGCCCGGTTTCCGGATTGCTGGTGGCCGGGGTGCCGGATACGCCGCGCAGGGTTGCGGCCTGCGCCCGCGCGCGGCGGATGCGGTTGGCCACGGCGGCGATCAGGTGGCGCGGGCGGATCGGCTTGCTCAGGTAGTCGTCGGCGCCACTGTCGAGCACCTCGAACTGGCGTTCCGGGTCCGGGTCGCCGCTGAGGAACACGATGGGCAGCAGCTGCAGGCCGGGCTGCTGGCGGATCAGCGCGGTCAGGCGCATGCCGTCCAGACCGGGCAGGTGCAGGTCCATCAGGATCAGGTCGGGGCGATGTTCCTTGATCGCCTGCAGCGCACCGTCGGCATCGCTGTGCACGATCGCCTGCATGCCGGCGCCATGCAGCACGCTCTGTGCGAACAGTGCCTGGGCGCGATCATCCTCGACGATCAGCACGCGGTAGGGCGAATCGGAGTGCAGCGGTGCCGGGTCATTGCCGCCGGCCTCGGCCAGCAGGGATGGGCCGGGCAGCGGCGGCGGTGCGCTGCCGATCGATGCGGGTGCGTCGGAGGCGGCCAGCGGCGGAACCGCTGCCGGCGCTGCGGCGACGGCGCTCGCCGGTTCAGCGGTCCAGCGTTGCCAATGATCGGCCGGAGGGGTTTCAGCGCGTCCCGGGCGGGCGCCCGCGGGGGATTCGTTTGCGGCCATCGGTGCTCCTGGTGTTCGCGTCCATTATGCGACAAGCCCGGCGATCAACCGGTGCCGGGCTGGCGTGGACTGTCGGGCGACGCACTGCGTGCCAGCCAGCGCACGCCCTTCCACAGGGTGCGCCAGACCAGCCACACCAGCAGCGCACCCGCCAGGCTGCAGGCCAGCACCACGATCAGCGCGATCCACGGGTGTGCCAAGGCCAGGGCCAGACCACCGACCACCACGGTGTCCTCGGCGGCGGAGGCCACCCAGTTGCTGGCAGGCTCGGGCGAGGTATTGAGCAGGGCGCGGGTGCCTGCCTTCAGGCCGTGGCTGGCCAGCGCGACACCTGCACCGGCAGCAAGTGCGCCGGTGCCCAGCTGGCCATCCGGCGACAGCGTGGCTGCGGCAAGGAAGGCACCTGCGGGTACACGTGCCAGGGTCTGCACCAGATCCCACGCCGAGTCGACGCCGGGAATCTTGTCGGCGAAGAATTCGGTCACCGCCAGCGCCGCCGAGGTGCCCAGCACCCACCACGATTCAGTGGCCTGCAGGGCCGGTGGCAGGTCGACCCAGCCGAGCAGGCCGGCCAGGCCGACACCGAATACGGTGAGGTAGACGCGGATGCCGGCCAGCCAGGCCAGCAGGATGCCGATCACGAACAGGTGGGCTTCGGTCATGGCGATGCTCCGGCGACGGAACTGTGCAGGGGACCACACTATCGACGATGGCATGCCTGAACGCCACAGACCGTGGCTCGCCACTGCGCAGGAAACCCACCCGTCCTGTCATACACTAGCCCGTCGTTTGCCACAGGGGCCGTACCGGTGTCGCCCTCGCGATGCCCCGGAATCCACCCATGACCAACCGTCCTCCCATGCGCGTGCAGGTCCGCCTGCCCGGCGCGCCGCAACCGCCGGCCGACCGCCGCCGCCTGCTGGTGATCGGCGGCATCTGGCTGCTCAGCCTGGTGCTGGCGGTGCTCGGCGGCTGCTGGATGGCCACCCCGCGCGATGCGCAGGGCCAGCGCCTGCAGGCCGCCGAGAAGCGTGCCGAGACGCTGCAGGCGCAGCTGACCGAACTGCGCCAGAAGCAGGCCACGCTGGAAGCCTCCGACCGCATCAGCCGCGCCGCCAACACCGAGGTGCAGTCCTCGCTGGCCGAGCGCGATGAGGAAATCGCCGGCCTGCGTGCCGACGTTGCCTTCTATGAGCGCCTGGTGGGTTCGACCAGCCAGCGCAAGGGCCTGAACACCCATTCGATCGAGTTCAGCCCGGAAGCGGCCGGCACCTGGCAGTACACCGCGGTGCTGACCCAGAACCTCAACCGCGGCGCCATCAGCCAGGGGCAGATGCGTTTCACCGTGGAAGGCGTCAAGAACGGCAAGCTGGCCACGATCAGCTGGGATGATCTGCACCAGCGCAGCAAGGTACCGGGACAGGAATACTCGTTCCGGTACTTCCAGCAGCTCACCGGCAGCGTGATGCTGCCGGCTGACTTCACCCCGCAACGCGTGCGGGTGACATTGGGGAGTGGTACGGGGGGTACCACCCAGGTATTCGACTGGAAACAGGCCGGTGCGCCGGCCAGCAAAGGGGAGTAGGCAGATGTTCGGAAGCAGCAAATCCAACCGTGAAGGCCAGCTGGTGGTCGATGCCCTGATCGGCAACCAGGTGGTGATCCGCGGCGATGTGGAATTCAGTGGGGGCCTGTATGTGGAAGGCCGCATCCATGGCAAGGTGATCGCCGCCGAGGGCGCCAGTGGCGCGACCCTGACGGTGGCCGAGCATGGCGTGATCGAGGGCGAGATCCGGGCCCAGGTGGTGGTCATCAGCGGTCGCCTGGACGGCGATGTACACGCCACCGAGAAGGTCGAGTTGACCCCGAGTGCGCGGGTCAACGGCAACGTCCATTACCAGGTGGTGGAAATGAATGCGGGCGCCCAGCTGAACGGCCGCCTGATCCATGCCAGCGCCCCGATGGCAGCGCTGCCAGCCCCGGAAGGCGATGAGGCCAATGCCGGCAAGGGCGACACCGCCGCGCGCCGCAAGCTGGCCGAGGCGATGGCTTGAAAGCCATCGTCGGCACCCCCATGCTGACACCATGAGCACGCTAGTCTCCCTGCCCGGCGCCACCCCGGCCGCCGCGCCCGATTACCAGTCGCTGGAGCGCCCGCTGAACTTCACCGAGTCGGCGGCCGCCAAGGTCAAATCCCTGATCCAGGAAGAGGGCAACCCCGACCTGGCCCTGCGCGTGTACATCGAAGGTGGTGGCTGTTCGGGCTTCCAGTACGGGTTCGAGTTCGACGAGAACCGTGCCGAGGACGATCTGGCGGTACAGACCAGCGGGGTGACCCTGCTGGTCGACCCGTTGAGCCTGCAGTACCTGATGGGCGCCGAGGTGGACTACACCGAGAGCCTGACCGGTGCACAGTTCGTGATCCGCAACCCGAACGCAAAGACCACCTGCGGCTGCGGCAGCAGTTTCAGCATGTAGGCGGGGCGCGGGGCCTGCGTCCCGCGCGACAAGGTGTGTGGAGCAAGCTCCACACCCACAGACGGCTTCGGCAAAGCCCTCGGCTTGCCACCCGCATCGATTGGCGGCACGCTTGCAGGATGCCCAATACTCCTTCGCCGCTTTCCGGTTTCGCCTTCGTGGGCGAACCGCTGGAGCGCGCCGATGCCCTGCGCGAAGATGCCGATGCACTGGCGCGCCTGTGGCCGGGCGCGCACATTCTGGTGCTCGATCAGGACGGCAGCGCCTTCACCGGCGATGACGACCAGCCGCTGGCGCTGACCGGCGCCGACATCGGCGGCGGTCCCGGCTCCGCGATCTTCCTCGGCCTGCGCGGGGAACAAGCGTGGTTCTCGGTTGAAGCCGCCAGCGTCACCGTCACCGCACCACGTCGCCTCGACCTGCGCCAGGCCGCCCTGCTGTGGTCGGTGGCTGATGCGACCGCTTTCAGCTACGCACGTGGCATGTCCTACTGGCACTCGCGCACCCGTTTCTGCGGGGTATGCGGTGGTGCCGTGGCGTTCGCCCGCGGCGGCTTCGTGGGGCGTTGCGCGCAGTGTTCCACCGAGCACTACCCGCGTGTCGACCCCGCGGTGATCGTGGCGGTTGAAAACCAGGGCCGCCTGCTGCTCGGCCGCCAGTCAAACTGGGCGCCACGTCGCTACTCGGTGCTGGCCGGCTTCGTCGAACCGGGCGAGACCTTCGAGCAGACCGTGGTACGCGAAGTCCACGAAGAGAGCAAAGTGCGGGTGACCGCTTGCCAGTATCTGGGCTCGCAGCCGTGGCCGTTCCCGGGCGCACTGATGGTCGGCTTCCGGGCGCAGGCGCAGGATGACCTGCCGACCGTGGACGGCGAGCTGGAAGACGCGCGCTGGTTCAGTGCCGACGAGGTCGGCGCGGCGCTGGCGCGCGATGTGGAGGACGATGGCCAGGGCATCCGCCTGTCGCCGCCGATCTCGATTTCGCGCGGCCTGATCGAGCACTGGTACCGGCAGCAGAAGGGCTGAGGCGGGCCGGCTGGGGCAATTGCATTGCCGCCACCTGAACACGGCACGGGTTACAGTCCGGTTCACCGCTGAGGGCGCCGCTGCGACAGGTAAGGTAGCGGCGCCGAGCGTTCTGTTTCGTAGGGAGACCTGCCATGTTCACCACTCTGGCCGCCGTGCTGGTGGCACTGGCCCTGGGCCATGTTGCTCCGGCCGCTGCTGCCTCGCTGCGCCGTTTCGACGGTTTCCGGCGTTGGCTGGGCTGGCTGGATGCGCGTGGTGGCAAGGCCTGGCAGGGACCGGCCGGCGTTGCCTTGGCCCTGCTGCCGCCGCTGTTGCTGATGGCGCTGCTGGCGTGGCTGTTGCGCGGGGTGCTGTTCGGCCTGCCGTCGCTGCTGCTGGGCGTGGCGGTGCTGGCCTGGTGCTGGGGCCCGCGTGACCTGGACCGCGATATCGAGGCCATCATCGATGCCGATGATGCGGCGACGCGGCAGGCTGCAGTGCGCAACCTGCAGTCGGCCGGCGGCAGCCTGCGCGAGGACATTCCGTCGCTGGTCGAGGCGACGGTGCTCAACGCACTGCGGCGCTGGTTCGCGGTGCTGTTCTGGTTCCTGTTGCTGGGCCCGGCTGGCGCGCTCGGTTACCGGCTGCTGGCGCTGATGGCGGAAAGCCCGATGCGTGCCCGCGTGCCGGTGGAGCCGCTGGCGCTGGCGCAGCGGCTGCTGGGCTGGATCGAGTGGCCGGTGGCACAGCTGATGGCGTTCTCGATGGCGCTGGTGGGCAACTTCGATACGGCGTGGAAGGCGTGGCGCCAGGCCCATGGGGAGCGCCTGACCGGCAATACCGGGTTCCTGGGTGCGGTGGCGCGGGCCAGCGTCAACGCCGAACTGCGCGAGGATGCGCACGACTACACCGAGGCGGGGCTGTTGCCGGTGTGGCAGCGGTTGCCGGACCTGCGTGATGCGATGAGCCTGGTGTGGCGGATGCTGCTGCTGTGGCTGGCGATCCTCGCCCTGCTGGTGATTGCAGGCTGGGTGACGTAGTTGCTTTGCAGGGCTTGCAGCCCTGCACCTGCAGAGGCCAAAGCCAAAGCCAAAGCCAAAGCGGCTCTGGGTTGCTGAGGGTTGGGCGGGGCGGTGTGGGGCTGCAGGACACGCCGTAAACCCGTCCTTGGGGGCTCGATGGCGCCATCCATGGCGCCAACGGTCCTGCAGCCCCACACCGCCCCACCCCCGACAGATTCCCGCGGCTGTTGGTAGGTGTCGACCTTGGTCGACACGGTAGATCCACGCCATGCGTGGATGCAGAGCGAAGCGATCCGCTTCCGCTTTTGATCTTCTCTTTCTTTTCCGTGGTGGACGCACACGGAAACTGTCCGTGGCCGGGTGGGTGGGCTGCGCAGGGGCGTGAGCCGCATGGATGCGGCGACCGAGCTTACATGGACGTACTTGCAGCGCCCCCTGCGCAGCCCACCCACCCGGCCAACCACAAGGCTTCTACCTTCAAACGCCGCCCACCACGAGGGGCTGCGCCGTTGGCTGGAAACCTAGACCGGTGCCAGTGCAGTGAACGGTGCCCACGGCAGGTTGCGCAGCAGCGCATACCCGGGCAGCACCCAGAGCCAGAACACGGGATTGGCCAGCACCCGCATCAGCGGGTCGAGCACGCGTGGGCGGATGCCGGCGATGTTCAGCAGCATCAGCAACAGGAACGGCAGGCTGATGACCAGCAGCGGGTTCATCGCCATCGCGCCGGGCAGGTCGAAGTGGACCAGGGAATACAGGCAGCGCGTGCTGCCACAGCCCGGGCAGTACAGGCCGGTCAGGGCGTACAGCGGGCAGCTCGGCAGTGGATTGCCGGCGACATACGGATTGACGTTGCGCAGCACCACCGTGGCACCCACGGCCAGGCCGGCGGAAGCCAGCAGCGGTGCCCAGCGGGCGAGTCGGGAACGAGCGGGAAGCGCGGACATGCAACAACGGATCCGGCGCAGGCGCCGGATCCGTCCAGGCGTATCAGTAGCCGCTGTTGCTCATCGCGCCCATGCCGCCGAGCACGACGAAGAACAGCACGTACAGCACGACCAGCACGGCCCAGGCAATGGCCGACCAGATGGCCCACTTCTTGGCCTTGGCGGCGGAGTCCTGGGCGCCGGCGATGTCGCCAGCGGCCAGCTTGCCGTTGACCTGTGCGGCGTAGACGATCGACACGATGCCGGCCGGCAGGCAGCAGAACAGGGTGGTCAGGATGGCCCAGACCAGGTTGTTCGGGACCTGCGGAGTAGCGGTATTCATGGGTTCAAGCTCCTTGATGGGTGGTGGTGGTGAATCATTGGTCGGAAAGAGCGCCCAGTACGGCCAAGCCGCCGAACAGCCCGAGCCACAACAGCAACAGGACCGGCAGGGCCACGGCCGAAGCCACTGCCCACCAGCCCGCCTTGCGCGACGCGCTGTAGGCCCCCGGCAGATCGCCAGCCGCGCGGCGGCCATCGACCTGGGAGGCATAGACGATCGACACCACGCCCAACGGCAGGCAGCAGAACAGCGTCGTCAGGATCGCCCAGACCAGATGGTTGGGGATGTAGACCGGACGGCTGAGCGGTGGTGGTTGATTCAAAGCGAGACTCCATTCCTTGGTGGCCGGCCTTGGTGAATCGGCCGAACCTCCCCCCTGTGGGTGCGTAATCTACCGCAACCGGCGTTGCATGTATGCGTTTACACGCACGGCATGTCGTGTTCGCCACTGGACGGTGGCGTATGCGGGGGAGGTTGCCGGGCCTGCCTGTCAGTCCGATTCTGTCAGGCGTGATCGCCGCGCAGGGCCCGCACCTGGGCTTCCAGCGCCTGAGCGTTGGTGGTGTGGCCGTCCATGGACGGTGCCGCCACTACCTCGACGGTGGCTCGGAAACGGCGCGGCACCCGCATGCGGCCGAGGCGGCTGTCGCGCCGGCTCCACATGCTCGACCACATGCCGCGCAGGGCCATCGGCACCACCGGCACCGGCCGCCGTTCGAGGATCTTCTCGACGCCGGACTTGAACGGGGCGATTGCACCATCCCTGGTCAGTGCGCCTTCCGGGAAGATGCAGACCAGCTCGCCTTCGGCCAACGCGGCGTCGATGTCATCGAACGCGCGTTGCATCAGCGCCGGGTCTTCGCGCGCACCGGCGATCGGGATCGCCTTGGCGGTACGGAAGATCCAGCGCATCACCGGGATGTTGAAGATCCTGTAGTACATGACGAAGCGCACCGGACGCGGAATCGTCGCCGACAGGATCAGTGCGTCCATGTAGCTGACATGGTTGCAGACCAGCAGCGCGGCACCTTCGTCGGGCACGTTGGCTTCGATGCCGTGCGGGCGCAGCCGGTACAGGGTGCGCACCATCAGCCAGCTGAGGAAGCGCATCAGGAATTCGGGAACGATGGTGAAGATGTAGATCGCCACCAGCGCGTTGGCGATGGCCAGCGCCAGGAACTGCTGCGGGATGCTCCAGTGCAGCAGCTTGTGCGCGGCCAGTGACAACAGGGCTGCGCCGACGATGAAGCCGGAATTCTGGATGTTCAGCGCCGCGAACACGCGCGACATCTGCGCCTTCGGCGTGCGGCTCTGGATCAGCGCGAACAATGGCACCACGAAGATACCGGTGAACAGGCCGATGCCGATCAGGTCGATGACGATGCGGATGCTACCGGACTGCTGCAGGAAGGTGCCGATGGTCAACCCGTGCACCGTCGCCTCGCCGCTGCGCGCGAAGTACAGGTCGAGCAGGAACGCGGTCATGCCGAACGCGCCCAACGGCACCAGGCCGATTTCCACCGTGCGTGCCGACAGCTTTTCGCACAGCAGCGAGCCGACGCCGGTGCCGACCGAGAACAGGGCCAGCGCAAAGATGTACAGGGTTGGTTCGCCGCCGAGGTTTGTCACCGCATAGGCCGGCAGCTGCGAGGTCAGCACGGTGCCGACGAACCAGAACCAGGACACGCCCAGGATTGAATTGCGCACCGCCTTCTGCTGGCGCGCCATGCGCAGCACCGCCAGTGATTCCGGCAGCGGGTTCCAGTTGATCTTCAGGTCCGGGTCGCCGGCATCGACCTTGGGAATCAGGCGGGCGGCGATGTTGCCGCAGATCGCCAGCGCGATGATCGCGCACGCGGCCACCACCGTGCCATGGCTGCCGGCCACGGTGAACACCAGGCCGCCGACGATCATGCCGGACAGGATCGACATCGAGGTGCCCATCTCGACCAGGCCGTTGCCGCCGGTCAGCTCTTCGGGCTTGAGCACCGAGGGCAGCACCGAGTACTTCACCGGGCCGAACAGGGTTGACTGCATGCCGGTGCAGAACAAGGCGACCAGCAGCACCGGCAGGCTCTGGGTGAGGAAGCCGGTGGCCGCCAGCGACATGATCACGATCTCCATGGTGGTGGTGATCACGATCAGTCGCGATTTTTCCAGCTTGTCGGCGATCTGCCCGGCCAGTGCCGAGAACAGGAAGTACGGCAGGATGAAGATGGCCGGTGCCAGCGTGGCGTACAGCCCCAGTTCTTCCTCCGGCACGGCCATGAACAGCAACATGCTGATGATCGCCTGCCGGTACACGTTGTCGTTGAACGCACCCAGCGCCTGGACGACGAAGAACGGCAGGAAACGGCGCTGGCGCAGCAGGGCGAACTGGTTGTGACCGGACATGGAACCTCCTTGACCGGCGCAGCCTAGCATTCCTGCCTATCCGCTGTGGGTGCGGACCTGTGGGTGCGGACCGTTGGTCCGCACACCTGTCGATGGTCTCAGACGATATCGTCGACCACGCCGCCGTCCACGCGCAGTGCTGCACCGGAGGTGGCCGAAGCCTGCGGCGAGGCCAGGTACACCACCATGTTGGCTACTTCCTCGACCGTGGCGGTGCGCTGGATCACCGAAGACGGCCGGTGTGCCATCACGAACTCGCGGCCGATCTGCTCCAGCGGCTTGCCGCTGCGCTGGCGTTCATCTTCGAACATCGCCGCGAAACCGTCGGACAGGGTCGGGCCGGGCAGCACCGCGTTGACGGTGACGCCACTGCCGGCCACGCGCTTGGCCAGGCCGCGCGACAGCGACAGCTGCGCGGTCTTGCTGACGCCGTAATGGATCATGTCGGCGGGAATGTTGCGTGCCGATTCGGAGGAGATGAACAGCACGCGGCCCCAGCCGGCGTCGACCATCGCCGGCAGCAGCGCACGCGACAGGCGCACGCCGGACATCACGTTGGTCTGCCAGTAGCGCTCCCAGGTGGCGTCTTCGGTCTCGAAGAAGTCCTCGGGGCCGAAGATGCCGGCGTTGTTGACCAGGATGTCGACCTTGGGCAGGCCGGCCAGCAGCACATCGACACCGGCTGCGTCGGAAAGGTCGGCGGCGACGCCGATCACCTCGGCACCTGGAACGGTGGCGAGCAGGCGCTGGCGGGCGCGTTCGACACTGTCGGTGCTGCGGCCGTTGAGAATGACCCGCGCACCCGCCGCGGCAAGACCCTGGGCGATCGCCAGGCCGATGCCGGCGGTGGAAGCGGTAACGAGCGCGGTGCGGCCGGCGAGTTCGATCTTCATGGGGGGAGTCCAGGAGCAGGGGATCACCCAGTATCCGCGCAGGACCGTGATCGGGATGCGGCGCCAGGCGCAACACACGGTTGCACACGGTGCAGTAGATCCACGCCATGCGTGGATGGACTGCGGGTCGCGCCAGGCCATGCCCGGCGCCGGCCTTCAGGTGAGCGTGCGCACCGCCTCATTCGCCGCCGCCCGCACCTTCGGCAGCATCCGCAGCACCAGCGCCATCTGCGTGCGGATCAACTGCAGCTTCGCCGGCATCGCCTCGTCGATCTGCTCCAGTTCGGCCGCCACCGCGCGATCAGCGTCGTTGTCGTCCTCGTTGACCGGCTGCCGTGCGGTCAGGGCCGAGGCCAGCTGCTGCAGCGCCTTGCGCACGCGCTCACCGGCCGCCAAGGCCAGCGGGTCGCCAGCAAAGCTTTCCACCTGGTCGCGATGCGCGCCCAGCGCCGACAGATGGCCAAGCAGCGTGTTGGAGAGCGCCAGGAAGTGGAAGCCGGCATCCAGGTTGCGGCGCACATGACCGGGTTCGCGCAGCATGTTCGACAGCGCGGTGGACAGCGCGGCGTCGGCGTTGTGCATGTCGCGGCGGGCGATGCGATAGGCCAGGTCATCGCGCATGCCGCTGCGGTACTGGCCCAGCACCGAATCCAGGTAGCGCGCGGCGGTCTCCAGCACCCGCGCCAGCACAAGGTGCAGCTGGCGGCCCTGCCAGTCGGGCAGGATCAGGAACGCGGCGGCAGCGGCGATCGCGCAGCCCAGCAGCGTGTCGACCATGCGCGGCACGATCAGCACGAAGCCATCGCCGATCAGGTTGAAGCAGGTCAGGGCCATCACCGTGATCGCCGCCGATGCCACCAGGTAGCGGTCGGTGCGGGTGAAGAAGAACAGCAGCGCCGACAGCAGCGCGATCAGCAGTTGCACGTGCAGTTGCGGGAACAGCTGCAGCAGCGCCCAGGTGAGCACGAGGCCGGCCACGGTGCCGACGATGCGCTGCGCCAGGCGTTGGCGGGTGGCGCCGAAGTTGGGCCGGCACACGAATACGATGGTCAGCAGCACCCACGAGCCGTTCTGCGCATTGAACAGGCGGATCGCGGCGAAACCGGCGATCAGCGCCAATGCCATGCGCAGGCCGTGGCGGAACAGGACCGAGCCGGGCGTGAGCTGCTGGCGCACGCGCACGCCCATCTCGCGCAGGGTATGCGGGTTGCTGTCGCGCAGGCGCGTATCGACATTGTCGAGGCTGGCCTCGGAGCGTTCGGCGTCCAGCAGGCGGCGTTCGATGCTGCGCAGGTTATGCACCAGCAGGTCCAGCGAACCCAGCAGTCGCTGCCACTGCGGGCGCTGCTGGTCGCGCAGGTAGGCCAGCGCATCGGCCAGGTCGCGCCCGGCCTGCTGGTTGGTTTCGCCATACACGAACGGGCGGCGCAGGCGGATCGCCTCGCCCAGGCGCGCGCAGGCCTGGCCCTGAAGATCGAGCAGGCGCTGGCAGCGGTACAGCACGTCGCTGTGGAAGAACGCATCGACCAGGGCGCCGTACGGGTAGTGCGAGGAACTGGCGCGCTCGTGGAAATCCTGTGCCATGTAATAGAGGCGCAGGTACAGGCCGGAGTTCACGCCCGGCCGCCCGGAACGGCCGAAGCGGGCGAGAATCGCGGTCTTGGCCTCGTTCAACGCGCCGACCACGCGCCGGTTCTGCTCGGCCAGGTCGAGCTGGCGGCGTTGCAAGTCGGCCTCACGTACCGGTTCGAACAGGGCGGCCTTCAGCTGCAGGTAGCGGCCCAGCTCGATGTAAAGCCGCGCCACGCGCTCGCGCACCGGTCGGTTGGCGAACAGTGCGGTCCACAGGATCGACAGCAGTCCGTACCAGACGGCGCCCGCCAGCAGGTGGCTGACCGCTTGCAGCGCGGTGTGCAGGTCGCTGGCACCGTGCTGCTCCAGCCCGATCATCGTGTAGATCGCCAGCGTTACCGTGGCCTGGGCGATGGATGCGTAGCGCTCGCCGAGCGCGCCCAGCAGGGTCAGGCAGAAGGTGGACAGTGCCAGCGCGCCGATGAAGATCCACGGCCAGGGGAACAGCCAGATCACCGACGCCGCAGCGATGCAGAAACACAGCAGCGACAGCGCCACCGCCTTGGTCCGGCCCCACCAGTTGTCGTCGGTCTCGGCGATGGCGCTGGCGATGATGCCGAGGAAAACGCCGGGCAGGGCGGTCAGCGCATCCAGCTGCCAGCACACGGCAAGCGCTGCGGTCAGGGCGATGAACACGCGCAGGCCGTAACTGGCCTTCTCGTGGGCCCACAGGCGGCTGAGGCGGGATTGGCGGGCGGGCATGCAGGCTCGGCGGAAGGATCTCCCACCATTATTGCGGGGTGCGCGTGAAATATGGAGGCGGGCCACCGCAGTAGTGCCGGCCGCTGGCCGGCAGATTTGCCGTACCGAGAAAGCCGGCCAGCGGCCGGCTCTACCCTTAGATCCACGCCATGCGTGGATGGGCCGTTCTACGCACGCTGCGCGCGCTTGAGCAGCTTCGCTTCGCGCTTGCGCGCGCGACGGGCCCGCCAGCGTTCGGCCAGGCACGAGAAGATCACGTACAGCGCTGGCGTGCTGAGCAGGGTCAGGCTCTGCGAGAACAGCAGGCCGCCGATCATCGCGATGCCCAGCGGGCGGCGCAGTTCGGAGCCTTCGCCCAGGCCGATCGCCAGCGGCACCGCCGCCAGGATCGCCACCATCGTGGTCATCATGATCGGGCGGAAGCGCACGATGCTGGCCTCGCGCGCGGCATCGCGCGGTGCCAGGCCATGCTCGCGCTGCGCCACCAGCGCGAAGTCGATCATCATGATCGCGTTCTTCTTGACGATGCCGATCAACAGCACCAGCGCGATCATCGAGATCACCGACAACTCGGTGTTGGTGCCGAACAACGCGAGCAGTGCACCCACGCCCGCCGCCGGCAGCGTGGACAGGATGGTGACCGGATGGATCAGGCTCTCGTAGAGCATGCCCAGCACCAGGTACACGGTCAGGATCGCGGCGAACACCAGGATCAGCATGTCGCTGGGGTCGGAGTTGAAGCCGAATCCCGCATCATCGGCCAGGCGGATGTCACCAGGCATGCGCATGCCGGCCACGGTCGCGTCGATGATCGCCTTGGCCTCACCCATGCTCACGTTCGGAGCCAGGTTGTAGCTGAGGTCCATCGTCGTGTACTGGTTCTCGTGGGTGATCTGCGACGGGGCCAGGCCGGGCATCTGCGTGGCCACCGCGGTGATCGGCACCATGTCACCATTGCGCGCACGTACGTACACCTCGTCCAGCGCGGCGGGGGTGGCGGTCTGCGAGGGCAGGGCGTTGACCACCACGCTGTACTGGTTGATGTCCGAATAGATGGTGGAGATCTGGCGCTGGCCGAACGCACCGTACAGCGCACCGTCGATGGCACCCACGGTGATGCCCAGGCGTGCGGCCTTGGCGCGGTCGATCTGGATGTTCTGGCGCAGGCCGGCGTTGTCCACGTCGGTACCGACATCGCGCAGCTTGGGGTTCTTCTTCAGCTCCGCCTGCAGCTTGGGCAGCCATTCCTGCAGCGATGCCAGGTCGTTGCCCTGCAGCGAGATGCGGTACTGCGCGCCCTGGCTGGAACCGCCGCCATCGTTGCTGGGCAGATCCTGGATCGCGCGCAGGCGCAGCTGCAGGTCGGGGTAGCGGTCGGCCTTGGCACTCAGCCGTGCGAGTGCGTGCGCCGTGGTCTCGCGACGGCCATCGCTGCGCGACTTCAGCTCGATGTTGAACTGTGCGCTGGAGCCCTGGCGGCCGCTGCCCAGGCGCACGCCCACGGTCTTCACTGCGGGGTCGGCCATCAGCATGTCGGTGATGCGGCGCTGGCGGGCGACCATGTCCTCGAAGGACACCGTGGCGCTGGAATTGGCGCGGCCCCAGATCAGGCCGGTGTCCTGCGGCGGGAACGCGCCCTTTTTCACCGCGCCGAACAGGAAGACGGTGGCGCCGATCAGGATCAGCGGGGTCAGCGACAGCAGCAGCGCGTGGCGCAGCGAGAAGTCGAGGAACACGGTGTAGACGCGAAGCATGCGCTCATGGCCGGCATCCAGCCAGCGGCCGAAGCGCGACGGCGGCGCGCTGTGGTCGTGCGCGCTGAGGAACCGGCTGCACAGCGCCGGAGTCAGCGTCAGCGAGACGATCATCGAGACCACGATGGCCGCCACCAGGGTGACGGTGAATTCGCGGAAGAACGCACCCATCATGCCGCTGGCGAACAGGAGCGGGATGAACACCGCCACCAGCGAGGCGGTGATCGAGACGATGGTAAAGCCGATCTCGCGCGCGCCGGTGAGCGCCGCCTGCATCCGCGGCATGCCTTCGTCGAGGTGGCGCATGATGTTCTCGATCACCACGATCGCATCGTCGACCACGAAGCCGATGGCGATCACCAGCGCCAGCAGGCTCAGGTTGTTCAGGGTGAAGCCCATCACGTACATCACCAGCGCGGCACCGGCCAGCGACAGTGGCACGGTCACTGCGGCGATCAGCGTAGGTGCCAGCCGGCGCAGGAACAGCGCCATGGTCAGCACCACCATCGCCAGGCTGATCAGCAGGGTGATCTGCACTTCATGCAGCGACGAGCGGATGGTCGGCGTACGGTCGAAGTACGGCGTCATCGTGGTGCCGGGCTGCAGGTAATCGCGCAGGGTCGGGATCTGCGCCTTGACCCGGTCCACGGTCTCCACGATGTTGGCGCCGGCACGGGTGAACACGTACATCACCACCGCCGGTTTGTGGTCGAACCACGCGGCCTGGTAGGCATCCTGCTGGCCGTCGTAGACGTTGGCGATGTCCTTCAGGCGGATCACCCGGCCATCGCCCTGGGTCTTGACCACCAGGTCGGCGAAGTCGGCGGCACGCGCCACCGAGTCGTTGGCGATGATCGCGGTAGTGGTGTTGCCGTCGCTGAGGAAGCCGGTGGGCGAGGTCACGTTGGCCGCGCGCACGGCGTTGCGCAGGTCGTCGGCGGTCAGGCCGAGCGCGTTCATCAGGCGCAGGTTGACGTCCACACGCACCGCCGGCGTCGAAGCGCCAGCGATGTCGACCGAAGCAACGCCGCTGATCTGGCGGATGCGCTGGGCCAGCAGCGAGTCGGCGACGTTGTACAGCTCGTCGGCCGACTGCGTCTGCGAGGTCAGCGCGATGGCGATGACCGGGTCGTCGTTCGGATTCGCCTTCTGGTACATCGGCGAGCCCATGCCCGAAGGCAGGTCGGCCTGCGCCGAGTTGATCGCGGTCTGCACGTCCAGCGCGGCCGAATCGATGTTGTGGCCGCTCTGGAAGATCATGAACACCAGCGAGCTGCCTTCCGAGCTCGACGAGCGCATGCGGTCGATGCCCGGCAGCTGGCCGAGGTGGCGCTCCAGCGGCGCGGTGACTGTCGAGGCCATGGTCGCCGCATCCGCGCCGGACTGGCTGGCGTGCACGAAGATCACCGGGATCTCGATGTTCGGCAGTGCCGATACGCCCAGGCGCAGGTAGCAGATCAGGCCGACCATGAACAGGCCGATGGCCAGCAGCGCGGTGCCGATCGGGCGGCGGATGAAGGGGCCGGACAGGTTCATCGTGCGGCCCACCGCAGCAGCGGGGCGTGGATCATGCCTGCGGCTCCTGCAGCGAACCGTTGCGCAGTGCGCGCTGCTCGCGGCGGCGCGCCAGCCATTCGGAGAAGCGTTCCATGTACAGGTAGATCACCGGCGTTGTGTACAGCGTGACCAGCTGCGACAGCAGCAGGCCGCCGACGATGGCGATGCCCAGCGGGCGGCGCAGCTCCGAGCCGATGCCGGTGCCCAGCGCCAGCGGCAGTGCGCCGAGCATTGCCGCGGCGGTGGTCATCATGATCGGGCGGAAGCGCAGCAGGCAGGCGCGGCGGATCGCTTCATGCGCGTTGGCACCGGCGCGACGCGCCTCGATCGCGAAGTCCACCATCATGATGCCGTTCTTCTTGACGATGCCGATCAGCAGCACGATGCCGACGATGCCGTCCACCGACAGGCTCAGCCCGCACAGCATCAGCGCCAGCAGCGCGCCGACGCCGGCCGGTGGCAGCGTGGAGATGATCGTGATCGGGTGGATGTAGCTCTCGTAGAGCACGCCGAGCACGATGTAGATCACCACCAGCGAGGCCAGCAGCAGCCACACCACATCGGTCTGGCTGCCGGTGAATTCGGCGGCCTTGCCGATGAACTCGGCATGCAGGTGTGCCGGCATGTCCAGGCTGTCCTTGGTCTCCTGGATCGCACGCACCGCTTCGGACAGCGAATAGCCCGGCGCCACGTTGAACGAAACCGTTACCGCCGGCAGCTGCTGCTGGTGGCTGACCACCAGCGGCGCACTGCTGACCTTGCCTTCGGCCAGCGCCGACAGCGGGATGATGTTGCCGGCGCCGACCGTGATGCCGGTGTTCTGCGCGCCGATGCCGGTGGCGGTGGACGAGTTGGACGAGGTAACCTGGCCGAAGCTGGTGGCATTGGTGCCGGTCAGCGCGCCGGCGCCATTGGAAGCCACGGCCAGCTGTTCCATCAGCGCGGTGCTGGTGCGGAACTCCGGCGCCACTTCCAGCACAACCCGATACTGGTTGAGTTCGGTGAAGATGGTCGAGATCTGGCGCTGGCCGAAGGCATCGTAGAGCGTGTCGTCGATGGTCTGCATCGGCACGCCCAGCACACTGGCCTTGTCGCGGTCGATGTTCA
Source organism: Stenotrophomonas sp. YJH_SMC_80 (assembly GCF_059372495.1). Classification (NCBI taxonomy): domain Bacteria; kingdom Pseudomonadati; phylum Pseudomonadota; class Gammaproteobacteria; order Lysobacterales; family Lysobacteraceae; genus Stenotrophomonas; species Stenotrophomonas sp. YJH_SMC_80. The sequence goes on from NZ_JCAFVP010000012.1 coordinate 68,729, forward strand.
GTTCAAGCGCGCGGCCCTGGTTGGACAGGTTGTTGTCCACGTCGGCCAGTTCCGGGCGCTTGCGCAGCGCTTCGGTCAGGCGCGTGGCCTGCGTGGCCACTTCGGCGCTGTCCACGTCCGACAGCGAGTACTGGTATTCGGTGGCGGCCACGCGGGTATCGAGGGTCACGTCCTGCACCGGTTTCAGGTACAGGGCCACGCCCGGAATACCGGCTACCGCCTTCTGCAGGCGCGGCAGGATCTCATCCAGGCCATCACGCTGGCTGCGCTCCTTCAGCACGATCGACAGCTGGCCCTGGTTGAGCGTGGGGTTCATGCTGCCGGCACCGATGAACGCCGACACGCCGGTCACGTCCGGATCCTGGCGCAGCGCTTCGGCAACCTGCCTTGTGCGCTGTTCCATCTGCGGGAAAGCGATGTTCTGGTCGGCCTGCACCACGCCGGTGATCAGGCCGGTGTCCTGCTCGGGCAGCAGCCCCTTGGGAATCAGCACGTACAGCAGCACGGTCAATACCAGCGCGCCACCGGCCACGGCCAGGGTCAGGCGCTGGTGGCCCAGCACCCAGTCCAGGCTGTGCTCGTACAGGCCGACGGTGCGCGTCCACAGGTTCTGCTTGCCGGCCGCCGCTGCACGCTCGTGCGCGTCCTCGCCTTCGGGCAGGGCGTCGGGCTTGAGCAGGTAGGCGCACATCATCGGGGTCAGCGTCAGCGAGATCAGCATCGACAGCACCACGGCGATGCTCAGCACCCAGGCGAACTCGTGGAACAGGCGGCCGGTGACGCCAGGCATCAGCAGCAGCGGCAGGAACACCGCCACCAGCGAGACCGTCAGCGACAGCACGGTGAAGCCGATCTGGCGTGCGCCGATCTCGGCCGCTTCCTTGCCACTCTTGCCCTGCTCGATGTAACGCACGATGTTCTCGATCATCACGATCGCATCGTCGACCACGAAGCCGGTGGCCACCACCAGCGCCATCAGCGAGAGGTTGTCCAGCGACATGCCGGCAAAGGCCATCACCGCGAAGGTGCCGGCCAGCGACAGCGGCACCGCCACCGAGGGAATGATCGTGGCCCACAGCCGGCGCAGGAATACGAAGATCACCGCCACCACCAGGCCGATGGTGAGGATCAGGGTGAACTGCACTTCGTGCACCGAGGCGCGGATGGTCTCGGTGCGGTCGTTGAAGATCTCCAGGTGCACGTCGGCCGGCAGCACGCCCTGCAGCTGCGGCAGGATCGCGCGGATGCGCTCGACGGTCTGCACGATGTTGGCGCCCGGCTGGCGGCGCACTTCCAGCAGCACCGCCGGCTTGCCATCGGCCCAGGCCGCCAGCTGGTCGTTCTCCACGCCGTCGACCACCTCGGCCACGTCGGACAGCCGCACCGGGCGGCCGTTCTTGTAGCTGATGATGGTGTCGCGGTACTCGGCGGCGCTGGCCAGCTGGTCGTTGGTGCCGATGCTGTAGGACTGGGTCTTGCCGTTCAACGAGCCCTTGGGCGCATTGACGTTGGCTTGGGTGAGCGCGCTGCGCAGCTGTTCCAGGGTCAGGCCCATGTTCGACAGCTGCGCCGGATTGACCTGGATGCGCACGGCCGGGCGCACGTTGCCGGCAATCGAGACCAGGCCGACGCCCTGCACCTGCGACAGGCGCTGGGCCAGGATCGAGTCGGCGTAATTGTTGACGTCGCGCAGCGGGCGCGTGTCAGAGGTCAGTTTCAGGGTGACGATGGCCGCGTCGGCCGGGTTCACCCGGTTGTAGACCGGCTGGTAGGGCAGCGACGAGGGCAGGGTGGCCTGGCGGATCGCCGCCTGCACGTCCTGCGCGGCGATGTCGATGTCGCGGTCCATCGAGAACTGCAGGATGATCGTGGACAAGCCAGCCGACGAGTCGGAGGTCATCAGCTCCAGCCCGGAGATCTGCCCGAACTGGCGCTCCAGCGGCGTGGTGACCAGCGAGGCCATAGTGGTGGCGTTTGCGCCGGGGTACTGGGTGGTGACCACCAGGCTGGGCGCATCGATTTCCGGCAGCGCCGACACCGGCAGCTTGCGGTAACCGAGGATGCCCAGCAGCAACAGGCCCGCCATCAACAGCGAGGTAGCGATCGGGCGGCGGATGAAGATCGTCGAAAAGCCCACGGACTGATCCTTGCTGGCACTTCAATGTCGGCGCCGGCGGGTCCGCCGGCGCGAGGGAGAACCGTGGCCTGCGCTCAGCGCGGACCGCCACCGCGACGGCCACCGCCGCCACCGTTCTTCTGTTCGGCCGCCTTCAGCTCGGCCTCGGTCGGTGCGGCCGGGGTTTCGCCCGGCTTCAGCGCGGTGACCTTGCTGCCCGGCTTCAGGCGGAACTGGCCTTCACTGACCACCCGCTCGCCGCCCTTCAGGCCTTCGGCGATCTGCACCTGGCTGTCGCCCACTTCCACGCCGCTGCGCACGGTCTGCATCTTCACCGTGTTGTCGCCCTGCACGACGTAGACGTACTCGCCATCCGGCCCACGCAGCACGGCCTGGGTCGGAATGACCACGCCGCCGGCAATCGTGCGCAGCTGCATGCGCACGTTGACGAACTGGCCCGGCCACAGGCCGTTGTCGGTGTTGTCGAACAGCGCGCGCGCCTTGAAGGTGCCGCTGTCGGCACTGATCAGGTTGTCGACCACGTCCAGCTTGCCGTCGCCGGACAGCACGTGCGAGTCGGCGCGGTCCAGTGCCGCCACCGGCACCGCGCCGGCGGCCTGCGCCTGGCGCACGTCGCCGAGCTGGCGTTCGGGCAGGTTGAACAGGACGTGGATCGGGTGGATCTGGGTCAGGGTGACCAGCGCGGTGCCGGCGTTGACCACGTTGCCCGCGTCGACCGCGCGGATGCCGGCGATGCCGGTGATCGGTGCGGTGACCCTGGTGTACTGCAGCTGCACCTGTGCCGAGCGCATGCTGGCTTCGTTCGCCGCGACTGCGCTTTCGTACTGTGCCACTTGGTTTCGCTGTGTATCCAGATCGGTCTTGGCGACGAACTGGCGATACTCCGGCGCATTGGAGCGCTGGTAGTTGGAGCGCGCGGTGGCCAGCAGCGCCTCGTTCTGGCGCTTGGCTGCCGCGGCCTGGTCGTAGCTGGCCTGGGCAGTGCGTGGATCGATCACTGCCAGCACGTCGCCCTTCTTCACTTCCTGGCCTTCGCGGAAGTTCAGGCTCATCAGCTGGCCACCGACCTGCGGGCTGACGGTGACGGTGTTCATTGCCGTCACGGTACCCAGTGCGCTGGCATACACCGGTACGTCCTGGTGCGTGGCCTGGACCACGGTCACCGGCACCGGGCCGGCATCCGGGTCTTCGCCACCCTGGCGCGCTCCCGCTGCCGGCTTTCCAGCCTTGTCCTTGCCCCCGCCGATGACGCGCAGGCCGACCACGGCCAGTACCAGAACCGCCACGACCAGCAGCACGATCTTCCAAACACGTGACATTACGAGGACTCCAAGAGGGCTGGACGGGGCGCGGCCCCGGTTGGCAATGCGCAAAGCATACCTGTGCCACATCACGTTTCCTGCATGACGGATGGGACGGGCGCTAAGACCGGATCCGGCCGCGGAGGTTCCCGTGGCGGCGGTGTTGCCCTACATTCAGCTGGACCCCTCTTGCTGTGGAGATTGCGATGCGCCGTTCGCTGCTGCTGTCCGCCCTGCTGCTGGCCCTGCCGGCCGTTGCCCACGCCCAGGACGGGCAACGCCCCGAAGTGACCGCTGCTGCCCAGCGCCTGCAGGCCAAGGTGGTTGAATGGCGCCGCGACTTCCATCAGCACCCGGAACTGTCCAACCGCGAGGCGCGCACCTCGGCCGAGGTCGCCAAGCGCCTGCGTGCGATGGGCCTGAAGCCGAAGACCGGCATCGCCCACCACGGCGTGGTGGCGATCATCGAAGGCGGCAAGCCCGGCCCGAAGATCGCGCTGCGTGCGGACATGGACGCGCTGCCGGTAACCGAACAGACCGGGCTGCCGTTCGCCTCCAAGGCCACCGACCAGTACCGCGGCCAGACCGTGGGCGTGATGCATGCCTGCGGCCATGACGCGCACACCGCCACCCTGCTGGGCGTGGCCGAAGCGCTGGTGTCGATGAAGAAGGACCTGCCGGGCCAGGTGATGCTGATCTTCCAGCCGGCCGAGGAAGGCGCACCGCCGCCGGAAGAGGGCGGTGCCGCGCTGATGCTGAAGGAAGGCCTGTTCGCCGACTTCAAGCCGGAGGCGGTGTTTGGACTGCATGTGTTCTCCAGCGTGCAAGCCGGCCAGATCGCGGTGCGCGGTGGCCCATTGATGGCCGCCTCGGATCGTTTCGGGATCAAGGTGATCGGTCGCCAGACGCACGGCTCGGCACCGTGGAACGGTGTCGACCCGATCGTGGCCACCGCCGATCTGGTCGGCACCGCGCAGACCATCGTCAGCCGCCGCGCCAACCTGTCCAAGCAACCGGCGGTGCTGACCTTCGGTGCGATCAACGGCGGCATCCGCTACAACATCATTCCGGACGAGGTGGAGATGGTCGGCACCATCCGCACCTTCGACGAGGGCATGCGCCAGCAGATCTTCGCCGACCTGCGCAACGTGGCCGAACACACCGCCGCCGCGCACGGTGCGAAGGCGGTGACCGACATCTACGAATCAGAAGGCAACCCGGCCACGGTGAACGACCCGGCGCTGACCGCGAAGATGCTGCCGAGCCTGCAGGCGGTGGTGGGCAAGGACAACGTGTACGAGCCACCGCTGCAGATGGGCGCGGAGGATTTCTCGCTGTACGCGAAGGAAGTGCCGGGGATGTTCTTCTTCGTTGGTTCCACCAGCGTGGGCATCGACCCGGCGACGGCGCCGGCGAACCACTCCCCGAAGTTCCTGCTGGATGAGAAGGCGCTGGATGTCGGACTGCGCGCGCTGCTGCAGGTGAGCCTGGATTACCTGCACGGTGCCGGCACTCCGGCGGGGTGAGGGTTTCCGGCAGGGCTTGCAGCCCTGCACCCGCCTAAATCAACGTCAACGTCAAAAGCGGGCATTCCGCGGGATGGCGGGGTGGGTCCGGTGGCAGGGGACGCTGCAAGTACGTCCATGTAAGCTCGGTCGCCGCATCCATGCGGCTCACGCCCCTGCCACCGGACCCACCCCGCCTTCGACAGTTTCCCGCGGCTGTCGGAACGACATCCTGCTTTGGTGGGTGTCGACCTTAGTCGACACGGCGGACGTCATGAACGTCTGAAGGATCGGCTTTTGATCTTGATTTTTCTGATCTTTCCCGTGGTGGCGCGGGAAATTGTCCATGGCCGGGAGGGTGGGTTGGCTGGGGGCGTGAGCCGCATGGATGCGGCGACCGAGCTTACATGGACGTACTTGCAGCGGCCCCCAGCCAACCCACCCTCCCGACCGACCCCGAGATCGTGCCTGAACCACCACGGAGGGGCTCCGCCGTTGGCCGGCCCGGCCGAAGGCACGCCGTCCGCGCGATACAATGACCCCCATGAACACCCCACAGGATTCCAGCCTCGGTCGCGAGGTCAGTTACCCGTCGCAGTACGATCCCGGCCTGCTGTTTCCCATCCCCCGCAGCGGCGCCCGCGCCGAGATCGGCCTCGATGAGGCCGCGCTGCCGTTCGTCGGCCATGACCGCTGGCACGCCTTCGAGCTGAGCTGGCTCGACCCGCGTGGCAAGCCGCAGGTGGCCGTGGCCACCGTGCAGGTGCCGTGCACGTCGCCGCGGCTGATCGAATCGAAGTCGTTCAAGCTGTACCTCAACTCCCTCAACAGCACCCGCATCGACAGCGCCGAGGCACTGCGCGCGCGCATCGTGGCGGATCTGTCGGATTGTGCCGGTGCGCCGGTCCAGGTCGAGTTCGGGCTGCCGGGCCTGCGCGAGACGCCGCTCGGTGAATCCATCGACGGGCTGGAGCTGGAGATCGACTGCTACGGCCCGCCGCAGGCGGACTTTCTCTCGGCCAATGCCGGTGAGGTGGTGGAGGAGACCCTGGTCTCGGCACTGCTGAAGTCCAACTGCCCGGTCACCGGCCAGCCGGACTGGGCGACGGTCAGCCTGCGTTACCGCGGGCCGAAGATCGATCGTGCCGGCCTGCTGCGCTATCTGGTCAGCTACCGCGAGCACGCCGAGTTCCACGAGCAGTGCGTTGAGCGGATCTTCAGCGAGGTGTCTGCGCGCTGCCAGCCGCAATGGCTGGAAGTGGAGGCGCGCTATACCCGACGTGGCGGCCTGGACATCAACCCGTGGCGCGCCAGTCCCGGCATTGCCGCCCCGGCCGCGACCTACCGCGAACTGCGCCAGTAGCCGCCGCAGGCGGTTGCCCGTTGTGCCGGGCCATGCCCGGCGAACACCGGCCAGCGGCCGGCACTCCCATGATTCGCAGGCGGTTACGGGTAGTGCCGGCCGCTGGCCGGCAATCGGCCAAGGCCGGATCCCACTGGCACAGCCGGCCAGTGGCCGGCACTACCGGGCACCGTCTCTCCCGATTGTTCAGCCGCCCCCCGGGGCGGCTTCACATCTGCACCATCCCCATTTAACAACCGCCATGGCACCGTGCGAGCCACGTAGTCATGCAGACGGGAGTTGTGGATGAGTACCGAGAAGAAAGCCGATTTCTCCGGCGTCAGCGCCAGCGTCGACAGTACCGCCGAGCAGGTGCCGAAGGCGGACTTCTCCGGCGTGAGCGCTTCGGTGGACAGCACCGCCGAGATCGTCAGCGGCGGCACCTATACCGTGCAGAAGGGTGACTCGCTGTCGAAGATCGCCAAGCAGCATCTGGGCGACGCCAACGCCTGGAAGAAGATCTTCGAAGCCAATCGCGATGTGCTTGACGAACCGGACAAGATCTTCCCGGGCCAGACCCTGAAACTGCCGCCGAAGTAAGCCGGCGATCAAACGCCGTCCGACAATCCCTGGGAGGAACCCCGAATGATCAAGACCACCCCGCTCCAGACCGCCCTGATCGCCGCCCTGCTGGGCAGCGTTGCCCTGGTCGGTTGCAAGAAGAAGGAAGAGTCAACCGACACCAACGCCGCTCCGGCCGCCACGGCTCCGGCCGAGCCGGCAGCGCCGGCACCGATGACCGGTGCACCGCCGCCGATGGCGGAAGCTGCCGCGGTCAGCGTTTCCACCGTCACCGTGGGCAAGACCGCTGCCGCCGACAAATCGGTCGCCCCGGCTGCACTGTTCTCGCCGAAGGATGATGTCATCGTCTCGGTCAAGACCGATGGCGCCGCCAACAACGTCAATGTCGGTGCCAAGCTGACCTTCCAGGACGGCCAGGTGGCCGGCGAACAGACCGCGACCCTGAATGCCAGCGGCGCGGAGACCACCAACGTCACGTTCAAGAATGCAAAGGGCTGGCCGGCCGGCAAGTACCGCGCCGAGGTCACGGTCGATGGCAAGGCGGCTGGAACGCCGCAGGAGTTCGAGGTCAAGTAAGTCCTGCCGACTCTCTCCCGGCAGGACTCACGATGGACGCAGCCGCAAGGCTGCGTCCTTTTTTATTGGCCGGTGGTTGGCTTCATCCATGCATGGCGTGGATCCACTGAGGGCTGCGTTCGCGCAGATCCACGCCGTGCGGGGATGGATCACAGCGTTGCCGCCGTGCAGTACCGCCGCGTATGGCGCGGCTTTGCCCCGCGCGGCTGAAAACGCGACAATGCAGGGGTTTCCCCGCCGCGCGCCCACCCTGACGGCGACGGGGGAAAGCGACACGGTTGCACGTGGCCCGGCGCTGGCGCCGGCCTTCCCCTGAGCATTGCTACAGAGTCCAAGTCCCCCATGTCCAAGATCCTCTACACGCTGACCGACGAAGCACCGTTCCTGGCGACCCAGTCGCTGCTGCCGATCGTCGACGCCTATACCGCCACTGCCGGCATCGTGGTGGAAACCCGTGACATCTCGCTGTCCGGCCGCATCCTGTCGCAGTTCCCGGAACTGCTGTCCGACGCGCAGAAGGTCAGCGACGACCTGGCCGAGCTGGGCCAGCTGGCGACCACCCCGGACGCCAACATCATCAAGCTGCCGAACATCTCCGCCTCGGTGCCGCAGTTGAAGGCGGCCATCAAGGAACTGCAGGACCAGGGCTATCCGCTGCCGGATTACCCGGAAACCCCGGCCGATGACCAGCAGCGCGACTACAAGGCGCGCTACGACAAGGTCAAGGGCAGTGCGGTGAACCCGGTGCTGCGCGAAGGCAACTCCGACCGCCGTGCACCGCTGTCGGTGAAGAACTACGCGCGCAAGCACCCGCACCGCATGGGCGCCTGGGCGTCGGATTCGAAGTCGCACGTCGCGCACATGGCCGCCGGCGATTTCTACGGCAGCGAGAAGTCGGCCACCCTGGCCAACGCCGGTGCGCTGAAGATCACCTTCCACGGCAAGGACGGCAGCGCCGTCGTGCTGAAGGAAAAGACCACGGTCAAGGCCGGCGAGATCGTCGATGCCGCCGTCATGAGCCGCAAGGCGCTGGCCGCGTTCATCGGTGAGCAGATCGCCGATGCCAAGGCCCAGGGCGTGCTGTTCTCGCTGCACCTGAAGGCGACCATGATGAAGGTCTCCGACCCGATCATGTTCGGTGTGGCGGTCAACGAGTTCTACAAGGACGTGCTGGCCAAGCACGCCGACGTGCTCAAGCAGGCCGGTTTCGATGCCAACAACGGCATCGGTGACCTGGCTGCGCGCCTGCCGTCGCTGCCGGAAGCCACCCGCGCCGCGATCGAAGCCGACCTGGCCGCCGAGTACGCGCAGCGTCCGGGCGTGGCCATGGTCAATTCGGACAAGGGCATCACCAACCTGCACGTGCCAAGCGACGTGATCGTCGACGCCTCGATGCCGGCGATGATCCGCGACTCCGGCAAGATGTGGAATGCCGAAGGCAAGCTGCAGGACACCAAGGCGGTCATTCCGGACCGCTGCTACGCCGGCGTGTACCAGGCCGTCATCGACGACTGCAAGGCGCACGGCGCCTTCGACCCGGCCACCATGGGCTCGGTGCCGAACGTCGGCCTGATGGCGCAGAAGGCCGAGGAGTACGGTTCGCACGACAAGACCTTCCAGATCGCCGCCGACGGCGTGGTCAAGGTCACCGACGATGCCGGCACCGTGGTGTTCGAACACGCCGTGGAAGCCGGTGACATCTGGCGCATGTGCCAGACCAAGGACGCGCCGATCCAGGACTGGGTCAAGCTGGCCGTCGAACGCGCCCGCCTGAGCAGCACCCCGGCCGTGTTCTGGCTGGATGCCGCCCGCGCCCACGACGCGCAGGTCATCGCCAAGGTCGAGCAGTACCTGAAGGACCACGACACCACCGGCCTGGACATCCGCATCCTGCCGCCGGTGGAAGCCACCGCGTTCTCGCTGGACCGCATCCGCAAGGGCGAGGACACCATCTCGGTGACCGGCAACGTGCTGCGCGACTACCTGACCGACCTGTTCCCGATCATGGAGCTGGGCACCAGCGCCAAGATGCTGTCGATCGTGCCGCTGATGGCCGGTGGCGGCCTGTTCGAGACCGGCGCCGGTGGTTCGGCCCCGAAGCACGTGCAGCAGTTCGTCGAAGAGGACTACCTGCGCTGGGATTCGCTGGGTGAGTTCCTGGCCCTGGCCGCGTCGCTGGAACACCTGGGCAACCGCTACGACAACGCCGCCGCCCGCGTGCTGGCCAAGGCGCTGGACGAAGCCAACGGCCAGTTCCTGGACAACGACAAGTCGCCGTCGCGCAAGCTGGGTGGCATCGACAACCGTGGCAGCCACTTCTACATCGCGCTGTACTGGGCGCAGGCGCTGGCCGCACAGGACGAAGATGCGGCACTGAAGGCACGCTTCGCACCGCTGGCCAAGGCACTGACCGACAACGAGCAGAAGATCGTCGAAGAGCTGATCGCGGTGCAGGGCGAGGCCGTGGACATCGGCGGCTACTACCGCCCGGACGTCGCCAAGGCGAGCAAGGCGATGCGCCCGAGCGCGACCTTCAACGCCGCGCTGGAGCAGCTGCGCGGCTGATCATCGCCGTTCGGTCGTGACACCGGAACCCGCGCTTCGGCGCGGGTTTCTTTTGGGCTCCGGGTCAGAACCCTTTTGCCATGCAAAAGGGATCTGACCCCATTCGACCCGCGTCCAGAACCGTGATTCCCGTCGGCTGTCGGAATGTCGTCAACGAGGCATGAAACTTGCCCGCGATGGCCGTCGCAGAACTGATCGGGCACCGTCTGCAACCGCCCTCGATCTGAGCAGTCGATCACGACGGCTGCCGCTGGCGATGCCCTAGCCTTGGCGACGCGAGGCCACCGGGGAGGTGGCCGCACGGGGAACACGGATGGCACGCGTGCTGGTAGTGGGAACCGACATCCAGGGCGAGCAGGCCCTGCTGCAGCGGCTGCGCGTGGCATCGGCCCTGCCGGACGGCCAGATCCGCCGCAGCCAGGACCTGGACGATTGCGACCTGCTGGTCATCCGCGATACGCCGGCGCTGCGCAACGCGGCCCAGCGCATGCGCCAGCAGCGTCCGCGACTGCAGTGCTGGATCGAAGACATCGGCGGCCAGCTGCGTGATGGCGACGGGCACCAGGACGTGCTTGATGACAGTGCCATCGGTCGCGCGCTGCGTCGCATGCAGTTGGCAGTGGAGCCCTTGGCCATGCACGCACCCGCACCGATCCGCCTGGCTGATGGTGCGCATGCCATCACCCGTCTGCTGCGCGAGCGGCTGCCGCTGCGACAGGGCCAGGCCCTTTTGAGTGATGCGGGCGAGCCTCTGCTGCTGATGGACCTGGAGCATGACCAGGCCGTGCTGCTGCAGGAACCGGCTACGGCCCTGGTGGAGCGTTTGGCCGATGCCTTCGAACGCCTGCAGCTGGATGCGCTGACACCCGCACGCCTGCATGGCCTGGCCGGCGAGCGGCCACGCCAGCCACTGCGGCCGCTGCTGTGGCAATGGGCGCAACGCAGCCGCCATTGGCAGGCACTGGACGAACGCCTGCGCGGTGCTTCGGTAAAGCTGCTGCGCTGGCCCGATTTCCGTGTGCTGGGCCATGACCATGATGGCTTCCGCCTGTGCTCGCTGCTGCTCAAGCGCGCGTGCACGGTGGACGAGTGCGCGATGTTGCTTGATCTGCCGCCTGCGGCCGTGCGTGATTTCATCCATGCCGCTTACCTGTGCGGTTACGCGCAGCTGCAGGCAGCGCCGGCGGTACCGCTGGCGGAACGCGCTGCCGGCGCTGACAACGGCCTGCTCGCCCGTCTGTGGCGTCACCTGCGTGGGAGCGAACGCAATGCGTGAGCACAAGGTGGTGGTGCTGGGTGGCATGGGCAGTGGCAAGTCGACCCTGGTGCGCAGCATCGCGGCCGGCGCGGTGGTCGACACCGACGTGGCCAACAGCGACCGCCTCGGTGCCGACAAGGCCTCCACCACCGTCGCCCTGGACTATGCAGATATCGACCTGCCCAATGGCGAGCGGCTGCGCCTGTATGGCACGCCGGGACAGCAGCGTTTCGATTTCCTCTGGCCGATCCTGCTGCAGGGCGCCCGCGGCGCCGTGCTGCTGCTGGATGCGCGGCGCGCGGGCGTGGTTGCCGAACTGGAGGATTATCTGCAGGTGTTGCGGCCGTTCGCATCGTCATTGGCGCTGGTGGTGGCCGTCACCCATCTTGACCAGGCACCGCACGCCGCGCTGGATGACTGGGCCGCCCTTGCCTGCCTTGATGACCAGCCGCTGCCGCTACTGGCCGTGGATATCCGCGACCGCGAACAGGGATTGCTGCTGATGGATGTATTGATGGGCGAGATGGAAGCGCACGCACTGGTGGCCGCGCATGGCTGACGGACAGGTGGCGCTACTGCCCGACGCCGGCCAGCGTGAGCGCCTGCAGCCCTTGCTGCGAGACCTGCAGCAGCGGGTGGAAGGCATACGTACGGTGGTGCTGGCCAGTGTGGATGGCTTCGCCCTGGTCAGTGCCGGTGCCGAAGGGCGCGGTGAACGCCTGGCAGCGATGACCAGCGCGATGCTGGCGCTGGCTGCAGCAGTGGGGCGCGAACTGGTGCTTGGGGATCTGCAGACGCTGATGCTGGAAGCCGCGGGCGGCAAGGTGCTGATGCTGGCGATCCAGGCCGAGGGGCGCGTGCCGTTGCTGCTGATGGCGGCCTGCGACCAGCGAAGCGTGATCGGCCAGGTGCTGTGGCAGAGCAGGGAATGTGGCCAGGCGATCCTGGCCGAACTCGGCGGATCGTGAGCCCGGCCGCAGGGGAACGAGGGGCTCGAACCAACATCGACAAGGGGTGCGACGTGGCTGGACTGAATGAATCGTTGAACGCACTGATGGGCATCGACGGCGCGCAGGCAGTGGCGCTGGTCGACTATGAAAGCGGCATGCTGCTGGGCGAAGCCGGTGCCGGCATGGACATGGAAGTGGCCGCCGCCGGCAACACCGAAGTGATCCGTGCCAAGATGAAGACCGCCGCATCGCTGAACCTCAACGACAGCATCGAGGACATCCTGATCTCGTTGGGCAAGGCGTACCACATCATGCGCCCGGTGGCGAAGAAGAAGGGCCTGTTCTTCTACATCGTGCTGGACCGTACCAGGTCCAACCTGGCATTGGCGCGGCGCAAGGTGCAGGACGTGGAAGCCGAACTGGCGATCTGAGCCAGTAGTGCCGGCTGCCGGCCGGCATCTGCATCGATCCATCGACGGTCCAGGTGCTGCCGGCCAGGGGCCGGCACCACCTCCGCGCTCGACGGCATCGCACACGCCAGCGTATGGTGAAGCCGGTCCTTCCGGGTGAGCCATGCATGTCCAGGCCTGACATCGCTGCCGAGCTGGCACCGCGCATCGCGGTAGCCATCCGCGACGGTTTCGAGCAGTACCACGCCCGCTTTGCGGCGATCACCGCGCGGGCGCGGCAGCGCTTCGAGCAGCGCAACTGGGCCGGTGCGCGACAGGATGCGGTCGAGCGCATCGCCCTGTACGACCTGTGCATCGCCGAGCAGATGGATGCGCTGCGCCGCCTTGCCGGTGACGCGATCGGCGAGCGCGTGCTGTGGTTGCGGGTGCACGCCCGCTATAGCGCGCTGCTGCAGGGCCTGATCGACGCCGAGCTGTACAAGACCTTCTACAACACGTTGTCGCGGCGCCTGTTTGCCACCCGGGGCGTGGACCCGGCGCTGGAGTTCATCGCCTTCGATGTCGAACCCTCCGATGCCATCACCCACCCGGTGGCGCGGCATACCTACGCGGTTTCGCCGACGCGGCCGGTGGAGGCGCTGCAGCGGGTGCTGGCCGACTATCGCTTCGATATCCCCTATGCGCACCAGCTGCGCTGCGCCGCGGCCATCGCGGTGCGCCTGCAGGATGACCTGGCCCACTGGGGCGATACGCCGGTACGCAGCATCGAGCTGCTCGACACGGTGTTCTACCGCGAGCGCCGCGCTTACCTGGTTGGCCGCGTGTTCGGCGAGCACCGGTTCTCGCCGTGCGTGATTGCCCTGGTGAACGACGAGCGTGGCCTGCGCGCCGATGCGGTGCTGACCCGGCGCCGGGACGTGGCCCACCTGTTCGGCGTGTCGCGCAGTTACTTCCAGGCCAACCTGGCCACGGTAGGTGATGCGGTGGTGTTCCTGCGCAGTCTGCTGCCGGGCAAGCCCATCGATGAGATCTACACCGTGCTGGGCCGCGCCAAGCAGGGCAAGACCGAGCGCTACCGCACCTTCTTCCGTCATTTCAACGAGCACCCGCAGGAGCGGCTGGTGCATGCAGAGGGCACGCCGGGCATGGTCATGGCGGTGTTCACCCTGCCCAGTTACCCGCTGGTGTTCAAGCTGATCCGCGACCGTTTCGCGTGGCCCAAGGCGATGTCGCGGCAGCAGGTGGAAGAGAAGTACGCACTGGTGTTCAACCTCGATCGTGTCGGCCGCCTGCTCGACGCACAGCCCTATCGCCACCTGCGCTTTCCGCGCGAGCGTTTTGCGCCGGCCCTGCTGGGTGAACTGCTGCAGCAGTGCGCGCAGAGCGTACGCATCGATGGCGATGAGGTCGAAGTCGCACTGTGCTATGTGCAGCGTCGTTTTCGTCCCTTGAATCTCTACCTGCGCGAGCAGGGCGCGGAGGCAGTGCGGGCGGCGGTGCTCGACTATGCGCAGGCGATCACCGACATGGCGCGCAACAACATCTTCCCCGGTGACATGCTGCCAAAGAATTTCGGCGTATCACGGCATGGCCGGGCCGTATTCTACGACTACGACGAGCTGTGCCTGGTCAGCGACTGCGTGTTCCGCGCCTGGCCGCAGCCGCGTACGCCGGAGGAAGCGATGTCCGATGAGCCATGGTTCCATGTCGGTCCGCGCGACGTGTTTCCCGAGCGCTTCGGCCCGTTCATGGGCCTGCCCGCTGCAGAGCTGGCAGCGGTGCGCGAGCACTACCGGCACCTGTTCGACCCGGGCTGGTGGCAGGGCCTGCAGGAACGCTTCGCCCGAGGTGACTATCCGGACACGCCGCCCTATGCTGGCGCGCACCGGTTGGCGTGAGCCAGCTGTCATGGGTGTTGGGACTGAGGTACTCTCGCCCTTCATCACCAAGGATCCGGCAATGATGCGTTCCCCATTGTTCCTCGCTCTCGCGTTGGCCGTCGGTGCCGGCGCTCCGCTGTTCGCCGGCGATGCCAGCGCGCAGACCACGCGCGCGGTGCGTGCCACCGCGGAGATGAGCATGGTGCTCTCTGGCCATATCGAGGTCACGCCCGAGGGCGCGGTCAGTTCGTTGGTACTGGACCAGAAGTCGATGCTGTCTCCGAGCATCGCGTCCTTCGTGGAGGGCACCATCGGTGGCTGGCGCTTCGAACCCACCCTGCGCGATGGCACGGCGGTGGCGGCACGTGCGCCATTGCGGGTGCGCCTGCGGGGCAAAGCCATGGCCGATGGTGGCTACGAAGTCAGCATGACCAGCGTCAACTTCAGCGAGTACGATGAGAAAGCCACAGATTCGGTGACCCAAGGTCGCATGGCGCCCCCGCGTTATCCGGAAGAGGTCTATCGGAGCGGCGGCCAAGGCGAAGTGCTGCTGGTGGTCAGGATCGCGCGTGACGGCACGGTGGCCGATGTGATTGCCGAGCAGGTGAACATGACCGTGGTCGGACGCGAGCGCACCCTTGCCAAGATGCGCGAAATCCTGGCCAGGGCCGCCGTCAGCAGTGCCCGCAAGTGGACGTTCAACCCACCGACCACCGGCGAAGCCAGCACCCGCGACAGCTGGACGGTACGCATACCGGTCAATTTCGGCCTGAACGATGATCCCAATGGAGCGGAGCGCTATGGCCGCTGGCGTGCCTTCATCCCGGGCCCGCGGCAGGCCGTGCCGTGGCGGAAGGCAGATGCGATCGAGCAGGCCGGCAGCGACCTGCTGCCCGAGGGCGGCATCTACATGGTCGACGGCGCCAAGCGCGGCCTGCGTCTGCTGACGCCGCTGGAGCAGGGCTGACGATCACTGCGGAGCCGGCCAGCCCGGCTTCGCGTCAATCGGCGTAGGGGTAGACCACCACCCGGTTGCGGCCCTGCTCCTTGGCCAGGTACAGCGCCTTGTCGGCCAGCCGCAGCGCCTGCTCGGCATCGACATGGAAGCTGGGGAAGTGGGCCACGCCCAGCGAGACGGTGATGGTGCCGACCGGTTCAAACGGATGGTCGGCAATGTGCTGGCGCAGACGCTCGCCAGCCTGTCGCGCTGACTCGGCGCTGATGCCCGGCAACAGCAGCAGGAACTCCTCGCCGCCGGCGCGGCAGAGGATGTCGCTGTCGCGCGAGTAGCGGCGCATCTGGTTGGCGATGTGGACGATGGCAGCGTCGCCGACGTCATGGCCGTGGTTGTCATTGATCGATTTGAAGCGATCGATGTCCAGCGCCAGGATCGCGAACGGGATGCCCTGTACCTGCAGGGCATCCAGCGCCTGCTGCAGGCCGCGGCGGTTGAGAAGACTGGTCAGCGGATCGGTGCGGCTGGCGCGGTTGAGCGTGCCGATGCGGTCCTGCAGTGCATTGAAGCTGTGCAGTACCGCCTGCTTGAGCTGGGCGACCTCGAAGTACCACGCTCGGATGCCGCTGACGTGGTTGATCGCATTGCCGGTGTCTTCGCCGCCCTGCACGTTGCGTGCGAGCTGCCACAGCGGCATCGAGATGCGTCGGGCGAACCACCAGGTGATCAGCAGCGACAGCAGGCCCAGCGGGATTGCGTTCCAGATTACCGCAGTCATCAACCGCGACAGCGGCTGCAGCGTGGCCTCGGTCGGGCGCTGGGCGATGATGCCCCAGCCGGTGGCCGCCACCGGCGCATAGCCGGCCAGCATCGACACGCCCAGGTTGTTGCGCACCTGCTGCGCGCCACGCTCGCCGCGCACCACGGCCTTTACTGCGGGGTTGCCGACCACGTAGTCGCCTACCCGCTTGCCATCGGCGTGGTACAGCAGGCGGCCATGGCGATCGACCACGTACAGGTAGGAACCATCACGGTAGTAGTGCTTGCCCAGCAGCGTGTGCAGTGCGCTGCGCTGGCGCAGGTACAGGGTGCCGCTGACGTAACCACGGTAGTGGCCCTGGCGATCGAAGATCGGGTGCGACAGCGAGACCAGCAGCTTGCCGGTGGCCGACTGGTACGGGTCGCTGATCATCGGCTGGCGCGCGGCCAGCGCGGCATTGTTGCCGACGCTGTGCAGCACTTCGCCCTGCAGCTGCAGGGTCTGCGGCGAGGTGGCGATCACCAGGCCGTCGGCATCCACCACCAGCGAAGAGTTGAAGCTGTTGGTCTGCAGCTGCAGGCGGCTGGCTTCGTCCTGGGCCTGTGCCGGGTCGAGGTTGCCCTGGCCGAGCCGCGTGGCGGCGTAGGCCAGTTCCTGCTGGGCAGCCAGCAGGAAGTTCTGGGTCGTTTCGGCCAGTTTGGTGGCGTAGACGCGGTTGGCCTCCAGGGTGTTGCCGACCAGCTGGTCGCGCTGCACCCGGTAGCTGGCCAGCAGGGTGTTGGCCAGCGCGATGATGGCGCTGAGCAGGGCCAGGGCGAGGATCAGCTTGCCCAGGTTGAGGCGGGGAGACAGCGTTCGCATGCTTCGACGGATCCGGCAGGAGGCTGGACCCGACCGGTTCTCCGGAAGGGGC
This sequence comes from Stenotrophomonas sp. YJH_SMC_80, assembly GCF_059372495.1. Taxonomy (NCBI): domain Bacteria; kingdom Pseudomonadati; phylum Pseudomonadota; class Gammaproteobacteria; order Lysobacterales; family Lysobacteraceae; genus Stenotrophomonas; species Stenotrophomonas sp. YJH_SMC_80. The sequence goes on from NZ_JCAFVP010000012.1 coordinate 85,863, forward strand.
GACAGCGGGAATCGGTGGCCAGGCCCTCGGGGCCGGGCAGGGCATCGGGCGGATTATCGCCAAAACCGGGCGGCGGTGAAGTGAAGTGGGTCGCCCTGCAGGTAAAAAAAAACCTGCCGCAGCGAGCGGCAGGTTCTTTTCGATGCAATGCCGTGGATCAGCGCTTCATCGAACCGAAGAACTCGTCGTTGGACTTGGTGTTCTTCATCTTGTCGAGCAGGAACTCCATCGCGGCCATTTCATCCATCGGATGCAGCAGCTTGCGCAGGATCCAGATCTTCTGCAGCAGTTCCGGTTCGATCAGCAGGTCTTCGCGGCGGGTGCCTGAACGGTTGATGTCGATCGCCGGGAACACGCGCTTTTCAGCGATGCGACGGCTCAGGTGCACTTCGCTGTTGCCGGTGCCCTTGAACTCTTCGTAGATCACCTCGTCCATCTTCGAGCCGGTGTCGACCAGCGCAGTGGCGATGATGGTCAGGCTGCCGCCTTCTTCCACGTTGCGCGCGGCACCGAAGAAGCGCTTCGGGCGGTGCAGGGCGTTGGCGTCCACACCACCGGTCAGCACCTTGCCCGAGCTCGGCACCACGTTGTTGTAGGCGCGGGCCAGGCGGGTGATCGAGTCGAGCAGGATGACCACGTCCTTCTTGTGCTCGACCAGGCGCTTGGCGCGCTCGATGACCATTTCGGCCACCTGCACGTGGCGCGCGGCCGGTTCGTCGAAGGTCGAGCTGATGACCTCGCCGCGCACCGTGCGCTGCATTTCGGTCACCTCTTCCGGGCGCTCGTCGATCAGCAGCACGATCAGGTGCACGTCCGGGTGGTTGGTGGTGATGGCGGTGGCGACCTGCTGCATCATCATGGTCTTGCCGGCCTTCGGCTGCGACACGATGAGCGAGCGCTGGCCCTTGCCCTGCGGCGCCATCAGGTCGAGGATGCGGCCGGTGATGTCTTCCGACGAACCGTTGCCGCGCTCCAGGGTGAAGCGGCGGCGCGGGAACAGGGCGGTCAGGTTCTCGAACAGCACCTTGTTCTTCGACGCTTCGATCGGCTCGCCGTTGATGGTGTCGACGATGTTCAGCGCAAAGTAGCGCTCGCCGTCCTTCGGGAAGCGGATGCGGCCGGAGATATGGTCGCCGGTGCGCAGGTTGAAGCGGCGGATCTGGCTGGGCGAGATATAGGTGTCGTCCGGGCCGGCCAGGTAGCTGGCTTCGGCCGCGCGCAGGAAGCCGAAGCCGTCCGGCAGGATTTCCAGCACGCCGTCGGCGGCGACGCCGTCACCGTGGCGGGTCAGTACCTTCAGCAGGGCGAAGATCACATCCTGCTTGCGGGCGCGTGCCACGCCTTCGGAGATCTGCAGCTGCTCGGCGATTTCCAGCAGCTTCTGTGCCGGCATGCGCTTGAGGTCGCTCAGCGAATAGACCGGGAAGCCTTCCGGCACGTTGGCGTGCGGACGCGGCACGAAGGGCTGCTGCTCGCCGCCGTCGTTGGGCATGCCGTCGTCGCGGAAGCGGTTGTTGTTGCGGTCACGGTCACGGTCGCGGCGGTTGCGGAAGCGGTCACGGCGGTTGCCCTGGCCTTGCCCCTGGCCCTGCTGGCCGTTCTGGTTGTACGGGTTCTGGCCCTGGTTCTGGCCACCGCCCTGGTGGTTCTGCTGCCGCGGCTGGCCGGATTCGCGACCCTCACCACCTTCGCCACCGCCACTGCTGGCAGGGGTCTCGGCGGCGGGCGCGCTCGGTGCGGGGGCGGGGGCCGGTGCCTCGGGCGCGGCGGCCAGCGGCAGGGTCGGCTGCGCCGGAGCGGCGCTGGTTTCGGCGGCTGCCGGGGCGGCGGCCTTGCTCACGCGGGGCTTGCGCACGCGCTTTTCGGCGGGCGCATCGGCGCTGCCGGTTTCGGAAGTGTTATCGGACAAGAGCGTTATTCCTCGCTTGAAGGTGCGAGCGCCCGGCTGGGGCGGCGAACGTTGGGAATGGGTCTGGAAGAAACTGCGTCCAGAGGGTGCGGCACGCGAACGCGGCCGGATGTGCCGACACTATCATCGGCCTGCGGCGCCGTGCAAGGGCTGCCGGGAACAGCATTCATCATGGACGCAGGGCGTCCGCCGGCAGCCGCGGGTGGCGGCTGCCGGAAAACAGCAGGATCAGGCCAGGGCCTTGTCCAGCAGGCCGGCCAGCTGGGCCTTGCCCACCGCACCGATCTGCTCGCCGACCTTCTCGCCGTCCTTGAACACGACCAGGTACGGGATCGAACGCACGTGGTACTTGGCGGCCAGCGCACGATTGTGGTCGACGTTGACCTTGGCGATCTTGGCGCGGCCCTGGTAGGCATCGGCCAGTTCGTCCAGCGCCGGGGCGATCATCTTGCACGGGCCACACCATTCGGCCCAGAAATCGACCAGCACCGGTTCCTTGGAATTCAGCACTGCGCTATCAAAGTCGGCGTCGCCGACATGTACAACCTTGTCGCTCATCTTGGTTTCTCGTCTTGGATTGCACCCGGCCATGCCGGAGGTGGGTGAACTGGGCCATGCCCGGTGGCGCGACCCTCGTCGTTGCCTCGCGGCGCACTGCCGCGGTGCGTTCGGCGGGATGCCTGGACGCTCACGGCCGGCAGTGTACCCCTATCGCAGGGCGGGGACAGGCGCAGGCTGGAACCCAGCGTATCGTGATCGCTTCGAAGCCCGGTATGTGTCGGATTTCACTGTCTTCCCGAAGATGGGGGTGGCAGCGGGCGACACCAGCGGGACCGGCGGGGTCGTTCAAGTCCCGTGTGGCTGGATGAAGGCGCGCCGTCTCTCCATCCGGTGAGACAGGGCATTCCGGTTTGCCGGCCCGAGTGCGTTAAACTGGGCCATTGTGCGGCGCGCGGACCGGGTGGTCCCAGCCTGCCAACCCGCCGCAGGGGCCGCAGTTTGCGACGGTGCCCCTAGACGATGAAGTGCCAGCCGCCCCACGGGCCGGCGGCCATACCAAGACGGACTCATGAGCGACAAACCGCTGACCGATTTGACCTTTTCCTCCTTCGAGCTGCACCCGGCCCTGCAGGCCGGCCTTGAAGGAGCCGGATTCACCCGCTGCACCCCGATCCAGGCGCTGACCCTGCCGGTCGCGCTGCCCGGCGGTGATGTTGCCGGCCAGGCCCAGACCGGCACCGGCAAGACCCTGGCCTTCCTGGTCGCTGTCGTGAACCGCCTGCTGACGCGTCCGGCGCTGGCCGATCGCAAGCCGGAAGATCCGCGTGCGCTGATCCTCGCCCCGACCCGCGAGCTGGCCATCCAGATCCACAAGGATGCGGTGAAGTTCGGTTCCGACCTGGGCCTGCGCTTCGCCCTGGTCTACGGCGGCGTGGATTACGACAAGCAGCGCGAGCTGCTGCAGCAGGGCGTGGACGTGATCATCGCCACCCCGGGCCGCCTGATCGACTACGTCAAGCAGCACAAGGTGGTGTCGCTGCACGCCTGCGAGATCTGCGTGCTGGACGAAGCCGACCGCATGTTCGACCTGGGCTTCATCAAGGACATCCGCTTCCTGCTGCGCCGCATGCCGGAGCGCACCACCCGCCAGACCCTGCTGTTCAGTGCCACCCTCAGCCACCGCGTGCTGGAGCTGGCCTACGAGCACATGAACGAGCCGCAGAAGCTGGTGGTCGAAGCCGAGACCATCACCGCCGCGCGCGTGCGCCAGCGCATCTACTTCCCGGCCGACGACGAGAAGATCCCGCTGCTGCTGGGCCTGCTGTCGCGCAGCGAAGGCGCGCGCACCATGGTCTTCGTCAACACCAAGGTGTTCGTCGAGCGCGTGGCGCGTTCGCTGGAAAAGGCCGGCTACCGCGTCGGCGTGCTGTCCGGCGACGTGCCGCAGAAGAAGCGCGAGAGCCTGCTCAACCGCTTCCAGAAGGGCCAGCTGGAAATCCTGGTGGCCACCGACGTGGCTGCGCGCGGCCTGCACATCGACGGCATCAAGTACGTCTACAACTACGACCTGCCGTTCGACGCCGAAGACTACGTGCATCGCATCGGCCGCACCGCGCGCCTGGGTGAAGAGGGCGACGCGATCAGCTTCGCCTGCGAGCGCTACGCCATGGGCCTGCCGGACATCGAGGCCTATATCGAGCAGAAGATCCCGTCCGAGCCGGTCACCAAGGAACTGCTGACCCCGCTGCCGCGCCCGGAACGCCCGGCTCCGGCTGCAGGCGAGGAAGGCGAGGACAACGAAAGCGTCGGCCAGATCTTCCGCGAAGCGCGCGAAGCCCGCGCCGCCGAGGAAGAGCGTCGGGGCGGTGGCCGCAGTGGCGGCCGTTCCGGCGGCGGTGGTGGTGGCCGTGGTGGCCGTGACGGTGAGCGCAGCGGCGAACGCCGTTCGCGTGGCCCGCGCAAGCCACGCGCGGAAGGCGAGCAGGGCGCTCCCGCGCCGGCCGCCGGTGCCGAAGGCGCCGCTGCCCAGGCCCCGCGTCCGCCGCGCCCGCCGCGCGCCGAAGGCGCACCGGAAGGTGCTGCGGACGGCGAGCACAAGCCGCGCAAGCGCCGCCGCCGTCGCCACGGTCGTCCGGTCGAGGGTGCCGAGGGCGTGCAGAACGCCGCCGGCAATGGCGCCAGCCCGGTCACGCCGGTGCAGGTGGTGGCCAAGCCGGTGCGCACGGCTGCTGATACCGGCGATTCGTTCCTGACCCGCATCGGCCGCAAGATCCGCCGGATGCTGTCGGGTAGCTGATCGGCGCTGTCGATCAGCGGGTAGCACCCGACCGTTGGTCGGGTGGCTTCAAGGGCGTGCCGACCAACGGTCGGCACCCACCCTGGCCGGCAGTTGTGTGGGTTGCCGGCCAGCGGCCGGCACTACCGATCGTGTGACCGTCTCCACGACGTCGCGCCGGTCCTGCATAATCGGGGCATGAGTGTCCTGCGCTTCGACAATGTCAGCAAACAGTACGCCGGTGGCCACGAGGCACTGACCGATGTCAGCTTCGAGGTCGCGCCGGGCGAGATGCTGTTCGTCACCGGCCATTCCGGTGCGGGCAAAAGCACCCTGCTCAAGTTGATCCACCTGGACGAGCGGCCCAGCCGTGGCGCGGTGGTGTTCGACGAGCGCAACCTGCTGAAGGTGCGTGGCGGCGATGTGCCCCGCCACCGTCGCGCGGTGGGTGCGGTCTACCAGGACCACCGCCTGCTGATGGACCGCTCGATCGCCGAGAACGTGGCGCTGCCGCTGATCCTGCGCGGCACCCGCCGTGGCGACATCAGCAAGCGCGTGCGCTCGGTGCTGGAACGGATGGGCCTGGGCCACCGCGAGAAGGCGCTGCCCTCGCAGCTGTCGGCCGGTGAGCAGCAGCGCGTCGGCATCGCCCGCGCCATCGTCGGTGAGCCCAAGCTGCTGGTGGCCGATGAGCCGACCGGCAACCTCGACCCGACCCTGGCGGCGGAGATCATGGCCCTGTTCGCCGAGCTGCCCGCGCGCGGCACCAGCGTGCTGGTGGTCAGCCACGACCTGCCGCTGCTGCGCCGCATGCGCAAGCGCGTGCTGATCCTCGACCACGGCCGGCTGGTGGATGACATCTCGCCGCAGGACCTGGCGGAGTAACGCATGGCGAAGAACGAAAACAGCGAAGCCGCCGCCCCCTCGCGCGTGGGCGTCTGGTTCCAGCACCACGCGCACAGCGTGGTGTTCAGCCTCGGCCGTGCCTGCCGCAAGCCGTGGGCGACCCTGCTGACGGTGATGGTCATGGCGCTGGCACTGGCCCTGCCGCTGGGCCTGTCGATCGCGCTGGACAACCTCAAGCAGTTCGCTGGCAGCGTGCAGCAGTCGCGCGACATCAATGTGTTCCTCAAGGGCAACGTCGATGGCCCCGGCGCGCTGCGCCTGGCCGGCCAGCTGCGCGACCGCGACGACGTGGCCGAAGTGAACGTGCGCACGCCCGAGCAGGGCCTGCAGGAACTGCGCGACGCCGGCCTCGGCGAGGCGATCGACGCACTCAATGACAACCCGCTGCCCTCGCTGCTGGTGATCACCCCCGGCCAGGGCAAGGACGACGCGCGCCTGGCACGCGCGCTGGAGAGCCTGCCCGAGGCCGACCTGGTGCAGCACGATGCACTGTGGCGTCAGCGCCTGGATGCCTGGCTGGCGTTCGGCGCGCGGCTGGTGCAGGTGCTGTCGGTCCTGCTCGGCGTCGGTGCCGCGCTGGTGGTCGGCAACACCGTGCGCCTGGACATCCAGGCCCGCCGCGAAGAGATCGGCGTGCTGCAGCTGCTCGGCGCCAGTGATGGCTTCATCCGCCGCCCGTTCCTGTACCTGGGTGCGTGGTATGGCCTGGGCGCCGGCGCGGTTGCGCTGGCCCTGATCGGCGCCGCCGGTGCCGCGCTGCGCGTGCCGCTGGCCGAACTCTCGCGCAGCTACGGCAGCCCGTTCGTGCTGCACGGCCTGGACCTGCTGCACGGTGGCCTGGTCCTGCTCGGCACGCTGCTGCTGGGCTGGCTGGGTGCGTGGCTGGTCACCGGCCACTTCCTGCGCCAGACCCGACCGACCGACACCTGAGACCGGCATGCAACCGCAAGCGCTGAAGCACCTTGAAGGGCCCGCGACGCGGGTGATGGTGGTCGATGGCTCGAAGCTGGTCCGCAAGCTGATCGCCGACGTCCTGCAGCGCGACCTGCCGGGCGTGGAGGTGATTGGCTGCGACAGCATCGAGGATGCGCAGCAGGCGCTGGCGCAGGGCCCGGTGGACCTGGTGACCACCTCGCTGACCCTGCGTGATGGCGACGGCCTGGCGCTGGCGCGGATGATCCGCGAAGCGGCCGGCCAGGCCTACGTGCCGGTGATCGTGGTGTCCGGCGATGCCCAGCAGCATCTGGAGCAGCGTCGTTTCACCGAGTACGTCACCGACTATTTCGACAAGGCGCTGGGCCACGAGGCGCTGGCGACCTTCATCCGCGGCTATGTGCAGCCGCAGACCATTCCCGGCGCGACCATCCTCTACATCGAGGACAGCCGCGTGGTGGCCGAGGCCACCAAGCGCATGCTCGAACGCCAGCAGTTGAACGTGCTGCACGTGGTCAGCGCCGAAGAGGCGTTCACCCTGCTCACCGCCGAGTCGCTGGGCCGCAGCCGCCATCGCATCGACCTGGTGCTGACCGACGTCACCCTGAAGGGCGAACTGAGCGGCCGCGACGTGGTGCAGCGCGTGCGCGTGGACTTCGGTTACGGCAAGCGCCGCCTGCCGGTGCTGGTGATGACCGGCGACGGCAACCCGCACAACCAGACCGGGCTGCTGCAGTCCGGCGCCAACGACCTGGTACTCAAGCCGATCGAAGAACGGCTGCTGGTCACCAAGGTGCTGTTCCAGTTGCGCCTGGCCCGGTTGAACGATGGACCCCTGATTCGATGAAGTGGTGCAATGGTTGATGAAGTAGCGGACACCCCGACGATCCAGCTGGAACCGAGCTGGAAGCAGCATGTCGGCGATTACCTCCTGCAGCCGCAGATGCGCGAGCTGTCCAGCTTCCTGCGCCAGCGCAAGGCCAGTGGCGCGGCGGTATTCCCGCCCGGCCCGCAGATCTTCGCCGCGTTCGACGCCACGCCATTCGAGCAGGTGAAGGTGGTGATCCTCGGCCAGGACCCGTACCACGGCCGTGGCCAGGCGCATGGCCTGAGTTTCTCGGTGCCGCCGGGCGTGCCGGTGCCGCCGTCGCTGCTGAACATCTACAAGGAAATCGAGAGCGATCTCGGTATCCCGCGCCCGGACCACGGCTGCCTGATCCCGTGGGCGCAGCGCGGCGTGCTGCTGCTCAATGCCGTGTTGACGGTGGAGGAGGGCAAGGCCGGCGCACACCAGGGCCGTGGCTGGGAAGGCTTCACCGATCACGTGGTGGACGTGCTCAACCGCGAACGCGAAGGCTTGGTGTTCATGCTCTGGGGTGCCTACGCGCAGCAGAAGGGCAAGGTCATTGATACCCGTCGCCATCGCGTTCTGAAGGCCCCGCATCCGTCGCCGCTGTCGGCCCATCGTGGCTTCCTCGGCTGCCGCCATTTCTCGATGGCCAACGAGTACCTGCAGCGTCGCGGCCAAGCCCCGATCGACTGGTCGCTGCCGCCGCGCTCGGTGCTCTGAGCGCCGGCTGGCGGCCGGGCCTGAACGCCGGACAACGTTCCCTGGCCTGAATGGGCCTCCAGAACGGCCCGTTCAGCTCCGCTTGACCGGAATCGGCCGGTTTCCGGCAGGTAATCGCTTGAATTCCAAGGGATTGTGAATCCCGAAAAGCGCGCTCGCCACTGTCATCAAATCGCGCTACGGTAGGGCTCTGTTTGGGACCAGTGTTGCATCAATAGGATGCTGGAACTTTTTCCTCCTTTAGCAGTCCAAATCCCGGACTGCTAAGATGGGTGCCTATGAGCCAGAACACCTCTACTGCCCTTGTGGCAAACAATCTCCCGATTCCCAGTGCGCTCGGTTCGCTGGACGCCTACATCGGTGCCGTGCACCAGATCCCGGTGCTGTCGGTCGATGACGAACAGGACCTGGCCCGTCGCTTCCGCGACGGCAACGATCTGGACGCCGCCCGCGAGCTGGTGCACTCGCACCTGCGCTTCGTGGTGCACGTGGCCCGCGGTTACAACGGCTACGGCCTTGCCCTGGGCGATCTGATCCAGGAAGGCAACATCGGCCTGATGAAGGCGGTCAAGCGCTTCGACCCGGACATGGGCGTGCGCCTGGTCTCCTTCGCCGTGCACTGGATCCGTGCAGAGATGCACGAGTTCATCCTGAAGAACTGGCGCATCGTGAAGGTCGCCACCACCAAGGCGCAGCGCAAGCTGTTCTTCAACCTGCGCAAGTCGAAGACGCGCCTGGGCTGGATGAACGCGGCGGAAGTGAGCGCGGTGGCCAAGGACCTGAACGTGTCCGAGCGAGAGGTCATGGAAATGGAGTCGCGCCTGTCCGGCCGCGATATCGGTTTCGACGCGCCGACCGACGAGGACAACGAACACGCACCGCCGTCGCCGGCTGCGTTCCTGGTTGCCGATGACGAAGACCCGTCGATGGCCTACGAGCGCGAGGACAGCGAAGACAACCAGATGCAGCTGCTGCGCGAAGGCCTGGCCGAACTGGATGCCCGCTCGCGCGACATCATCCGCCGTCGCTGGCTGGACGCCGACAGCAAGGTGACGCTGCAGGAGCTGGCCGACGAGTACGGCGTGTCCGCCGAGCGCATCCGCCAGGTTGAGGCGAACGCGCTGAAGAAGATGAAGGCGCTGTTCACCGCGTAAGGCATAGATCTTAGGTTCGGTTCCTATTTCCGGAACGCGTTCTGATGAAAAGCCCCGGCGTTGGTCGGGGCTTTTCGTTTGGCCAGCATGGCAGTTGGTAATGCCGGCCGCTGATCGGCGGATTCAGTAGTACCAGCCCATGGCTGGCAGTCATGCGCTTCCGGTGGCCGTTCAATCCCTCGCGAGGTTTATAGCCCAGGGCTTGGTCCAATTCAGAATGGTCATTTTGGCCTCAGTCCTGGAGTTGGACTCCGATGACTGCCTTCCTGTGCTATGAATGCCAAGCCTTGCTTCAAGGCTCTTTCATGGATTGGAATGATGCGCAGGTTCGGGGGAACTGCAGGCGGTGTGTCGACCCGCTTCGGGGCATTTGAAGATCGAACTCGCAAGCTTGGTGTTATAGGCGCCTGGCTGTGCTGCTTGCTGCTGATGGGCCTTGGCCTGTCACCATCCGCAATCGCCCAGACAACGATCACATACATTCACACTGATGCCCTCGGCTCGGTTGTGGCCGAAAGCGATGCCAACGGCAACGTCATCAAACGATATGACTACGAGCCCTACGGGGCCGTGGTAGGCGGTCAGGTCACGGATGGACCTGGGTACGCCGGACATGTGAGCGACTCGGCCACAGGGCTGAGCTACATGCAACAGCGCTACATGGATCCACAACTGGGTGTGTTTTTGTCAGTGGACCCAGTCACCGCTCACCAAAAGCCAGTTGAGCAGTTCAATAGGTATCGGTACGCGAACGGGAATCCCTACAGGTTCGTCGATGCGGATGGAAGGCAGGCCGCAGAGCGATTCGTTGAGCGGCATCGGAGGGATATTGCTGCCGGAAATGGCGCCGTATACGAGCCGATGAGACCGGCCGCAATCGCTGTTACAGCGGCAATGGCTGCCCCAGTGCTGATCGAAGCTGGCATGGTTGCGATGGCCAATCCAAGTGTCGTATCAGCAGCTACCAGTATCGCTGCTGATATCGCAGGAGTTACAGGTGCCGGTGGAGCAGGTGTGGCGGCATCCAAAGTTCTGAGTGTTGAAGGTCGGGCACTTTTGAATTCCCGACCTGTGGGAAGTGCACTCAAAGCCGACGCTGGGCACAATTCGGCGACCTTCATGCGAGAGACCGCTGCAGAAGCGGGTGTTCATACTCCATTGACAGGGGGTGACGGCGTGGTCCGCACTCTGACTCAGCTGCCAGGTGAACTCAATGGAAAGGCCGGTCGATTTGAATACATAGTCGACAAGGCTGGCGACTTGACCCATCAAAGATTTGTGGAAGGTGGCAGCATGAACGGAATACCAAACAAGAAGTGAGTGTCTACATGAGAACGTATGACTGTATTCAGCCCTATGGACCCTGGAGTCAGACCGAGGTGGCGTGGGCACTGGGGCGCCATCTGATTGACTTTGAGGTTGTGAAGCACTGCGCGTCGGAGCAGAAGGAACTGGAAGAGAAGTTCAATCTGAACGCCTTGATTGAAAGACTTGAAGGGGCTTTTCCCGATGAGCGTAATAGCGTAGCTGCGCAGTTGGCGGCATTCGATAAGAACTCAAACGAGGATGAGATTCTCAGAAGATGGCTTGTTGCATTTCTCGCGGACGCTTACGCCAAGCGCGATGAGATTGCTGATCCGCTCGGAGAGGTTGAGAGGATCTACGCTGATTTTGATTACCCGGAGTCTCTGGAGAGCTTTGTCAGGTACATGCCAGCTTCTGATGGGTATGATCCGACTGCGCACTCACATGAGCAGAATGTTGCGCGTCTCTTCGAGAACTGGAAACGTTATCTTGACTCGGCGAAATAGCGGATTCACTCAGCGTAATTTCCTTCGCTTGATGTGCGTCGCCTCTTCCCGAAGCGCACCGTCCCGGCTTCCATGCCGAGGACGGTGAAAACTCCCAGAATCCGTGATCTGGTTCCATGCAGGAGGCTGCGTGGTGGATCTACCAGGCCTCACCCCTCGCGTGCGATCGCGCGCCAACCAATGTCGTTGCGGTGGAACTCGTTGGCCCAGGTCACCTTGGCCACGCCGGCATAGGCATTGGCCTGCGCGTCGCGCACGCTGTCGCCCAGTGCGGCCACGCACAGCACGCGACCGCCGGCACTGACCACGTGGCCCTGCGCGTCCAATGCAGTCCCCGCATGGAACACCTTGGCACTGGCCGGCACGTCGTCCAGGCCGGAAATCACGTCACCGGTGATCGGCGCTTCCGGGTACGGCCTGGCCGCCAGCACCACGCCCAGCGACGGGCGCACGTCCCACTGCGCTTCGACCTGGTCCAAGCGGCCATCGATGGCCGCTTCCACCAGCTCGACCAGGTCCGACTGCAGGCGCAGCATCACTGGCTGCGTTTCCGGGTCGCCAAAGCGCACGTTGAATTCGATCACCTTCGGCGCGCCACTGGCATCGATCATCAGGCCGGCGTAGAGGAAGCCGGTGAACGGGATGCCGTCGGCGATCATGCCTTGCACGGTGGGGTTCACCACCTCGCGCATCACCCGTGCATGCACCTCCGGCGTCACCACCGGGGCCGGCGAATAGGCGCCCATGCCGCCGGTGTTCGGGCCGGTATCGCCGTCGCCGACGCGCTTGTGGTCCTGCGAGGTGGCCATCGGCAGCGCATGCACGCCGTCCACCATCGAAATGAAGCTGGCTTCCTCGCCGTCGAGGAATTCCTCGATCACCACGCGCGCACCGGCATCGCCGAATGCGTTGCCCGAGAGCATGTCACGTACCGCGTCCTCGGCTTCGGCCAGGGTCATCGCCACGATCACGCCCTTGCCGGCGGCCAGGCCATCGGCCTTGACCACGATCGGCGCGCCCTTCTCGCGGATGTACGCCAGCGCGGCGTCCACGTCGGTGTGCACTGCGTAGAACGCGGTGGGGATGTTGTGGCGGGCCAGGAAGTCCTTGGCGTAGGCCTTGCTGCCTTCCAGCTGCGCGGCGGCGGCGGTCGGCCCGAAGATGCGCAGGCCGGCGGCGCGGAAGCGGTCGACCACGCCGGCCACCAGCGGCACTTCCGGGCCGACCACGGTCAGTGCCACGCCTTCAGCCTGGGCCAGCGCCAGCAGACCGTCGATATCGGTGACTTTCACCGCGACGTTGCGGCACTTGTCTTCGCTGGCGGTGCCGGCGTTGCCGGGTGCCACGATCACTTCGGTGACACGGGAGGACTGGGCCAGCTTCCATGCCAGGGCGTGTTCGCGGCCGCCAGAGCCGATGACGAGGATCTTCATGGGACAGGGTTCTCGGGTACGGAAGAGAAAAGCCGGGCAGGGCCCGGCTTCGTGATGCGGATCAGTGGCGGAAGTGGCGCACGCCGGTGAACACCATCGCCAGGCCATGTTCGTCGGCGGCGGCGATCACTTCGGCATCGCGCATCGAACCGCCCGGCTGGATGACCGCCTTGATGCCGGCGGCAGCAGCGGCGTCGATGCCGTCGCGGAACGGGAAGAACGCATCGGAAGCCATCACCGAACCCTCGACCACCAGGTTTGCATCGGCCGCCTTGATGCCGGCGATGCGCGCGGAATAGACGCGGCTCATCTGCCCGGCGCCCACGCCAATCGTGCGGTTGTCCTTGGCGTACACAATCGCGTTGGACTTCACGAACTTGGCCACCTTCCAGGCGAACAGCAGGTCGGTGAACTGCTTGTCGGTCGGTGCCAGCTTGCTGACCACCTTCAGTTCGTCGCGGGTCATGCCGCGGTTGTCCGAGGACTGCAGCAGCAGGCCCGAGCCGACGCGCTTGCTGTCGAAGTTGTTCAGGCCATCACCGTGCGGGATGCGCAGCACGCGCACGTTGGCCTTCTTCTGTGCGTATTCCAGCGCGGCCGGCTCGTAATCCGGGGCAATCAGCACCTCAACGAACTGGCGGTCGAGGATGACCTTTGCAGTGGCCGCATCCAGCGGCTTGTTGAAGGCAATGATACCGCCGAAGGCGCTGGTCGGGTCGGTGGCGTAGGCCAGCTCGTAGGCATCGCCGTTGCCGGCGCCAACCGCCACGCCGCACGGATTGGCGTGCTTGACGATGACGCAGGCCGGCGCATCGAACTGGCGCACGCATTCCCACGCCGCATCGGCGTCGGCCAGGTTGTTGTAGCTCAGTTCCTTGCCCTGCAGCTGCTGGAACGTGGCCAGGGTGCCCGGCACCGGGTACAGGTCGCGGTAGAACGCGCCGCTCTGGTGCGGGTTTTCGCCGTAGCGCAGGTCCATCACCTTCACGAAGGTGGAATTCATCTGCGCCGGGTACTCGGCACGCGCCGGCACGGCGGCGTCGGTGGCGGTGACCGCCGACAGGTAGTTGCTGATGGCCGCGTCGTACTGGGCGACGCGGTTGAACGCAGCCACCGAGAAGGCGAAGCGGGTGCTGGCCGACAGCTGGCCGTCGTTGGCGTCCAGCGAGGCCAGCAGCTCGGCGTACTGCGAGGGGTCGGTGGCCACTGCCACGCGGGCGAAGTTCTTGGCCGCCGAACGCAGCATGGCCGGGCCGCCGATGTCGATGTTCTCCACCGCGTCGGCCAGGGTGCAGTCGGCCTTGGCGGTGACCGATTCGAACGGGTACAGGTTCAGCACCAGCAGGTCGATGGCACCGATGCCGTGCTCAGCCATCACCGCATCATCCAGGCCGGAACGGCCCAGCAGGCCGCCGTGCACCATCGGGTGCAGGGTCTTGACCCGGCCGTCCATCATTTCCGGGAAACCGGTGACGTCGGCCACGTCCTTCACGGCCAGGCCCGCATCGCGGATCGCCTTGGCGGTGCCGCCGGTGGACAGCAGCTCCACGCCGCGTGCGGCCAGCGCAGTGGCCAGCTCGACCAGGCCGGTCTTGTCGGAAACGGAGAGGAGGGCCCGGCGGACGGGCAACAGATCGGCAGTCATGGGACAGAATCGGCAGCGGAGCGGGGCCGATATTGTAGGCGGTGGGGGCCGGTGGCGGGCGCTGGAAGGGGTAATTTGCCGTGGCGATCGACGCAAGGCCGGGTCGGGCACACCGATCCGGCCCGATCCGGGGGCTGGCCTGCGGACCAGAGCAGGGTTGTCGGAATCTGCCGACGATGGGGTAGGCTGTGCCCGCACTGCCAAGGATCAGCGGGTACGGATCATGTCGATCTATGCATTGAAAGGACGTTTCCAGGACCTGTTGCGTCCAGCCGTACGCGGCCTGTATCGCATGGGGATCACTGCCAATACGGTGACCGTGGCCGCTGCCGTGGTCTCGCTGCTGGTGGCTGCCGCCGTCTGGTGCTGCGCGCCGGCCCAGCCCCTGCTGTACCTGCTGCTGCCACTGTGGATGCTGCTGCGCATGGCGCTCAACGCCGTGGACGGCATGCTGGCCCGCGAGTTCGGCCAGCAGTCGCGGCTGGGCGCCTATCTGAATGAGCTGTGCGATGTAATCGCCGACGCGGCGCTGTACCTGAGCCTGCTCAGCGTGCCGGGCGTGCGCCCCGAGATGCTGTGGCTGCTGGCCTGGACCGCGGCCCTGAGCGAGTACGCCGGGGTGCTGGGGCTGATGGTCGGTGCCAGCCGCCGCTACGACGGCCCGATGGGCAAGAGCGACCGCGCGTTCGTGATCGGTGCGCTGGGCCTGCTGCTGGCGTTCGAGTGGGTTGGCGCGATGACGGTCACTGGCGTGGCCGCGGTCATGGCGGTGCTGTGCGTGCTGACGATGGTCAACCGCGTCCGTCGGGGACTGCGGGAAGCAGCGGTTTCGCCGAATTAATCAAGCAGATACAAGAAGACAATCAGGAGATTGCATGCGTCAGGCGCAGGAACGGGAATTCCACAGCTTCGACCAGGTACCGCTGTTCTACCGGTACTGGGCGGGCACCACCGCAACGCCGGCCACCAAGGCCATCGTGCTGCTGCACCGCGGCCATGAGCACTCCGGCCGGGTCACCCACCTGGTCGATGAGCTGGACCTGCCCGACACCGCCTTCTTCGCCTGGGACGCGCGCGGCAATGGCCGTTCGCCGGGCGCACGGGGCGATGCACCGGGCTTCCCGGCGCTGGTGCGTGATCTGGACAGTTTCATCGCCCACATCGGCGCCGAGCACGGCATTGCGGTGGAAGACATCGTGGTGATCGCGCAGAGCGTAGGGGCGGTGGTCGCCGCGACCTGGGTGCACGACTACGCGCCACGCCTGCGCGCGCTGGTCATGGCCTCGCCGGCGTTCAAGGTGAAGCTGTACGTGCCGTTCGCGCGGCCGGGCCTGGCCTTGATGCAGAAGCTGCGTGGCAACTTCTTCGTCAACAGCTACGTCAAGCCGCAGTGGCTGACCCACGATCCGGCGCGGGCGGAAAGCTACCGCACCGACCCACTGATTACCCGGCCGATTTCGGTGCGCGTGCTGCTGGGCCTGTACGAGGCGGCCGACCGCATCGTGGCCGATGCGCAGGCAATCAGCGTACCGGTGCAGCTGCTGGTGTCCGGCTCGGATTTCGTCGTGCACCGTGGCCCGCAGGACCGCTTCTACGAGCGCCTGTCCAGCCCGATCAAGGAGCGTGTGCATCTGCCGGGCTTCTTCCACGACACGCTGGGCGAGCGCGATCGTGCACCAGCACTGGCGCGCATCCGCGGCTTCATCCAGGCGCGTTTTGCCGAGCCGCTGCGCGAGCTGTCACGCCGCGACGCGCACCGTCACGGGCCAACCTTCGAAGAATCCGAGATCCTGGCCTGGCCACCGGAGCGCAACAGCCTGGCCGACCTGCGCTGGCGCGTGGTGCGTGGCGGCCTGCGCTTCGGCGGCACGCTGTCCGAAGGCATCGCGCTGGGCCTGCGGACCGGTTTCGATTCCGGTAGCACGCTGGACTACATCTACCGGAATGAGGCGCGCGGCAAGGGCCAATTGGGGCGGATGGTCGACCGCAACTACCTGGATGCAATCGGCTGGCGTGGCATCCGCGTGCGCGGCCAGCACCTGCAGGAACTGCTGCGCGACGCTGCCCAGCGCCTGCGCGGGCAGGGCACGCCGGTGCGTGTGCTGGACGTGGCCGCCGGCCATGGCCGGTATGTGCTGGAAGCGCTGGGCCAGGGCGAACAGCGCGCCGACCGTATCGTGCTGCGTGATTTCAGCGATCTGAACGTGACCCAGGGCCAAGCGTTGATCGAGCGCCTCGGTGCGGCCGACATCGCCCGCTTCGAGCAGGGCGATGCGTTCGATCCGGCGCAACTGGCCAAGGTCGATCCAGTACCGACACTGGCGGTGGTCTCGGGCCTGTACGAACTGTTCCCCGACAACGACGCCGTGCTGCGCTCGCTGCAGGGTATCGCCGCAACGGTGCCGGTGGGCGGCTACCTGGCCTACACCGGCCAACCCTGGCACCCGCAGCTGGAATTCATCGCCCGCGCCTTGACCAGCCATCGCGGTGGCGCGGCGTGGGTGATGCGTCGCCGTACCCAGCAGGAGATGGATGAGCTGGTGC
The DNA here is from genome assembly GCF_059372495.1 of Stenotrophomonas sp. YJH_SMC_80. Classification (NCBI taxonomy): domain Bacteria; kingdom Pseudomonadati; phylum Pseudomonadota; class Gammaproteobacteria; order Lysobacterales; family Lysobacteraceae; genus Stenotrophomonas; species Stenotrophomonas sp. YJH_SMC_80. The sequence continues at coordinate 102,544 of NZ_JCAFVP010000012.1, forward strand.
GCCTGGCCGGTTTCGAGAAGGTGGCGCAGCGCATCGACGACTTCGGCATCTTCACCGTGTCGCTGGCGCGCCGGACCGCGTGATGGCGACGCTCGCCGCAACCCCGCTGGCCGCGGAAGGGCGCCCCTGGCGGCGCGCCCTGCTGTGGCTGGCCCTGCTGGGTCCGTTCTTCTTCGCAAGCTATGGCTTCGCCAACTGGATGGCCGGCCGCCACGCCACCCTGCCGGTGATGGCGTTCGCGTGGGAGACACGCATCCCGTTCGTGCCGTGGACGATCGTGCCGTACTGGTCGATCGATCTGTTCTACGCGATCTCGTTCTTCCTGTGCCGGCGTCGGCTGGAACTGGACCGGCATGCGCTGCGACTGTTCAGTGCGCAGGTCATCGCGGTCACCTGTTTTCTGCTGTGGCCGCTGCGCTTCAGCTTCGAGCGTCCGGAGATCGGGGGTGTGTTCGGCTGGCTGTTCGATGTGCTGCTGGGCTTCGACAGGCCGTTCAACCAGGCGCCGTCGCTGCACATCGTGTTGTTGATCGTGCTGTGGGTGAAGTTCGCGCAGTACCTGCATGGCGTGTGGCGCGGGCTACTGCATGTGTGGGCACTGCTGATCGGCGTCTCGGTGCTGACCACGTTCCAGCACCATTTCATCGATATCCCGACCGGCCTGCTGGCCGGTTGGCTGTGCGTCTGGCTGTGGCCGGAGCAGGGCACGCCACCATTGCGGGCCTGGCACACCGCGCGTGATGCGAGGCGTTGGCGATTGGCAGCGTTGTACCTGTTGGGGGCCGCCGTATTGCTGGTGCCGGTGGTGCTTCTGCGTGGCGCCGCGTTGTGGCTGCTGTGGCCGGTGGCGTCGTTGCTGCTGGTGGCGCTGGCCTATGCCGGGCTGGGTACAGCGGTGTTCCAGAAGCGCGCCGATGGCCGCCTGACGATGGCCGCGCGATGGCTGCTGGCACCGTACCTGGGCGCTGCCTGGATCAACTCGCGGCTGTGGACGCGGCGTGCGCCGCAGCCGGTGCCGGTGATGGACGGTGTGTGGCTGGGGCGCATTCCCTCTGAGGCATTGCCGGCCCCCCTGGTGGGCGTGGTCGATGCCTGTGCCGAGCTGTCCTGTCGCGCGCAGGGCGCCGCGTATGCCAGCGTGCCGATGCTGGACCTGGTGGTCCCTGCACCGGAACAGCTGCGCGAAGCGGCCGAGGCCATCGAGCGCCTGCATGCGCACGGACCGTTGCTGGTGTGCTGTGCGCTGGGCTATTCGCGCAGCGCCGCCAGCGTGGCCACCTGGCTGCTGCGCAGCGGTCGTGCGGCCGATGCGGACGCGGCGGTGGCGATCGTGCGTGCTGCGCGCCCTGGCATCGTGCTGGGTACGGCCCATCTGCGTGCCATCACCGACGCGGCAGGAGTGCGCGCATGAGCACGGTTCCCGATCTGGCGACCATGCAGCTGCTGCTGCGGCAGGGGCGTTGGCCGGCATGCCTGTCGCTGGGGCTGCTGCTGGTGGCATTGCTGCTGCTCGGCACCGAGCCGGGCCTGGCGATGATCGCTGCAGGGTTGCTGCTGGCCAGCATGTCTGCAGGGGTGGCCCAGGCGTACCACGCGTGGCGGGTTGCGCTGGACGCCAGCCTGCTGCAGCTGCTGCGCGATGAGCGCCTGGACGGCGATGCCGCCGCGCGCCGCACTGATCAGCTGCTGCAGGACAGCGGCCTGCGCCGCGCGTCGCCCGATGCGCCCCTGCGGGGCTGGGACGCGCGCTGGGCCGGCATGCGTCGCCTGCTGCTGCGCCAGTACCTGCTGACAGCGGTGCAGTTCGCACTGCTGGTGCTGGCCGTGTTGTGGCCGCAGACGTGAACGGGAGGGACCAATGTTCGCCGAACTGATTGCCCGCGCCTGCAGTGGTGCGATCCATGTAGTGACCGGTGCCCGCGCGTTGTGGATCGGTTGCGCGCCGTCCAGCGAGCGCCGTGTGTACTACGGCAACCACGCCAGCCATGGCGACTTCGTGCTGATCTGGTCGTCGATGCCGCCTGCGTTGCGGCGCCAGGTGCGGCCAGTTGCCGCGGCCGAATACTGGCAGCGCGACGGCTTGCGTCGCTACCTGATCGATGCGGTGTTCAACGGCGTGCTGGTCGAGCGCGAGGCCGGCCATCGCCAGCAGGATCCGCTGCAGGCCCTGCGTGACGCGGTGGACGAAGACTGCTCGCTGATCCTGTTTCCGGAAGGTACCCGCAACGTGGGCGATGAACCGCTGCTGCCGTTCAAGAGCGGCATCTATCACCTGGCACGGCAACGGCCGGAGCTGGAATTCGTGCCGGTGTGGATCGACAACCTGAAGCGGGTGATGCCCAAGGGCCGGTTCCTGCCGCTGCCGCTGCTGTGCACGGCCACCTTCGGTACGCCGCTGCGGCTGCAGGCCGACGAGGACAAGGCGGCCTTCCTGGCCCGCAGCCGGCAGGCGCTGCTGGACCTGGCGCCGAACGGGGGGCGCGCATGAGTTTCCTGATCGATGTGTCCGGCGACCTGGCAGCGCAGAGCGTGGGCCAGCAGACCGGCCTGCTGTTCGCTGGCGTCGGTGCGGTGCTGGTACTGGCCACGCTGGTGGCCGAAACGCTGCGATGGCGCCAGCGCGGCCGGCCCAGCGCGGTCATCGCCAACCTGGTGTCGCGCATCCGCGCGTGGTGGGTAATGGCGATCGTGGTCGGGCTGGCGCTGTTCTTCGGCCGCGCCGGGGTGATCGTGCTGTTCGCGATCATCTCGCTGTTCGCACTGCGCGAGTTCATCACCCTGGCGCCGACCCGCTCAGGCGATTACTACGCGCTGCTGGCCGCGTTCTACATCGTGCTGCCGTGGCAGTACTACCTGGTGTGGATCGACTGGTACGGCATGTACACGCTGCTGATTCCGGTCTATGCGTTCCTGTTCCTGCCGATCCTGTCGACCATCGGCGGCGATACCACGCACTACCTGGAGCGCACGGCGAAGGTGCAGTGGGGGCTGATGATCTGCGTGTTCTGCATCTCGCACGTGCCGCTGCTGCTGAACCTGCACGTGCCGGGCCATGACCCCTCGCGCAACGTGCTGCTGTTTGCTTTCCTGGTGATCGTGGTGCAGTCCTCGGACGTGCTGCAGTACATCTGGGGCAAGTTGTTGGGCAAGCACCTGATCGCGCCGAAGCTGTCGCCGTCAAAGACGGTGGAGGGCTTCGTCGGCGGCGTGCTGAGTGCCAGCGCACTGGGCGCGGCGCTGTGGTGGATCACCCCGTTCACGCCGCTGCAGGCGTTCGGCCTGTCGCTGCTGATCAACCTGATGGGGTTCTGGGGCGGCCTGGTGATGTCGGCGATCAAGCGTGACCGGGGCATCAAGGACTGGGGCCACATGATCGAGGGCCATGGCGGCATGCTCGACCGGCTGGATTCGGTGTGCTTCGCCGCGCCGGTGTTCTTCCACGTGGTGCGGTATTACTGGAAGGCGGGCGGTGGCGGTTGATTCTGCCGGGCTTCCATCCACGCATGGCGTGGATCTACCGGTAGTGCCGGCCGCTGGCCGGCAACTGCAACATCCTGCCATCGTTCGTGGGGTTGCCGGCCAGCGGCCGGCACTACCCGCGCGCGCTTACGCGCTGATGCCGTATTCCTTCAGCTTCTTGCGCAGGGTGGCACGGTGGATGCCCAGCATCGCGGCGGCGCGGCTCTGGTTGCCTTCGCAGTGGTTGAGCACTTCCACGAACAGCGGGATCTCCATCTCGCGCAGCACGATCTCGTAGACATCGTCCGCGTCGCAGCCATCGAGGTCACGCAGGTAACGGCGCACGGATTGGGCGACATGTTCACGCAGCGGTGGCCGGGGAGCGCCACGACTGTTGTCAGGACGAGAGAGGACAGCGTTCAAGGGGGTTCCCGATTCGGTGGGCCCGTGCGCGCGGTGCGCGCGGCCGGACGAGGTGGTGGCGGCCAGTCTAGCGCGAGCGTGCCCGGCCTGCCACGGCCGGTCGCCTTTTCACGTTCAGAGGAAGTCGAAGGTGAATGCGACGGTGGATGCGGCGGGCTCCTGCACACGGAAGGCGACGCGCGCGCTCTGGCCCGGTTCCAGCAGGGCGGCGCCGGGGTTCTCGCCCAGGTACTGCGCAGGCGTGAACACACCGCTGCCGATCACCCGGCCATCAGCATCGGACAGTGACAGGCGCAGGTCGGGCCAGGCCTGTGCCCAGCGTGCGTCGTTGCGGATGCTGGCCTGCACCTGCAGCACGCCGGCCTGGCCGGGCAGCGGCCGGATCTCGCGGCTGGTCATGGTAAAGGCAGTGGGTTCATGCCAGGCCGGCAGGCTGCAGCGCAGGAGGCCGCAGAGCGTGCCCAGCCAAGCACGGTTGCCAGCGTCGGCGGCCAGCCGCGCACGGTCGGCCAGCACGCTCTGCAGCACCAGCAGCAGCGCCAGCCCTGCAACCAGCAGCCAGTGCCAGCGCGGTGCCGGCAGGCCGCGGGGGCGCGCACTGCCAAGGAAACTCGGCGCGTCAACGGCGGCCGTCGTCGCCGGCACTGCAACCGGTGCCGACGCGATGGCCGCAATGTCATCAACGATGACAGGCGCATCGTCGTGCTGCATCTCTGCCGCCACATGCGCCGCTTCGGCGGGCCCGGCTGGCACCTGCATGGCAGGCGACGCGTGTTCTTCTGGTTCCTGCGTGCGCGCATCGGTCGCAGGCACGGGCGAACCTTCCGGGGCGGTGCGCAGGAAGGTTGCCAGAGGGCGTCGCGGTGGGTTCGGCTCGGACATGCTCAGGGTGCGGGCTCGGATCCAGCAGTCATTCAACCACGATCAGGCGCGGCGCACGCCGGTGATGCGCATCCAGTCGCCATCCTGGGTCGCCTGCAGGTCGTCGAACCATTCGGCATAGCGCTGCAGCAGTTCACCTTCCTGGCCGTGCAGGATGCCGGACAGGGCAATACGGCCGCCGGCAGCCACGCGCGCGGCCAGCAGCTCGGCCAACGCGTCTAGTGCCGAGGCGAGGATGTTGGCGACCACGATCGGGTAGGTGGCGACCGGTTCGTCCGGCGGCAGGTACACGTGCATGCGCGCCTGTTCGCCGTTGCGCTCGGCATTGTCGGCGGTGGCGACCAGGGCCTGCGGATCGTTGTCCACGCCGATGGCCTCAGCGGCGCCCAGCTTCAGCGCGGCAAGCGCAAGGATGCCGGAGCCGCAGCCGAAGTCGAGCACGCGCTGGCCCTGCAGCAGGCCATCCACGGCCAGCTGGTCCAGCCAGCGCAGGCAGAGCGCGGTGGTCGGGTGGGTGCCCGAGCCGAACGCCAGGCCCGGGTCCAGCCGCACCACGGCGGCGTCTGCAGCCTGTGCGGCCTCCGGCAGTTCATGGTTCCACGGCACGATCCAGGTGCGGCTGCCGAAAGCCATCGGCTGGAACTGGTCCAGCCAGGCGCGTTCCCAGTCCTCGTCCTCAACCGCGCGGAAACTGCCGCTGCTCCAGTCAAGTTCCGGGTCGAATGCTTCCAGCGCGGCCAGCAGCAGCAACGCGTTGCTGTCGGCGGGAAACAGCGCGCTCAGCACCAGGGTGTCCCATAGCGGGGTCTCGCCCACGCCCGGCTCGAGAATGGCCTGTTCGTTGCTGGTATCGGCCTCGGCATCAAGCAGCGTGACGGCCAGTGCGCCGACATCCTCCAGCGCATTCTCATAGCGGGGCTGGGTAGCTTCGGTGCAACGCAGGGTCAGTTCCAGGAACGGCATGGCGGTGGGGGCAATCGCGGGAAAGGGGGCCATGCTAGACCATCGGAGCGTCTCCGTATTGCCTGAGATGCCGCTTGGAGATGAACGGAACCGATTCAGACAGGCCTGGCGGGCCTTGCTAAACTTGCTGCTTTCCTGTGCGCCATGAACGCTCACTGCCGCCAATGGCCTTTGCTCCGACCCTGAAAACCTGGTTGCTCGTGCTGCCGGCGGTGGCCGTGCTGAGCGTGGCCGGGTATCGGGCCAGCGGCCATGCCGGGTCGGTACCGGTGACCGCAGGCGAACTGCCGACGGCGCAGGTTGCGGCGCCCCTGCCGGTCGTGCCGGAAGCGTTGGCGCGTCGCCTGGCGGCGTTCGAGCGCGGCAACGCGCTGCCTTCGGGCCTGCCGCTGGACCTGCGCGCGGACATCGAGGATGCGACCGATCTGTACGCCTACGCGCAGCGCCTGCGCGTGCAGGCCGACGACGGCAATCACGAGGCGCGCTGGATGCTCAGCCGGGTCTACGACTACTGCGCGCAGTACGCCATCGATCCGGGCGGTTATCGGTTGGACAACAATGTGCTGGCCGGGCTGGGCCTGACCGCTGCACCGGCGATGGTGCAGGCGCGCGAGCGCGTGGCGCAGCGTTGTGGCGGCTTCGTGCCGGGCGACAAGCTGGGGTCCGCGCTGGTGCTGGCCGAGCGCCGCAAGGCGGCCACGCAGGGCAACCTCGCAGCGGAAGCATCGCTGTTTGCCGAAGGCGAGCCGCTGAATGACAGCCCCGAGTACCGCCGTGACCTGGTCGAGCGGGTGCGCACATCGCGCGATCCGGAGGCCTTCATGGCCATTGCACCGGGCATGGGCGTGCGCGCGGCGGGCGACCAGGCGCTCACTGGCCTGGTCGCGGGTGAACAGCTCAGTGAACTGGCGTGGCGGGTTGCGGCCTGCGAGCTCGGTCTACCGTGTGGTGCCGACAGCGTGCTGGTCAACAGTTTTTGCGCGAATGGAGGGATCTGTTCGCAGGATGGGACGCAGGATTTCCGTGATTTCGTGTATGACGCTGCGGTTTCGCGGCAAGGTGCGGGGAAAATGAAGCAGTGGATCAAGCGATTGGTTGGCAAGAGGGGCGGGCAATGAACTACCGTCGATTCCTGCATGGGGCCAAGTTCTGGTTCTGGGTGGCGCTGTTCGTGGCCTATTCGGCCGGCGCGGTCGGGCTGTTGATGATCGACACCTATGAAGATCGTTACCGGCATCTGTCGAAAGTGGAACTGACCACGGTGAAGGCGCAGGAAGATGTGCGCCGCGTGGGTGCCAGCCAGGTCGCTGCGGTCTATCGCGCGCAGAGCGGCATGCCGTTCGCATCGTTGCCGGCAGGCAGTACCTTCCAGGTGGTGTGGCCCGATGGGTCCACCGAGACGATGGTGATCGTCGACCCGAGCTCGCCCAATGGTGTACGCCCGCTGGCGAATTCGCAGATCCCGGCCGAAGCTGCCGACAAGCGCTGATGCACCTGCCGTAGAGCCGAGCCCACGCTCGGCTCTACGGCAATGGAAAAAGGGCGGGGATATCCCCGCCCTTTTCATGTCCAGTACCTGCTGCCGATCAGGTCAGTGCGATCGGCTTGTTCTTGCGCTCGGCAAGACGCTTTTCCAGGTAGTGGATGTTCTGGCCACCGGCCTGGAAGCCCTTGTCGCGCATGATCCGCTGCTGCAGGGCGATGTTGGTCTTGATGCCGTCGACCACCATCTCGCTCAGCGCCACCCGCATGCGGGCGATGGCGGTTTCGCGGTCCGGGCCGTGCACGATCAGCTTGCCGATCATCGAGTCGTAGTTCGACGGCACGCGGTAGCCACTGTAGATGTGGGTATCCACGCGCACGCCGGGGCCGCCCGGCGGATGGAAGCCGGTGATGGTGCCCGGGCTCGGCACGAAGGTCTCGGCGTCTTCGGCGTTGATGCGGCACTCGATCGCGTGGCCGGTCAGCACCACGTCGCTCTGCTTGATCGACAGCTTCTGTCCGGCGGCGATCTTCAGCTGCTCGGCCACCAGGTCGATGCCGGTGACCATTTCGGTGACCGGATGTTCCACCTGGATGCGGGTGTTCATCTCGATGAAGTAGAAGCGGCCGTCTTCGTACAGGAACTCGAAGGTGCCGGCGCCGCGGTAGCCGATGCGCACGCAGGCTTCGGTGCAGACCTTGCCGATCTGCTCGCGCTGTTCGGCGGTGATGCCCGGTGCCGGCGCTTCTTCCACCACCTTCTGGTGGCGGCGCTGCATCGAGCAGTCGCGCTCACCCAGGTGGATGGCGTTGCCCTGGCCGTCGGCCAGCACCTGGATTTCCACGTGGCGCGGGTTCTCCAGGAACTTCTCCATGTAGACCTCGCCATTGCCGAACGCGGCCTTGGCCTCGCTCTTGGTGGTTTCGATCGAGGTCTTCAACGAGGCCTCGGCATGCACCACGCGCATGCCGCGACCGCCACCGCCACCGGCCGCCTTGATGATGACCGGGTAGCCGATCTCACGGGCGATCTTGGTGTTGGCGACGATGTCATCGCCCAGCGGGCCGCCCGAACCGGGCACGCACGGCACGCCGGCCGACTTCATCGCGCGGATGGCTTCGACCTTGTCGCCCATCATGCGGATGGTGTCAGCCTTGGGGCCGATGAAGATGAAGCCGGATTCTTCCACGCGCTCGGCGAAGTCGGCGTTCTCCGACAGGAAGCCGTAACCGGGATGGATCGCCTGCGCGTCGGTGACTTCAGCGGCGGCGATCAGCGCCGGAATGTTGAGGTAGCTCTGCGGCGACGGCGCCGGGCCGATGCAGACCGACTCGTCGGCCATGGCCACATGCTTGAGGTTGCGGTCGACCGTGGAATGCACGGCCACCGTGCGGATGCCGAGGGTGTGGCACGCGCGCAGGATGCGCAGCGCGATCTCCCCTCGGTTGGCGATGACGACTTTGTCGAGCATGGCGTGCCCCTCAGCCGATCACGAACAGCGGCTGGTCGAATTCCACCGGCTGGCCGTTCTCGCCGAGGATGGCGACGATGGTGCCGGACGTGTCGGCTTCGATCGGGTTGAACATCTTCATTGCTTCGATGATGGCCAGGGTCTCGCCTTCCTTGACCTGCTGCCCAACGGTGACGAAGGCCGGCTTGTCCGGGGCGGACGACGCGTAGAAGGTGCCGACCATCGGCGAGCGCAGCACGTGGCCTTCCGGCAGTGCCGGGCCCGGCTTGGCGGTACCGCCGGTGGAGGCTTCGGTCGGCGACTGCATCGGCATTGCCTGCGGTGCCGGGGCGGCCGGAGCGGCGTACACCGGGGCGGCGACCGGGGCGGCATAGCCGGCCACCGGGGCACGCGACAGGCGCACCGACTCTTCGCCTTCCTTGATTTCGATTTCAGCCAGGTTCGACTCTTCCAGCAGGTCGATCAGCTTCTTGATTTTGCGCAGATCCATGAGGGCCTCTTTGGTTTCTATCTAGGTGAGGAGAGCGCCGTGGGCGCCCGGGTCGACAATCAGGTGGCGGATACCCGCAGCAGCGCCGCGTCCATCGCGTAGCGGTAGCTGTCGGCACCGAAGCCGCACACCACGCCCACCGCCTTGTCACTGAAGTAGCTGTGCTGGCGGAACGGTTCGCGGGTATGCGGGTTGGACAGGTGGATCTCGATGAACGGCACCGCCACCGCGGCCAGCGCATCGCGCAGGGCAACCGAGGTGTGGGTGAAGGCGGCGGGGTTGATCAGGATGAAAGCGGTTCCGTCGTCGCGTGCGGCCTGCACGCGGTCCACCAGCACGTGCTCGGCATTGGACTGCAGGCTCTCCACCGCGTGTCCGGCGGCCGATGCCTGGCTGGCCAGGGCCTGGTCGATGTCGGCCAGCGTGGTGTGGCCGTAGACCTCCGGCTCGCGTGTGCCGAGCAGGTTGAGGTTGGGGCCGTGCAGGACCAGCAGCTTCGCCATGGGATCCGGAAGACAGGAAAGGGCGGCAGTCTGGCGGAACCGGCGGATGCTGTCCAGTTAGGCGAAGTTTGCAGCGTTTCAATCGAACGTTTGAAATCTGCCGGAGCGCTTGTGGCCGTATGGCGGGCGCTGGATCAAGGCGCGCTGAATGGCTCGCAGGCCGGGGATGCATGCACGTAGGCCGACGATGGCGGCAGGCATGGGCAGGGCTGATGCTGTCATGGGTGGTGCTGCAGTAGATCCACGCCACGCGCGGATGAGGCCACCATTCAATAGATCCACGCGATGCGTGGATGGAGGACGTTCGGTACGCAGCACGCTACGCACCCACCGAGGGGCAGCCCAAGGTGCGCCGCACGCCTACTGCCCCCCGCCACGCCCCCGCTCACGTCTCCAGCGGCACCGTCGGCACCACGTTCGGGAACACCTCTTCCAGCGGTTCCCGTTCTCCAGGCTTCGGTGCCGGCCAGTTGTAGGCATTCACCGGCTGCGCGCGGTTTACCCACAACGCGTAATACAGGTGGTCGGCGCGGCCATCACCGGTATTGGGGTGGATCAGGATGGTCAGGCCCAGGCTGTTGAGCTGCAGCCAGGGCACCAGCACCGGCAGCAGGTCGTTGGTGAAGCCGAAGTAGAACGACGGGGTGACGTGCGGCCCGCGTGGTTCCAGGTTCCAGTTGCCCAGCTCCACCGGGAAGCGCTCGGCCGTCCAGCGCCGCAGCAGCGCAGCCTTCTCGAAGCTGTCCTCGTCGAAGTAGATGTGCGCGTGATAGCTCTTGATGTCGGTGTAGGCGCGTGGGGTCACGGGCAGGGTGGCCTCGCCGGGACGCACGCTGGCCGGGCGCGGGGTCGGTTCGCTGGCCGTGGCCTGGCCCCAGGGGCTGTGCCCTTCCGGTGCTGGCGGCACGATGGCACGGAAGCCGGGGCGGCCAGGCTCGGTGGTGTTCACCGCGTCGTTGCCGCGCGGTGCTGCGGCGGCGGTCGAGGCACTGGCCAGGCCGCCAGCGGCCAGACCCGCCGAAGCGATCAGGCGGCGCCGTGCCGGCGAAAGCAGGTCGGCCCAGTGGGCGTCATCATCGCCGGCGTCGGTGAGGGTCTGCGGGTCCGGGTGCATGAAGGGCTCCGTGGCGGCATCGTGTGGGCAGGCAAGCACGCTCGGGCACCCGCATCCACAGCGTCCAATAAGCAGGGGGCATCACCTCATGCAGGTGCGCCCCGTTGTCGTTGAGCGTGGCCGCTGGGCGGGCTAGGGTGCAGGTCTGCCGCCCCGGAGCCCTTCCATGATCTCGCCCGATGCCGACACACAGCAAAAGCGCGCGTTTTTCCGCCAGCTGCACGCGCAGGGTTGCTTCGTGCTGCCCAACCCGTGGGATGTGGGCAGTGCCCGCTACCTGCAGCGGCAGGGCTTCCAGGCACTGGCCACCACCAGCGCCGGCTGCGCCTGGAGCGAAGGGCGGCCGGACGGAGCGGTTTCGCTGCAGGCCACGCTGGCGCATCTGCGCGTGATGGTGGCAGCGACTCCATTGCCGTTGAATGCCGACTTCGGTGATGGCTTCGGCGCCACGCCGCAGGCGGTGCAGGAGGCGGTGGCCGCGGCGATCGACACCGGCATTGCAGCATTGTCGATCGAGGATGCCAGCGGCGTGGCCGATGCACCGCTGCGTCCGATCGACCAGGCGGTCGAGCGCCTGCGCGCTGCCCGTGCAGCCATCGACCGCGCGGGTGGCGACGTGCTGCTGGTCGGCCGCGCCGAGAACTTCTTCGTTGGCGTGCCGGATCTGCAGGACACCCTGCAGCGCCTGCGTGCCTACGCAGAGGCCGGTGCCGACGTGCTGTATGCACCTGGCATCAGCACGCGCGAGCAGATCAGCGCGGTGGTCGCCGCTGCCGGGTCGAAGCCGGTGAACCTGCTGGTCGGTGGACCGACGTCGCTGAGCCTGCAGGACATCGCCGCGCTCGGCATTCGCCGGGTGAGTCTGGGCGGCGCACTCGCCCGTGCCGCGTGGGGCGGGCTGATGCAGGCGACCCAGCCGATCGTGCAGGACGGACGCTTCGATGGCCTGCAGCAGGCGGCCTCCGGGGCTGCCTTGAACGCGCTGTTCCGCTAGATCCACGCCGTGCAAGGCGGGAGGGGCCGGCGACTACAGCGCCTCGATCTCCCGCTTGGGTAAGGTCACGTCGGGTTCCAGCGCTGGCAGCAGTTGGCGAAGCAGGTTTGGATTGCCCTGCAGCCCGGTGCCATCCAGATACGTCCAGCCGGAACCACCAACGCGGCGCACGGCCACCATGAACGTGGTGCTGCGCATTGGGGTTTCACGCACCCGTATCAGGGATTGGCGTGGCACGAAGCAGACTTCTTCCTCTCCGGCAGCATAGGTCCGGGTCGGCACACCTACATCTTCGCTGATGATCACTACACCGGCGTTGTGCTGCTTCTTCAACGCATCACGGGTGATCGCCTGGAAGGCGTCATCGCCGCCGGCCAGTCGTTTGAGGCTGGGATGGGTACGTTCGATGAGGAAGTCCGCATCGCCGCGGGCATATGCAGCCATCATGGCGCGCACATCTTCGCGCAGAGCCTTCGCATCACTGGGACTGAGTTCACCTGCGAAGGCGGATGGCAGCAACAGCAACAGCGACAGCAGCATCAGCATCGTCAGGGGCAGGCGTCGATCCATGTTCGGGTGTCTCACAGGGCACCGCCGCACTATACGGTGGATGCGAAAACAGCGTCCCATCGATGGCGCTGGTATCCCGAAAATCACTACTTACTATTGGTAGGTATTGATTTCTGGAGACCCCCCATGCACAGCCTCATTGTCATCGCCCACCCTGAACCCGGTTCGCTGACCCATGCGATGGCGCATCGCATCGGCGATGCCATCACTGCTGCCGACGCCCGCAACACCGTGGCCTACGCCGATCTGATGGCCGAAGGCTTCGATCCGCGCTTCAACGCTCAGGACCAAGCCTTGTTCCGCAGCACCGGCGCGGTACCGGCCGACATCGCCGCCGAGCACGCACGGCTGGAGGCCACCGATACGCTGGTGCTGGTGTTCCCGTTGTACTGGTGGTCGTTCCCGGCACTGCTGAAGGGCTGGATCGACCGTGTCTTCACCAACGAATGGGCCTACGCACAGGATGCGCAGGGCAAGCTGGTGAAGAAGCTGCAGCGCCTGAACGTGCATCTGGTGGGGCTGGGCGGTGCCGATGCAGCGATGGTCGAACGACGCGGCTACGATGCGGCGATGAAGACGCAGATCGACATGGGCATCTTCGACTACTGTGGCGCACGCGTGCTGACGTCCGACCTGCTGCTGGATGCCGATACCGGTGCGGCTGGAGCGCATCTGCAGACCGCGCTGGCGATCGGCCGTAAAATAGGCACTCCGATGCGCTGATCGCCGTGTTCCGCCGATGCCCGCCAACGCCGCTCCCACGCGCCGCCGATTGACCCGCGAGCAACGCGCCCGCCAGTTGCTGGACGTGGCCTGGGCGCTGGTTGGTGAAGAAGGCACCGACGCGTTGACGCTGGGACGGCTGGCCGAGGCGGCCGGTGTGACCAAGCCGGTGGCCTACGATCACTTCGTGACCCGCAACGGCCTGCTGGCCGCGCTCTACGATGACTATGACGGGCGGCAGACGGTGGTCTTCCACGAGCGTATCGGCCGCGCCCGCGCGCAGCTGGCCGACCGTGCGGCGGCCATCGCCTCCGGCTACATCGACTGCATCCTCAGCCAGGGCAGTGAAGTGCAGGGCATCCTCGCCGCGCTGGTGGGAGCGCCGGAACTGCACGAGGTGCGGCGGCGTTACCAGCAGGACTTCATCGACAATTGCAACATATGGCTGGGTCCGTTTGCCGCCGATGGCACGGTGCCACTTGCTGGGCGCTGGGCGATTCTCGGTGCGGCTGAAGCCCTGTCCGAAGCCGTGGCGGCAGGCGCGCTGGACAAGACCAACGCCGAGGCCGAGCTGCAGCGGCTGATCGTGGCGACGGTCGAGCGGCGCTGAGCCGCTTCGGGCGTCAGGCCCCGGCAGTGCTGCTGGCCAGCGTGGCGAATCCTGCCGCCAGCTGATCGCGCACTAGGGCATCGCGCGCGTCGCGGCTTTCAGAACCCAATACCACGGTGATCAGGCGTACCGGCTGATCCCGCCCGGGCACTGCCCGGCATACGGTGGCGGCCAGGCAGAAGCCTGCTGCCTGGGTGTAGCCGGTCTTCAATCCATCCACGCCATCATCGCCAAGCAGCGCATTCTGGTTGTTGCGGCTGAAGCTGCCATGCACGAACGCGCGCTGCGCGGTGATTGCCCGTATCTGCGGATGGTCATTCAGCAGGCAGGCGGCCAGCACTGCCATGTCGCGCGCGCTGGATGCATGGTGCGGCGTGGTGATGCCGGAGACGCTGGCGAACCAGCTGCTGCGCAGGCCGAGCTGGCGTGCGTGCCGGTTCATGCGCTCCAGGAACGCAGGCTGCGATCCGTCCAGGTGGCGCGCGATGGCCAGCGCCGCGTCATTGCCGGAGACGATCATCAACCCTTCCAGCAGGCGCGCGAGCGTGACCGTTTCGCCGGGCACCAGGCCCATGCGCGTTTCATCGTCGGCAACCGCATGCACGTCGCCGGCGGCGATGGTGACTTCGTCGCCCCACGAGCGCCCGCGCTCCTCGACACATTCGTAAGCCGCGTAGGCGGTCATCAGCTTGGTCAGCGAGGCCGGCTGCCTGGCGATATCCGCGTTGTGCTGGTGAATCACCGCGAAAGTTGCCGCATCGAGGGTGATGGACGACAGCGGTGCACGCGCAGGAGCAGGAGACGGCATGGAAGCGACGATGGTAGCGGGGACCCTGGAGGATAGTGTGCGGCGGCTGCACGAAGCTGAAATATTGAAACGATATAACGTATCGCAATTGTGGGCCGCCGATGGCCCGACGGGACATCCGATGACTGCACGCATTCCACGCCGCTGGCTTCATTCTTCGTTGCTGCTCGCGCTGGCCGCACTTGGCGGCTGCCAGCCCAACCTGCGCGCCGAGGCTGTTTCCACCGCCGAAGCCGGTCCGCTCAATGTGATCGTGATGATCAACGACGGTGCCGGCTGGGGTACCTGGGACGCTGCCGCCTACTGGCAGTACGGCAGCCGTGAAGGCGCACCCTATGCGGATTTCCCACTGCGCCTGGCGGTGACCACCTTTCCCTTGAACGCGAGCAGCCAGCCGACCGGTGACAACGCGCAGACGCTTGGCTACGACCCGGGCAAGGCCTGGGATGACGCGCCGGTTCCTGCGCAGGACCTGCCCTTTGCGGGCTACCAGTACCTGGCCGCGGTGGCTACCGACAGTGCGGCGGCGGGCACTGCGCTGTCCTCGGGCATCAAGACCTACAACAACGCCATCAACTTCAACAACGATGGCCAGCCGGTCGAGTTCAATACGCTGCGCGCCAAGCGCCTGGGAATGGCCACCGGCGTGGTCACCTCGGTGCCGTTCGCGCATGCCACGCCGGCCGCGTTCGCGGCGCAGAACGAATCGCGCAGCAACTATCACGCCATCGCACACCAGATGCTGGCGCAGGGCCACATGGACCTGGTGATGGGCACGGGTGGCCCGGGCTACAGCGTCGACGGCCGCGCCTGCCATGAAGGTACGGACGCCGCGAAGGCGGAGGGCTGTGCGAATCCATGGGAGTGGGTGTCGCAGCAGGATTGGCAGCAGCTGGAAGCGGGCAGCACCATCGGCGGCAATCCGGCGGGACCGTGGCGCCTGATCCGCAGCAAGGAAGCGTTCGCCGCACTGGCGCAGGGACGGTTGCCGGCCGACCGGCCGCTGATCGGTGTACCGCGCGTGGCCAACACACTGCAGCAGGCGCGCCAGCTGCAGGTGCTGGGCAAGGATGCAGGCACGCCTTCGGGAGTGAGGAAGATCGACAGCGTGCCCGATCTGGCGACCATGACGCGTGGCGCACTGCAGTTCCTGCAGCAGCGCTCGTCCAAGGGGCTGTTCCTGATGGTGGAAGGCGGCGCCACCGACTGGGCCGCACATACCAGTGCGTGCGGCACCGAATGGCATTACGGCCAGTGCAGCGATCAACCGCAGCATGGCCGGCTGATCGAAGAGACCGTGGAGTTCAATGACGCGGTGGAGGCGGTGGTCGACTGGATCGAGCGCAACGGTGGCTGGGAGCGCAACCTGTTGATCGTCACCACCGACCACGACAACAGCATGCCGATGGGCCCGGATGCACAGGACGTGGCTTTCGCGCCGGTACGCAACAACGGTCGCGGCCGCATGCCCGGAATCAGCTTCCGCCCCACCGGCAACCACTCCAACGCGCTGGTGCCGCTGTGGGCCAGGGGCGCCGGCGCGGAGCTGCTGGGCAAGCGCGTGCGGGGCGTCGATGCCGGCTACCGTCAGCACGTGCGCTGGAACGACGGCAGCTACATCGACAATACCGACGTGGCTGCCGCAGTGCAGGAAGTGCTGCAGCGTCCACGGTAACGACCGGTTGCACGCGGGCTGTTGTCGAGGCAGCCTGCGTACATGCAGTCGGATATCCGCATCGACGGTCGTGTCTTCGCCTACGTCTTCCCCTGTGCGTGGGAAGACTACGCGAAGATTGGTTTCTCACGTGATCCGCTTGGGCGCATCAGCGCATTGCACCGGCGTTGGTTCGAGTTCTTCGATCTCGACGCCGGTGCGCTGGTGGAAGCGGAAAGCGAGCGCGATGCGCGGGATCTGGAGCTGCAGCTGCGTTCGCCGTTCAAGGCGCACCGCGCTCCGGCGCCGATGACGGTCCAGGACAAGGCTGGAGGCCGCACCGAATGGGTACGTGGTGCCAACCACGCTTTGTCGCTTGCGGTTGCCGGCCTGGGCGAACAGGGCTATCGCTGTTATCCACTGAAGGGGTGGCTGCGAGCCGCGCTTCGCCTGCGCATGGACCGGCTGCACGACTGGGCGGCGGTGCAGCTTCCCGAGGAGGAAGGCCTGCGGATCCCCGGTGGCCCCGGCGAGGGCGCGCTGCGTGACGCCCTCGACGGTTGTCGGGCATTGGACATCGATCCGATCCCATGGCTGCCTGAACACGTCCAACGCTGGTATGCAGGTTGAGGAGCGTTCAACGGTTTCGCGGCGGCTGAACCGGCACGGCCGGTTGCCGCGCGGACTGCGGGGCAGGTGTGGACGGGCTGGCCAGCTGGCGTGCCAGCTCGGCGCTGGCCACGTGGCCCTGCAGGAACAACAAGCCGCCGAAGATGTTCATGAGCGTGCCTCCACTTGAGTGGATTGCACGATACGGGCAGCATGGACGGGCAAAAAGCGACATTTCCGCAAGCATGACTTGAGAGAATTTCAAGCCTTATGTCCCGCCCTCCGCTCCATGCCCTCCAGGGCTTCGTGGCTGCCGCCCGGCTTGGCAACCTGTCGCGCGCGGCGGCGTCGATGAACCTGACCGTCAGTGCGCTCAGCCACCAGATGCGGCAGCTGGAAGAACGGCTCGGGCAGCCGCTGCTGATCCGCCAGCCGCGTGGTATCACCCTTACCCTTGAGGGGCAGCGCCTGCTCGAGCAGGTGGGGCCGCATCTGGATGCGATAAACGAAGCCTTCCAGCCCTATGCCGCGCGTGCCGAGCACGTGCTGACGATCAGTGCGGTGCCATCGATGGCATCGGCCTGGCTGGTGCCGCGCCTGGGTCACTTCGTGGCTGAGCATCCGCAGATCGAGATCAACCTGCAGTCGAGTGAGCGCCTGATTGATTTCGAGCGGCAGCGCCAGTTCGACGCCGCGCTGCGGCTGGGCAGCGGGCAATGGCCGGGCCTGGTGGTGGAACCGCTGTTCGACGAGTGGCTGGTGCCGATGGCGAGCCCCGCGCTGATCGAGCGCATGGGGGGCATCGACCGTGTACCGCTGACCCAGTGGCCGCTGCTCGGTGATCCCGACGGCGCGTGGGGCGCCTGGTTCGCGTTGAGCGGGCAGAGCCCGCCATCGCGCTTCGTGGCGGTGCTGGATGATTCGGAGGCGCACCATCGCGCCGCACTGGATGGCGTAGGCGTGGCCCTTGGCCGGGTGACCCGGGCACGCCTGCTGCTGGAATCCGGCCAGCTGGTCGCGCTGTCCAGCCAGCGCCTGAAGACGGCGTGGCCGCATTGGCTGGTGTACCCGCAGCGCTCGGCCAGCCATCGCGGCTTCCTCGCGTTCCGCGACTGGCTGCATGCGCAGGCCGCCGAGCATGTGCAGCACATGGCGGACGCGCATCTGTAACGCCGCGCGGTGCTCGATCTCGACTCTACAGTCACTGCACAAGGGTGACCGCCTGCCCGGCACGCGCGAACGCTTCCTCCAGCAACGGGCCCGCCTTGATCGCTTCCACTTCCTCAAACAGCGCCCGCAGTGCATCGGCGGGGCGTGAGGCCGGTGCCGCCACTGCCTGCTGGATCGCGGTGAAGCGATCGGCCAACACCCGATGGCCGGGATGTGCCTTCGCCCAGGCCGCCAGCGGCTGGCGTACACCGGCGGCGGCATCCAGGCGGTGCTGGTCGAACAGGGCGATGGCCGCTGCCGAGGTGTCCGCCCGCTCGATCGTGGCATGGCGCAGTTCCCGGCTCAGGAACAGGTCATAGGCCGCGCCACGCCCCACCGCGATGCGCAGTCCGTCGCGGTCGAGGTCGGCCACTTGCTGCGCCGGGCTGTCTTCGCGCACCAGGTAAGTGCCTTCGATCTCCACATACGGAGCGCTGAAGGCGATGCGGTCGGCACGCGCCGGATCGATCGCCAGGAAGGCCAGATCCCAGCCGTCTTCGCCCGCTGCGGCGACCACCCAGGCTGCGGCATCGTGGCAGGTGAAGCGTGCCTGCACCCCCATCCGTTGCGCCAACGCGGTAGCCAGTTCCAGCGAGGGGCCGCGCGGTGAGCGCGCATCGCCCTGTGCCAGCACCGGGTTGCCCAGGTTGATCGCCACGCGCAGGAAACCGTGCGGTGCCAGCGTACGTCGGTGGTCGGCCAGGGACATGCAGGACTCCACGGGGCAGGGAGACCCAGCATGCCAACAACGGTGTCCGCGTGGCGTGGACTCAGCCGCGCGCGGCGAAGGTGCCGTGGAAGCCCAGTGGCACCGCATACGGTAGCCACGCCTGGGCCAGCGGACCGTCATCCACATGGCGCGCATCCAGCACGGCCAGACCGCTGCGCTGGTTCACCGGATCGAGCAGGGTGCCGATCAGCCAGCCGTCATCGGCGTTGCGGCTGCCCGGGCGCGGTACGAACACATGCTCTTCGGCCATGATGTCCGCCCCGTAGTTCCAGAGCTGGCGGCGCCCGTGCTCGATCTCGAACGCGGCCACCGCGTTGAAGTACGGCGCAGTGGCCGTGCCGTCGATGGTCGGCGCATACAGCCGTGCGCCACGTGTGTTCGCCGAGCGCGGGTCGAACAACGGGAACTCCACGGCGCTGATGCCCAACGTCTGCCAGCGGGCCCGTCCACGACGCAGGTCCAGATGCAGCTCGACCAGGCTGGCGCCACTGTTGGCCGCGTGTGCGCCATCACCGGCCATCGCTTCCTTCATCGGCGAGCGCGCCTCATTGATGTCGTCGTGGCGCACTGCGCGCAGCACGATGCCGCCATCGCGGGTGAACGCGTCGCCGAAGTGGTAGATCGCCGCGAACGGGGCCTCGAACCATTGCGCCTTGTCCGGCGCATCCTTGGCGACCACCGCGATGCGCACCGGACGCTGCGGTGCGAACTGCATGCGCTCGAAGAAGCTGCCACCTGCGCCGGTGAAATCGAACGGCATCATCACGAACACCAGGTGCTGGTCGGTCATCGCGAAGGCATGCAGGTAGCCATGCTCGGGTGTTTCGATCACATTGGCGCTGCGCAGCTGGCCGTCCGCACCGATGTGCCAGACCAGCAGGCCATGGCCCCCCATCAGGCTGATCGAGCCGAAGTTCCAGAGGCTGCCGTCGTGGTCGGTCAGCGGGTGCGCCGAGAACGGCAGCGCCGCCAGGTCCGGACGCCAGGTGACCGGGCCAAGCGTCTGCAGCGAATCCGGGTCCACTTCGAACGCCGAACCGGATTCGCACAGGGCGAACAGGCGGCCATTGATCATCGTCACCGAGGTGTTGGCCACGTTGACATCATCGTTGTTGCGTACCGCCAGCGCACCGGGAACGCTGGTGCCGGCGGCCGGATATTGGAAGCGGCCGGCCTTCTGTTCACGGGTGAATTTCGGCGTGGCGACCATGCGCCCGTGATGGGTCAGGCTGCCATCACCATTGAAGCGCCAGCCATGCACCATGCCGTCGCCGTCGAACCAGTGGTCGTAGCGGAAGCCATCGCGCTCGGTCCACGCCGGACCGTTGCGGTACAGCGTGCCAGCCAGGCCTGACGGCAGCTTTCCCTGCAACTGCACGGTGGCCGGGCCGAGGCTTTCGCTGCCGACGCTGCGCCAGCCGAGCAGCCACGGATGTTCCTGCATGCCCTGCGCGAACCGCGCCGGGTCGCCGGCGAAGGCGGGAGCGCTGCGCAGCGCGGTGGTGCCCAGGGCCAGACAGGCACTGCTGCTGAGCAGGGTACGAAGGAAGCGGCGACGGTCCATGGTGGCCTCGGGTCTGGATGCAGGAATCAGCGCAGGGTGATGTCGATGGCGGTGCCGGCGGCCGGTACGTCGACGCGCGCCTCGTCGAAGGTCGGCTTGCGCATCACCTGCGGATTGTTGCTGAAGCCGTAGCCCTCCACCGGCATGCCGACCAGGTTGGTGTCGAGCTTGCCGTTGTCGTTCTCGTCGTGGGTGAGCAGCACGGCATAGCTGCCGGCCGGAACGCCCTTGAACGTGAAGTGGGCGCTGTCGCCGCTGGGCGCCGCCTGCTGGGCCTGCACGGGCCTGGCCTTGCCGTCCCAGGCGGCGGCGCTGTCGACCAGCGCAACGCGCAGGGTGCCGGTCTGCACACGGACGTCGTGCACGGTCACGGCCAGGTCGGCGGCGTGGGTACTGCCGGCCAGGGCCAGGGCAGTCAGGGCGATGCTGAGCAGGGCGGTGCGGATCATGGCAGTGGCTCCGGAAGTGTGTGTGGCGGTGTGGCGCCAGTCTGCGTGCGGCGCTGCACCGGGTTCAGGGCCAGTGGTCATCGATTCGACGTGCCAGAAGTCACTTTCTGCGCCGGACCCATTGCCGCCGGCGTGCGCGGCGGTCAGCATCTGGCCATGCCCAGCCTGTTCCGCCATCTGTTGCGTCCCCTCAGCCTCGCCGGCCTGGCCACCGTGCTGGTGGTGGGCCTGTCATTCGCGGTGCAGCGCAACGGTGCCGGGCTGAGCCTGCTGCTGCTTGCCGTGTTCCTGCTGCTGTTCGTGGTGCACGGCTGGGCGTCGGTGCCATCCCGCGTGCGCGCTGTCGCGGCGGTGTTGCAGGCGTTGCTGGCGGTCGTGCTGGTTGCGCTGCAGCCGCGTACCGGCACCGCACCGGTACTGCTGGTGGTGCTGGTGGCGCAGCTGGCCGAGCATTGGCCACCGCGCTTCGTGCTGGCTGTTGCACTGCTGGCCAACCTCGCCATGTATCTCGTGCTGCGCTACAGCGGCTTCAGCCAGCCGCTGCTGGTGGTGCTGCTCTATGGCGGCTTCCAGGCCTTTGCTGCACTGACCGCACACTATGCCCGCAGCACGGCGCTGGCCCGCGATGACCTGGCCCGCGTCAATGCCGACCTGCTGGCCACCCGCGCGCTGCTGGCCGACAGCGCACGCGATGCCGAGCGCCTGCGCCTGGCGCGCGAACTGCACGATGTGGCCGGGCACAAGCTCACCGCGATGCGCTTGAACCTGCGTGCCCTTGCGGCCGACCCTGTGTTGGCCAGGCGCGAAGGACTGGTGCTGGCCGAGCAGCTGTCCGGCGAGTTGCTGACCGACATCCGCCAGGTGGTGCAATCGATGCGCGATGATCGCGGCCTCGATCTGGCCACCGCATTGCACGCGCTGGCCGCGCCGTTCCCGCGCCCGAAGCTGCAGCTGCAGATCGGCGAGTGCGTGCGCATAGTTGACCCGCTGATGGCCGAGACCGTGCTGCGCCTGGTACAGGAAGCGCTGACCAATGCCGCCCGGCATGGCAACGCAGACACCGTATGGCTGACGATCAACGAGGAGGATTCCCGGTTGCGTATCGACATCCGTGACGACGGCCAGCGCGCCGAACGTATCCGCGAGGGCAACGGCATCGCCGGCATGCGTGAGCGCCTGGCCGCAGTGCGTGGCCAGTTGGAACTGGCCCGCACCGCACAGGGCGGCATGCACCTGACCGCCTGGGTGCCGGCATGAACGGCAGCGCGATCCGTGTTGCCCTGGCCGACGACCAGGCGCTGGTCCGCGCCGGGCTGCGTGCGTTGTTGCAGGGGTTGGGCGTGGACGTGGCGCTGGAGGCCGAGGAGGGCCAGGCGTTGCTGGACGCGCTGTCCACCCAGCGCGTGGATGTTGTGCTCAGTGACATCCGCATGCCCGGGATGGACGGCATCGAGGCAGTGCGCCAGCTGCGCGCGCGCGGCGATGCCACGCCGTGGCTGCTGCTGACGACCTTTGATGAAAGTGACCTGCTGCTGCGCGCCAGCGAGGCCGGCGCACAGGGCTTCCTGCTCAAGGACGCCGCACCCGCAGACCTGCGCGAGGCGATCGAGCGCGTCGCCGCTGGCGAAACCCTGCTGCTGCCGGTCAGCACCGAGCCGGTACGCGCCCGCTACCGCTTCCACGATGAAGCACCGCCCACCGATACCTTCGGGGAACGCGAGGTGGCGATCCTGCGCTTGCTGGCCGGTGGCTACAGCAACAAGGAGATCGCGCGCAGCCTGTTCCTGGCCGAGGGCACGGTGAAGAACTACGTGTCCGCCATACTCGACAAGCTGGGCACCCGCGATCGCACCCGTGCGGTGCTGAAGGCGATTACCCTGCGCATCATCTGAGTGGACCGAGCAAGGAGTGCCAGTGAACCCGATCCTGCATGTGGAAATCCCGGCCAGTGACCTGGACCGTGCCATCACGTTCTACCAGCGGTGGCTGCAGGTCGCGGTGGACGAACCTGTCGTGCTGCACGACTGCCGGATGGCCTACCTGCCGTTCTCCGATGGGGCCGCCGGTGCCAGCATCGCGCTGGTGCACGGCGCGGACTACCGGCCTTCCGAACAGGGGGCGCGCGTCTACATCGGCGTCGATGACCTGGATGCGAGCCTGGGGCGAGCACTGCAAGCGGGCGCCGAGCTGCGCTTCGGACCCGCCGATGCGGGCGACTGGCGCGTGGCCGAGATCCGCGACAGCGAAGGCAACCGCATTGCGCTGCAGGCGCGCGCTGCTCTGTAGAGCCGAGACCACGCTCGGCTGCTGTTGGCCCAGCCGCTCCAGCTCAGCCGAGCATGGGCTCGGCCCTACAAGGTCGCGGCGCGCGAGCGCTGCAGCCAGTCATTGATGGCCGGGTCCAGTCGCGGGTCGTCCGGTAGCTGCATGCCGAAGCGCTGTTGCAGCACGGCACGCACATCACCCACATCATGCAGCGGGCGCTTGTCCGGTGCCTGCCCGGGGCGATACTCGGTGTAGTTGCCGCTGCCGATGGTGCGGCGCCAGTCCGGCCCGGTCAGCGACGCGCGCAGCTGACCGGGGAAACTGGAATCGGGATGGGTGCACACGTACCAGTTGCCAACCACGTTGTCGATCGGCGCCGGCGCCTGCAGGTCGAACCGATACATCGCCCGCCAACCATCGTTGGACTCGGCCGACAGCACGAAATCACCCTCGTCGTGCAGGCGCTGCAGCAGATAGCGTTCGTGCGGCGTGGCCTGCGGCTGCGGATCATGCAGGCGCAGCGGCACGGTCGGGGTCAGGCTGCCGAAACCGGCATCCACCAGCCAATCGTCGCTGTCTACGTTCACGCGCAGCAGCAGGTGGGTGCGCGCGGTCAGTTCGCCGTCCTGGGCGGCCAGCAGTACCCGCGCGCTCAATGGCTGCGCATCGAAGCCCAATGCCTGCAGCAGCGCCAGCAACCCGCCATTGAGTTCGAAGCAGTAACCACCGCGGCGCTCGTCGAGCAGCTTGCGCTGCACGCTGTCCAGGTCGATCGGCACCGCATCGCGCAGCAGGCAGCTGAGGGTCTCGAAGGGCAGCAGTGCGTTGTGGCGCTGCTGCAGCAGGGTCAGGCCGGCCAGGGTCCGCGGTGGCGGTGCATCCAGCTGCAGGCGCTGCAGGTAGCGGGGGACATCGAGCGTCGTCATGGACACACCGGGCGGGGGAGGGATGTCCACTGTGCTCCCCCAACCGGGGTTGAGGTCAAGCGCGGTGGCCGTGTCATGCCTCCGTCGCCTGCACCCGGTACAAAGGCCGCGTCCACCAGCGATGGGGGGCGCAGACGAAGAAAGCGCTAAAGTTGTCCTGAGTCAGGCCGATACAGGTGCGTCTTTCCGCCTGGAGTCTGTCATGTCGGCCGTTGTCCCCCACCTCCGGTCCCTGCGCACGCGCCTTGCTGCGTTGCACTCGGCGTCCCCCGGGCTGCTGCGCTGGCTGCAGCCACATCGGCTCAGCGTGGCCAACAAGCTCAAGGCCACACTGTGGATCTGCGGCCTGGGCCTGGTGGCGATCGCTGCTGTCTACGCCTGGACTGGCCATGCCAACGCACTGGCTGCGCGCAGCCAGGCCAGCTACCAGCGCGGCAGCGATCTGGCTGCCAGCCTGTCCACGCGGGTGGCCGAAGCGCGTCGCCTGCAGACCCAGTATGCACGCAGTTTCGATGATGCCGACCGCGCGCGGCTGTTGGCCACGCAGAAGGCGTTGCAGACCGATCTGCAGGCGCTGCGCGCGATGCCGATGGATGCGGGCCGGCGCAAGGCCCTGCAGGCGCTGACCGAAGCCGCCGACGCGTTCTCGCAGGGTGTGGCCGCCCTGTTCGAACGGGTCGACGAGATGGGCCGTGGTGATGCCGGCCTCGCTGCGCAGCTGCAGCAGGCCGCCGACACCCTGCAGGCGCAGGTGGATGTGCAGCAGCGGCCCGCGCTGGCGCTGTCCCTGCAGAAGATGCGAAGGCAGGAGGCACTGCTGCTGCTCGACGGTGATTCCACCCACGCCGACCGCGCCAGCGAGGAGAAGCTGCCGTTCGACCTCGCGCTGGCGGGCCTGCCTGCGGATGTGCAGGACACCCTGCGCACCGGGATGGAGGCGTATCAGGCCGCACTGCTGGGGTATACCGCTGCCCGCGTCGGCCTGGATGTGGAAGCGCAGTCGCTGCTGGATACCGCCACGGGCGTAGCGCCGGCGCTGGCCGCATTCCAGCAGGCACAGGTGGCGGCGCTGGCCAGGGCGCAGGCACGCCAGCAGGCTGGCGCGCGCACCATGAGCGTGGTGTTCGCACTGACCCTGCTGCTGGTGGCCGGCGTGCTGATCACCAGCCTGGTGCTGGTGCTGCGTGCGGTGCGCCAGCCGATCCAGGACACCCTGCGTTTCGCCAGCGACATCGCCGACGACCGCCTCGACACCACCCTGCGCGTCTACAACGCCAACGATGAAATCGGCCAGCTGGCCCAGCGCCTGGTCGACATGCAGCAGCGCCTGCGCGCGCGCATCGAGACCGAGCGTGCGGTGGCCCGCGGCAACACCCGCGTGCGCCAGGCATTGGACAGCGCACAGGCCGGCTTGATGGTGATTGATGCCGAAGGCCTGGTGGCGTACGCCAATCCGGCGCTGCTGCAGCAGCTTGCACTCCGGCTTGAAG
The DNA here is from genome assembly GCF_059372495.1 of Stenotrophomonas sp. YJH_SMC_80. Lineage (NCBI taxonomy): Bacteria > Pseudomonadati > Pseudomonadota > Gammaproteobacteria > Lysobacterales > Lysobacteraceae > Stenotrophomonas > Stenotrophomonas sp. YJH_SMC_80. Next base: position 127,933 of record NZ_JCAFVP010000012.1, read on the forward strand.
ATCTGGTGGGGAGCGATGCGGTACGCCTGCATCCGGCACTGGCCAGCCTGGCTGGCGTGCGCCAGCGCGAGGAGCGCGAGATCGGTCATGCCGGCGTCCGCTACCAGTTGATCGCCAATGCCATCACCGACGAAGGGCATTTCCTCGGCGTGGCAGTGGAGTGGCGCAGCCGCGCGCTGGAAACGCTGCTGGAAACCGAAGTGGCAGCACTGGTCGACGCCGCCGCACATGGCGACCTGCACGGCCGCATCGCGCTGGAGGGAAAACAGGGCTTCGTGCGCACGTTGTCGACCAGCATCAACCGCCTGCTGGCGACCTTCGAGACCAACCTCGGCGATCTGCAGGCGCTTCTGGCGGCGCTGGCCCGTGGTGACCTCAGCGTGCGCATGGAAGGTGAGCTGCAGGGCGTGTTCGCACGCATGCGCGACGATGCCAACGCCACGGTCGCGCAACTGGGCCGCATCGTCACCCGCATCCAGCAGGCGACGTCCAGCCTCGACACCGGCGTTGGTGAGATCGTTGCCGGGCACCATGATCTGTCGCAGCGTACCGAACAGCAGGCGGCCAACCTGGAAGAGACGGCAGCGTCGATGCACGAGTTGACCGACACCGTTGGCCGCAATGCCGATGCCGCGGGCCGCGCAGATGCCCTGGTGCAGGGGGCGGCCGCGGTGGCCCAGCGCGGTGGCGAGGCCGTCGGCCAGGTGGTCGCGACCATGCATGGCATCAGCGAGGCCTCGCGGCGGATCGGCGACATCACCCAGCTGATCGATGGCATCGCTTTCCAGACCAACATCCTCGCGCTGAATGCCGCGGTGGAAGCCGCGCGCGCAGGTGAGCAGGGCCGCAGCTTCGCCGTGGTGGCTGCGGAAGTGCGCCTGCTGGCCCAGCGCAGTGCCGAAGCGGCCAAGCAGATCAAAGGACTGATCGAGGATTCGGTGGCGCGTGTTGGCCAGGGCAACCAGCAGGCCGAGCAGGCGGGCATCACGATGGGCGAGATCGTTGGCAGCGTGCAGCAGCTGGCCGAGCTGCTGGCCGGTATCCGCAGTGCATCGCAGGACCAGCATGCCGGCATCGCGCAGGTGAAGCAGACCATCGTGCAGATGGAAGCCAGCACCCAGCGCAACGCCAGCCTGGTGGAAGAGGCTGGTGCCTCCACCGCGCAGATGCAGGCGCAGGTACACGCGCTGACCGAAGCGGTGGGCGCGTTCCAGTTGCAGTCGATGCCACAGGCGCGCGCTGCGGCCTGATCGTGCTCCGGTAGTGCCGGCCGCTGGCCGGCACGCCCCTGATCATGCCGGCCGGCGGCCGGTACTGCCCTTGTGGCTCAATATACGTCGCGACGGTAGCGCCCGGTCTCCAGCAGCGTTTCCACTTCTTCATCACCCAGTGCTTCGCGCAGCACCTGGTCCACGCCTTCGGCCATGCCCAGCAGCGAACCGCAGACGTGGATGACCGCGCCACGCTGCATCCAGTCGCGCAGGGCATCGGCTGCTGCACGCAGGCGATCCTGCACATAGCCGCCCTCACCATCGCGCGAGAACGCCAGGTCCACCCGCGCGAGATGGCCATCGGCCTGCCACGCTTCGATCTCAGCGGCGAACAGGAAGTCGTGCGCGCGCTGGCGTTCGCCGAACAGCAGCCAGTGCCCGTGCTCACCTGCATGCGCGGCTTCGCGCAGCAGGCTGCGCAGGCCCGCGATGCCGGTGCCATTGCCGATCAGCACCATCGGCGCACCGCCAACGCGATGGAAACCGGGGTTGCGGTGCACGCGGGCCACGATGCTGGCACCGACCGGCGCATGCAGCGACAGCCAGCCCGAACCCAGGCCGGTGCGTCCGGTTTCGTCATGGACCAGCCGCACCACCAGCTCGACCGCACCTTCATCCGTACAGGATGCGATGGAATACTCGCGCCCCGGCAGCAGTGGCAGCCCTGCCAGCCACAGGCAGGCATCCTGCACCGCCAGCGCAGCATCGGCATCGGGCAGCTCGCGCTCGCTGGCCAGCGCCAACAGCGTGCGTGGCTGGCCGTCAGTCAGCAACGGCTGCTGGGGATCCAGCCCATGTGCCTTCAGCACTGCAGCGGCGTGCCGCGCGTTGTGGCGGGGCGCGATGTGCAGGATGTCGCCCGCCTGCCACTGCACATCGGCCGGTGGCGCAAGACGGATGCGCCAGATGGCGCCGCCCATGCTGCCTGGATTGAGGCGGTCACGGCCGAGCAGGCGCCACTCGTGCATCTGCGTCGCGGCCGGCAACACGCTGTCATCGGTGGCGATGCCGGTCAGCGCGCCGAGATGTTGCTGCCACTGGCGCAGCGCCGGTATCGCGGCGGCATCGACATCGATGCGCTCGAACAGCGCACGTGCGCCGTTGCCCAGCAGCCAGCCATCGAATTGGCGGCCAAAGCCGCAGTAATGCGGGTACTGGCGGTCACCCAGGGCGAGCAGGCCGAACTGCAGGCCCGACAGATCGGGCGCTTGTGCCAGCAGCCGCCGCGCAGCGCCCCGTGCCGCATCCGGCGGCTCGCCATCGCCGAAGGTGCTCAGCACGAACAATGCCTGCGCAGTGCGCGCGAGCTGCGTGGCATCGACCCGGGCCAATGGCAGTACCTGCACGCCATGGCCAGCGGCCTGCAGCTGCGCGGCGGCACGCCAGGCCAGCTGCTCGCCCAGCCCGCTCTGGCTGGCATGCACGACCAGCCAAGGTGCGTGGCCATCATCGGTGGCAACCGGCAGCGACCGGCGCAGCCCGCGCGCGGCACGCTGGCTGCGGCGGCGGTCCAGGTACAGCATCCAGCCGGTGATGAAGAACAGGCTCATGGCCAGACTGCTGAGCATCACCGCGACACGCCCGGGCATGCCGAAGTAGCTGCCCGAGTGCAATGCGAACACGCTGGTGGCCAGCTGCGCGCCGGCGCCCTGGCGCGCGTAGGGGCGCGAATCGAGGATTGCCCCGCTGGCCGGATCCAGCTGCAGCAGATCATGTGCACGGTCATGGTGGCCACCGCGCTGTGACGGATCGCCAGCCATCACCCGCACGTTGAGCGCCTGGCCAGGCTTTTCCGGCAGACGCAGGTCGATGTAGCCGGTGTGCACGCCGGGCAGGGCATACAGCGTGGCTTCGATGCGCTCCAGGCTCAGGGTGGCGCCGGTGGCGACCTTGTGCTTGGCGGCCGGTGCGACGCCCAGCAGCGTATTGGCGGCACTGCGATACCAGTCGAAGGACCACCACAGGCCGGTCAGCGCACTCATCAGGTAGATCAGCAGCACCCAGGTGCCGACCACCGAGTGCAGGCTCCACAGGAAGCCACGGCCGCTGCGTTTCCATTCCACCGCCAGCCAGCTGCGCCAGTGCCACCAGCGTCGAGGCCAGCGCAGGTAAAGACCGGACAGGGTGAAGAACAGCAGGGCGATGGCGCAGCTGCCGGTGATCCATTTGCCGCGCTCGCCGGCGGCGAGGTGGCGATGCAGGTCCTCGACGAAATCGAAGAACGCCTGCCCACGCAAGGCACTGAAGCGCTCGCCGCTGTACGGGTCGAAGTAGACCCAGTGTTCCTTGCCACCAGCGAAGCGTGCCACCGAGGGCCGCTGCCCGGTGGCGTCCACGCGCAGGCGCTGCAGGGGGCGATCACCGCCGGCCTGCAGCAGCGGCACCAGTTCGCTGAGTTCAAGCGGAAGCTGGCCGTCGGCAGGGTGCTCGGCGATTTCGGCGAAGCCGGGGTTGGCCGCGCGCAGCAGTTCGTCCTCGAAGGACAGCACGGCGCCGCTGAGGCCCATCACGGCCAATACGGCACCGGCGGTGATGCCCAGCAGCCAGTGCAGTTGGAACAGGACGTTCTTGAACATGGAAGGAGGAGGGCCTGGAAGGCTGCCGCCCGCATCCTGCGCAACAGCAAATGAGAATTAGTCGCGGAATTTTCCGTGGCGGACGGGCTACGGTCAAGGAGGGTTTTGTTGCAGGGCTTTGCAGCTCTGCACCCGCTACAAGCCGGAGCAACGTCAACGTCAAAAGCTGGCTTTCCGTGGGTTGGCGGGGTGGGTCCGGTTGAGGGGGACGCTGCAAGTCCCCCTCCGGGGCCCGGCCCAGCCGCTGGCGGCTGTGCGTTCGGGCGCTTGCGAAGCAGTGCTTCGCAAGCAAAGCGCCCTCACCCATGTAAGCTCGGTCGCCGCATCCATGCGGCTCACGCCCC
>NZ_JCAFVP010000013.1:0-107228 GCF_059372495.1 Stenotrophomonas sp. YJH_SMC_80
CACCGGCGTGCCGGAACTTGCCTACGTCCAACCAGATCATCTGGGCACACCGCGCGTGGTGATTGATCCGGTGAGTGATGTCGCGATCTGGGAGTGGAACAACAGGAGCGAGGTGTTCGGCAACCAGATTCCGAGTGCCGACCCGGATGGGGATGGTGTGGCGCTCGAGCTGGCACTGCGCTTCCCGGGTCAGCAGGCGACGGCTGCGAGTGGGTTGTTCTACAACTACCAGCGCGAGTACGACGCTGCGACCGGACGCTATACGCAAGCGGATCCCATAGGCTTGTCCGGCGGCATTTCCGCGTACGGGTATTCGAATGCCTCTCCGCTTCTTGCGGCTGACCCACTTGGGCTTGAGCCCGTGTTCGATACAAGTACGTGCGGCGGACAGCTGGGAATGGTGACTTGTGATGGCAATGGAGGATTTCTGGTCAGTGTCTGCAATTCAGGCTGCGACAAGATATGCACCGTTATGCATGAGCGAAACCATAAGGCGTTATTGGAAAAGAGGGTTCCTAATGCCTGCGTGGGTAGGCCTAAAGGTGCAAGCCCATTCCCAAAGGACTGGGAATATGGTGGGATCGAGCATCGGCAGCTGGCCAATGAGCTTGAGTGTCGTGCATATCAAGAGCAGATGATCTGTGCAACTCGGCTGCGCGATGGAGGACTCGGAGGCGCCGCAGTAGACAAGGCCTACAGCAGGGCAGTAAAGGAAAGGAGCAACAGGCAATGCGATGCATTCGGATACTAGCCATCCTCTCGCTCGTTCTGGGCCAGCTGGGGTGCCGGGATGAGGTTGAGAGTTCAACGTACCCCATGGGTCAGACGGGAAAGAGTTGCACTGCCTACAAAGGCTTTGATCGCCAGCCTCCCGAAGTGGTTGTTGCGGAACTGGCCAGACGGGGGTTGGACAGTCGCAGGTTGATCCATAAAACAGTTTGCGGCTCGATCACCAGCTGGGAGATCCTTCCCGCAGGGGCGTCAATCAATCGGATACCTCCCCCAGATACCTACGTGAACGTCTGGCTGAGGGAAGACGGCTCTGTTTCCGTCAGTACGGACCTCCCTTGATGTCGGCGCTCTGATGCTCACGCATCGGGCCAGCGCGCCTGCGCAATAGGTCAGCTAAGGCGAAGTCGCGCTCACTTGATGTCATCCGGGTGGACCGCGCGTGGCAATCGCTCGGTCCCGATGTCCCGGTTTGGGCGCGTAGCAGAAAGAGCGAAGTGTTTGGCAACCAGATTCCGAGTGCCGACCCGGACGGGGATGGTGTGGCAGTCGAGCTGGCGCTGCGCTTCCCGGGCCAGCAGGCCACGGATGCGAGTGGGTTGTTCTACAACTATCAGCGCGAGTACGACCCGGCGGTGGGGCGGTACTCGCAGAGTGATGCTATTGGATTGAAGGGGGGCATCAGCGCTTACGCTTATGTCGATTCGAATCCAACCATTGCTACCGATCCGAAGGGGCTGGCAAAGAAGAGAGCGTGTGTCGCGGCCTACATCGCTGGAGGTGCGGTTTGCGGCGGTGCGGCGGGCTACTACGGAGGAGGCGCTGTGGGAGGCATCAGCGGCGCGGCGGCTTGCAGTCCATCAGGCCCAGGGGCAGCAGTCTGCGCCATCGGCGGCGCGGCTGGCGGGAGTGCTCTCGGCGGTGCCGCAGGTTCGGTGGTCGGCGGGTTTCTGGGCAATATCGCCGGTCAGGCGATGTGTTCGGACGAGGAGGGAGAAGATTGTGAGGCCCTGCTACGGACTGACACGGATACCTGCAATGGAATCACCAGGATGCGTGGCGCAAGAGCCGGTGCGGTCTGTCATGCGTCGGCGACGCAGAGATATGCTGCGTGTCTTAGCGGAAGCCCTATTCCGCCATTGAATACATGGAGCAATTGACAATGAATACGTATGACCATCTCGTCTGTGTTGATGAAGATGCAAAGGAATTGGTTGTTTTTCGGGTGGGGGCAGATGGGAAGAGGACCTTGTTCACCAGGGTGGCGCTTCCGCAGGTTGAGGGATGGTCTGCCGAGTTGCAGGATCTTGCGAGAGCGCTCGGCGAGAACCTGCTGATCGACTCTCCGGTGATCCGGCGGATTCTCAATGTGTGAGACATGAAACAGGGAGCTCCTCAGCCCTCCAGGAAGGTCCGTGGCATAGCATGAGAGCGTTTGATCTGCGATGTTTGAAAAAGGACGCCGAGAAAAGCGGAATGCGGGCCGTTGGAAATTTCTTGATTGCCTTGTATACGCGAGATGTGATCTTTGGGTTTGCGATAGACCCTGCGCCGTCTGCTATCTACTTATGGACCTTTATCTCTAGGTCAGAGGATTGCAAGTGCGGAAGTGGATAGAGTTTTTTTCGCGGAATGCGTGAGGGGCTTTAAGTTGCCAATGTCCAATGTTATTAAAAATAGATTAGATGCGATTCATTCTGTACTGAAGAATGGTGGTGAACCGGGAATCGCAGCATCTTCTGGAGACGTGGTCTGTTCAGACGGCTCGATTGGTCGGCGGCAGCTCCTGGGGCAGCGGACGGTAGCGAATTGTCTCGCTGGGCGCAGCCCCAACGCAGCAGGGAATACACGCTCTGGCAGCAGATCGTTTACCTGCAGCGACCCGGTGCGTGATGTCGCGATCTGGGATTGGAGCAACAAGAGCGAAGTGTTCGGCAACCAGATTCCGAGTGCCGATCCGGATGGGGATGGTGTGGCGTTCGAGCTTGCGTTGCGCTTCCCGGGCCAGCAGGCGACGGATGCGAGTGGGTTGTTCTACAACTATCAGCGGAATACGTCCCTGCAGTGGGGCTGTATTCGCAGAGTGATCGCATTGGACTACTTTGAGGGATTGCAAGCTTTGCGTATGTTGGTGGGAATCCTATTTCACAGTCCGATTCTCTGGGATTGTGCGAAGACGATAATGGTTTTGATGCGTCCATTCATCAAAAGACATATGGCAAGTACTTCAAGTCATGCATGTCTTACGTTCAGCCTCCGACATGGTTGACTTTGCCGGTGTCTAGTGCATCCGTTCTGATATTGTTTGTTGAAGTGCCCTTTGTTGCCGGTGTTGCAACAGTGGGAGGAGGAGCGCTGGCGAGCTATGAGGTTGGAGCAGCTATAGTCTGCGCTATGGCTGGAATTCAAACTCTGCAGTGAGCCCTATGAAACTGACACGCGGGGGGCTTCTTACATTTTCTGGGATTTGGCTAGCACTTTCGGCCTTGATGCTGTGGCTTGACCGAATCTGGGATGCGTGTGGCGCGTTCCTGGCTGCGGCAGCCTTCTTTCTGGTTGCCTTGAGGAGAAAGCAGCATTTGGCTGGTAGATCACAAGAGTAGCGTGCCTTCTCAGCCCTCTCTTCGAGGAGGGGCCTTGAGAATTGTGACTCCAGCGGTCATCGCACCCCGCTGACGACTTCGGCAGGCACCGCCAGCTACACCTTTCCCCCAACCAGCCATCGCTTGGCTGCGGTGGATGGCGAGGTACGCAGCCATGACGCAGCGGGCAACACCACCAGCGTCCAGGTGGAGAACGTGGAAGTCGTCGGATTCGGGGGCGTGGTGCTCCTGTCCAGCACGACCCAGGTCTTCGGAAGCGACATTGCCACGGCGATGCTTGCCGATGCCGACGGCGTGCCGGTGAGAGTCACCCTGTGCCTGGACAATCACGATCAGCTCTTCGAGCTGGAGCTGTGGAAGGTGGACTTCTCGCCGATCATCGGCGTCGATCTGAGGAGCGCTTTCAGTGAGCACTGACGCCTGCTGAAAGCGATCCAAGCTGAAGGGCGTTGTGCATCGCGTTCACCCTTCGGGCTGCAACCGCCCCACCGCCTGCGCGCACAACGACTGGCAGGCCATGACCAACCCCTCATCACCCGGTCGCCCACGTACTGCCCGGGGTCGCCGTTCTGCCGGGTGCGTTCCGCCGCCAAGAGCATTTCCAGCACCACCCGCAATCCACTCAACGCGCAATCGGCATCGGCCAGGGCCAGGCAGCGGCCGGGCAGTTGATGCCGCTCGGGCCAGGGCTGTCCATCGGCCGCCGCACCGGAGCCGATGCGGTGGAGATTGGCAATGAAGGTGTTCCTGTCCTCTGTTGGCGCAGCCGGAGGCGAACCGTCGTCGCCGGCGGTGCTGCGGTAGGCGTGCAGATGGGGGAAGTCCGATTCGTTCATGGCAAGGCTCCGTGCAGGGCAATCGGTAGCCGCCACCCATAAAAGTGGCGGACGGTACGTGGTTCGAACACCGGGTTGATGTCAGTCCGGCGGGCCCGAAGGCCCCCACGCACCGTCCGCCATAGCCGGCAGACGGATTGCCAGCCGGCGCCACGCTAAGGTGGCGCCGGCTGGCAAGCGCATACATCAACATCAACTCGGGTGTTCGAAGCCCGGCCACCCTTTTTAGGTGGCACGCCATCTGAGCCCCTGGCGCTGTGCAATGCCAATCAGAAGAGTTGCAAACATCACTCGATTGGAGACGCATTTGACATTGTCCTACGCTGTTAAGCCGCGCCAGTGCTGGCTGGCGTAGTGATCCGCCCGCAACGTGCAATCTGCGACAGGTGTCGAGGTTGTCACGGCGAACGGGCCGGGCGGGGAGGGCCTATCACGACAGGCGGCGCCAATTCAGGCTGCGTGGCTCACGGGTTGACGCTTTCAACGCCCCAGCGCACTCTGCGGGCTGGGGTCGACAACCCGTTCAGGGGCAGGGCTGCAGGGTGGTACCAGGAGGCGGAACAGCCATGAGCCAACTCACCGACAGCTTCGGACGCAGCTTTCCGTACCTGCGCTTGTCGCTTACCGAGGCCTGCAACTTCCGTTGCAGCTACTGCCTGCCCGACGGCTACCAGGCCGATGGCCGCCCGCGCTTCCTGCAGGTGGACGAGATTGCCCATCTGGTGCGTGCGTTCGCCGCGCTGGGCATGAGCAAGATCCGCCTGACCGGCGGCGAGCCCAGCCTGCGCAAGGATCTGGACGAGATCATCGCCACCGTGGCGGCGGTGCCGGGCATCCGCAAGGTGGCCATCACCACCAACGGTACGCTGCTTCCCCGGCGCCTGCCGGGCTGGCACCGGGCCGGCCTGACCGCGCTGAACGTGAGCATGGACAGCCTGCAGCGCGAACGCTTCAAGACCATCACCGGGCACGACCGCCTGCCGGAGATCCAGCAGGGCCTGGCGCTGGCGCAGGCGTTGGGCCTGCCAGCGATCAAGCTCAATGCGGTGCTGCTGCGTGGCCTGAACGACGACGAGCTGCCGCAGTGGATGGATTACCTGCGTGACCGCCCCTTCAGCGTGCGCTTCATCGAGCTGATGCGCACCGGCGACAACGAAGCCTATTTCCAGCGCCACCACCTGCGCGCCGACGTGGTGATCGAGCAGCTGCTGGCTGCCGGTTGGCAAGAGCGTCCGCGCGCGGCCGACGCCGGCCCGGCGCGCGAGTTCGGTCACCCCGACCATCGCGGCAGCATCGGCATCATCGCCCCGTATTCGCGTGACTTCTGCAAGGGCTGCAACCGCCTGCGGGTGACCGCCAAGGGCGACCTGCGGCTTTGCCTGTTCGGCGAGTTCGGCGTGCCGCTGCGCCCGCTGCTGCAGCGCGATGAGGACCACGACGCGCTGCTGGCACGCATCACGACCCAGCTTGGCCTGAAAGCGGCCGGGCATGGACTGCACCAGGGCCAGACCGGGCTGACCCCGCACCTGGCCTCGATCGGAGGATGAGCAACACGATGAGTGGGGAATTGAACGCGGCCTTCCACATGGCCGATGTGCGCAACAAGCGCATCAGCCGCCGCCGTGCGGTGGCGGTGGGCGAGTTGCATGCCGGTCCAGTGGCCTATCCGCTGATCGTCGAGCGCCGCCTGCCCAAGGGCGATGCGCTGGTGATGGCCGAGATTGCCGGACTGCAGGGCGCCAAGATGGCGTCGATGCTGATGCCGCTGTGCCATCCGCTGCCGCTGGAACTGGTGCAGGTGTTCTGCGCGCCGGTGCCGGAACGGCAGGCGATCCGCGTGTGGTGCGAGTGCGCGAGCGAGGCGCGCACCGGCGTGGAGATGGAGGCGCTGGCTGGCGTCAACGCGGCGCTGCTGACCCTGTACGACCTGAGCAAGCCGGTGGAGCCGGCGTTGCGCATCGAAGGCATCCGCCTGCTGTTCAAGGAGGGCGGCAAGCGCGGTGTCTGGCTGCACCCGGATGGCATGGACGAGGCCGAGCGCGCGCGTTTCAAGCCGCGTGCACCTAAGGGGTTGGAGGATGCGGCCTGCGCGGTGATCACGCTGAGCGATCGCGCCAGCGAAGGCACCTATGAGGATATCTCCGGCCCGACCCTGGTGGCCGGGCTGAAGAAGCTGGGGGGCGAGGTGGTAGCCGCCGAGGTACTGCCCGATGGCATTGAGCCGTTGGCGGGCCGCCTGCAGGCCTTGGCTGCTGAGGGCGTGCGCCTGTGCCTGTGTACCGGTGGTACCGGGCTGGGCCCGCGTGACCTGACCCCGGAGGCGCTGCGTTCCTTGAACGCGCGGCCCGTGCATGGCCTGGCGCAGATGGTGCGGGCCCTGAGTGCGCAGCACACGCCGATGGCCTGGCTGAGCCGCGCCGAGGTGGTACAGCTGGGCAACATGCTGGTGTTCGCATTGCCCGGCAGCCCGAAGGCGGCGGCGCAGTGCCTGGATATCCTGGCGCCGGTACTGGGCCATGCCCTGGCGATGGTCGAGGGGGATGGCCACTGATGATTGCCTACAGCGATGCCTTGCAGCACCTGCTGGACGCGGCCAAGCCGCTGCCGGCCGAGCATCTGCCGCTGCATGAGGCCGCGGGCCGCACGCTGGCCCGTGACATCCACAGCGCGCAGTCGCTGCCGCCGTTCGACAATTCGGCGATGGACGGCTTCGCGCTGCGCGCCAACGGCACGGCGTTCGAGGCCGGTACCGAATTTGCCGTGCAGGGTTGGCAGGCAGCCGGTGATGCAGGTGCCGAAGGTGGCGAGGGTGCCTGGGAAATCATGACCGGTGCGCGCATGCCGTCCGGGCTGGATACGGTGGTGCCGGTCGAGAACGTGGACATCCTCGCCAGCGAGGAGGGACGCCCGACCCGCATCGCCCTGAAGACATCGGTGAAGCCGGGCCAGAACGTGCGCCTGCGCGGAGAGGATGTAAGCGATGGTGAGCGCGTGCTGCAGGCCGGCCAGGTGCTTGATATCAATGCGCGCACCCTGCTGCATGCCATCGGCGTGGGCCAGGTGGCAGTGGTGGCACGGCCGGGGGCTGCGGTGATCGCCACCGGCAAGGAACTGGTGACCGAGGCGGAGCAGACGCTGGAATCCGGGCAGATCCGTGACAGCAACCGGCCGTATCTGGTCGGCCGCCTGCAGGCCGCCGGTGCCGAGGTGGTCTGGCAGGGCTCGGTAGGCGATGAGGTGGCCGCGTTCAACGCGGTACTGGATGCAGCGCTGGACGCGGGTGCGCAGCTGTTGATCAGCACCGGCGCGGTGTCGGCCGGCCGCTACGATTTCATTCCCGACGCGCTGCGCGGCCGGGGTGCGCGCATCGTGTTCCACAAGGTGGCGATCCGCCCCGGCAAGCCGCTGCTGTTTGCGGTGCTGCCCAATGGCGCGCTGTATTTCGGCCTGCCCGGCAACCCGGTGTCGGCTGCGGTGGGCCAGCGCTTCTTCGTTGAGCCGGTACTGCGCCGCCTGCTGGGGCTGGCACCGGAGCCGGTGTTGACATTGCCCCTGCAGGCCGACGTGCGCACGCCGCCCGGCCTGCGCTTCCACGCGCGGGCGCGGGTGGAGGTGGACGCACAGGGGCGCCTGAGTGCGCGCGTGTTGGCCGGGCAGGAGTCGTTCCGTTTGATGTCCATGCTGCAGGCCAACGCCTGGGTGGTGCTGGAAGGCGAGGGAGGTCTGGCCAGTGCTGGCACCTACGTGCGCGTGCAGGGCTGGGGTCATCAGGACCCGGTGCAGCTGGCGAGCCAGGAGTCATGATGAGACAGGTAAATCTGCAGTTGTTCGGTGCGTTCTCCGATCTGGATGCCAGCCGCGAGATTGCCGTGGAGGTGGCCGGTGGCACCGTGGCCGACCTGCGCCAGGCGTTGCGCGAGCTGCTGCCGCTGCGTTGGCCCGGTTTCCGCGCGGGCCTGCTGGACTATTCGGCATTCGCCGACCAGCAACGTGTGCTGCGCGACCATGACGCGCTGCCAGACGATGGCCGGGTGGCGATCCTGCCGCCGGTGAGCGGGGGCTGAGCGATGAGCGAGATGATCATCGCCAAGGTGGTGGATCGCGCGCAGGCGGCGATCGATCCGGCCGAGGGCATCGCGGCAGTGTCCGATCCTGGCTTCGGCGGCATCGATGTGTTCATCGGCAAAGTGCGCGACGTCAATGTGGGCCGGCGGGTGACCGGGATTACCTACGACCTGTTTGAACCACTGGTGCTGAACGAATTCAAGCGGCTGGCCGCCGAGGTCGAGTCGACGTTCGGTCCGAAGCTGAAGCTGTACGTGGCCCATGCCAAGGGCCGGCTTGGCATCGGCGATGTGGCGGTGGTGGTGGCCGCCGGCAGTCCGCACCGTGACGAGGCGTTCCGCGCCTGCCGGCAGTTGATCGAGGTGGTCAAGCACCAGTGCCCGATCTGGAAGCAGGAGCATTACGAGGACGGCGACAGCCAGTGGAGCGAAGGTTGCAGCCTTTGCCATGCGGAAAGTGAACCTTCGCACTCCCATGGCCATACGCATGACCACGGGCATTGACCGCGCCCTTCAGGGCGCGGGATTCAGTAGATCCACGCCATGCGTGGGAGAGGCCTTTCCCCCGCATCCGGCCGACACAGCCACGCATGGCGTGGCTCTACCATGAATGGAACCATCAACGGCATCGTGTTGGCCGGTGGCCTGTCCGCCCGCATGGGTCGCGACAAGGCACTGCTGCCCTGGCAGGGCCGCACATTGCTGGAGCACATGCGCGGCCTGTTGAAGCAGGCGGGCGCGCGCGAGATCTGGGTCAGCGGAAACTACCCGGCGTTTGGCGGAATCCCGGATCGGGTTGCACGCTGCGGCCCACTGGGCGGCCTCTACAGTGTGGCGATGCAGATGACGGATGGCCCTGCCTGGGTGGTGCCGGTCGATACGCCGCGGGTGACACCCGCGCTGTTGCAGCGCCTGCAGGCCGATCAAGCGCGCGCCTGCACGGTATTCGACGATGAACCGTTGCCGATGCGGTTGCAGATCGATGATCATTGCCGCCGCGTGCTGCAGGCCTTGATCGATGACCCGACGGCGCGCCGTTCACTGCGCGCCCTGCAGGAACGCCTGGGCGTGACACGGTTGCCACTGGCGCCGGAGGATCAGGCGTTGCTGCTCAACTGCAATACCCCGTCGGAATGGGAGTCCATCACAGCATGAAGGTCCAGCTGCAACAGCAATCGATGCGCCTGCGCGTGGATGAAGAAGAACTGGCTCGATTGCTGGCAGGTGAATCGGTGGAGAACCTGACGCGCTTTGGTGGCAGCGGTGGCTGGGGCGTGGCGCTGTCGCTGCATGCCGGCGACCAGGCCGTGCTGCTCGATGGCGGTACATTCTGCCGGTTGGTACTGCCGCGCCAGGCCGTCGAGTCGCTGGCGGGGAGGCTGCCCTGCCGCGATGGCCTGGGCTTCGGTATCGCGTTGGATGACGACAGCATGCTGCAGCTGCAGTTCGACGTGGACGTGCGCGACAGCATGCGGCAGCGTGGCCCGCAGCGGCGTTCTGAACCTGCGCCCGAGTAGGCGCAGGTTGCGCAGGGCCGGGTGGTGCGCTGTCGTATGATGAGGGCCTTCGTTACTGCGTCGCTGCAATGCCCCTGAACCCCTCCGCTCCGCCCGCGTCCCGACCGGCCACGCCCAATCCGGCAGCGGCCGACGACGGAGACGCGCTGCACTTCTGCAGCACCTGCGCGTTCTCCGATGCCTGCATGTCGCAGGGCTACGACAAGACCGCGCTGGGCGAACTGCATGTGCTGGTCGACCACGTCGGCCCGTTCCAGGCCGGCGACTACCTGTTCCGTGCAGGCGATCCGTTCGACTCGATCGCAGCGGTCCGCGCGGGCATGGTCAAGACCTTTGTCGATGACAGCCAGGGCAATGAGCAGGTGCTGGGTTTCAGCCTGCCGGGCGAGGTGATCGGGCTCAATGCCATCCATGGCGCGCGCTTTCCCTGCAACGCCGTGGCCCTGGACACCGTCTACCTGTGCCGGATCTCGTTCCCGCGATTGAGCCTGCTGGCCACCCGCATGCCGGGTTTGCAGGCACGGCTGTTCAGCCTGCTCAGTGCCGAGATCGGCAAGGTGGCCACGCTGGCTGCCAACCATCGCACCGAGGAGCGCATGGCGGCGTTCCTGCTGGATCTTTCCGAGCGCTACGCCCGGCGCGGATTCTCCGCCACCCGTTTCAACCTGAGCATGGCCCGTACCGAGATTGCCAACTATCTGCGGATGGCGCCGGAGACAGTGAGCCGGGTACTGCGCCGCTTGAGCGACGAGGGCGTGATTGCGGTGAACCAACGTGAGATGCTGTTGCTGCAACCCGAACGGCTGGCGGCGTTGGCCGTGGCTCGGGAATCCGGACTGGACTGATCAGGCAAGCGAGGGGCCGACCCATGATGCGAGCGGGGCTGTTGGTGCTGGGAATGCTGGCTGCAGTACCGGCCTGGGCGGCCGACCTGACGGTGTCGGCGGCTTCGAGCCTGACCGAGAGCTTCCGCGAGCTGGGCGCGGCGTATGAGAGGGCGCACCCGGGAACCAAGGTCGATTTCAACTTCGCCGCATCCGGCGTGCTGCTGCAGCAGATCAGCCGTGGCGCACCGGTGGATGTGTTCGCGTCGGCCGATGAAACCACGATGGACCAGGCCCAGCAGCAGGACCTGCTGGCGGCCGGTACCCGCGAGGTGTTCGCGGTGAACGCGCTGTGGGTGGTGGTGCCACCGCAGGCCAAGGCCGCGCCGCGCACCTTGAAGGACCTGGCTGGTGCCGGTGTGCAGCGCGTTGCGCTGGGCAACCCGGACAGCGTGCCGGTCGGCCGCTATGCCAAGGGCGCGCTGGAAGCGGCGGGCCTGTGGCCGTCGGTGCAGGGCAGGATCATCACGACGCAGAACGTGCGCCAGTCGCTGGATTACGTGGCGCGCGGTGAAGTGGATGCGGGCTTCGTCTATGCCACCGATGCACAGGCGATGCCCGACCGGGTGCGCCGCGCCTTCGCGGTTCCGGTGGCGGGGCGCATTGCCTATCCGCTGGCGGTGACCAGGGCCAGCGCGCAGTCGGCCGAAGCCAGGCGCTTCACCGCCTTCGTGCGTTCGGCGCCGGGCCAGGCGATCCTGGCCAAGCACGGGTTCGGCAAGCCCTGACGCATGGATCTGGACTGGAGCGCACTGGGGTTGTCGCTGAAGGTGGCCGGCTGGGCCACCGCGATCAATCTGGTGCTGGGCGTGGCACTGGGCGCGCTGCTGGCGCGGCGGCGCTTTCCCGGCCGCGAGCTGCTGGATTCGCTGCTGACCCTGCCGATGGTGCTGCCACCGACGGTGCTGGGCTATTACCTGCTGGTGCTGATCGGCCGCAACGGCCCGATCGGCGCGTGGCTGCAGTCGTGGTTCGGCATCAACCTGGTGTTCACCTGGCAGGCCGCGGTGATCGCCGCGGCGGTGGCTTCGCTGCCGCTGGTGTTCAAGCCGGCACGCGCGGCGTTCGAAGAAGTGGACGGGCAGCTGGAGCAGGCCGCGCGCACGCTTGGAGTGTCCGAAGCAGCGGTGTTCTTCCGCGTCACGCTGCCGCTGGCGTGGCGCGGCATTCTTGCCGGCCTGCTGCTGGCCTTCGCACGCGCGATGGGTGAATTCGGCGCGACATTGATGGTGGCGGGCAGCATTCCGGGACGCACGCAGACGCTGTCGATCGCCATCTACGAGGCGGTGCAGGCCGGCCAGGATGGCAAGGCCAATGCGCTGGTGATCCTGACTTCGGTGGTGTGCATCGTGATCCTGTTGCTGGCTGCGCGGCTGGTGGGCGGACGTCGCCGGGGGCTGCGTGATGTGGCTTGACCTGCAGGTGCAGCGCCGCCTGCAGGCGGCCGGCCAGGATTTCGTGTTGGACGTATCGCTGCAGTGCACGCAGCGCCAGGTGGTGCTGTTCGGGCCTTCAGGCGCCGGCAAGAGCCTGACCCTGAAGGCGGTGGCCGGGCTGCTGCGGCCGGGCGAGGGCCATGTGCGCCTGCAGGGGCAGACCCTGTTCGACGCGGCCACCGCTGTGGATCTGCCGCCGCAGCGCCGCCGGCTGGGCTACGTGTTCCAGGACTACGCGTTGTTCCCGCACCTGAGCGTGCGCCAGAACGTGGCGTTCGGGCTGCAGAAGGGATGGCTGAATCCGCGGGTCGGCCAGCGTTTCGATGCGGTGGAGCAGTGGCTGCACGCATTCCGCATCGACACGGTGGGCGATCTGCTGCCGTCGCAGGTCTCCGGTGGCCAGCGCCAGCGCACTGCATTGGCGCGCGCCCTGGTGACGCAGCCGCAAGCGCTGCTGCTGGATGAGCCGTTCTCCGCACTGGACCATGACCTGCGCCAGCATCTGCGCCAGGAGCTGGAGACCGTGCTGGACAAGACCGGCATTCCGCTGCTGTTGATCAGCCACGATCCACAGGACGTGGCGATGTTCGGTCAGCAGGTGGCGCGCATGGTGGATGGTCGCATCGTCGGCGGTTGACCCGTGATGGACGCACCGGCGATGGTTGGTCACATCTGATGGTAGTGCCGGCCGCTGGCCGGCAACCTCGGTATCCTGAGCAGCCGGCCAGCGGCCGGCTCTACCGTGATGCACGGGCGATGATTGGCTACATGTTCTGGTAGTGCCGGTCAGCGGCCGGCTCTACCGTGATGCACAGGCGATGATTGGCTACATGTTCTGGTAGTGCCGGCCGCTGGCCGGCAACCAAGGGATACTGACCAGCCGGCCAGCGGCCGGCTCTACCGGTCCAGGATTCGTGCAGTCCAGTGGTACCGATCAATACAACTCACAGTGCGTGCGGCCTTCACCGCGCAGCGCGTCCCAGCGCCCCTCGCCACCAATGGTATCGATGGCCTCGCGCACCGCGCCTTCCAGATGGCGCTTGTTGCCGCACAGGTACAGGTGCCCGCCGCGGGCCAGGACGTCGCGCACTTCGCTGGCGCGCTGATGCAGCACATGCTGCACATAGATCTTTTCAGCGCCATCGCGCGAGAACGCGGTATGCAGGCCGGACAGCACGCCACGCGCGTGCCAGTCCTGCAGCTGGTCGCGGTACAGGTAATCGTGCTGGCGGTGCTTCTCACCAAACACCAGGTGCACCTCGCGTTCGCAGCCGTTGGCCTGCAGCTCCTGCATCAGGCCCATCAGCGGTGCGATGCCGGTGCCGGTGCCGACCAGCAGCAGCGGCGCCTGGCCGGTATCGGGCAGGTGGAAGCCAGGGTTGGAGCGGCAGTACACACGGGCGTGCTCGCCGCCATGCAGCAGGCTGCCGGTGGCGGTGCCGAAGCGCTCTCGGCCGCGCAGGGTGTAGCGCACTTCGCGCACGCACAGGCTCAGCTGGTCGTCGCACGGGTGTGAGGCGATCGAATAGGCGCGCGGCAGCCGCGGTGAAAGCAGCTCACGCAGTCTGGCCAGCGGCACGCTGTCCGGCGTGGCGTGGTCCTGCAGCACGTCCAGCAGGTCCAGGCCGTGCAGGTAGGCTTCCAGCTCGCGCTTCTGGCTGACCTTCAACAGGCCCTTCAGTACCTCGCTACCGCCGAGCCTGGCCAGTTCGCGCAGCACGCCCTTGCTCAGCAGGCGCAGCTCGCGGTCGTGCAGGGCGGCCACGGCGGCGGTATCGCCGTACCAGGTAGCCAATGCCTGCAGCAAGGCAGGGTCGTTCTCGGGTACCACGTGCAGGGTGTCACCCGCGCGGTAGGCCATGCCACTGCCGGCAATGTCCAGTTGCACGTGCCAGGCGGCCGGGTCGCTGCTGTTCAAGCGGCGGCGTTTGAGGATGCGGGCGGCAAACGCATTGTCTTCGCCATAGGCGGTGACCTGCAGGTGCAGGTGCTGGCCAGCGCTGAGGTCGCCATCCAGCACCTGGCCGAGCACCGGCTGCCATTGCTGGAAGAACTGCTCGTAGCCCAGGTCGGCGTCCACCCGATGCAGCAGCGGCTGCGCCTGGCGCTCGCTCAGCGCGGCATCCAGCGCCTTGGTGAAGCCGCAGAAGCTCGGGTAGCCGGTATCACCGAGCCCGAACACTGCATAGCGCAGGCCGCTCAGCGTCGGGATCTGGCGCAGCGTTTCGAAGAACTGCTCGCCATTGGCTGGCGGCTCACCGTCACCGAAGGAACTGGAGATCGCCAGCAGCACATCGCCTTGGCCGAGACTGGCTACGTCGATGTCGTTGAACGGGAGCACCTGCGGCCCATGCGGCTGCAGTTCCGCGCCCAGGCGCTGGGCCAGGGCGCGGGCGTTGCCCGACTCGGACGCGAAACCCACCAGCAGACGGCTGAAGGGCGTACTGGTCGGGAGAGCGTTCACGCGGCCTCGTAGAAGTCGTCGAACTTTTCCTTGCTGAACTCGACCAGGTCGTAGTTCTGCATCAGGTCGTTCACCACGCGGCGGATGCTGATGTAGGAGGTGATGTTGCCGTCTGCGTCGAACAGCGGCTGCACGGTGGTGTCGACCACGTAGAGCACGCCGCCCTTGCCGAGGTTGGGCACGATGCCGGTCCAGGTCTTGCCGGCCTTGATGGTGTCCCACATGTCCTTGTAGACGGCCTTGGGCACGTCCGGGTGGCGCACGATGCTGTGCGGCTGGCCGATCAGCTCTTCGCGGGCGAAGCCGGTGAGCGTGCAGAACAGGTCATTGGCGTAGGTGATGTTGCCCTGCAGGTCGGTGGTGGAGATCACCATGACGTTCTGCATGGCGTTCAGCAGCTGGGCGTTGTCGGGGGTGTAGCTCATCGCAGGGTCCTTGTGGATGCCGGCCGCGCCGGCGTGTTCGGGTCCTGCATAGGAATACGCCCGCGCGGCGGCGGGCGGTTTGACATTGGTCAAGCGCGTAGCGCGAAGGCCTGCGACCGGGTGTCGCAGGGTGAGTCTCTTAAAGACCAATCCAGCTCGGCTCAGGCGGCACGTGGGATTGCCAACAGCCGGGCGTGGGCTCGGCCCCATCGCAGGAGACACGGGCAGGAGGCGGGCGCATGTCATGTGTACTGAGCTCATGACGTGTTGTCACAAAGAAATCGCCATGGCTTCACGGTTGATTGATCGCATGCAGGGCTATTGTCGTCCTGAGCCTCTCGCTGACGTCCCCCACGTCCTGCGTCGACTTCCTTCCCACCATCAGCGCCCGTCCGGGCGCCGCTGGCGTCCGTCTGCCTGAAATACCCGAGAGATCCTCCCATGGCCCGCGCTGTCCAGTCCGCTTCATCTGTTGCGACCTCTCCCGGTTCGCTCGTGCCGATCGGCACCCGGCGTGGCCACTCGCAGCCACTGCAGCTGCCGGAGCTGGTACAGCGTGTGTTGTTCGTCGCGACCGAGATGGCCGACTTCATCAAGGCCGGGGGCCTGGGCGACGTGGCCGCAGCCCTGCCGCGTGCGGTACGCGGCGCCTGTGATTCGCGCGTGCTGCTGCCCGGCTACCCGGAGGTACTGCAGCGCCTGCCACAGCTGCAGCGGGTGGGACAGGTCAGCGCGAGGGCGGGCCTGCCTGCGTGCGGGATCGGCATGGCAGTGCAGGCAGACGGCCTTCCGATCTACGTGCTGCTCTCGCCAGAGCTGTACGAGCGCGAAGGTTCGCCATACGTCGATGGGCAGGGCCAGGAGTGGAAGGACAACGCGGTTCGCTTCGCCACGCTCTCACACGCGGCGGCGGAGATTGCGGCCGGGCGTGCCGGGCTGGACTGGTCGCCGCAGCTGCTGCACCTGAATGATTGGCCTGTGGCCATGGCGGCAGCCTACGTGCGTTGGGACCGGACCACCGTGCCGACCCTGCTGACCATCCACAACCTGGCTTACCAGGGGCTGTTTCCGTATGCGCTTGCACCTGTGCTGGGCGTGCCGGTCGAACACCTGGATGAACTGCACTTCCATGGGCAGATGTCGTTCCTGCAGGGTGGCATCACCAATGCCACGCGGCTGAACACGGTCAGCCTGCGCTACGCGCAGCAGATCACCGCCCCGGATGACGGCTGCGGGCTGCATGACCTGTTGGCGCGCCGGGCGGCCGGCGGACACCTGAGTGGCATCGTCAACGGCATCGACGCCAGCTGGGATCCACGCCGCGACATCCACCTCAAGGCCCATTTCGGCATCGGCGAATGGACCGGGCGCGCCACCAATGCGCACGCGGTGCGCAGTGCATTCGGCCTGGCGCCCTCGGCCGGCCGCTGTTCGCGGTGGTCTCCCGCCTGGTGCACCAGAAAGGTCTGGACATCACATGCGACGTGGCGCCGCAGATCGTGGCGGCCGGCGGCCAGCTGGTCATCATCGGTGGCGGCGAGCCGCAGGTGGAAGCGCAGGTGCAGGCGCTGGCCCGGCGCTACCCCGGACGGGTGGGCGCATTCATCGGCTTCGAAGAGGCGCTGGCCCGCCAGATGTTTGCTGGCGCCGATTTCCTGCTGATGCCTTCGCGTTTCGAACCCTGTGGGTTGAGCCAGATGTACGCGCAGCGCTTCGGCTGCCTGCCAATCGCGCACGCGACCGGCGGGCTGGTCGATACCGTTGAGGATGGCGTGACCGGATTCCTGTTCCACGGCGCGAATGCCGATGGCCTGCGCCGCTGTGTGGAACGGGCGATGCGCACCTTCCGCCTGCCCGGCCTGCTGCAGGCCATGCGCCGCGCGGCCATGCTGCGGCCGGGCGGTTGGGATGCGGCGGGGCGCGCATATCTGGCCCTATACCAGCAGACCTGCCAGGTGGCCGCATGAGTCACGACAGCCTGCAGCCGGTCGCCCTCGAGGACGAGGCCATGGCGACTGCCGGACGGGAGGAGGGCGTGGTGGCTCCGGCCCTGGTCGACCTGGTTCATGCACGGCCGGCCGATGCGTTTGCCTGGCTCGGGCCGCACCAACAGCCCGATGGCCAGCGCCAGCTGCGCGTTCTGGTGCCCCACGCGCGTCGCGTGGAGGTGATTGCGGGCCCGGAGCGGCGCTGGGATCTGCAACCGGGCCCCTTGCCCGGCCTGTTCGAAGGTGCAGCAGGTGAAGCGCCCGTGCCGTTGCTCGCCCTGCATTTCGAGCAGGGTGTGGAGCAGGTGCACGATGCCTATTCCTTCGGTCCGCTGCTGGATGAGGCGCTGCTGCAGCATTTCCATGCCGGTGACGCTGATGCAGCGCGCCAGTTGGGCGCAGTAGCGATGCAGGTACAGGGTATCGACGGCGTGCGCTTCGCGGTGTGGGCCCCCAACGCACGAAGGGTTGCCGTGGTCGGCGATTTCAACGGGTGGGATGGCCGGCGCCATCCGATGCGGCTGCGCCACACCGCTGGCGTGTGGGAGCTGTTCCTGCCTGGCGTGCAGGCCGGTGCCCGCTACAAATTCCGCATCGTCGGCGCCGACGGTCGGGTGATGCCCGACAAGTTCGATCCGATGGCGCGCTGGGCCGAGCTGCCACCGGCCACCGCCTCGCGGGTGCCTTCGGCCGCGCCGATGCAGTGGCACGATGATGCATGGTTGGCGGCGCGGCGGCAGGCCGGAACCTGCACGCCGCTGTCGATCTACGAAGTGCATGCGGGCTCCTGGCAGCGCAGCGACGATGGTTCGCCGCTGGACTGGGATGCCCTGGCCGACCGGTTGATTCCGTACGTGGTAGGGCTTGGCTTCACCCACATCGAGCTGCTGCCAGTCAGCGAGCATCCCTTTGGCGGTTCCTGGGGCTATCAGCCACTGGGGATCTACGCGCCGACGGCGCGCCATGGCACGCCACAGGCCTTCGCGCGCTTCGTGGACCACTGCCATCAGGCCGGCGTCGGGGTGATCGTGGACTGGGTGAGCGCGCACTTCCCGAACGATGCGCATGGGCTGGCCGGGTTCGATGGCACCGCGCTGTACGAGCATGCCGACCCGCGTGAAGGGGTGCACGCCGACTGGGACACGCTGATCTACAACTATGGCCGCAACGAAGTGGCTGCCTACCTGATCGGCAGTGCGCTGGAGTGGGTGGAGCGGTTCCATATCGACGGCCTGCGCGTGGATGCCGTGGCGTCGATGCTGTACCGGGACTACAGCCGTGCCGAGGGGGAGTGGATACCCAACGAGCAGGGCGGACGCGAGAACCTGCAGGCGGTCGCTTTTCTACGGCGGATGAACCAGACGCTGAGGGAGCGCTTCCCGGACGTGCTGGTGATCGCCGAGGAATCCACCGCATGGCCAGGGGTGACCGCGCCGGTGGAGCAGGGCGGGCTTGGTTTCACCCACAAATGGAACATGGGCTGGATGCACGACACCCTGCAGTACCTGGGTCGCGATCCGGTTCATCGCCAGCATCACCATAGTGAGATCAGCTTCGGCCTGGTCTACGCCTTCTCCGAACGGTTCGTGCTTCCGCTTTCGCATGACGAGGTGGTGCACGGCAAGGGAGCGCTGCTGGCCAAGATGGCGGGCGAGCCGGCGCAGCGGCTGGCCCAGCTCCGCGCGTACTACGGTTTCATGTGGGCGCACCCGGGCAGCAAACTGCTGTTCATGGGCGGCGAGTTCGGCCAGGGACAGGAGTGGTCGCACGATGCGGCACTGGACTGGGCACGGGCGGCCAGCAACGAGGGCCAGGGCCTGTCGCGCCTGGTGGGCGACCTCAATGCCGTGCTGCGCTCCGAACCCGCGTTGCACCGCGACGAACGCGACGAACGCGGTTTCGACTGGAGCGTGGCCGACGACAGCCGCAACAGCGTCTACGCCTTCATCCGCCGGGATCCGGCCGGTAGCGGCCGCACCCTTCTGGTAGTGAGCAACTTCACTCCGGTACGTCGCGACGGCTACCGGGTCGGTGTGCCGCAACCGGGGTGTTGGACCGAACGGCTCAACACCGACAGCGGTTACTACGGTGGCGGCAACGCGGGAAACCTCGGCGCAGTGCATACCGAGCCGAGGCCGATGCATGGTCACGCGCAGTCGCTGCGGCTCACACTGCCGCCGCTGTCCACGCTGTACCTGCAGGTTGATGCATGACCGCAGTGGCGCCGCGCCTGGGCGCATGGCCGGTGGCCGGTGAAGGTGTCGAGTTCCGCGTGTGGGCACCGGACGCAGGCACCGTGGCGCTGTGCCTGCAGGGCGTGCTGCGGCCGATGCACCGCGACCCGGACGGCTGCCACTGGCTGCGGACACAGGCGTCGCATGGTGACCGCTACCGGTTCCGCCTGCCGTCCGGCCAGGACGTGCCCGACCCGGCCTCGCGCTGGCAGCCGGACGGCATCGACGGCGACAGCGCGGTGGTGCTGGATACGGAGGCAGCGCGGCCTGCCTGGCACGGGCATGCCTGGCAGGACCTGGTGATCTATGAAGTGCACATCGAGGCCGGCGGCGGGTTCGCGGCGTTGACCGCGCAGCTGCCGATGCTGGCGGCCCTGGGCATCACCGCCATTGAACTGATGCCGGTCGCGCAGTTTCCCGGTGGCCGCAACTGGGGCTACGACGGCGTGTTCCCGTATGCACCCGCGCTGGCCTATGGCGGTCCGTCCGCGCTGAAGGCCTTTGTCGACGCTGCGCACGATGCAGGGCTCTCGGTGCTGCTGGATGTGGTCTACAACCACTTCGGGCCGCAGGGGAACCGTCTGCGCGACTACGCGTGCGGGTTCTTCCGTGACGATCGCAGCACGCCGTGGGGCGAGGCCATCGACTTCCGCCAGCCCTGGGTGCGGCGGTTCTTCATCCACAATGCGCTGATGTGGCTGCGCGACTATGGCGTCGACGGACTGCGCCTGGATGCGGTGCACGCCATTGACGATGACCGGTTCCTGCAGCAGCTGGCCGATGAGGTACGCTCGGCGGTGCCGCAGGCGCACCTGGTGCTGGAGAACGAACGCAACCAGGCGCGGTGGCTGCGCGGCGCCTATCAGGGGCAGTGGAACGACGACTTCCACAACGCGCTGCATGTGATGCTGACCGGCGAGCAGGAAGGCTATTACGCGGCCTATGCCGGGCGCGCCGAAGCACTCCTGGCGCGCTGCCTGGCCGAAGGATTCGCCTGGCAGGGCGAGCCGGACCTGCACGGCCATCCCCGTGGCGAGCCCAGCGTCGACCTGTCGCCCGCGCGTTTTGTGGTATTCGCGCAGAACCACGACCAGGTGGGCAACCGCGCCTTCGGCGAGCGCCTGTCGATGCTGATCGATCCTGCCCGGCTGCGCGCGGCGCTGGCCCTGACCCTGCTGACGCCGATGATCCCGCTGCTGTTCATGGGCGAACCGTGGCAGGCGCAATCGCCCTTCCTGTTCTTCACCGACTACGCGCCACCGCTGGACGAAGCCGTGCGCGAGGGACGTCGCCGCGAATTCGCGGGTTTCAGCGCCTTTGCCGATGTCGCCTCGCGGGCGCGCATTCCGGACCCGAACGATGCGGCGACCCTGCAGGCCTCGTACACACTGCCACCCGGCGATGATCCCTGGTCGCAGCACTGGCTGCGCTGCACGGGTGAGTTCCTCGGCCTGCGCAGGCGCTATCTGCAGCCTGGCCTGCTGCAGGCGCGGTCGCTGGGCGCGCGCGTGCTGGGCCAGGGCGCGGTGCAGGCGGGCTGGCAGTTGCCATCGGGCCAGTGGTGGATCGCGATCAACGTGGGTCCGTCGCCGGTGGCCCACGCGATGCCGGCCGGCGAGTGCGTCGTGGGGCCGGATGCGGCCGCGATGCTGCCGGCAGGCGGCGGTGCGCTTGCGCGCTGGATCGCCGCATGAATACGGATGCGGCGGTGCGGGAGGCGGCTCGCCGTGCGGGCCTGCTGGTCCGCTGGACCGACGTGGCCGGAGCAGAGCGCGAGGTTGCGCCCGACGTGCTGCGCGCCGTGCTGTCGGAGTTCGCGTGCGACGGTGCGCCGGTGGTCCACCCGTTGCTCACCGCCTGCTGTGGTCAGCTCCTGGCCATGCCTGAGGCAACGGGCGCGGCGTGCTGGGTGGACGAGCAGGGCACAGCGTTGCCTGCACGTGCGGATGCGCAAGGGCGCTGGCGGGTTCCGGATCAGCCAGGCTATTGGCAGTGGCGCCAGGGCGGGCAGCAACAGGCGGTTGCGGTGGCACCGCAGCGTGCCTGGTGGCCGCAGGGCCTGCTGCGCGGTTGGGGTCTTTCGGCGCAGGTCTACAGCCTGCGCGCGCCCGGTGATGCCGGCATCGGTGACAGCGCCGGCTGTGCGCGGTGGCGCGAGCTGCTGCACCGTCACGGCGGCGATGCACTGGCGTTGAGTCCGCTGCACGCCGGCCTGCCACCGGGCACGGGCTACAGTCCTTACTCGCCCAGCGACCGGCGCTGGCTCGATCCGCTGCAGGTGTCGCTGCCGCAGGTTTTACCGGAGGCCGCCGGCAGCGTGCTGCGCGAGGACGAAGCACTGGCGATGGCCGTTGAAGCGGCTACCGCAGCACGCCGCATCGACTGGCCGCACTCGGCGGCAGTGAAGTGGCGCTGGCTGCGCCAAGGGCGCCAATGGCTGCGGCAGCAGGCGCCGGCACAGTACGAACAGTTGCAGACGTGGTGCGATGCGCAGGGCGAACCCCTGCTGCAGTATTGCGAGCACGCCGCCGACCGCTTCACTGGAAGCGCCGACGACCATGCGTTTGCGCAGTGGTTGGCGCGGCAAGGCTGGGCGCAGGTGCAGGCGGGACTGCGCAGCGACGGCGCGTCGATCGGACTGATCGCGGATCTGGCAGTGGGTTGCGCACCGCAGGGCGTCGAGGCCCGGACCGGCGGCGACCGCCTGCTGCAGGGCCTCGAGCTGGGCGCGCCGCCGGATGCGTTCAATCCGCTGGGCCAGGCCTGGGGTATCACCAGCTGGTCACCCTCTGCGTTGCAGCGTGAGGGGTTTGAACCGTTCATCCGCGTGTTGCGCGCCGTGATGGCGGGTCGCGGTGGATTGCGCATCGACCACATCCTGGGCCTGCAGCGGCTGTGGGTGCTGCCTCGTGGCGCAGGCGCCGGGCAGGGGGTGTACCTGCGCTATCCGTTCGATGATCTGATCAACCTGCTGGTGCTGGAATCGTGGCGCCATCGCTGCGTGCTGATCGGTGAGGACCTTGGGGTGGTTCCTCCGGGTATCCGCCAGCGACTGGCAGCCCGTGGCGTGCTGGGGCTTGAGGTGCTGCCGTTCGCCCGCAACGGTGAGCGCTTCCTGCCGGCGCCACGGTGGCGCCGCGATGCGGTGGCCATGCCGTCCACCCATGATCTGCCGCCGCTGGCCGGCTGGCTGCGTGGGCGCGACCTGCGCTGGCGTGCACGTCTGGGTGAGCTGGCCGAGCTTCCCGCGGCGCTGCACGCGCGTGCCAGCGAGGTACAGGCGCTGTCCGCAGTCGCCCGGGGCGAGGGCGCGACGCTGGAAGCGCGTGCGCTGTCACTGGTGGCGCACGCACCTTCACGGCTGGCGCTGCTCCCGCTGGAAGATGCGCTGGGCAGCCGCGCGCAGGTGAACCTGCCGGGTACCGTCAATGGTCACCCGAACTGGCGCCGACGCTTGCCGCTTGCGTGGGATCCGGACGCGGCCGATGCGCGCATTGCCCGGTTCAGCGCCACGCGACGCAAGGCGGGACGATGACCCGGTTGCGTGCCACCGCACGCCTGCAGCTGCATGCAGGCTTCAACTTCGATGCCGCTGCGGCGCAGCTGCCGTACTACGCCGCGCTGGGCGTCAGCCACCTTTACCTGTCGCCGATCAGCGCTGCGATGCCAGGGTCCATGCATGGCTACGATGGCATCGACCCGGCCCGCATCAATCCGGAACTGGGCGGCGAAGATGCCTTCCAGCGATTGGCGACAGCGGCGCGCGCGCATGGCATGGGCCTGATCCTGGACATCGTACCCAACCATCTTGCGGCATCCCCGCAGACGCCCTGGTGGAACGATGTGCTGCTGCACGGGTGCAGAAGTCCCCATGCCGGATGGTTCGACATTGACTGGGAGGCGCCGGGCTGCGAGGGCCGGCTCTGGCTGCCTGTGCTGGACCGGCCACTGCACGAGGCCGTGCGCGATGGCGTGTTGCGCGTAGCAGTGGACGATGAGCGGCCGATGCTGCGTCATCACGGGCTGGCATTGCCGTTGTCTCCGCGCAGCCATCCGCTGGCACCCGCGCAGTGGCCGGCATGGGCGGAACGCTGCAACCGCAGCGTCGAACGATTGCACACGCTGCTGCAGCGGCAGCACTACCGGCTGGCTTGGTGGCGCACGGCGGGCGATCAGGTGAACTACCGGCGCTTCTTCGACATCAACGAACTGGCCGCACTGCGGGTGGAGCGCGACGATGTGTTCGCGGCGGTGCATGTGCTGCCGTTGCGGCTGGTGCGTGAGGGCTGGGTGGATGGCCTGCGCATTGACCATGTGGATGGCCTGTCGTCGCCCGGAGCCTACCTGCAACATCTGCGTGCGTCGCTCGACGAGGCCTGCGCGGCAGGCGGTCGCGACCCACAGGCAGTGAGCGTGCATGTGGAGAAGATACTGGCGGAGGACGAACAGCTGCCCGATGGCTGGGCCTGCGACGGCACGACGGGCTATGACTTCATGGACCAGGTTGGCGCGTGGCTGCATGATCCGGCAGCTGCACCCGCGCTCTCCCGCACCTGGCAAGCGGCGAGTGCCGACGCGCGCAGCTTTGACGACTTGCAGCAGGATGCCCGCGGCATGCTGCTGCGCACGTCGCTTCACACCGACTTCCAGCGACTGCTGCGCAGCGCGCAGCGGGTCCTGCAGCCCCGGCTGGCCGAAGCCGATATCGGAGCCGCGGCGCTTGCCCGTGCATTGGCCGCGCTGCTGCGGCACTACCGTACCTACCGCCCCTATTCGCTGCAGGATGCGGGTGAACGGAAGGCCTTGGTGGACGCTGCCGTAGCAGCACGCGTGGCACTGGACGGTACGGCACACGCGGCACTGGATCTGCTGCTGCGGGCACTTCCCGGCGAGGCGGAGGTCGAGCGCGCGCTGCGGGTGAGATTCGGGCAATTGGCCGCGCCGTTGAATGCCAAGTCGGTGGAGGACACAGCCTTCTATCGTTACTTCAGGCTGCTGTCGCGCAACGAAGTCGGAAGTGATCCGCAGCGGCTGGGCATGGAGGGACGGGAGCTGCTGGAACACGCAGTGAGACGCCTGCAGCGCCATCCGCGGGCATTGCTTGCGCTGGCGACCCACGATCACAAGCGCGGGGCCGACAGCCGGGCGCGGCTGGCGGTTCTCAGCACCTGCACGGTCGAGTGGCGGGACGCCGTGCGGCGCTGGAGCCGGATGTCGACCCGCGCGGGCGCGCCAATGCCGTTGCCGGGTGCCGAGGCCTATGCGCTGTGGCA
This sequence comes from Stenotrophomonas sp. YJH_SMC_80, assembly GCF_059372495.1. Taxonomy (NCBI): domain Bacteria; kingdom Pseudomonadati; phylum Pseudomonadota; class Gammaproteobacteria; order Lysobacterales; family Lysobacteraceae; genus Stenotrophomonas; species Stenotrophomonas sp. YJH_SMC_80. Next base: position 24,454 of record NZ_JCAFVP010000013.1, read on the forward strand.
GGCGCTCGTGGCCGCGTGGCCGATGCACGGTAACCCGGGCGCCGACTTCGCCTCGAGGATGGTGCAATGGCTGACCAAGGCGTTGCGCGAGGGCAAACGGGTCAGCAGCTGGTCCGATCCCAATGTGGCGGTGGAGGAGGCCGCCGCGCAGTGGCTGCACGCACTGCTGGATGGAGCGCCATTGCAGCCGGTGCGGGAGGCGCTGGCGACGTTCGTGGCGCGCATTGCGCCGGCCGGCGCCTGCAACGGCCTGGCACAGCTGTGCCTGCAGCACTGCCTGCCCGGCGTGCCCGACCTCTACCAGGGCGGAGAAGGCTGGGACCTGAGCCTGGTGGACCCGGACAACCGGCGTGCCGTGGACTATCCAGTGCGGCAGGCGTGGCTGCGCGATACGCCCGGTTGGCCCGCCCTGCTGGAGGACTGGCGGGACGGTGGCATCAAGGTATTTCTGCTCAGGCGCTTGCTGGAGTGCCGCCGCAGGCACCCGCAGCTGTTCCTGCACGGCCAACTGCAGCCGCTGTCCGTACCGGCGCGTTCGCCCTGGCTGGCATTCGCGCGCAGGCATCAGGCGCAGGTGCTGCTGGTGATCGTGCGGCGTGGTTCGCCCACCGCCGTGCCCGGGCCCGGCCTGCACGCAGCACACGACGTCGGCACTGGCGTGATGCTGCACGGGCTGCCGACAGGCCGCATGCGCAACCTGCTGGACGGGCGCATCGAACATTTCAAGGCAACCGAGGACGCGGCACGGCTTCTGGCTGGCAGCCCGTTGGCGGTATGGATCAACGAGGAGACGGACAGGAATGGACAGCAGGGAACGACGGCAGCGGATTGAGGCATTGGCCCATCAGATATGGGAAGCGGAAGGGCGCCCGGACGACCAGCAGCAGCGGCATTGGCACATGGCCGAGCGCCTGGTGGAAGCCGAGATTGCCGCTGCGCGCGACGAGGAGGGAACCGATGGCCAGCCGTAAGTGGACGCAGACCTCGCGGGTGCGCGAAGGCCGGCCGTTCCCGCTGGGGGCGACCTGGGACGGCTTGGGTGTGAACTTCGCGCTGTACTCGCGGCACGCTACCCGGGTGGAACTCTGCCTGTTCGACGCGCGCAACCGTGAAGTCGAGCGTATCGCGCTGCCCGAGTACACCAACGAGATCTGGCACGGCTACCTGCCGGACGTGCGGCCCGGGCAACGTTACGGCTACCGGGTGCACGGCCCGTATGCCCCGGAAGAGGGCCATCGTTTCAATCCCAACAAGCTGCTGCTGGACCCCTACGCCAAGCAGATCGTCGGCGAACTGAAGTGGGCCCCACACCTGTTCGGCTACACCCTGGGTCACCGCGATGGCGATCTCAGTTTCGACCGCCGCGACAGCGCCGGTTACATGCCACGCTGTGCCGTGATCGATCCGGCTTTCAGCTGGGGCGTCGAGCGTGCACCTGCCACGCCCTGGGACCGGACCGTGATCTACGAAGCCCACGTGCGCGGACTGACCATGCAGCATCCCGACGTCCCGCAGGCCGAGCGCGGTACTTTCTCCGCGTTGCGGCACGATGCGGTGGTCGACCACCTCAGCCATCTGGGGGTGACCGCCATCGAGCTGCTGCCGGTGCATGCCTACGTGGATGACCAGCAGCTGCTCGAGCGCGGGCTGCGCAACTACTGGGGATACAACACCATCGGCTTCTTCGCGCCGCAGGCACGCTATCTGTCGCTGGGCACCGTGGCCGAGTTCAAGCAGATGGTCGCGCGCCTGCACAACGCGGGCATCGAGGTCATCCTGGACGTGGTCTACAACCACACGGCCGAAGGCAACGAGCTGGGCCCTACGCTGTCGTTCAAGGGCATCGACAACGCCAGCTACTACCGTTTGGCCGATGATCGCCGCTATTACATCAACGATACGGGTACCGGCAATACGTTCGACCTGACCAATGCCGGTGCGCTGCGCATGGTCATGGACTCCCTGCGGTATTGGGTGACCGAGATGCGGGTGGATGGGTTCCGCTTCGACCTGGCAACCATCCTCGGCCGCGAACGGCATGGCTTTGACGCCTCGGGCAGCTTCCTCGATGCGGTACGCCAGGACCCGATCCTGAGCCAGGTGAAGCTGATTGCCGAGCCATGGGACATCGGCCCGGGCGGCTACCAGCTGGGCCAGTTTCCGCCGGGCTGGGCCGAGTGGAACGACCGCTTCCGCGACACGGTGCGCGCGCTGTGGCGTGGCGATGGCGGGCAGCTGGCGGAGTTTGCCACGCGCTTCACTGGCTCGGCCGACCTGTTCGAACACCACGGCAGGCGACCGTCGGCCAGCATCAATCTGGTGACGGCGCATGATGGATTCACCCTGCACGATCTGGTCAGCTACAACGATCGCCACAACGAGGCCAACGGCGAGGACAACCGTGACGGGCACTCGCACAACCTCTCCAGCAACCACGGCGTGGAGGGAGACACCGATGATGCGGCGATCCTTTCGTTGCGTGCGCGGCAGATGCGCAATCTGCTGGCCACGCTGCTGCTGGCGCAGGGGACGCCGATGCTGCTGGCAGGCGATGAGTTCGGCCATTCGCAGCAGGGCAACAACAACGCCTACTGCCAAGACAATCCACTGAGCTGGATCGACTGGGAGCGCGCAGCATTGCCGGCTGCACAGGCGCAGGTGGCGTTCGTGCGGCGGGCGCTGTCGCTGCGCCGGCGCTACGGCCTGCTGCGCCGGAACCGGTTCCTGCGCGGCGAGTACGATGAGGCACTGGGCCTGCGCGATATCGACTGGCGGCATCCCGATGGTCGCGGCATGGAGGAAGCGGACTGGCATGACGCAGGGCTGCGTGCGCTGCTGATCGTGCTGGACGGTCGCAGCCCGGACAGTGGCCTGCGCGAGCCCGGGCGGCATGTCAGCCTGGCCCTGCTGTTGAACGCCGGGGAGCAGCCGCAGCGGTTCTGTGTGTCAGACGACGCCCTGTCGTTCCGGCGCGTACTCCTGCAGACCGACGAAACGCCGTTGGAGCCGGATGAGGAAGGCGCCTGGACGCTGCCGCCGCGCAGCCTGTGCCTGCTGGCGGCAAGCAGCAGCGCGTGATTGCTCTGCTGCGCCACTACGGTGCGCCGGGCATTGCCCGGCGTACCGGTAGCTACCCCATCAGATAGCGCAACACACCCGCCGAGACCACGCCGATCAGCACGGTCGGCAGCATCGACAGCCGCGTGGCGGCCAGCAGGGTGATGGCCAGTGCGGCCAGGTCGGCCGGCTTGTCGGCCACGAAGTCCGGGGCGATCACCGAGATCAGCACGCAGCCCGGCGCGGCTTCCATCACCGTCACTGCGCGTTTGCTCAGTGTGCGGTTGCGCAGCGCGAGGAAGCCGACGATGCGGGTCAGGTAGGTGGCGGCGGCCATCAGCACGATGGTCAGTACCGAGGTCCAGTGGATCAGGCCATTGAAGATCATGCTGCGTCCTCCGCCAGCAGCCAGGCCGCGGCCAGGCCGGCCAGTGCGCCGCTGGCCACGTACCACGCACCTGGCACCAGCAGGTAGGTAGCAGCGGCAACGACCAGGCTGACCAGCCACGGCCGCGCGGCCTTCATGCCCTGCCACATGCCGCGCAACAGGACCAGGAACACGGCGGGGAAGGCCATGTCGAAACCATAGGCGTGGATGTCGCCCAGCATCGGGCCAACGATCGCGCCCAGCGTGGTGCAGGCCACCCAGACCGTGTACAGGCCTGCCGATACGCCCAGGTAGTAGGCCAGGCTGAAGCCAAGCGCGCGTCTGCGCGCATCGGCCACGCCCATCGCCCAGCTTTCGTCGCACATGAAGAACAGCGCCGGCAGCACCCGGCGGCGCGGCAGGTGCTGGAGCAGCGGGGCCAGGCTGGCGCCCATCAGCAGGTGACGGCTGTTGACCAGCGCGGTGATCGCCACGATCAGTGCAATGTGCGGTGGCGAGGTCCACAGTTCGACGGCGGCGAACTCCGAGCCGCCAGCGAAGTTGAGGCCGGTCATCAGCGGTACTTCCAGTGCGCTCAGGCCCTTCTGGGCCGCCTGCGCGCCGAGCACCAGGGCGAACGGAATGAAGCCGATCATCACCGGCACGGCGGCGCGCAGGCCGCGCAGGAATTCGGCACGCGGCGCGGTATCGCAGGTGTCAGGCAGGGGGAGGGTAGTACGGGCGTCCATCGAACGGCACAACAAGGTGGGGGTGGCCCATGCTAGCGGTCCAATCGCGAAATCGGGTTGCGTTGATACCACTTGATTCTGGATGATTGATATTTCATGCGGCCAGAAGTGAAAGGGGTGAAATTCCATGCAGTACCAGCTGGACAACCTCGATCGGCGCATCCTCGACGCCCTGCAGCGCGACGGCCGCCTGCAGAACCTGGAGCTGGCACGCCTGGTCGGGCTGTCGCCGTCGGCCTGCCTGCGCCGGGTGCGTCTGCTGGAGGAGGGCGGCTACATCGACCGCTATGTGGCCTTGTTGAACGAGGCCAAGGTGGGCCGTGGCTTCACGGTGTTCGTGCGGGTGTGGCTGCGCGGGCAGGACGAGGACACCACCAATCATTTCATCAACAGCATCAAGTCGTTCCCGGAAGTGCTTGAATGCCATCTGATGGCCGGTGACTGCGATTTCCTGTTGCGGGTGGCGGTGGCCGACCTGGATGCCTACCGGCAGTTCCAGATGCAGCACCTGAACCGGATTGCCGGGGTGCAGAACACCAAGACCGAGATTCCGATGCAGCGGATCAAGCAGACGACCCAGCTGCCGCTTTGAGGGATGGGGTTTGCGGCCGGGTTGCACCCGGCACCCGCGGGTAGTGCCGGCCGCTGGCCGGCAACCTCAGAAGCAACAGCAACAGCAACAGCAACAGCAACAGCGGGCCTGCTGAGGGATGGCGGGGTGGGTCCGGTTGCGGGGGACGCTGCAAGTACGTCCATGTAAGCTCGGTCGCGGCTTGCTCGTGTGCGCTGTCCTGCGCACACGGCAAGACCGGGGTTGGGCGTCCTGCCCAACCCGCCCGAGGCATGCCTTGGGCCCATGCGGCTCACGCCCCCGCAACCGGACCCACCCCGCCTTCGACAGATTTCCACGATCTGCCGGAACGGCATGAGCTGCTCCTGGTGGGTGTCGACCTTGGTCGACACGTTTGGGTCGGTACCGGGTCGGATCCCGTTGCTGCGCAACGGGCTCTGACCCTGTGAGCAAATGAACAGGTCTGTTCGATTCATTGATTCCTGATGCGTGACTGGCTTTACGGAGCCTGGCTCGATGCCAGGCCGTGGGCGGCGGTCATCGCAATGACATGTGGCGCCGGTACGGTTTGAGCCCGCTTGCGGGTCGCGCGCGGGCCGGGGTTCCGGTGGTGGCGCGCGTCCACTGCAGCTGCTGTCGCTGCCGAGGGTCATGTGTTCTACGTCAGGGGGCTGAATGGACACCATGCGGTCAGAACTTGGAAGGTGGCCATCGCCGCATGGCTGCTGCTGTCCTTTGCCGCTGCCGCGCAGGACGCTGTTCATGCCTACGACATCCCTGCGCAGCCGCTGGAACAGGCGGTCGAGCGCTTCAGCGTCATCAGTGGGTGGTCAGTGATGTACCCGGGTGACCTGGCCGCAGGCCGCAGCAGCCATGCGCTGCGCGGCAGCCTGGCACCGCTGCCTGCGTTGCAGGTGCTGCTGCAGGACTCCGGTATCGAGGCCGAGGTGATCGGCGAGCAGCGCGTGGTGCTGCGCCGGGGCACGCCCTCGGCCGCCGAATCGAGTGTTGGCGCCGAACTTCCCGAGGCCGAGCGTCGGCGTCGCTACGGCGGCCTGCAGCAGCGGTTGCGTGCGGCGTTCTGTGACGACCCGGAGATCGCGCCCGGCCGCTATGCCGCGACGCTGCGCTTCCGCATCGACGGCGCGGGCCAGGTGAGCGAGCCCGAGCTGCTGTCAGGCAGTGGCAGCGCCCGCCGCGATGCGCGCCTGCTGCAGGCGCTGCAGGGCTTGGTGCTGGCGCCCGATGCCGCTGCGCTGCCGCAGCCGGTGACGCTGCAGATCCGTCCTTCCGGTACCGACCACGACTGTGGCCGGCGCGCGCCCCTTCCATGACTTCAAGGATTCGAACATGAGCAACGGTACGGCTGGGGCAGTTGACCTGATGGACCACCTTCTGGGTGCCTACGATGAGCTGAAGCGCCGGCTGGTGCGCAAGCTGGGCTCGGAGGAGCTGGCCGGCGACGCGCTGCAGGACACGTGGATGCGCCTGAGCGCGCGGCGTGACCGCCTGGATGCCGTGCAGAACCCCGCGGCCTACCTGCTGCGCATGGCAATGAATACCGTGATCGATCGCCAACGTGCTGACCACCGCCTGCTGAGCCTGGAGGAGGTGGATACGCTGATGGACATGGCCGACCCTGCACCCGGCCCGGCGCAGGCGGCCGAACTGGACTTCGCGCTGGAAGACATGGTTGGCCTGCTGCAGCGCATGCCCGAGCGCCGTCGCCGCATCCTGCTGGCGATCCGCGTCGATGGCCTGCAGCAGCGCGACGTGGCCGATCACCTCGGTGTGTCGCTGCGACTGGTGCAGCGTGAGCTGAAGGCGGCCCAGGACTACCTGGGCGAGCGCAGCGGGCAGGGGCGCCAGGTGCGGTTCTGAACGGCGGCATCCGTCTACACTTTGACGCCGAGCAGAACCCCGCAGCGTGCGGGTCCGGCATGAGCCCCCATGGATCCTGACGATCGCCCGCAACGCCCGCTGGATGCCGTCGAGCGTCAGGCGCACGCGTGGGTGGTGCGGCTGACCTCGGGCGAGGCGACCGCCGCCGACGGGCGCAGGTTCCGTGCGTGGTGCGAGTCGGATCCGCGTCATCGTGAGGCGTTCGGCCGTGCGCGCCGGCAATGGGAGCAGGTACGGCTGGCCGGCGAGCAGCTGCCCGCCGCCGCCCGCCAACCGGTGGCGCCGACGCCGGCCCAGCGCTGGAGCCGGCGCGCCTTCCTGGGCGCGGCGATTGCCGCCCCGGCCAGCCTGGTGGTGGTGGCGGCAATCCGCCCGCCGCTGGGGCTGTGGCCTTCGGTGACGGCGATGACGGCTGATTTCCACACCGGCACCGGTGAACGTCTGCAGATCGCACCCTTGCCACAGCTGAAGATCGAACTGGATACGCAGAGCAGCCTGCGCCGCCGCGCCGACGCGCAGGGCGAAGGCTTCGAGCTGGTGCAGGGCCAGGCCGCGATCGAGACCCTGGCCGGCCTGCGCCTGGCGTTGTTCGCGGGCCCGGGTTGCGTGATTGCCGATGAAGGCGCAGTGCGCCTGGATGTGCGCAACACCCACGGCCAGGTACGGGTGACCTGCCTGCAGGGCAGCGCCCGCATCGAGCATCCGCAGGGCCGGCTGCAGCTGCAGGCGGGTCAGCAGACCCAGTACGACGAGCGCCTCAGTGGCGTGGTGGCCGAAGCCGTGGCTTCTGAAGTGAGCGCCTGGACCGAAGGCATGCTGGTGTTCCGCCGCGCACCGCTGCGTGAAGTGGTGGACGAGATCAACCGCTACCGCCGCGGCAAGGTGCTGCTGGGAGAATCGGCGTTGGCGCGCGCGCCGGTCAGCGGTCGCTTCCGTATTGATGATCCGGACGCGGCACTGGAGCAGCTGCGACTGACGATGTCGCTGGATCTGCGTCGCTTTCCGGGTGGCATTGCCGTCCTTGGATAGATGAAGACGCTGGCCGTGCGCGCCGCGCAGGGCTGTTGCAAGCGAGGAGAGGCCAAGGATGCGCAACGAGACCATCGGTGTGCTGGATCTGCGTCGCAATCTGTCGGCGCTGCTGGAAACCACGCAGCGACGGCCATTGATGGTGCATCGCTATGGCTCACCTTGGGTGTGCGTGGTGTCCGATGCGCAGTGGCAGCAACAGGCGGTGCTGCTGGACTTTGATCCGCAGTCGCACCCGCTGGCGATGCTGCTGCGCCTGCAGCAGCAGTCGCTTCCGCTGCCTGAAGCCGGTGCGTTGCCGCCCGCGGCGGTTGCACGCGCACTGCTGTTGATGGACGTGCATCGCATTGAGGATCTCGCACAGCTGCACGACCAGGTGCTTCACCATCGCCTCTGGCATTGGTTCGTAGCAGGCACCCATGGTGTGATGGACGGTTGGCAGCTGCCGGCGCTGCGCGTTGCGATGGCGTCATGGTTCGATGACGTGGACATGTCCAATGCGCTGGCAACATTCGCCGCGCGCAGCGACGTGGCGATACTGGCGCGCCGTTGTGGAGGCGAAGCGCCGCGGCTGGAACGTGAAGCCTGCAGGCAGATGACGCTGCGATGACGTTGTCGATGAAGCGCCACGCAGTGCACAGAGCTGCATGCGCGCTGTCGCTTCACCTGCCTTGCTGACGTCTTCTCCAGAGTACGACGCACCGCGCGTCGTGGAGCATGGGCGGCGCCTATGGCAGACAGTCGCAGGATCAGCATGCTGGAGCTGGATCGTCACCTGAGCCAGTCACTGGAGCAGGCACGGCATGCACCATTGAACGTGCAGCGCTATGGGCGCTCGTGGGTCTGGGTGCTGTCCAGCGATGCCTGGGCGGATGCGGCGCGCTGGGCGGCACTGGATGGTAGTGCGCACCCACTGGCGGCGCTGCGAAAAGCCCTCGACCTGCGGCTGCGGCCCTGGCCCGAGGCGGCGATGAGCCCGCTACCGCTTGATGCAGGCGATGCGCGGCTGCTGCAGCGCGCGGCTCTGCTGGTGGTCGTGCGCGGTCTGAACAGTGCCCAGCGCGTGTACGACGACCTGCGCTATCACCAGGCCTATCGGATGTTCATCGGCCTCGATCATGGAACGGCATGGTCGCCGATGCAGTGCGTGCGCCTGCTGCAGGCCTGCGCGCACCCGTTGCTGCGCGGCTGCATCGACGATGCGCTGGCCAGCGTGCCGCAGCACCTGTTCGAGTCTGCATGTGCCCCGGCTGCACGTATTGCGCCTGCACAGGGACACGCGCAGCGGATTTCCAGCGGATGTTTATCGTACTGACACATGCACCGCTGACCATGGCGCAGCGGTCTCTTCCAGGATGACGAGGGCGGAACAATGGCAAGGCAGGTTCGTGGTCGCAGGGCTCGGCAGCAGGGTTTCAGCCTGATCGAGATCATGGTGGTGGTGGTGATCATCGGCATCCTCGCCGCATTGATCGTGCCGCGGTTGATGGACCGCCCCGACCAGGCGCGCGTAGTGGCGGCGCGCCAGGACATCGCTGCATTGATGCAGGCATTGAAACTGTTCAAGCTGGACAACGGGCGCTATCCCAGTGCCGAGCAGGGGCTGCAGGCGCTGGTGAAGCCACCGCAGGGTGGTGGCGCGATGCCGGTCACGCCCTATCTGGATCGCCTGCCCAATGATCCATGGGGCCATCCGTACCAGTACCAGATTCCCGGAACCCATGGCGACATCGATGTGTTCTCGCTGGGCGCGGACAGCAAGCCCGGTGGCGACGCCGGGAATGCGGACATCGGTTCCTGGCAGCTGTGAGGCAGGCCGATGTCAGCCCGGATGCGTTCTGTTTCGAGTGTCCGCCAACGTGGCATGGCGGTGATCGTCGCCCTGCTGGTGGTGGCACTGGTGGCGGTGATTGCCACCGCACTGCTGACCCGGCAGTCGGCCCAGCTGCGTGCGCTGCGTGGCGACCAGCTGCGCGTACAGGTACGCATGGCGGTGGACGCAACGCTGGAGCGTGCGGCACAGCAGCTGCGTGAGGATGTAAAGGAACAGCTGACCACGGTGCGCAGCGGGCGCTGGGCGCGCCCATTGGAGCTGCAGGCGCCGTTGCCGGTGCAGCTGCAGCTGGTCGATGCGCAGTCGATGTTCAACCTGCGCAACCTTCTTGCGCATGGCAGGCCGGACCCCGAGGCGCGGCGCGCGTTCATCGCGTTGTGTGCCGGGCAGGGGCTGGGCCAGGGCGCCTGCGCATCCGCCGCCGACCACATCCAGGCGCGCCTGCGCGATGGCGACATGCAGGCGCAGGCGCCGCTGCCGCGCGAATCACTGATCGAACAGGCGTTGCCTGGCGCCGATCCGGTGGCGTTGCAGGCGCTGGCGCGGCGCACCGTGGTGTTGCCGGCGCAGACCCTGGTCAACGCCAACACCAGCGACCTGCGCGTTCTGCAGGCGGTGACGCCCGTGGTCGAGCCGGCACGGCTGCAGGCGCTGCTCGGTGAGCGCGATGCTGGCCATTGGCTGCTCAATCGCGGCGACATCGCCAACCGACTCCAACTGAGCAACGAACAGATGGCCGTGCTTCCCCTGGGTATCCATAGCGAATGGTTCCTGGCCGTCGGCCAGGTGCAGGCTGACGGCAGTGCGGTCGATTTTCGCGCGCTGTTGTGGCGCGAATACCGCGACGATGGGGTGCGTGTGCAACGGGTGTGGACGAGGATCGGCGCATGAATGTGCAGCTTCGCATGCGCCTGCCGGCGCTGGAGCACCTGCGCGCCGACAGCGCGGTGGACTGGGCGCAGCTGCACAAGGGCGAGGTGCTGGCGCATGGCCGCGACACACTGACGGCGCTGGGCCTGCGGCATCCGCAGGCTGCGGTGCGTGCCTGCCTCGATCCGAACGACCTGATCCTGCTGGAACTGCAGCTGCCGCCGTTGTCCGGGCGCCGCCTGCAGTCGGCGCTGCAGGGTGAGGTGGAGGCGATGCTGCTGGATGACCTGCAGGAGGTGGCGCTGGCCCACGGCGCGCAGGCGGCAGACGGCACGGTTCCGGTGGCCTGGCTTGGCCAGCAGGCCATCGCGCAGGTGCAGCAGATGCTGGCCTCGTGTGCGCTGCAGCTGCAGGCGCTGTATCCGACGCCACTGCTGCTGCCCTGGCAGGACGGCCAGGCCACGCTGCAGGTCAGCGGCGAGCATCTGCTGGTACGCAGCGGGCGCGATCGGGGTTTCGTTCAATGGTATGGCGGACGTGATGCCTGTGCGGTGATGCAGGCGCTGGCCGTGCGCCTGCAACAGGCCGGCGTGCAGGCCGTGCAGTGGATCGATAGTGTGCCGCCGATGTGGCCGGACAGCCTGCCGGCCACCGCCGTCACGCATGAACGGCAGACCTCTGGCCCCTTGCCAGGCTGGTCATTGCCGCTGCCCGGCGCAGGCCGGCAAGCACCGCGACTGGCGATCGGCCTGGCACTGGCAGCAGTGCTGCTGGCTGCACTCGGCCTGCAGCTGCAGGTCTCGCGTTGGCGGATCGAGGGCGAGGCCCTGCAACAGGACATGGCGCGCCAGTTCAGCGCGCGCTTCCCGGAGATCACCGATGTGGTGGACCCGGTGTTGCAGGCAAGGCGAGCACTTGCCGTGCCGCTGCCGGCGCCGCCGTTGCCGGCGCTGCAGCGTCAGGTTGCCAGCACGCTGCAGGCTGTTCCGGAGCTGGCCGGGCAAGTGCGCAGCCTGCATTACCAACCCGGGCAGCTGGACATGGAGCTGGATGCCGATGCCCAGGCATTGGCCGACGATCCGCAGCGGCTTGAGCACTGGCAGCAAGCAGTTCAGGCACAGGGCCTGCAGCTGGCGCGCCAAGCCGGTGGACACCTGCGAGTGAGCGGAGCTGGGCAGTGACGACCCGCACCCTATGGCTGGGCGAGGGGCTGGTGGGCCTGCAGCACCGCTGGCAACGCCTGCCACCGCGCGACCGGCTGATGCTGTGGGTGATGGTGGTGGCGCTGCTGGTGGCGGGCCTGTGGTCGTTGTGGCTGGAGCCACTGCTGAAGCAGCGCACGTATTGGCAGGCCGAGCTGCCGCGGCTGCAGGCGCAGTCCCGCGCATTGGCACCGCTGCTGCGCGCCCGTGAGCGCCAGCAGCTGGCGCAGAGCCAGCACCCGACACTGGCCGGGCTGCGCGATGGCATCAAGACCGCCGGCCTTGCCGCCGGCCTGCATATCGAAGCGCGCGACGGGCGTTGGCACCTGCAGGTGCAGGCAGTGCCCGCCGACGCGCTGTGGAACTGGCTGCTGCCCGTGCTGGCCGATCCGGCCATCGAACTGCAGCAGCTGCAACTGACACGCACAGGGGATGCGAACATGCCGGCGGCACGGATTTCCGGAAACATCGTGATGGTGGCCACCGCGGGTGCCCATCCATGAGGGCGATGCGTAGCTTTGCCTGCAGTACCGCACTGGCCCTGATCGTGTGCATGGCCCACGCACCGGCGCTGGTACTGGCGCAGGACGCCCGTGATGAGCCGGTGCAGTTGAACCTGGTCGACACCGATATCGGTGGCGTACTGCGCATGGCAGCGCGCTTCACCGGGCGCCAGTTCCTGGTCGATCCACGGGTGACCGGCAAGATGACAGTGGTTTCCGATGGCCCGGTCAGCCGTACCCAGGCCTACCAGTTGCTGCTGGGCGCACTGCGCATGCGCGGCTTCGCCGTGGTCGAGAACGGCGGCGTCAGCCGGGTGGTGCCGCAGGCCGATGCCAAGCTGCTCGGTGGCCGCGTTGGCAGCGGCGGTGCGGGGGGCGAGGTTGCCACGCGCACCTTCGCGCTGCGCTACGAGAACGCGGCCGCGCTGGTGGCGGTGCTGCGGCCGATGATCAGCCCGGACAATCCGATCACTGCCAATCCGGGCAACAACACGCTGGTGATCACCGACTATGCCGACAACCTGGAGCGCATCGCGCGGGTGATCGCCAGCGTGGATACACCGGCCGGCATGGACACCGATGTGGTGAAGCTGCAGCAGGGCATTGCCGTTGACGTCGCGGCGATGGTCGCGCCGCTGCTGGATGCGCAGGGCGCCGAGCCCACCCAGAAGGTGGTGGTGATGGCCGACCCGCGCAGCAACAGCGTGCTGCTGCGGTCGAGCAGTCCCGGGCGCACCCGCCTGGCTAGGCAGCTGGTGGAGAAGCTGGACCGTGCCCAGGATGAATCCGGCAACCTGCATGTGGTCTACCTGCGCAATGCCCAGGCCAACCAGCTCGCGGGTGTGCTGCGTGGCGTGGTGGCCGGGCAGAGCGATGCACCGGCGATGGGCAGCAACGAAGGCATCACACCACTGCCCGGCGACGCCAGCCGCTCCACCCCCGCGCAGCCGTCGCAGCCGCAGCAGGCCAAGCCCGGAGGCAATGCGCTGGAATCGCAGCGCCTGGACCCGAGCCGCCGTGACCCGATCGATGCAGGAAGCACCGGCTTCAGCCAGAACGGCATCTCGGTACAGGCGGACGTGGCCACCAACACGCTGCTGATCTCCGCCCCCGAGCCGGTGTACCGCAACCTGCGCCGGGTGATCGACCAGCTCGACCAGCGCCGTGCACAGGTGCTGGTGGAAAGCCTGATCGTGGAGGTCAACCAGACCGACGCGGCCGAACTGGGCGTGCAGTGGATGCTGGGCAATGGCCGCACCTTCGGCGGCACCCACTTCGGCGGCACCACCGGTGGCAGCGGGTTGAACACCAACGCACGCACCACCCTGGACGTGCTGCCCAAGGATGGCCTGAAGATCGGTGTGATCGACGGCACCATCAACCTGCCCGGCGTCGGCCAGATCCTCAACATGAAGGCGTTGGCCAACGCGCTGCAGAGCAAGGGCGGTGCCAACATCCTGTCCACGCCGAACCTGATGACGCTGGACAACGAAGCGGCCAGCATCATGGTCGGCCAGACCGTGCCGTTCGTCAGTGGCCGCTACGTGACCGACGGCGGCGGCGGCAGCAACAACCCGTTCCAGACCATCGTGCGCGAGGACGTCGGCCTGAAGCTGCGGGTGCGCCCGCAGATCTCCGAGGGCGGCACGGTGAAGCTGGACATCTACCAGGAAGTCAGCAGCATCGACGCGCAGAGCGCGAACAGCACGGCCGGCATCATCACCAACAAGCGCGCCCTGGATACCAGCGTGCTGCTGGACGATGGCCAGATCATGGTGCTGGGTGGCCTGCTGGAAGACAGCGTCAGCCATGGCCGTGATGCGGTGCCGGGGCTGGGAAAGATCCCGGTCCTGGGCGCCTTGTTCCGCAGCGACACGCGCAAGCGCGCCAAGACCAACCTGATGGTGTTCCTGCGCCCGCACGTGGTGCGTGACCCGGCCGCCGGCCAGCGCCTGACCCGCGACCGCTACGACTACATGCGCAACGCGCAGGCGGGCGCGCAGCCGGCACAGAGCTGGGCCTTGCCGGCGCTGTCGGCACCGCAGCTGCCACCGCAGGACCTGTCTGTCCTCGGCCAGGGCAATGCACGCGATGGCCAGGGCCAGCCGCTGCAGAGCAGCAGCCTGGCGGCGCTGTACCCGTCCGGTGACGGCGACGCGCAGCTGGTGCAGTTCGCGCAGGGGCTGGACCCGGCGCGTGCCAGCCAGGGCGTGGCGCAGGTGCGTGCACTGGGCCTGCAGGCCTATGCCGAAGCGACGCCCGGCGAGAGCGGGCAACGCCTGCGCGTGCGATTGCCGCGCGATCCGGCGACGCTGGACCCTGCGCTGCAGCAGCTGCGCGGGCTGGGCTACACGCCGGAACTGGTGATCGGGCCGTGAGCGCCGCCACAGCTCTGCCGTACGTCTGGGTGCGCAGCCATGGCGTGATGCTGTCCGAAGTTGGTGGCGAGCCCGTGTTACTGGGCACCGCCGAAACTGCGGCGTGGGCCGTGGCCGAACTGCGCCGTCGGCATGGCCCGCTGCCGTTCCAGGCGCTGGATGCTGCGACGTGGCAACAGCGGTTGGGTGAGCAGTACCGTGACGGCGGCGATGCCGCTGCCGTAGTGGGTGCCGCCGAAAGCGAAGTCGATCTGGACCGGCTGATGCAGGACATGCCGGAGGTCACCGATCTGCTGGATGCTCAGGACGATGCGCCGGTGATCCGCATGATCAACGCGCTGCTGGCACAGGCCGCACGCGATGGCGCCAGCGATCTGCATATCGAACCGTTCGAGACCCATTCGGTTGTGCGCTACCGCGTGGACGGCACCCTGCGCGACATGGTGCAGCCACGGCGCGCACTGCATGCGGCGCTGGTATCACGCATCAAGATCATGGCGCACCTGGACATTGCCGAGAAGCGCCTGCCGCAGGACGGGCGCATCGCCATCCGCGTGGGCGGGCGGCCGCTGGATATCCGTGTCTCCACGGTGCCGACCGGTCATGGCGAGCGTGCTGTGCTGCGCCTGTTGGAAAAGGATGCCGGTCGCCTGCAGCTGCAGCGCCTCGGCATGGCCGATGACACGCTGGCCACGTTCACCGGGTTGATCCGTCAGCCGCACGGCATCGTGCTGGTCACCGGGCCGACCGGCAGCGGCAAGACCACGTCGCTGTACGCCGCACTGGGCCAGCTCGACAGCAGCACCAGCAACATCCTCACTGTGGAAGACCCGGTGGAGTACGACTTCGCCGGCATCGGCCAGATCCAGGTCAACGCGCGCATCGGCATGAGCTTTGGCACCGCGCTGCGTGCGATCCTGCGCCAGGATCCGGACACCATCATGATCGGTGAGATCCGCGACCTGGAGACCGCGCAGATTGCGGTGCAGTCGTCGCTGACCGGGCATGGCGTGCTGGCCTCGCTGCACACCAACGATGCGATCTCGGCGGTGACCCGCCTGGCTGACATGGGCGTGGAGCCCTTCCTGCTGGCCTCGTCGCTGCGCGGCGTGCTGGCGCAGCGGTTGGTGCGGCGGCTGTGCACGCAGTGCCGTCGTGCCGAGGTGGACGGCGAGGGTCGCACCGTATGGCGCGCGGTGGGCTGCGCGGCCTGCGCCAACAGCGGCTATCGGGGGCGAACCGGCATCCATGAACTATTCGTGGTCGACGACCGCGTGCGCGCATTGATCCATGAAGGGCAGGGCGAGCCTGCGCTGCGCGAGGCGGCCCGGCGGGCCGGCATGCGGACCCTGCGGCAGGATGGCCAGCGCTGGGTCGACAGCGGGGTAACCACGCTGGAAGAGATCCTGCGCGTCACCGGCGACGATTGAGGCCTGCATGGCACTGTTCGACTACCAGGCTGCCAACGCGCAGGGCCGCATCGAAAAGGGCCAGTTGGATGCCGACAGCCCGCGCGGTGCTCGCCAGCTGCTGCGCGGGCGCGGGCTGACCCCTGTGCAGGTGAGTGCGGCGCGCAGTGCCGGCAGTGGCTGGGGCGCTCGCCGGTTGTCCGCCAGCGAGTTGGCCTGGGCTACGCGCCAGCTGGCCAGCCTGTTGGCCGCCAGCCTGCCGTTGGAAGGTGCTTTGAGTGCGGTGATCGAGCAGGCCGAGCGCCCGCATGTTGCGCAGGCACTCACTGCCGTGCGTGCGGATGTACGTGCTGGCCAGCGCCTGACCGTCGCACTCGCCGCGCGGCCGCGCGATTTCCCACCGATCTATCGGGCACTGGTGGGTGCAGGTGAAGACTCCGGTGATCTGGCACGGGTGATGGAGCGCCTGGCCGACTACATCGAAGAACGCAATGCGCTGCAGGCCAAGGTACTGACCGCCTTCATCTACCCAGCGGCGATCAGCCTGGTATCGGTGGCGATCGTGATCTTCCTGCTCAGCTACGTGGTGCCGCAGGTGGTGACCGCGTTCGTGCAGGCGCGGCAGACGCTGCCGATGCTCACGCAGATGATGCTGGGCGCCAGCGCGTTCGTGCGCAGCTGGGGCGTGTGGGCAGGGCTCGGCATCGCTGCGCTGGTGGTGGCCTG
Source organism: Stenotrophomonas sp. YJH_SMC_80 (assembly GCF_059372495.1). Lineage (NCBI taxonomy): Bacteria > Pseudomonadati > Pseudomonadota > Gammaproteobacteria > Lysobacterales > Lysobacteraceae > Stenotrophomonas > Stenotrophomonas sp. YJH_SMC_80. The sequence goes on from NZ_JCAFVP010000013.1 coordinate 41,051, forward strand.
GCGGTTGGCCCTGCGCAGGCCCGAGCTGCGCCTGCGCTGGGACGCGATGCTCATGCGGGTGCCGATGGTCGGGCGATTCGTGCTGGGTGTGAACAGTGCGCGCTTCGCCTCGACACTGGCGATCCTGCTGGATGCTGGCGTGCCGCTGCTGCGTGCGCTTGAAGCTGCCCGGCAGACCCTGGGCAATGCGCTGCTGGCGCGCTGTGCCGACGATGTGTCCGCGCGCGTGCGCGAAGGTGCCGCGCTGGGTGCTGCGTTGAAGGTACAGAAGGTGTATCCGCCGATCCTGGTGCATCTGGTGGCCAGTGGCGAGAAGACCGGTTCGCTGGCGCCGCTGCTGGATCGCGCCGCGCAGACCATCTCGCGCGAGATCGAGCGTCGCGCGATGGCACTGACTGCCTTGCTGGAGCCGACCATGATCCTGGTGATGGGCGGCGTGGTGCTGACGATCGTGTTGGCGGTGCTGATGCCGATCATGGAAATGAACCAGTTGGTGCAGTGATGCGCAACGCGCATCACGGGTAGAGTCGACTGTTAGTCGACCAGCGCGGAGATCGAGTGCATTCAGATCGTTTCCGCGTGCGAAAGCAGTCGACTAACAGTCGACTCTACCCAGTCGATCCCATCGGGTCGATCCCATCGGGTCGATCCCATCGGGTCGATCCCATCGGGTCGATCCCATCGGGTCGATCCCATCGGGTCGATCCAATCAGGTCGATCCAATCAGGTCGATCCAATCAGGTCGATCCAATCAGGTCGATTCAATCAGGTCGATTCAATTCAGTCGATTCAATTCAGTCGATTCAATTCAGTCGATTCAATTCAGTCGATTCAATTCAGTTGATCGGGCGGCGTCGTTGGAATGTGGCATGGGTCGATTCTCCACACAATCCTCCACACCTTTTTTCGATCTTCCACAGGTTTCTTAAGCGGCCTGTCATCGGCGCGGACCAGCATGGACACGTCGCCGCAGAGTGGGCTGGGAGGCCCTCGGCGGCAGCAGGCGTGTAGTGACCGTTCCTCCCTTGGCGTTTCCCTTCGCAGTAAACCCTTCAGGAGAAGATCATGAACAAGTACAAGACCCTGGCCGCGCTGGTTGCCACCGCGCTGCTCGCTACCGTTGGCGCCGCCTCCGCGCAGACCGTTACCGGCGGCGGTGCTTCGCTGCCGGCCGACCTCTACAAGGGTTCGTCCGACAGCATCCTGCCAGCGAACTTCACCTACGCCGTGACCGGTTCGGGCACCGGCAAGAAGGCCTTCCTGGAAAACAACTCGCTGCTGTTCTCGACTACCGGCACCGTGCACTTCGCCGGCAGCGATTCGGTGCTGAGCAGCACCGAGCTGAGCACCTACACCACCAACTTCAACCAGCCGACCAACGCCAACCGCTACGGCGCGCTGATCCAGGTGCCGTCGGTGGCCACGTCGGTCACCATTCCGTTCAACAAGGCCGGTTCGGCGGTGGACCTGAGCGTGGCGCAGATCTGCGGCGTGTTCTCGGGTGCGATCAGCGACTGGTCGACCATCGATGCCAACCGCAGCGGCCCGATCCAGGTGGTGTACCGCCCGGAAAGCAGCGGCACCAGCGAAATGTTCAGCCGCTTCCTGACTGCGGCCTGTGCGGCTGAGAACGCTGGTACCTCGAACCTGGTGGGTGGCAAGTTCGCCATCAAGTCGACCTTCGCCGACCTGTACAAGCGCGATGCCAACGGCAACCTGCCGGCGTTCCTGGTGGCCGCGCCGGCCACCGGTGGCACCTCGCTGTACAACGCTGTCTACGCTGCTGAAGGCCGTATCGGTTACGTTGGCCCGGACGTGATTCCGAGCGTGACCGATGCGACCAAGGTCGCCAAGGTCAAGGGCTTCTCGCCGGATCAGGTGAGTGTGCAGGCGACCCTGGACACCGTCGCTCCGCCGACCGGTACCGCTGCCGAGGACCCCGCCAACTGGGTGCCGGTGTTCGGCAACCCGTCGGCCGGCTATCCGATCGCCGGCTACACCAACCTGGTGATCGGCCAGTGCTACAAGGATTCGAGCGTCGCCACCAGCCTGCGCGGCTTCCTGGCCCGCCACTATCCGGCGACCTACACCGTCGCGTATGAGAAGTCGATCACCGACCACGGCTTCATCCCGCTGACCAAGGCCTGGCGCGATGCGATCCGCAACCGTTTCGTGCTGGCCAGCAGCACTGCCGGCCTGAACAATCCCAGCACCTGCGCCGGCATCGGTCGTCCGCTGTAATCCGCAGCACTGATTGAATCCTGCTTGACCCGACGCCGGCCCCTGGGCCGGCGTCGCCATTTCCGCGACGGTGCCGCCGCCGCAGTGTTTCGCTGTCGGCTTCGTGTCACGTGAACCGTCTATCAGTGGCAGGGCATGCGTTGCGCGTGTCTCCCCGATCGTCGCCGCAGCCGCGGCCCACCAGGTTGATGAGGTTCCGATGTCGCACCCGCTCCCGTCCGCTGTTCGTCCGGCCGCGCCGATGCGCCGCAATCATCCGATGGCGTGGGCCATCGCGGTCGCCCTGGGCAGCATGGTGGCCCCGGCCAGCCAGGCGCAGCAGGCGTTCAGCCCGGGCTGGTTCGCCGAGCGGGGCGCGGCCCAGGGCAGCGCGGCACAGAGTGGCCGGATGCCCAACGGTGTGCCGATCCAGTTCCAGTTGCCTGCCCAGCAGCAGGATGCAGCACGGCAGAAGCTGCAGCAGTCGATCGACAACCTCGGTACGGCGGCGCAGGCGATTGCCCTGCAGCAGCGCCTGCAGGAACAGGCGCGGCAGGCGCGCCGCGAGGCTGGCTTCATCGTTGCCGATGGCCTGGGCAAGGATGGCCTGAGCGTCGACCAGAACCCGCTGACCCGCGGCTGGCTCAATGCGCGCGACGCGATCCAGTCGCAGGGCAGCGACGGGCGGGTGCAGGTTACGGTCGAGCAGACCGCGGACAAGGCGATCCTGAACTGGGAGACCTTCAATATCGGCGGCAACACCACGCTGAACTTCCTGCAGAACCCTGACTGGGCAGTCCTGAACCGCGTCAATGATCCGCAGGCGCGGCCCAGCCAGATCCTGGGCCAGCTGAAGGCCAATGGCACGGTGTTCGTGGCCAACCGCAACGGGGTGGTGTTCGGCAACAACAGCCAGGTCAATGTACGCAATCTGCTGGCGGCTGCAGCACGGATCAGCGATGCGCAGTTCCGTGACAACGGCCTGTACAGCCCCGACGCCAGCAGCAGCGCGCTCAGCGATGCATTTGGCAAGGTGATGGTGGAGCAGGGTGCCCGCATCGCGACCCATGAGCCGACCAGCGCGACGCGCGGCGGTGGCTACGTGCTGCTGGCCGGGCACAGCGTGGAGAATGCTGGCCATATCGAGGCGCGCAAGGGCCAGGTGCAGCTCGCTGCCGGTGACAGTTTCGTGATCCGGCGCGGCGTGGGTACGGCGACCAATACCAGCTCCACCACCCGCGGCAATGAAATCGCGCCGCGCTTCGTCGCTGGCAGCACGGCGGGCAGCGTGCGCAACACCGGTCTGCTGCGCGCCCGCGAGGGTGACGTGACCCTGGCCGGGCGCAACGTCGAGCAGGCCGGTGTGGCCGTGGCCAGCACCACGCTGGCGCAGCGCGGCACCGTGCATCTTCTGACTTCGGCCAGTGATGCCGGCAGCAGCGTCACGCTTGCCGATGGAGCCACCACGGCGGTGTTGGTCGAGGACGATGGCAAGGCCACGGTGCTGGATACGCAGCGCAACAGCCTCATCAAGGAGTCGGCAGAGCAGGACGCGATCCGCGCCGGCGCGCGCTCGGCAACCTTCGACAATCTGTCCCAGCACAATGATCGCCGGGACCAGTCGCGGGTGGAGATCGTCTCGGGTGGCAACATCCATTTCAGTGCGGATTCGCTGACGGTTGCCACGGGCGGCCAGATCATCGCCGACGCGGCAGCCCGCAGCTACGTAGACGACGCGGCACGCGTGGATGTTTCCGGCGCAGTGGGCGTACAGGTGTCGATGGAAAGCAACAATGTCCAGGTCAAGGTGCAGGGCAACGAACTGCGCGATGCCCTGGACAACCGCGACAGCGGCAAGCTGACCAGCAGCGAGGTCTGGGTCGACCGCCGCAGGCTGGTCCACGTTCCGGCCGGTACCGGGGGCTATGCGGGTGAGCGCTGGTACGCGGCGGGTGGCCTGCTGGAAGTGGGCGGCTACCTTGACAACCAGGGGCACTCGATCGGCGAATGGGCCGCGCAGGGAGGCACCGTCCTGCTGGGCGGCAGGGAAGTGATCACGCATGGCGGCTCACGCATCAACCTTGCCGGTGGCAGCCTGGATGTGCAGAGCGGCGTGATCCGGCAGAGCTGGGTGCGCGGCGTCGATGGCCAGGTCTATCGGCTTGATGACGCGCCGGCGGAGATGCTCTTCGATGGCCTGTACAGCGGCCATGAAGTAAAGCAGGAGCGCTGGGGCATCACCGAGACCTTCCGTGATCCGATTGTATTCGCGGCGCAGCGTGTCGATAACGGATACACGGTCGGCCGCGATGCAGGACGCCTGATCATCTCCGCACCGACCGCGGTGCTGGATGGAAAGGTTGAGACGGCTACCTTCCAGGGCGCGCAGCAGAACCGCAGGCCGGATACCGCGCTGGAGGGTTATGCGCAGGCGCAGACGGCGGTCGCGCGCAATGCGCAGCTGTACCTGGGGCGCTACGACGGCCAGGGCCGCAGCGGTGTGTTCGGCTCGGATGTGCGCCTGGATGACAAGGCTCGGACGAAGGCCGCGTGGTCGCTGCTGGCCCCGGTCAACGAAGAGCGGCGTGGCACCGTGTGGCTGGATACCGCAGAGCTGAGTGCCCAGCAGTGGGGACGGATCGACCTGGCGACCGCTGATCGCATCCGCATCGACGGCAGCCTTCGGCTTCAGGCAGGCGGACAGCTCAACCTGACGGGCAGCGAGGTGGAACTGGCAGGCGACATCGGCATCGCCGGCGGCCAGCTGTCGGCGGGCAACTTGCTGGATGTGCAGGGCCGGCCGACGGCGCTGCTGCATGATGGCCGCGCGCGCACCGCCATCGCCGACGGCACGCGGATCGATCTCTCCGGTGAATGGAGCAATGCGTCACTGGCGACGCCGCGCGACGCGAGCGGTGCCTGGACGGATGGCGGCCGCCTGAGCCTGGGCAATAGTCATGACGTGGCCGTGGGCGCCGACTCAACGGTTGACGTCGAGGCCGGTGCTGCGCTGGACCTGCGCGGCAAGGCCCATATCGGCAAAGGCGGCAGCGTCAGCCTGCAGGCGAACAGCAGTACGGTGACGACCGACGGCAGTGGCCGGGTGCAACTGGGCGACGGAAGCCGGTTCAGTGGTCGAGGACAGGGGGGGGGTTCCTTCTCGCTGGGGACCGGTGGCCAGGTGCGGCTGGGCGATGCGGACCTGGCGGGCACATCGCTGCGACTGGACCCCGGCCTGTTCGGCAGTGGCTTCGCGCAGTACGACATCAATGGCCACCAGGGTGTGGAGGTGGCCGATGGCGCGCGGCTGGTCGCTGCCCTGCCAGGCCTGCGCCTGACCCAGGACGCGCGGATGGCGACCGACCGGGCGTCCGCACTGGCAGCGTGGGACGCGCCACTGTACAGCGCTGATCCGTCGAGCGGGCGCGTCAGCCAGCGCGCGGGTGCGAGCATCAGCCTGCGTTCGGAGCGCAACAGCGTGGGCGGTGACCTTCGGGTTGGCAAGGATGCACTGGTGGCGGTCGATCCAGGGCAGACGATCTCGCTGCTCGGTGCAGGCAACATCGATGTTGAAGGCACGCTGCGCGCGAAGGGCGGCCGCATCCTGATCGACGATGTGCGCCCGGAAAACGCGCTGTACGCCGGGCAGCGCACCGAACGCACCTGGCGTTTCGCCGAAGGCGCGCTGCTGGATGCCGATGCAGACGCGATGTCGCTGCCCGATTCCAGCGGCCGCCTGCGCGGGCAGGTGCGCGCAGGTGGGCGCATCGAGATTGGCGGGGCGCTGGACTGGGAGACCAACGCATTCGTCGACAACCGACCACCGGAAGCCTTCGTGGTGGTCGAACGCGGTGCGCGCCTGCAGGCGCGGGGCGCGTCGGCCGAACTGGACATCGATGGCCAGGGCCGCGTGCGCGTGGACAGCGACGGCGGGCAGATCGTGCTGCGTTCGGCCAACGCGCTGTACCTGGACGGCGGGATGGACGCGGCCGCCGGTGGTGCCGGCGCACGCGGGGGCACGCTTGGCCTGGCCTTTGGCGGGAGCATCCATGCACGTGGCGCCAGCGACGAGGTACTGCGAGCGCGTGCGATCAGCCTCAGCCAGCACAGCGCACCGGCGCAGCCACTGCCGGCCACATTGGAATATGGCCACGCCGCGTTGTCGGTCGAGCAGCTGCAGGCCGGCGGTTTCGACAACCTGTCCGTGTTCGGTGACATCCGCGCGGTCGGCGACGTCGACCTGCGCCTGGCCCAGAGCCTGCGCATCCACGGCCAGGGCACTTCGAGCCTGGGCATGGCCGTGGATGCCGGGCTATCGTCTGGGCTGCGACTGAGTGCGCCCTATGTTCGCCTGGCGCAGGCACGCTGGCGCCAGATGCCGGGCGAGAACCTGCAGGGCACCGCCGCGGTCGCTTCGTCCGGGCCGGAAGATCACGCGCTGGCGGTGCAGGCCGAGCTGATCGACATCCGCGACGTCACCTGGCTGCCGGGTTTCGAGCATGTGGCGCTGGAAAGCCGCAGTGACGTGCGCCTGACCAACGGCATTGCCAGCAGTGGCAACACCAGCGCGTTGATGACGGCTGGTTCGATGGACGTGACCGCTGCGCGCCTGTACCCCACCACAGGCGCGATCGGCACGCTGGTGGCCGGCGCGTCGGCGCAGACCGTGCAGACCGCTGATTACTGGGCCGATCCGGATGCCGTGCTGCGCATCCACGGCACCGGTGCGGACACGAAGCCGGCGCCGGAATCGGCGCTGGGTACGCTTCGCCTGGTGGCCGCCACGGTGCAGCAGGGCGGCAACGTACAGGCGCCGATGGGCACGCTGCAGCTGGGTGGCCTTATCCAGAACGGAACCGTCGGCAGCCGGGTGGAACTGCTGCCAGGCAGCGTCACCTCGACCAGTGGCGCCGGCTTGTCGCTGCCCTATGGTGGCACCGTCGATGGTGTCGACTGGCGGGTCGGTACGCGCAGCCTGGGTTCGCTGACGCCGGCCGGCATCTCCTCGATGGGGGTGACCCTGAAGGCGAATGAGATCGAGGTGGCGCCGGGGGCCCTGCTGGACATGTCCGGCGGTGGTGAGTTGACCGGTGCCGCCTTTGTGTCAGGACGCGGTGGCTCTGTCGACGTGCTGCGAACGGCGTTGGCCGACGCCAATCCGCGCTATGAATTCAGTGCGTCGGGCAACCCGGTGTATGCGATCGTGCCGGGACGCGCCGGGACATTTGCCCCCAGCGGCGAGGAAGGATTCGCCGCACCGGCCGTGGGCCAGCAGATCACCGTGCCGGCGGGCGTGCCCGGCCTGGCGGCAGGCACCTACACGCTGATGCCGGCCAGCTATGCGCTGCAGCCCGGTGCATTCCGGGTTGAGCTGGGCGCCACCGGCACCTCGGGCATCGCGCAACCCATCGCGACCGGTACCGGCACCTGGCGTGTGTCCGGGCAGCAGCGCACGGCGCTGGGCGCGGCAATCTCGCCGTTGCTCACCGACATCCTGCTGACCCCCGCCGCAGTAGTACGCCGGCACTCGGGCTACAACGAAACCTCCTACAACAGCTTCGCGCAATCGGTGGCCGACCGCCGCGGCGAGTCGCGTGGCTGGCAGACCATCGATGCGCTCGGGTTGACCCTTGCGTTGGGCGAAGGCGCAGGTCGTGCAGACACGCCTGCCATCCGCTTCGCCGGCACCGCGCGGTTCGGCGCCGCCACCGACAACGGGCGAGGCGGCACGCTGACAGCCACGTTGGCCAGCCCGGCGGTCGGTTCACTGGAGATCGTCGACGGCGGTGCGCAATCGCAGGCGCGTGATCGCGGTGCCACCTTCAGCGACGACGCGCTCAATGCCTTCCTGCCGGCGCGGATGATGATCGGCGGGCAGTTCAACCAGGAGGCCTCGCAGGTGGCGGTGACCGGCCAGGCGCGCAGCGTGGCGATCCGTTCCGGCGTCACCTTGAACGCACCGGAAGTGCTGGTGGCAGCGGCCTCCGGTGGCAGCGGCGTGCTGGTCGAGGCCGGTGCGACCCTCGATACACTGTCGTTCGCATCCGCCAACGCGAATGCCAGCGCGACCCTGCCTTACCAGGTCTCCGGCGGCCTGCTGGCGGTGTCCAACCAGCGCCTGAACCTGATCACCGGCACCACCGGGGTGGAGGCCGGTCCAGTGGCGATCGACATCGGGGGGTGCCAGACGGCGTGCGACGGCCAGACCCGGCTGGTTTCCGATGGCAGCATCGCGGTAGCGACCGATGGCGCGCTGCAGATGCGCGACTCGGCCAGCTATGGCACCCGTCAGCTCGGCCTGAGCATGGCGGCGCTGAACCTCGGCAGTGCCGAAGCGATCGCCCTGGCCGCTGCGGCAGGGGCGCTGCCCAGTGGCATGACCATGAACCAGTCCGTGCTGCAGCAACTGCTGCGCGGCAATGATGCCACTGGCGCGCCGGCGCTGGACACGCTGAGCCTGGTCGCGCGGGACTCTGTCAACGTGTTCGGCAGCGTCGACCTGGACGCGCGCGACAGTGCCACCGGCCGCAGTGGCCTGCAGACGCTCGTGCTTGGTGCGCAGGCCATCCGCGGCTACGGTGCTGCGACTGACCGGGCGCGCATCCTGGTGGACACGCTGGTCTGGGACGGCTCATTGGCGGCGAGTCAAGCGCCGGGCAGTGACGCGTCGGTGCCGCCGGCCGATCCGATGGTGGACCGGCTCGGCGCCGGGCAGCTGGACATCTTTACCCGCCAGCTGCAGCTGGGGCGGGCGCCATTCAGCCGTCCCAGTTCTGAAGTACCTGCGAACCGGCAGGTGCTCGGATTCAGTGCGCTGAACCTGAGTGCTTCGGAGCAGCTGTCGTTCTCCGCGCAGGGCACGCTGGACGTGTTCCAGCAGCGCGGCGACTATCTGGCCGACAAGGGCTGGCAGTACAGCGGAGGCAGCCTGGGTATCGATACACCGCTGTTGACGGCCGATCCCGCCGCGCGGCTGCGCGTGCGCACCGGCGGCGACTTCCGCCTGCAGGGGGGCACCGGCAAGGCGGGTGGCGATGCACTGGGCAGTGAGCTGAGCATCGACGCCAACCGGATCACGCTGGACAGCACGGTCGCGCTGGCGTCCGGACGGCTGTCGGCGAACGCACGCCAGGGCATCACGCTTGGCAGCCGGGCCGCGTTGGATCTGGCCGGACGCAAGGTCTCGCTGTACGACGTGGACAAGTTCAGCTGGGGCGGCGATGTCCTGCTGTCCAGCGACACGGGTGACATCCGCGCCGATGCGGCCTCCCGCATCGATGTTTCCGCCCGCAACAACCGAGGCGGACGCCTGACGGTCACCGCAATGGCCGGCCGAGCCGATCTGGCCGGTGTTCTGCAGGGTGCCGCCACTGGTCGCTACGATGCCGGTGGCACGCTGGTGCCCTACGACGGTGGCGAACTGGTGGTGCGGGCACGCCAGCTGCAGGACTTCGCCGGCCTCAACCAGCGATTGACCGCCGGCGGCGTCGTCGGCGGTCGCAGCTTCCAGATCGGTGAGGGCGATCTGCGGATCGGCGACGAAGTGAAGGCGCGCCGGGTCGATATCAGCGTCGATGCGGGCAGCCTGACCGTGGCCGGCCGCATCGATGCCAGCGGCGAGCAGGTCGGCAGCATCCGCCTGTACGCCCGCGATCAGTTGCAGGTGGACGGCACGCTGGACGCGCACGGTACCGGCCTGCGCGTGGACAGCCATGGCAAGATCATCGACAGTCCAAACCGGGCCACCATCACGCTGGGCAGCGCCGAAGGTGCCGTCGGCCTGGGCAGCGCGGCGCAGCTGGACCTGCGTGCGGGCAGCGATGTTACCGTCGGTGGACGTCCTGGCCAGAACGATGGCACCCCGCGCGGCACGCTGAAGATCGATGTGCCGCGGCTGGGCAGCAACGACGCGGCGATTGCCGCGGCCACCGGCCTGCGCATCGATGGCGCGGCCGACATCCAGCTCAATGGTGTTCGCCGCTACGACGATGCGCCCCTGGCAGCCACCGCTGACGTGCGCGGCAACCGCGCGCAGCTGGTCACCCAGCAGTGGTTGGACCAGGTGGTCGATCCGCACAGCGTGGCCTGGATCGATGCTGCGCTGGACAACGCGGATCTGCAGCAGCGCACGCGGGCGCTGGGCGATGTCCGCCTTCGTCCCGGCGTGCAGGTGCTGGCGCGGCGCAGCGATGCCAACCCGGACGGCGACCTGACCATTGCCGGCGACATCGATCTGTCCGGCTACCGCTACGGGCCCGAAGCCAACCGCGCCGATCCATCGCGGCGTGGCTTCGGCGAATCGGCCTCGCTGGTGCTGCGGGCCGAAGGCAACATCAACGTCTACGGCAGCATCAACGATGGGTTCGCACCGCCGCCGTCCACGCCGGATGAGGGTGGCTGGCAGCTGTATGAGGGTCGCAATGGCAGCGCGGGGCAAACCCCCTTTGGCGGCGGCCTGGTGGTGCCGGTGGACGGAGTGAAGCTGCAGCCCGGCACCGAGTTCCAGGCCGGCACCCGCCTGAACTATGACGTGCCGGTCGAATCGGTAACGCTTCCGGTCGGTACCGTGCTGCCCGCGCCGATGGTGATCTCGCAGAACCTGCGCCTGCCAGCGGGCACGGTGCTGGGTGCGGCGGTGACCACCGACTCCGGGCAGACGCTGGCGGCGGGCACCGTGCTGCAGGAGCCGCTGGTGTTGGCGGCCGGTGCGCGCCTGGGGGCCGGCTTCCGCCTGCGCAGTGCGGTACAGATGGCGGCACAGGAATGGCCCGCCGGCGCGACGCTGCCGGTTGCGTTGCGCCTGGCACGGGAAGTCGAGCTCAAGGTGGGCGCGTACATCCCATCGTTGACCAAGGTGGAGTTGCCCGGCAACGGGCCGGTGAATCTGCGGCCGGCCGATGCCGGCGGCAACCAGGGGCGCAACTGGGCGCTGGCGCCGATGCTGGCCGAGGGCACCACCTCCTGGGACCTGACCGTGGTCGCCGGTGCCGATGCCGGGGCAGCCGACCCACGCAGCCGGCGCTGGGGCAGTGAAGGCAGCGTGGTGCTGGCCGACACCCACCAGGGCTCGATCGGTACGGTCAAGACCGAAATCATCTGGGTGGGTGATCGTGCGTTGACTGAGCGGGCATCGCTGGACTGGATCGGCGACACCTCCTATGCAGGCCGTCCGATTGCGGAGTTGGCCGACATGTTCGGCTTCACCGAAGACGAGTTCTGCGCGATGTCGGCCGACTACTGCGGCCCGGCCCCCCGCCAGGTGGCCGCGCAGGGCTCGCTGGATTACTGGGGCGACGAGTCCTACGTAGGCACCCCTGCGAAGGACTTCGCCGCGATGTTTGGCATGACCGAAGACGAGTTCTGCAGCACGGCGCCCACCTACTGCGCCGGCGGCGGCACGCAGACCGAAGTGACCACTTACGGCAAGCGCGCAGGCACGCCGGCGTGGAGCGTGCTGCGCACCGGCAAGGGGGACCTCGAACTGCTCGCTGCCGGTGATGTCGTGATGAAGTCCGGCTTCGGTGTGTACACGGCGGGCGCTCCCACCACGCTGGGCGAGGGCCGCGACGCTGCCTTCAATTCGCCCCGTGCAGCAGCCCCCAGGAACACCGCACTGCTGGGTCCGAACCTGGTGCCGGGCAGCTATGATGCCGCGTTGGCCGGCTACCAGGCCTGGTATCCCGATCATGGCGGCAACCTGCGCGTCGAAGCCGGGCGAGATATCGTCGGTGACGTCTGGACCGGGCGCGCAGAGTCGGGCACCAGCGAGCGCGACTGGGCGCTGTACTCCAGTGCCGCGGTCGGCAATTGGCTGTGGCGGCAGGGAACCGGCAGCACCACCGGTGTGGAGCCGGTGCCGACCAGCTGGTGGGTGAACTTTGGCGCCTACACCAACGTGTCCGCTGCTGCTGGCGCCTCTCCGCGGATGGTCGGCTTCACCGGCTTCGGTACATTGGGCGGCGGCAACTTGACGCTGGAGGCCGGGCGTGACGCCGGCGTGCGCGATGCGATAGGTGACGCGCTGGACTCGACGATCGCACCGCGCTCGGGTGCGATCATCGCGGCGGTGGGATCGACCGGCCGGGTCAGCGATGGCCAGCTGCACCTGACCGGCGGCGGCGACCTGCAACTGCGTATCGGTGGCGCACTGAATCCGAATCTGCGGGCGACGTTCTCCAGCCTCAATGCCTCCAGGGCGGGACAGAATCTCGATCTCAACGGTACCTTCAGCAATCTGCGTGGCAGCCTGCAGCTGGATGCGGGACGCATCGGTGCAATGGGCGTCACCCTGGAAAGCTACGCGACGCTGGGCCAGCTGCGTGCGGCCGATCTGTTCGCCGCCGACGCCGCTCGCCCGATGGGCGGGCCGGTGCTGGTGCTGGGCGATGCGGTCGCGCAGCTGCAGGCGCGGGGCGATGTGGTGCTCGGCGGCGTCGCCGATGCCGGCCGGGTTCCGCTGGCCAACTACAGCGCGGTGCTGCTGGATGATGGCGCGCGCGCTGCAGGCAGTACGTGGTTCTCCCTGTGGACCGCCAACACGGCCGTGGATCTGTTCAGTGCCGGTGGTGACCTCGCGCCAGGCCTCGCCGGGCCGGAAAACGTGACGGGCAGCAATCTGTGGCGCGAGCAGGTCCAGCTTGTTGTGCGTGGCGGTGATGATCTGCTGAATTACTGGCTCTATCCTTCGCGCTTCAGCGCGATTGCTGCGCAGGGTGACATCAAGCTGGACCGGATCAGCACCACGCCGGGGACGCAGGATGTGATCCTGCTGGCACCCTCGGCGACAGGACGGCTGGACGTCCTGGCCGGTGGCGGCATCTTCGCCCAGCCTGGCGCGACCCAGATCGCGCGCTCGGCCAGTGACGCGCGCCTGCCGGGACCCTTCGACCCGGCATTCATGGCCGAGCAGGGTGATTCCGCAGGCAATGTGACCCGCACGCGGCACAACCTTTCGGTCGACGGCAACATTGCATCGCCGGACGCGTCGCTTCCGCTGTTTGCGTTCGGTCCGAATACTCCGCTGTCCTCCGTGTCTGCGGCCCTGGCGCCGAGCCGTTTCTACGCGGTGCAGGGGGACATTATCGGCCTGGCCACCGGCGCCCGGCGCACGCTGAATCCCAACGCGGGGCAGCGCACGCAGTTGAACTGGTTCGAGGCCGCCGGCGCCGTGCAACTGCGGGCAGGCCGGGACATCCTCGGGGTGTCGATGACCGCGTTGAACACCGCGCCCACCGACATCACGGTGGCGGCGGCAGGCCGCGACATCGTGCATCTGAACGCGACCATCGCTGGCCCCGGCAACACCGAGATCAGTGCCGGCCGCCAGCTGCGCCAGGAGGATGCGGGCAGCATCGTCAGCCTCGGTGGCATCGTGCAGGGCGACACCCGTCCCGGCGCCAGCATCGCGCTGACGGCCGGCAACCAGCAGATCGACTTCGCGGCCCTGCGTGCCCGTTATCTGGACCCAGTCAACCTTGCCGATCCCGCGCAATCGCTTGCATCGCAGCCGGGCAAGGCAGTCAAGGTCTACAACCAGGAGCTGAAGCAGTGGCTGCAGCAGCGCTTCGGCGTGGCTGCCGACGGCGACGGGGCGCTGGCCGCGTTCGATGCGCTGCCGCAGGAACAGCAGCGCATCTTCCTGCGCCAGGTCTATTACGCCGAGCTGCGCGAAGGTGGAAGGGAATATACCGATGTAGAAGGGCCCCGCTTCGGCTCCTACCTGCGTGGGCGCGAAGCCATCGCCACGCTGATGCCGGACAGGAATGCGGCCGGTGCGACGATCGACCGTACCGGCGACATCGTGATGTACGGTGGCTCCGGCGTGCGTACCGAGGCGGGCGGCAACATCGAGCTGATGGCACCGGGTGGGCAGATCGTGATCGGTGTGCAGGGCGTGGTGCCACCTGCCAGCGCCGGCCTTGTCACCCAGGGGCAGGGCGATATCCGCCTGTTCAGCCAGGACAGCGTGCTGCTGGGCCTGTCGCGGGTGATGACCACGTTCGGCGGCGACATCCTGGCGTGGTCGGAGCAGGGTGACATCAATGCCGGTCGCGGTTCGCAGACGACGCTGCTGTACACGCCACCGCGTCGCGTCTATGACGGCTGGGGCAATGTGATCCTGTCGCCGCAGGCTCCCGCCAGTGGCGCCGGCATCGCGACCTTGAACCCCATCGCCGAAGTACGACCGGGCGACGTCGACCTGATCGCACCGCTTGGCACCATCGACGCGGGCGAGGCCGGTATCCGCGTCTCGGGCAACATCAACCTGGCGGCGCTGCAGGTGCTCAATGCCGCCAACATCCAGGTACAGGGCGAGAGCAAGGGCCTGCCGGTGCTGGCATCGGTGAACGTCAATGCGCTGGCCTCGGCCAGTGCGGCAGCCAACAGCGCCAGCCAGGCGGCACAGGATGTGATGCGCAAGAGCCAGGACGAGGCACGGCGCAACCAGCCGTCGGTGATCAGCGTGCAGATCCTCGGCTTCGGCAGTGGCACCAGCGCCATCAATCCGCCGGCGCGTGGCAACACTGCTAACAGCGGCTATGACGCCAACAGTGCCTTCCAGTTCCCGCAGGCAAGTCGCGACGAGGGCACGCAGCGCCGGTAGGCCTCCTGCAACCGTGCCGGCCAACGGTCGGCACCACCGTAGATCCACGCCATGCGTGGATGCGACCGGGCCGAAAGAACGAACAGCATCGGGCCAGCCGCCACGGAACGGCAGCGGCCCCAGCCAGGATGGCACGGAGGGCAGGGAGCGGCCATCAGCGGTGAGGACCACCGACACGGCGCCGCCGGGTGCAGGAGGGCACCCGGCGGCAGGCTCGGCAGTAGATCCGCGCCATGCGTGGATGGCTGGGCCAGCCTCAGTGCCGACCAACGGTCGGCACCCACCAAAGCAGGCCGGGCAGTAGAAGCCGCTCGGCAGTAGATCCACGCCATGCGTGGATGCTTTGCCTGGAAGGAATCCTAAAGCTCCAGCACGCGCCGGTAACTCAACGGCCCACGCCCATCGCGCAGGCCCAACCGCAGTTCCAGCCCGGTGGCCGGCAGCACCTCGCCTTTGCTCGGTAGCAGCGCCCACCCGGCGCCCGGCTGCCAGGCGCGTACCTCGAATCGCTGCACATCCTGCGCCACCGCGATCCCCTTTGACTGATCCGGTGCGGGCAAAGGGTAGCGATCCGTCGCAGCGCTACTGGCCCGCCACAGCGTGCTTCCCTGTCGCCACCAGCGAACACGTTGCCAGCGCAACCCGTCGCTGCCCAAGCTGCGGGTGATCTCCAGCGCGAAGCTTCCATCCGGATGCCGTTCGCTCACCAGTGAAGGGGGTAGCAGGCGCTGAGGCTGATCCGCCGGGCGCACTGCGCCGTTCATCAGTTCGTCGTCGGCGCGCATCTCGATGTCGCGCTGGAACTGCTGCAGCACGCGCAGCGCCGTCGTGGTCTCGGCATCGGCCCGGCGCAGGCGTTGGTCGCTGCTGGCCACGCTGTCGAGCGTCCGCCAGCAGATCAGCGCGAGTACGCCCATGATGGTGATCGCGATCATCACCTCGATCAGGGTGAAACCTGCTGCGGTACGCTTCATTGCGCCGCCGTCCACGGCAGCTGTATCCGCGCCAGCGATTGCCGCGGTGCATCTTCGGCCACCACGCTGAGTTCCAGTTGCGGCTGTCCGTCACTCCCGGTGCCGACATGCTGCAGCACCAGGAAACTGCTGCGCCCCTGCACGCAGCGCTGCCGTGCATCCTGCGGAGGCTGCCCGGCCAGGCGCAGCTCCTGCCAGCGGTCCTGCGCACACATCAGTGCCAGCCGACGGTCGCGCAGGCGCGATTGATCATCGGTCGCCACCGCCACCGAACGCATCACCGCCGCCAGCGCAATCGAAACGATCGCCAATGCGATCAGCACTTCGATCAGGGTGAACCCGCGCATGTTCCGCTTCACTGCACGACCTGCAACTGTCCGCTGCCATCGTCACGAAGACGCAGCTGGCGGCCCTGCAACGACAACCTCAGCTCCCACGCCACGCCGATCCACTCCGGGCTCAGTTCAATCGGCGTGGTCGGTTGCACCGCGATGCCCGCCGGTTGCCATTGCTGCGGACGCAGAAGGTCATCGCGCTGCACGTCAACCCAGCGGGTGCCCTCGCGGCGGCTGAAGCGGTAGCCGGCGGCGTCGGCCTGCCAGCGCAGGGGGCGGCCATCGATGCGCGCCTCGTCACGCGCCACCTGCAGGCGCTGCGCCAGCCGTTCAGCTTCCTGCCGCAGCTGCCGGCCCGGATCGAGCAGGCTGCCCAGGCCAAGGCCGATGCCCGCCGTGCAGATGCCGATGATCACCAGCACCACCATCAGTTCCAGCAGGGTGAAACCACGCGGCACGTGCTGCATCGACGTTGCCTCCTGTCCAGGTCGATGCCTGCCAGCGTAGGCCCGCATGATGAAACAAAAGCGTCAGCGGCAGCTGCTAGCGTGGGCAGACACGAACGTGGCGATGGTGCGGAACATGGATGGCAGGCGCTGGGATCGCAATCGCATGTTGACCCTGCTGGCGGCGACGCTGCTGCTGGCGGTGGTGGCCTATTGGGGCGTGACCCTGTCTGCGGTGGCACCGACGGCTGCGGCCAGCGAAACGCACGCAGAGGTCCCTGCACGCCCCCTGTTCGATGCAGTGGCCAGCCTGCCGCTGGTGCGGTTGCTGTCCCCCGGTGCGGTGCAGACCGAGGTGGTCGTGCTGGGCGTGATGGCCGGCGACCACGCGCCGCTGGCGCTGCTTTCGGTGGATGGCCGTCCTGCCGAAGCCTACGCGCCGGGCCAGCGGTTGGGGCCCTGCACGGTTCTCGCCAGCATCAGCGCCAACGCGGTGGAGCTGAACCAGGCGGGGCAGTTGCGCAGCCTGCCGGTGCCTGAGCTGCCGCCGGTGCCGAGCGATGGCATCGTGCCCGCGGCACCGTAGTGCCGAGCCTACGCTCGGCTGCGTCTGGAAGAACAGTCGAGCCTGGCTCGACTCTACAGAATCCTGCCGAGCGATAGCTCGACCCTTCAAATCCTGCCAGGCGTGGGCTCGGCCCTACGGCCGCGCAGGCTCATCGCGCCGGACGCTGCGGTACCACCGAACGACCAAAGGCATCGCCCATGCGCTGTCGCGCGCCTTCCAGGTTGTACTGCATCAGCTGGTTGCCCGGCTGCCGCATCAGCCGCTCGGCCTCCGGCAGTGCCGGTGACTTCGCCGCTTTCGATGCCGGCGCCAACTTGCGCTGCAGGCAGTCCCAGGCCGGAATGCGCTCGCCATTGACCTGTACTTCGATGCAGGGCGCGGCGTCTTCCTGCTTCTTCGCCTCGTCGGCGCGCACCGGGGCCAGCACCAGCAGCAACGCAAGGATGAGGGCAGCGCGCAGTTCCACCATCAGTGATTCACGCATCTCGAATCTTCCGCAGCAATCGACGTTCTGCAATGAAGACGTGTGGAGAAGGCAGGGTCCGCCTGCGTGCGTTGCGGTGCCGTCAAAAGATGACAGTGCTGTCACAAAACTGTTGGCGGTTTTGACGCGACGTACACGTCCTGTTGGTAGACCCACGCGCCGCTCCATGGCCCTTTCCTTCGATACGACGCGATGCCTTCGATGACTCCTGTTCCGTGCCGAGCCGTCCGCCTCCCGCTGCGCCTGCATCCGCTGGTGCTGGCCCTGGCGGCGCTGCCACTGCCGCTGTTCGCGCAGGAGGCGGCGCCCGCGCCCAGCGTGAACATCAATGAGTACATCGTGCGCGGCAACACCGTGCTCGATCCGCGCCAGATCGAACGCGCGGTCGAACCCTTCCTCGGACCGGGAAAGACCCTGGCCGATGTCGAGAAGGCACGCGATGCCGTCAATGCGCTGTACCAGCAGGCGGGCTACCAGTCGGTCTACGTGGAGCTGCCCGAGCAGCAGGTCAGCGGTGGCGTGGTGCTGCTGAAGGTACAGCAGACACCGATTGGCCAGCTGCGGGTCGTGGGGACGAAGCACGAATCGCCCGAACGCATCCTCGAACGCGTACCGGCACTTGCCGAGGGCAAGGTGCCGGACTTCGACCAGGCGCAGAAGGAACTGACCGCACTGAATGAGGGCGGGCGTCGCCAGGTGATGCCGCTGGTGCGCGAAGGCCAGGTGCCGGGCACGATGGATGTGGACCTGCAGGTCGAAGAGAAGTCGCCGTGGCGTGCCAGCGCGTCACTCAACAACGACCACAGCGCAGACACCGAGAAGCTGCGCCTGAGTGCGTCGCTGGCCTACGACAACCTGTGGAAGCGGGGGCACAGCGCCAACATCGGCGTGTACCTGGCGCCGGAAGATACAAAGCAGGCCAAGGTGTTCTCGGCCTCGTACACGATGCCGTTCGAAGGCACGCCGTGGAGCCTGGAAGCCTCCGGCTACAAGTCCGACAGCCGCGTGCTGAACGCGGGCGGACAGGTCGGTACCGGCACCGGAACCAATGTGATCGGCAACGGCCATTCGATCGGTCTCAAGCTCAACTATCGACTGGCCGGCAGCAGCCAGTGGTGGCGCCAGCTCAGCCTCGGCGTGGACTTCAAGGACACCGAGGAAGACACGCAGATGGGCAAGGAGAGCCTGAAGACGCCGCTGAAGTACGCGCCGATCACCCTGGGGTTTGTCGGTGTGCGCCAGGGCGAGAAGGATCAGTTGAGTATCAACACGCAGCTGGTGGCCGGTACCCGTCGTCTGTTCGGCTATGGCAGTGATGCCATCGGGTTCGGGCAGAAGCGCTACTGGGCAGACCCCAGTTTCGTCGCGTTCAAGGCGGACGTCGCCAACACGCACACGTTCAGCAGCGACTGGCAGTGGTATGTACGCGGCTCGTTGCAGGTGACCGATGCGCCGCTGGTGTCGGCCGAGCAGTTCGCCGCCGGTGGCATGTACACCGTGCGCGGCTATCTGTCGGCCGAGGCGATCGGCGATTACGGCGGCCTGGCCAGCCTGGAATGGCGCACGCCTGCGTGGTCGCTGTGGAGCGGCACCGACCTGCGTGTCTACAGCTTTGCCGACGCGGCCTACCTGCGCCTGCGCCAGCCGCTGCCCGAACAGCGCGACAAGTACAACCTGGCCTCGGTCGGTCTGGGCGCGCAGCTGCGCCTGGGTGAACACCTCCAACTTCGTCTGGACTACGCCTGGCCGTATGCCGATGGCCCGGTCACGCGCAAGGACGACCCACGCCTGCATTTCAACATCAGCACCAGTTACTGACCCTTCCCTTGAACATGCGTTCTCCGGAGACCCTTCGCATGGACCGTTTGCTTTCCCGAGTGTTGTTGCTGCTGGCCGCGCTGGTTGCGCTGCCGGCCGCTGCGGCCGATGCCAATTGGTGGCAGGCCGAATGGAAGTACCGCAAGCCGATCACTGTCGACGCCGGCCCGCAGGGCGCGGGCCTGGCCGGTGATCCGGGTCGCACGCCGCTGCTGCTGCGCCTGCACACCGGCAACTTCGGCTTCGACGGCACCCAGGATGCGGGCAACGACCTGCGCTTTGTCTCGGGTGATGGCCGCACCGTGCTGGCCCACCAGATCGAACAGTTCGATCCCAAGCTGGGCCTGGCCCTGGTCTGGGTGGACGTGCCGGCGGTCAGCGCTGCGGCACCGCAGACGATCTGGATGTACTACGGCAATGAAAAGGCCCCCGCCAGCGGCAACGGCCAGCAGGTGTTCGATCCGGACTATACGCTGGTCTACCACTTCGCCGAGGCCAATGCGCCGGCACGCGACACCACCGCTTATGGCAACAATGCCGGTGCCGTGGTGCCGCCATCGGAAGGCTCGGTGATCGGCCGCGGCGTTCAGTTGGGTGCAGCCCCGCTGCCGCTGCCGGCCAGCGCATCGCTTGCGCAGGAGGCGGGCGCGCCGCTCACTGTTTCGGCCTGGATCAAGCCAGGCAGCAACAACGCTGCACAGGCGATCTACGCGCGTCGCGACGGTGCGTCCGAACTGGTGCTGGGCATCGAAAACCGGGTGCCGTTCGTGCAGCTCAATGGCCAGCGCAGCACGCCGGCGCAGCCGGTTCCGGAAGGGCAGTGGGCGCATGTGGCGCTGACCGCAGAGAAGGGCGCACTGCAGTTGTACCTCAATGGCCGCGTGGTCGCCCAGCTGAGCGGCGAGCTGCCGGCGCTGACCACCGCGCCGGTGGTGGGCGCCGATGCGCCGGGCGCGGTGCAGCCGCTGGCCAGCTTCGAGGGCGCGCTGGATGAGCTGCGTATCTCGCGCGTGGCACGTCCGGCCGCGCTGCTGCTGGCCGATGCCACCGCGCAGGGCGCCGACTCGCGCCTGATCAGCTACGGCGCCGACGAGCAGTCCGCCGGGCAGAGCCACTTCGCCTTCATTCTCAAGGCGATGCCGTTCGACGCCTGGGTGGTGGTCGCCATCCTGGGCCTGATGATGCTGCTGTCGTGGGCGATCATGATCGCCAAGGGGCGGCACTTCGGCCGTACCAGCAAGGCCAATGCAGTGTTCACCGAGAGCTTCGGCAAGCTGTCCGGTGTGCCGCTGCGCACCCTGTCCGACATGGACCGCCAGGGCAAGGCACCCACCGCGATGCACGACGGTTCGCTGTGGCGCATCTACCAGGTGGCCATCGATGAAATGCAGCAGCGTCACCAGCGCGACGGCAATAGTGGTTATCTCAGTGGTGCCACCATTGCGGCGATCCGCGCCTCGATGGATGCGGTGATGGTGCGTGAGCAGGAAGCGATGGCGCGGCGGATGAACTGGCTGTCGACCACCATCGAAGGCGCGCCGTACGTGGGCCTGTTCGGTACCGTGATCGGCATCATGCTGGTGTTCGTGGTGGCGGCGATGGCTGGCGCGGTGGACATCAATTCGGTGGCGCCGGGCATGGCCGCGGCGCTGCTGTGTACCGCAGCCGGCCTCGGCGTCGCGATCCCGGCGCTGTTCGGCTACAACTACCTGGGCGCGCGTGCCGAAGCGATCGGTGCGGACATGGCAGTGTTCATCGACGAGTTCGCCGCGCGCCTGGCCGAAGAGCAGGACGGGCGCGGCCCGGCCGCGGTCCAGGGCTGAGGGGCACGCCATGGGCCAGAAGGCGAAGTTCGGCATCAAGAAGCGCGAGAAGGGCATCAACGTGACGCCCTTCGTCGACGTGCTGCTGGTGGTGCTGGTGATCTTCATCCTGACCAGCAACGCCTCCATCCCCGGCATCGAGGTCAACCTGCCGAAGGCGAGCAACAGCGTCGCGCTGGAGAAGCCGAAGACCAAGGCGATCACCATCGACCCCAGTGGACAGGTGTTCCTGGACGCCTACCCGGTGACGATGGCCGAACTGGAAGACCGGCTGCGCACCGAGCGCGCGACCACGCCGGATTTCCCGGTGATCGTGCGCGGTGATGCGCAGGTGCAGTACGCCCGCGTGGTCGAGGTGCTGGACCTGCTGCGGCGGCTGGAGCTGGCCCAGGTCGGCCTGGTCACCGGCAAGGCGCAGGGCTGAGGCATGACGGCCCATCAACCCCCTCGGCCGGAGCCCGGCATGCGCGGTCGCCAGTTGCTGGTGACCGTCGCGCTGGTGCTGGCCGCGTTGCTGGTGCTCGGCATCGCCGTGTGGTGGATGCTGTTCAGGGACACTGCCAGTACCCGTCGGCCGGTGGTGCAGCCGCCGATGCTGGCGCTGCCGCCGCCCCCTCCGCCGCCGCCGCCGCCACCGGAAAAGCCGCCGGAACCCGAAACGCCGCCGGAAGAGGCCATTCCCGAGCCGGAGCCGCTGGATCAGCCGACGCCGGCCGAAGAGCCGACCCCGACCCCGGACAACGCCGACCCGGTAACGATGAATGCCGATGCGCAGGCCGGTGGTGACAACTTCGGTATCCAGTCCGGCAGTGGCGGCGGTTCGTCCGGCG
Organism: Stenotrophomonas sp. YJH_SMC_80; assembly: GCF_059372495.1. Taxonomy (NCBI): domain Bacteria; kingdom Pseudomonadati; phylum Pseudomonadota; class Gammaproteobacteria; order Lysobacterales; family Lysobacteraceae; genus Stenotrophomonas; species Stenotrophomonas sp. YJH_SMC_80. The sequence goes on from NZ_JCAFVP010000013.1 coordinate 63,153, forward strand.
TTGGCCGTGGTGGCGCCGGCAACGCTACCTACGGCCGCTACCTGGGCTACCTGATGCAGCAGGCGATCTCGCGCGACGACAAGGTCAAGCGCCTGGCGTTCCAGCTGCAGGTGAATGTGTGGCTGGCCAACGACGGCCGCCTGGAAAAGGTCGAACTGGTGCGTGGCAGTGGCAACGAGGAGGCCGACGCGGCCGTGCTCGATGCACTGCGTCGCATCGGCAAGGTCGACCAGGCACCCCCAGCGTCGCTTGATTTCCCCGCCCGCGTGCTGATCCAGGGCCGCCGGCCCGGGGCCTGATTCCCGACCTCCGTGATTTCCCTTCTTTCGATGAGAACCGTGATGAACGACCACGTCCGCGCACGAACCGACTCCCGCCGCCCGCGGCCGGCCCGACGGGCGCTGCTGTGCTGCGCCGTGCTGCTCAGCCTGGCCGCCCCGGCCGGTGCGATGGCCGCCGAAACGACCATGGTCAAGCTGATCAAGGGCCTGATCGCCAGCGGCGCGCTGAAGCCCGAAGACGGCCAGGCATTGCTGGTGCAGGCCGAGGCTGAAGCAGCGGCCGCCCAGCGCGGTGCAGCCACCGCACCTTCGGCCGCCAGCGGTGGCGTGGCCCTGGAGGCTGGCGACGTGCGCGTGCCCTACGTGCCGCAGAGCGTGCGCGACGGCATTCGTGACGAAGTGCGCCAGGACGTGATGGCGCAGGCCAAGTCCGAAGGCTGGGCGGCACCGAACGAAGTGGCCGAATGGACCAAGCGAATCAAGGTCACCGGTGACATGCGCGTGCGCAGCGAGTCGCGCTTCTTCTCCGAACGCAACAGCGACATCGTGAGCAACTGGTCGTCGATCAATTCCGGCAACGGCTTCGACACCAACACCAACACCAACCTGCAGCTGCCGCCACTGCTGAACACCCGCCAGGACCGCCGCAACCTGTGGCGCATCCGCGCGCGCCTGGGCATCGAGGCAACCATTGGCCAGCACACCACGGCCGGCGTGCGCCTGGCCAGCGGCAGCAGCAATGGCCCGGTGTCGACCACCGAGCAGCTGGGTGGCGGCCTGAGCAAGAAGGACGTGTGGCTGGACCAGGCCTGGCTGGCCTACAGCCCGGCTGACTGGGTGACGGTGCGCGGCGGCCGCTTCGGCAATCCGTTCTGGACCAGCGACACGCTGTTCTCCAACGACCTCAACTTCGATGGCCTGGCCGCGAACCTGAAGTATGACTTCGACGATGGCGACCTCGACCTGTTCGGCAACCTCGCGGTGGTGCCGCTGGAGTACACCTCCGACAGCTCGCCGAGCCAGAGCAAGGTCAAGACTCCGAACGAGAACAAGTGGCTGTCCGGTGCCCAGGTGGGCGTGAACTGGCGCTTCAACGACGACAACGCAGTGCGTGCCGCGCTGGGCTACTACGACTTCAAGAACATCAGCGGCCGGCTGTCCTCAACGTGCTCGCTGTATTCGGGCGCGGTAGGCTGCGACACCGACTGGTCGCGCCCGGCGTTCATGCAGAAGGGCAACACGCTGATGCTGATCCGGAACATCGCGCGCAATCCGCAGGACCCGGCCGGTACGCCGACCCCGCAGTATGTCGGCCTGGCCTCGGCCTTCCGCCTGGCTACCTTGAACCTGCGCTGGGATACACAGCTGGCGCAGGGCATCGGTCTGCGCCTGGACGGCGATTACATCCGCAACCTGGCCTACGACAAGCAGGCCATGTTCAGCCGCGCCCAGAACGGCATCGTCAACAACTACGGCGCCGGCGATACTGTCGGCATCGATACCTTCCGTAGCGGCGACACCGCGTGGATGGTGCAGGCCACCTTCGGTGCCACCGAGCTGAAGGAGAAGGGTCAGTGGCAGGCGCTGCTGGGCTACAAGCACATCGAGGCCGATGCGCTGCCCGACGCCTACAACGATCCGAACTTCCACCTGGGCGGCACCAACGCCCGCGGCTACTACGTGGGCGGCGCCTACGCGCTGGATGCACGCAGCTGGATCAGCGGCAAGTGGATGGCGGCCAAGGAAGTGTCCGGCGCGCCGCTGTCGATCGACGTGTTCCAGCTGGAGTTCAATACCGGCTTCTGAGTGGCGGCGTGATGCGGATCACGTAGTGCGTGGCGGGGGCGCAGCGATGCGCCCGTCTAAGGAAAGGAGACCACGCGTTGTTCAAAAGGAGGAGTGGATGAGCCGTCGCAAGCTGTTCGAGAGCCCCGAACCGTCCAGCCAGATGCTGGGTGTTGGGCCGGCCTATGTTTCCGTCGAGGGCCTGCGCCAGCACCTGGCCGAGTTCCTGCTGTATGCAGGCCGGCCGGTGGTGATCATGCGCGGGCGCAGCGAGGTGGGCTATTTCCTGCCGGCGCGCTGCTGGCGCCAGCGTGACGATGATCCGCTGGCCGCCGCTGCCGCCGACCAGCTGCTGGATGCGGCCGGTTTCCAGGCCGAAGACATCCAGCAGGTGGAGCAGGAATTCAACGCGATGCGCCAGCGCACCGTGCTGCATTCACGGCGCTGAGCTTTCGCCTCTACAGTAGATCCACGCCATGCGTGGATGGGATTACGCTGCAGCCCCACGCTCACTGGTGATGCGCGCACCCTCGCGCATCACCAGGGTCACCGGGGTCTTTTCCACCACCTCCAGCAACCGCTGCCACTGCGCATCGCTCAGCTCGGCGCTGGCATGCAGCACGCGGTGCACATGGAAGCGACCATCCGCGTCACGTTCCGAACGCAGCTCGGCATGGAACTCGCCCAGTTCCCACCCCTTGCGCTGCGCGTACATGCGCAGGGTGATGGCGGTGCACGCCGCCAGCGAGGCCAGGTACAGGTCGAACGGTGCGAAGCCCTTGCCCTGGCCGCCCAACGAGGCGGGCTCGTCCGCATCCACGGCGAATGTGCCATTGCTGATGTGGTGCAGGTAGTTGTCGGCGGTTGAAACAATGCGTGCGTAGGCCATCACGTTCTCCATCTGTCTGTGGCGTCGAGCCATGTTCGACTGCTCCAAAAGGCGGCGCCGGCCAGGACCGGCGCCGCCATCCAATCACTCGGTACGATCGTACGAGAACTGGATGCCTGCCGTACCACCGGTTTCAATGAAGAGGTTCATGAAGGCCGGCACCGTTTCCGAACGGGCCCAGTCGCGCTGCAGCTCGCAGAACAGCTGTGGCACGCTGATCAGCTGGCCACCGGCCTGTTCGATGCGGCGCAGCGCCGCATCGTGCGCGGCCAGCGAGGTGCCGCCGACGGCGTCGACCACCACATACACCTCATAGCCTTCCTTCAACGCATCCAGGGCCGGGAAAGTCAGGCACGCCTCGGTCCACAGCGCGGTCATGATCAGCTTGCGGCGGCCGGTGGCTTCCACCGCCTTGCGGAACTCGACGTCCTCCCAAGAGTTGATGGTGGTGCGGTCGTAGGTGGGGTAGTCACCCAGCACCTTGCGCAGCTGCGGAATCGGCGGCTTGTTCAGGCCGGTCTTGACGTTCACCGTCGAATGCACGATCGGCAAACCATAGGCGACGGCGGCTTTGGCGGTGCCGACGATGTTGTTGACCAGCAGCTGGCGGTCCATCGAGGCGATGGAGTTCACCTGCACCGGCTGGTAGTCGATGATGATGAAGGCGGAATTCTGCGGGGTCAGCAGATGATCGCTGGCCGGGTCGCGGATCGGTTCACTGGACATGGTGGGTCTCCATTGCAGGAGCGGCGCGAGGCCGCGGGGGAATGCCCGGGGGCGGGCAGGGGCAGGATGGCAGGGCAGGGGACGCGGCTATTCGGCGTCCAGGGCGCCGCTGTCGTGCACGATGCGGCCGCCGACCAGGGTGAGCAGCGAGCGCAGCGAGTGGATGCGACGGGCCGGCATGGTCAGGTAGGGTTGGTCGAGCACAGCCAGATCAGCCAGCTTTCCCGCGGTGAGAGAGCCGCGCTCGTCTTCGGCAAACGACAGCCAGGCCGCATTGCGGGTGAACAGGCGCAGTGCCGCATCGCGGGTGATGAGGTTGTCCTCGCTGCGGCGCACGCCTGCCAGTGGCTGGCCGTCAACGTGGTACTGGATGGCCTGCCAGACGCCTGCCACGCCGATGCGGGTGGAGTCGGTGCCACCCGCCACCGGAATGCCTAGCGCCATCGCGGCCCGCACCGGGGCGCTGGACGCCGCAACCTGTGCCGTGTTGGCGGCATGGATCGCGGTGGTTTCGAAGTACGGTCCCATCTGTACGCTGTAGGCCAGCCCGAGCCGGGCCATGCGCTGCAACGTCCGCTGTGACCCGGTGTTCAGGTGCGCGATCGCCCAGCGCAGCGGCCGCAGGTCATGATCGCGCGCCACCACCTCGAAAGCGTCCAGGATGGCATCGGCGGCATCATCGGTGTATGCGTGGATCTCCAGCGGGATGCGCCGCTCCGCGGCCAGCCGGGCGACCTCGATCAGCTCCTGCCGGGCCTCGGCCGGCGGATCGAAGCCAGGCCCCATCAGGACGCCGTCGTTCATGGCGGTGACCAGGTTCTCACCCAGGCCGAGAAAGGCGATGTCGCCATCGTCGTGCCGGTTCGGGCGGAACGCCATCACGTTGCGGAACCACTCGGCTTCATCACCGTGGGTGCCGGCCGGAATGCGGTAGCCGGCGCGCAGCGTCAGCCCGCCCTGGTCGCGTAGCTTGAACAATGTTTCGTAGGACGATGGTGGGCCGGCGGAGGGATCGATGAAACCGGTCACGCCCTGCGCGTTGAGGGCAGCGAAGAAGGTCCGCAGGCTCTTTTCGTGATCGGCGCTGGCACTGATCTGCGCGAACAGTGCATTGAATGGACCGATGCCACCGGACAGGCGGCCGGTGGCCTGTCCGTCATTGTCGCGCTCGACGATGATGCCCGGGGGCAGGCGGGGCTGCTCGCCCTGCAGATCCAGCGCTGCGATGCCGGCACGGTTGAGCAGGGCGAAGTCGTACAGATGCTGCACGTAGACCGGCCTGTCTGGCAGGGCGGCATCGAGCTCGGCGCGGGTCGGGGCCCGGCCCTCCGCGAACTGTTCGGGATGCCACGCACCGACCACGGCGGCCCATTGCCCGTCAGGCTTGCGCTGGGCTTCGCGCTGCAGCCGCTGCAGCGCCTCGGACAGCGTGGGAGCGTCGAACCAGTAGGTTTCGAAGGTGAACGTCTGGCCGCCACGGACTGCGTGGATGTGCGTGTCGATCAGGCCCGGAACGACGGTGCGCCGTTGCAGGTCGATGACCCGGGTGCTGGGGCCGATATGACGTTGCATGGCGCGGTCACTGCCGACCGCCAGGATTCGCTCGCCGCGGATGGCAAGCGCGCTGGCACGTGGCGTATTGCTGTCCTGGGTCAACAGCAGGCCATTGCGCAGCACCAGGTCGGCCGGCTCGGCCGCTGCCGCCACGGTTGGCAGCACAAGCATGAAGAGGAGGAGCAGTACGCGCATGGAAGTGTCTCGCTCTGGGGGGAGGGGGCAATCGCCGCGGGGCGTTGGGGTGGCGGAGGCATCCAGTGCTTCCCCGGTGATGTGTATCCGCCATCGGCGGGTTGTTGGGGCGTCGCGGCCTCAGTAGCGCCAGAGCGCCTCAAGGCCGATGAAATGGACGGTGTCGGCGCGCCCGGTGTCCCGGATGAAGCGCCCCGGCCTGAAGATCGAATAGGCCGCTTCGACGCTGAGCTGGCGGGAGATCTCGCGCCCCAGTACCAGATCCGCCTGCGTGCCGATGTACCGGGCGCGGCTGTTGCCCGCCGGCCGCAGCAGGTTTCCGGCAACGCCATACACGCCGTCGCGCGCGCTCTGCCGCCAGTAGAAGACGACTGCACTGGCCAATGACCAGCCACCACCCAGATCCAGTTCCAGCGAGGGGTGCAGGTTGATCAGGTTGCTCGGGCCGACCTGGCCGCTTTCGCCGAAGTACTTGCCCTTCGGGAACATCATGTTGAAGGTCTGCAACGCGCGATCGTCGGGGTCACGGTCGCCGCTGATGATGTTGGCCTTCAGGCCGAGCCGTGGCGACAGCGGCCACGCATCGAAGCGATGGCGCACATCGCTGGCGACCGACCACGCACGTACCGGCGCGCCGGCGAAACTGCCGTACTGGAAGAACCCCTCCAGGTCCCAGCTCCATCCGTTGCGACGGCCGAACCAGCGACTGCCCAGCGTATTGCGGGTTTCGGCACCTTCTCCCTGATCGTAGCGGGTGCGATCGCTGGACAGGCCCAGGTAGTAGAGATCCAGGCCGGTATCGCGGTGGTTTCCGGGGTCCTGGAAGGTGGTGTACACGCCCCACACGCGCCGCTGCGGATCACCACGGTCATTGAAGGAACCCATGGCATTGCGTACCGGGCGCAGCAGGAAGGCTTCGGTACGTGAGTGCGACGTCCGCCACGCGAGCAGGCCACCATCGAATGCGCGCAGGACATTGGGTCCATAGCGCACCGAAACCAGGCGCTCGCTGCCGTAGGCCAGTACCAGCCGGCCCACGCGCAAGGTCGCACCTGCGTCGCGCGAGGGCAGCGAAAGATCGACGAAGCCCTGCAGGACCTCGGCGCCGGTATCGTCCACCGGGCCGATGGTGCTGTCGTCGCGACGGGCATGGGTCAGGTTGAGCTGGGTGAAGACCCTGGCATGCTCGTTGAGCTTCAGATCGGCATACGGCAGCGCACGATAGAGCGCACTGCCGTCGCGCTTGACAGGTGCGTGCCCGAACTCATTACGGGTGTAGTGCTCGTAGCGCGCACGCAACTCGGCGCCGACGGTCAGGCTGCCGGATGCACCGAACGGCATCCATTTTCCCTTCTCCCACCAGGCGCCGGAACGGAAGGCCGGATCCTGCAGGTAGCGGTAGTCTTCGCTGTAGCGCCACGGATCGATGGCGGGTGGTGACGGCACGATCTCTTCCGCGCCGGCTGCAGCGGCTAACAGGGCGGCAAGCGCGCCCATCGAACGCGCCGCGATGCCCGCTGCAGGGGAACCTGGCCAACGCATGATCGCCTCCGGTGCAGGATGGAAGAAGGAAAGACACAGCAGGGCGGCGGCGCTGCGGCGCACCGCCCCGCATGGCGTCAGCTGCGCTGCGAATCCAGCTGTTCGTGGTTCTTCTGCACGTCCTGCGCCTTCAGGTAGCTTTCGATCAGCAGCTGGTAGTTCGGGAAGATCTTCGTGTAGACCTCGGCCCACTGCTGGGCATCGTCGCGGTTCCAGGTGCGCTGGATCTCCGAGGCCACCGCGGCGGTGTCCATCGGCACCACGCCGGCCTGCACCACGCGGGCCAGGGTGATCTCCTCGGCCATCTTCGAGTAGGTGCCAGACGCGTCGATGACCGCGAACACCTGGTAGCCATCGGCAACGGCGGCGATCGACGGGAAGGCCATGCACACGCTGGTGATGGTGCCGGCAATGATCAGCTGCTTGCGGCCGGTGGCCTTCACCGCGGCAACGAATTCCGGGTTGTCCCAGGCGTTGATCTCACCCTTGCGTGCCACGTACTGGGCATGCGGGGCCGCGTCGTGGATCTCCGGGATCAGCGGGCCGTTCGGGCCCTGCGGAACAGAGGCGGTGGTGATCACTGGCATCTTTGCCAGCGTGGCCATCTTCGCCAGCGCGGTGGCGTGGGCGCGCACGCTGGTGAACGGCATGTCACCGATGGTCTGGAACAGGCCGCTCTGATGGTCGATCAGCAGCATCGCAGCGTTGTCCGGATCGATCACCGGGCGGGCACCGTTGAAGTTGGCGGGGGTACTCATGGTCAGTCTCCTGGAGAAGGTGGGCGATGGCCCGGAAGGTGCGGCGGGCCAATGCCCGCCGCATTGAAACGATCAGTGCGCGATCTGGCCGAAGCGGCCGCTGTTGAAGTCGTTGACCGCCTGCGCGATCTCGGCTTGGCTGTTCATCACGAACGGGCCATAGCCCACCACCGGCTCGTCGATCGGTTCACCGCTGAGCAGCAGCACGGTGGCGTCGCTGTCGGCGTCGACGAACACGTCCTCGCCGCTGCGGTCGAAGGTGACCAGCTGTGCCTCGCCGACCGGCTGGCCGCCGTTGATCCGCACCGTGCCCTTCAGCACCACCAGCGCCAGCGTGCGGCCATCGGCCACCGGCAGTTCGGCGTGGTGGCCCTGCCGCAGGCGGATGTCCCAGACATCCATCGGCGTGTGGGTGCGGGCCGGGCCGGCATGACCGTCGAAGCGGCCGGCGATGACACGCACCCGGCCGGCGCCTTCAGGCAGTTCAACCGAGGGGATCTGTGCGTCGAGCAGGGTCTGGTAGCCCGGTGCACCCATCTTGTCCTGCGCCGGCAGGTTCACCCACAGCTGCACCATGTCCAGCGTGCCGCCGCGCTTGCTGAACTCCGGTGTGTGGAACTCCTCGTGGAGGATGCCGGAGGCCGCGGTCATCCACTGCACGTCACCCGGGCCGATGGTGCCGCCGGCGCCGGTTGAATCGCGGTGGGCGACCTCGCCCTCATAGACGATGGTGACGGTCTCGAAACCGCGATGCGGATGCTGGCCGACCCCGCGCGGGGTATCGCTGGGGGCGAAGGTATAAGGGCCGGCGTAGTCCAGCAGCAGGAACGGGCTCAGGTGCTGGCCGTGGGTGTTGTAGGAAAACATCGAGCGGGCGGGGAATCCGTCGCCCACCCAGTGCGGGCGCGGGGCGCTGTAGGTACCGGTGACACGCTTCATGGCGATCTCCTGGCCGGGGCTGCCGGCCGCTGTTCTTCGTTGCAGGAGACGATATCGCCGCGACAATTGGGCCGGTAGACGCCAATATTTGCCGTCATAGTCCTATCTGGTGAACAATGGGTGCGCGCCTTGCGCCACAGGAGATCGCCCCGTGTTCATCGCTGATATCCGCCGTTGCGACCTCAACGACCTGTTCTACTTCGCCATGGTGGTCGAGCACGGCGGCTTCTCGCAGGCCGGTCGGGCGCTGGCCATGCCGAAGTCGAAACTGAGCCGGCGCATCGCGCTGCTGGAGGAACGGTTGGGCGTGCGCCTGATCCAGCGCTCGACCCGGCGTTTCTCGGTCACCGAGGTCGGCCAGGACTACTACCGCCACTGCAAGGCGATGCTGGTCGAAGCCGAAGCAGCCGAAGAAGCGATTGCGATGTCGCGCGCCGAGCCGCGCGGCACGATCCGCCTGGCGTGCCCGATCGCGATCCTGCACGCGCGCATCGGCCCGATGCTGGCCGACTTCCTGGCCCAGCACCCGCAGGTGACGGTGCAGCTGGACGCCACCAACCGGCGCGTCGACGTGGTGGGCGAGGGTGTGGACGTGGCGATTCGGGTGCGGCCGCCGCCACTGGAGGACAGCGACCTGGTGGTACGCGTGCTGGCGCGTCGCGTCTGGTGTACCAGTGCCAGTCCGGCGCTGCTGCAGCGGCTGGGCACGCCGCAGGTGCCGGCCGACCTGGCGATGATGCCGACCGTCGATCTGGCATCGCCCAGCCAGCAGCATGTATGGGAATACACCGGGCCGGGCGACGTGCTGGCCAGCGTGCATCATCGCCCGCGGCTGGTCAGCGATGACATGATTGCGTTGCGCACCGCTGCGGTGGCCGGGGTGGGGTTGCTGATGCTGCCGCGGATGATGATCAGTGACGAACTGGCCAGTGGCGCGCTGGTGCCGGTGCTGCCGGAGTGGGTGCCCAAGCACGGCATCGTGCACGCGGTGTTCCCGTCGCGACGCGGCCTGTTGCCGGCGGTGCGTGCACTGATCGATTACCTCGCCGAACGCTTCGAGGCGCTGGAGGAACCCTAGCTCTTCCATCCACGCATGGCGTGGATCTACTGGATCCGCCACCGCCTGGTAGATCCACGCCATGCGTGGATGATCCTGGTGCCGCGCGACGGGCCTTCGCTTGCCGCCTGCGGCCGTGCAGCCCACAATCCACGTCCGGACCGTCGCCATCACGCCCATCATTCCCCGGTCCGGCCTTGGCACCTATGTCTCCCAATGCCCTGGCGCTGGTCGAGCTGCTGATCCGCGAGCGCCGTGCGTTGTCTCGCTTCATCGCGCGCTATCTCGACCCGGCCAGTACCGAGGACACCCTGCAGAACCTGTACCTGAAGGCCAGCAGCGTGCCCGGCGATCCGCCCATCCTGGAGCCGCGTGGCTATCTGTACCGGATGGCCTACCACCACGCGCTCAACCGCAGCCAGTCCGACGCCCGCGAGCGGCGTGCGATGGCCGAGTACGCCCTCGACATGGCCGAGGCGAGTCGCGATGGCGAGGCGCAGGCGCTGGACCAGGCGCAGCTGCGCGAGATCACCCAGACCATCCTCGCGCTGCCGGCCCAGGTGCGTGAGTGCTTCGTGCTCAACCGCTACCTGGGCCTGAGCGAGCGCGAGATCGCCGCCCGGCTGGGTATTTCCAAGAGCCTGGTCGGCAAGCATGTGCTGCGCGCGGCGCTGTTGATCCAGCAGCATCAGCAGGGAGTGCATTGATGAGCTGCGATTGCCGTGGGCAGATCGCGCCCGCCGTTGTCACAACAGGAAGGCGCACCCGTTCGGGGTGCGGCAGGCCACAACCATGAACACGTCCGAACCCTCGCCGCGTCAGGCCAGGCAGGCGTTGCGCTGGGTGATCCGGTGCAGTGCAGGCCCGCTGCCGGAACGCCAACAACGAACCCTGCAGCGCTGGCTGCAGGCCGATCCCCGCCATGCGCTGGCATGGCGCCAGCAGCAGGCCTTCTGGCAGGGGCTGGATGCCGCTGGGCCGGAGGTGCTGGCCGCACTGCCCGGGCTGACGGCTGATCGCCAAGGGCTGCGTCCGATCGCACCGCGCCGCCGCCTGCCGTGGCTGTTGGCCAGTGCCGCCTCCGTGGTACTGGTGGTCGCGGCCGCACCGCAGGCGTTGCTGCTGGCACGCAGTGACCTGCACAGCAGCGATGCACCGCGCGTGGTGCAGCTGGAGGACGGCAGCACCGCCGTACTCGATGCGGGCACCGCATTGGCGGTTGCGTTCGATGGCCAGCAGCGGCACCTGCGCCTGCTGCGCGGCCAGGCCTGGTTCCAGGTGGCCCATGAGGCGCGACCGTTCCAGGTCGAGGCGGCGGGCGGCCTGGTCCGTGACATCGGTACCGCCTTCAGTGTGTCGATGCTGGATACCACGGTCACCACCCAGGTCAGCGAGGGTGTGGTCGACGTGCGTCCGGGCGATGGCAGCGTACAGCGCCTGCATGCGGGGCAGTCACGCGTGTTCCGTGACGGTCGTTGGCTGCAGCCAATGCAGCTGGAAGATGCCGAGACCATGGCGCCGTGGCGGCGTGGCGAGGTAGTGATCGACGATCAGCCGGCCGCGCAGGCCATCGCTGATCTCGCGCGCTACCGTCGTGCACCGGTCTGGGTACTGGGCGGGCAGGGCGCGGACGTACGGGTCAGTGGTCTGTTCCATCTGCAGCAACCGGAGGCCGCCATCGATGCGGTGGCCGCGCAGGCAGGGCTGCGTGTGCAGCGCTTGCCCGGCGGCGCGCTGGTGCTGTGGTGAGGTGCCTGCGGCGCAGCGCACGGCCCGCTAGATGAAAAAAACATGAAAGAACCGTGGGCAACTGCAGTGCCCCGCTGTCTATAGAGGTATAGCCAGAGCGAAACACCGTTTCTCCTCAAGCCAGACACGCCACCGGCACCGGGTGTGCCCGTGGTTCCGCCATGCTTGAGGAGTTCCCGTCCATGCCGTCCACGGCATCCGCCTGTCATCGTCGCGCCACCGCTCTGGCCCTGGCTGTTTCCACCGCATTGCTGCCGCTGGCCTGGGTGCCGGCCGTGCAGGCGCAGCCGGCGATCGTCGCGCCGGTGCGGCAGTACACCATTCCGGAGCAGCCGCTGGCTGATGCCGTACGCGCCTTTGGCCGCCAGGCCGATGTGCAGGTGGTGTTCCGCAGCGACCTGGTGGAAGGCCGCCGCTCCAGCGCAGTGAAGGGTGAGTACAGCCAGATGCAGGCGCTGCAGCAGCTGTTGCGCGGCAGCGGCGTGCGTGCACAGCGCGGCATGGACGGTACCTGGAGCCTGCGGGCCGCAGCGGAGGCGGGTGAGGGCGAAGGGGTGCGGGTGACCGAAACACTGGACGTGGCGGGTCGCCTTCAGTCGGAAGGGGGTGAGGCCCGCGATCGGCGTGGCTACGACGATGTGTTCGCGCTGGACCTGACCACGGCGTATTCGGGGCGCGACCGGGTGGAGCGTTACCGAGGCTCCAATCCGGCCGACGTGGTCAAGGATCTGGTCGGCGTGTTCAGTGGCGATGCGCGCAACAGTGGCGCGCTGGACGTCAACATCCGTGGCATCCAGGGGCCCGGGCGGGTGCCGGTCAGCATCGACGGCGGCGAACAGGCGCTCACGGTCTGGCGTGGCTACAACGGCGTCAGCAACCGCAACTACATCGATCCCAACCTGATTGGTGGCATCCAGGTCATCAAGGGGCCAGGGCTGGTGCGCGATGTGCACAGCGGGATCGGTGGCGCGCTGGTGATCAAGACCATCGACGTCGATGACATCGTCGCTGCCGGCGAGCGCTTCGGCGGGGAGCTGAAGATCGAAGGCAGCAGCAATGCGGTGGCACCGCGCCTGCCGCGGCTGCACACCGGCGAGGACTACCGCACCGTGCCGGGTTTCCCGCAGGGCTCGCCGAACTCACCCTACGACGACCGCACCCTGGTGGTGCCGGTGAAGTCGCGCAGTGGCAACAATCCCTTCGATGGCGAGGACCAAGCCTGGCGTGTGGCGCTGGGCGTGCGTGGCGACAACGTCGACCTGATGGCTGCCTACGCCTGGCGCAAGCGCGGCAACTACTTCTCCGGGACCCAGGGCAGCGCCTACTACGAACAGGACCAGCGCGAGCAGTTCGAGTACCAGGGCATCGACTACATCACCACGCTGGCGCGCTACTTCAAGCCCGGCGATGAAGTGCCCAATACCTCCAGCGAACAGGAGTCCTGGCTGGTCAAAGGCAGCTGGCAGATCAACGATGACCAGCAGTTGAAGGCGACCTGGCGGCGCACGCTGTCGCACTACGGCGAGATCATGCCGTCTCGCATCCTGTCGGCCCCCGACTACGGCCGCATCCAGTGGCCGCTCAGCCGGGTCGATTCGGATGCGTGGAACCTGGAATACCGTTTCCAGCCCGCCGGCAGTCGTTGGCTGGACCTGTACGCCAACCTGTGGCGCACGGAAACGGAAAGCGATACCTACAGCGCTGGCGGCTTCCCGAACTTCGCAGTGGGTAATCCGGCATGGAATCCGGACGCCAGCCCGATCCTGCGCAATACCGCGCTGGCCAACGCGCGCAATGACCGCACCGGCCTGATCCTGAGCAACCGCTTCGCGCTGCATTCGACCCTGGACCTGACTGTGGGCGGCAACTGGCAGTACGAGAAGTTGGGGTCCCGCGATCCGTACTTCGGCACCACCGATGGCTGGCGCATGTTCCCGCGTGCCGGGCGCCGCCAGGAGGGTGAAGGCTACCTCACCCTGGAGTGGCGGCCGGTCGACTTCCTCACCCTCAATGCAGGCGTGCGCTACAGCCGCTACTGGGCCTTCGACGATTTCCTCGAGGCGCACCCCGAGCTGCTGACCAAGGGCGTAGGTGGCAAGGAAGCGCAGTACACCGTGAACGAATTGCCGCCCCGTCCCGCCAATCTGCAGGCCCGCATCGACGCGTTGGAAGCACGCCGCGCCGTATGGGAAAAGCGCGGCATGGGCTGGTTCATCGACGACAGCATCCGTGCGTTGCTGGCACCGTACGAGACGCCGCGTCCGGTCCGGTACACGCGGCCCTGGCTGCCCGATGCCGATGGCAACTACACCCGCGCCGGCAATCCCTGCCTCAATGGCGAAGTGGCGGCCATTCCCGGCGTGCAGCCGGTGTTCGCCGGCAGCGACCAGGTCTGCAACATCGGCAACAGCGTACAGTCGCAGCCGGTCGATGGACGCAACAGCCGCCGCCGCGACCATGCCTGGCTGCCGACCTTCTCGGCCACTGCACACCTGTTCCCGGCCGCCCGTGCCTACGTGCGTTACAGCGAAGCGATGCGCTTCCCGAGCATGTTCGAAAGCACCATCGCCTTCTCCGGCAGCCTCAATCCGCTGCATTCGCTCAAGCCCGAGCACGCCTACAACTACGAGGTGGGCTACGTGCACAACCTGTCGGCCCTGTTCGGCAACACCGCCGATGCCGACGTCAAGCTGGCGTACTACGTGCACAAGACCCGTGACGTGATCGAACGCGATGGCAACTTCCTGTTCGACAACATCGACAAGCAGACCATCCGTGGTATCGAACTGCAGGCCCGCTTCGACAACCGGCGCTTCTTCACCGATCTGGGCATCACCCGCACGCTGGAAAACGAGGTGTGTGACGAGAGCACGGCGGTGCTCCTGGACGCGAACCGGGGACTGGTCCCGAACTGCGTGCAGGATGGTTTCGTCGGTGGCTACCTGCTGACCCAGGCCATTCCCAGGCTGTCGATCAACGGGTCGCTGGGCACGCGCCTGTTCGATGAGCGCCTGGAGCTGGGCAGCCGCATCGTGCACTACCAGCGCCACGAGAACCCTGATCTGCAGGCCTACCGTGACCGCCTGCTGAGCGGTGGCAGCGGCCTGCTCTGGCAGAACGTACCGTTCACCTGGGGAAACATCACCACCGTCGACGCCTATGCGCGCTGGCGCTTCAACGAGCATGCCAGCGTCGAACTGGTCGGCAGCAACCTCGGCAACCGCTACTACGTCGATCCAGCCACGCGGTCCACGCTGCCAGCCCCGGGTCGCACCCTGAAGCTCGGCGTCACCGCGCGCTTCTGATCTCCCACCTTCAAGCGTTGTACCCGTAGTTCCCTCAACCAAGGAGCAATACCATGAAAATGATCTCCCGTTCGGTGCTCGCCGTTGCCGCCTCGCTGGCTCTGGTCGGTGCCGCGCATGCTGCCGATATCGTCGGTGCCGCCAGTGCCAGGACCGATGCCGAGCTGTACGTGGCGGTTGGTGAATCGCAGGTCAATGGCGGCCCGCACCGCGCTGGCAAGGCCGGCATCGGTGTCGGTACCGTGTCCCAGGCCAAGCCGGTGGACTTCCAGGGCCTGAGCGCCTACTCGGCACCCACCACCGTCAATGGCGTGACGGTACGTACTCTGGCCATGCCGATCACCGGCGCACCGGGCAGCCACGCCGGCATGGGCCACTTCAACTTCGTCAAGGTCGGCAGTGGTGATGTCTGGTTCGGCGAATGGTCCAAGGATGGCGCCGCCGGTGGCTTCAACAACCGCCAGGTCTACTTCGTTGGCGACCGCGCCGGCACCACGCTGCCCGCCGGCGTGGCGTCCTACACCGTGGCCGGCCTGAACAAGTTCAACGGCAGCAACCTGCTGAGCGGCACCTTCGACGCCGACTTCGGCGCCGGCACCCTGGACGGTGCGCTGTCCGGCAATGGCCTGACCCTGGCCATCGTTGCCAACATCAACAGTGCCGATGCATCGTTCGCCGGTTCGGCCAACGTCAATGGCAGCGTCAACGGCACCACCCAGGGCCAGTTCTTCGGCGCCAACGCCGCCACCCTGGGCGGCATCGCCACCTTCGCCGGCAACAGCCAGTACGACACCGCCTTCGGCGGCAGCAAGAACTGATTGCCACGCCCCTGACGGGGCAGGGCAGGGACAAGCCGCGATCCGCCAGTCCCTGCTTCGGCCCGCTGCATGCACCGCCACGGATCGACCATGCGCCATCCCATCTTCCTTGTGATCCTGTTGCTGGCGGCTGCCGATGTGCGCGCCCAGCAGGATGATCTTCGTCGTGTGCTGGAGCAGGGCAGCGAGCTGCGCCACCAGCAGCAGGACCAGCAGCGCCTGCAGCAGGCCGAGTCGGCGCGACCGACCATCACCATCGACGGTCAGACCCTGCGCGTGGAGCGCACGGTCGACGATCTGGGCCAGGCGCTGTACCTGTCGCTGCAGCATCAGCAATGGGGCGCAGCGCAGCGCTTCCTGGACGAATACATCGAACTGCCCGGCCACGACCCGCTGCTGCGCCACTACGCGCAGGGCGGCCTGGCGCGGGTGGCCGGCAATCACCGCCGCGCGGCCAACGAGTACGAAGCACTGCTGGCGGCGCAGCCGGATTTCCTGCCGGCCCGCCTTGAGCTTGCACGTGTCCATGCCGAGGACCAGCGCGACCGCGATGCGGAGGCGTTGTTCACGGCCATCGCCGGTGGCATCAATGCCGACGACCCCACTACCGCAGGTGTACGCGGACGGGTGGACGCCTACCTGGCCGCACTGCAGGCGCGCAGGCGCTGGAAAGGAGCGCTGGCAGCCGGCCCGGCATGGAGCGACAACATCAACCGCAGCTCGGCCAGCCGCACCTGCCTGTTCGGGGTGGGCGACACCTGCATCATCCAGCGCAATCTTCCCGATGCCCAGCGCGCCATGGGCCTGGACTACGACGGCAACCTGGAGCGTCGCTGGGCATTGGCCGGTCATCACGGCGTCTATGTGCGCGCGCTTGCGTTCGGCCAGGCATGGCGCGGGCACAGCGCCTACAACGAGCTCAATGCGAGCGTGCAGGCGGGCTATAGCTGGCGCAGCGCACGGCATTCCCTGCAGATCGCGCCGAGCTATGACTACCAGGGCCTGGGCAACCGGGCTCTGCAGGGCGGCAGCGGGCTGCATGGCGAATGGCAATATGCATTGGATGCGCGCAACCTGCTCAGGCTGGAGGCCGACTGGAAGCGCCAGCGCTATCGCCAGCGCGGCCTGGCCAGCAATTACGACGGTGAGCTGGCCGCGGTGTATGCCACCTGGTTCCGTGCGCTCAACCCGCGCTGGACCCTCTTTGCCGGGCTGGACCTGAGTGACAGCCGCGCCGCCAATCCGGCCAACGGTTACCGCCAGCGTGGACTGCGCCTGGGGGCGGCGCGCCAGTGGACGGGCACCACCGCCACCGTGTTCGTGTCGTTGCGCGAGCGCGACTACGATGCGTGGAGCCCGCTGCTGGAGGCGCGGCGTGAGGACAGCGAACAGAACCTGATTGCTGTCGTGCGCAGCGAGCGCTTGGCGGTGGCCGGGCTGGTGCCCAGCCTGAGCCTGCGCTACGCGCGCATCGACAGCAACGTCGGCTGGCTGTACAGCCACGACCGCAGCCTGCTCAGCCTGAAATGGGAACGGGCCTTCTGAACGCGCCGCTGCGCTGCCACGGTGAACGCGCCGTGGCCGCGATCTTCATTCATCATCACGCGCTCTTGTAGCCCGTTTCGCGCATCCTTCGGGTGTTGCGGCAGAGCTGGGCCGCGTGTATCGAGGAGCGCCGGTCGTGCTGGAAGCGGGCAACAAACCAGAGGGCCTGAAAGGGCTGCGTGTACTGGTGGCGGAGGATGAATTCGCCATCGCGATGTTTCTGGTCGACTATCTGGAGCTGAAAGGCGCACAGGTGGTGGGGCCTGCCGGTGACCTGCAGGCGCTGGGGCGGCTGGTCGATACCCATCCCATCGATGTGGCATTGCTGGACATCAACCTGGGCGGTGAGCAGGTCTATCCGCTGGCCGATCGGCTGGCCGAGACGGGTATCCCCTTCCTGCTGACCTCCGGTTACGACGACAACCTGCCCAGCCGCTTTGCCAGCGCGCCGCGCTGTACCAAGCCTTATCACATCGAAGCGCTGGTGCAGCAGCTGGCCGCGCTGGTGGCGGCGCCGCAGGTCTCTGCGGGCATTGCCTGATTGCGCGGCATGTCGCGCCGTCCTGAAGACATCCACGCCGCCAAGCTGCGTGGCCAGATGCCACCTGCACCGCAGCTGCATGTGCGCCACGATGGCATGGCCGCGCGCATCGCCCGCCACGACTGGTCATCCACGCCGTTGGGTGCCTGCGAGCAGTGGCCGCCCCACCTGCGCGCCACCGTCGACCTGATGCTGGCCCATGGTTTCCCGATGATCGTGCTGTGGGGTGAGCAGCTGGTGCAGCTCTACAACGATGGCTATGCCGAGATTCTGGCCGACAAGCATCCCGGCGGGCTCGGCCAGCCGACCCGCGAGTGCTGGCCCGAGGTCTGGCATATCAATGGGCCCATCTACCAGCGCGTCTGGCAGGGCGAAACCATCACCTACGAGGACAAACTCTATCCCCTGGCGCGCCGCGGGCGGTTGGAGGAAGTCTGGTTCACCATTACCTACAGCCCGATCCGTGGCGAGGAAGGGCGCATCAACGGCGTGCTCGTGACCATGTTCGAGACCACAGCGGCGCATGTGGCCCAATCGGCACGCGAGCGCGAAGAGCAGAAGCGGCGGGAGGCGGACCGGCGCCTGGCATTGGCCTTCAAGGTGCTGCCGGTGGGCGTCTGCATTGTCGACACCGAAGGGCGCCTGCAGCTGTCCAACGACCAGATGCGTGCCTACCTGCCCAGCGGCAAGGTGCCCTCCACGGATGAGGTGAACCTGCATCGCTGGCGTGGCTGGCATGCGGACGGCAGCGCCATCGGGCCGGAGGATTTCGCCATCGCCCGTGCGATGCGCGGCGAGACCGTGGTGCCGGGGCTGGAGTTCCAGTATCTGCATGACGATGGGCGCGCGCGCTGGACCCGGGTCGCGGCCGCGCCCCTGCGCGATGGCGACGGTGAGGTCAGCGGCGTATTTGCCATCGCCGTGGACATCGACGATCTCAAGCGTGCCACCGAGCGCCAGTCTGTATTGCTGGCCGAACTGCAGCACCGGGTGCGCAACATCATGTCGACCATCCATGCCATTGCCTGGCGGACCCGCGAGTCGGTCAGCAGCGTGGATGAATACGCTGAACGGTTGTGCGGGCGACTGATGTCGCTGGCGCGCACGCAGAGCCTGCTGACCCGCGGCGCCAATGCCGGGGTCTGCCTGCGTGGCATGCTCGATGAGGAGATCGCGGCGCAGACGCCGGCAGCGGCGGCCTACCGCCTGCAGGGCGAGGATGTGCTGCTGCCGCCGAAGGCGGCCGAAGTACTGTCCCTGGCGATCCACGAGCTGGCGAGCAATGCCCTGCGGCATGGCGCACTGACCCATGAGGATGGCCGGATCGAGGTGACCTGGGATCTGCAGGTTCAGGCCGGCCAGCCATGGCTGGGTCTGCACTGGTGCGAGCGCCATGCCGAAGTGGAGGACTGGGAGCAGCCCCGGCAGCGTGGCCTTGGCCGGGCGCTGATCGAGCAGCGCGTGCCCTACGAACTCGCCGGCAGCGGCGAGCTGCGCTTTGGCCCGCAGGGCCTGGATGCCTGGATCCGCTTTCCGCTGCGCGAGCGAGACAGCCTGCTGCAGACCGATGCTCCCGGCGCGGCGGCGGGCGGTTCCGGCAGGTAGAGGTCCATTTATCCCCAATTTGGCCAAATTGGGCATAATGGCCTCAACTGTCCCCGTCTGGAGCCGTGCCATGACCCTGCCGCTGGATCTGCCTGGCCTCGAAAAGGCCCCCGCGTCGTCGGTGAAGACCCGTGGCTGGCCGAGCCTGATGCGCACCGTGCGCGAGAAGCAGGCGCTGGTCATCACCAACCACAACCACCCCGAAGCGGTGATCGTGGACATCCGCACCTACCAGGAACTGCTGGCCAAGGCCGCTGGCGGCGATGCCGGTGAGCGCAGCGAAGAACTGCTGCGCCTGCGCGGTGAGTTTGACCAGACCCTGGCCAGCCTGCAGCGCGGGGAGGGGCTGGGCAAGGTGCTGGGCCAGCCGATCCGCCGCGGTCGCAAGGTCACCCTCGGCCGCCCGCTCTGACCGATGGGGCGGATCCTGGTGCTTGCCGGCGTCAATGGCGCCGGCAAGAGTTCGCTGCTGGGTACCTGGCTGGAAGCCGAAGGGCTGGGCTGGTTCAACCCCGATTCGTTCACCCGGCGCCTGGTGGAGGCCGGCTGGCCGCTGCCCGATGCCAATGCGGAGGCCTGGCAGGAAGGCACCCGCCGCCTGCGCCAGGCCATGGCCGATGGCACGGACTTCGCCTTCGAGACCACGTTGGGCGGCAACACCATTCCAGGCCTGCTGCGCGAGGCCTGTGAGCAGCATCATGTGGCGGTATGGTTCTGCGGCCTGGCCAGCGTCGAGCTGCACATCGCCCGCGTCGCTGCGCGGGTAGCGGCCGGTGGCCACGATATTCCGGTGGAGAAGATCCACGCCCGCTTCGATTCGGCGCGCGAGAACCTGCTGGACCTGCTGCCACACCTGGCCGAGCTGCATGTCTACGACAACAGCGCTCCCGCCGACGCCGACGGCTGCGTCGAGCCGCTGCCGGTGCTGGCGATGGCGCATGGCCAACTGCAGTACCCGGTCTCGGTGGCCGAGCTGCTGCATACGCCGGATTGGGCCAAGCCCGTCGTGATGCGTGCGATGGAGTTGAACACCTCGAATTAGATCCACGCCATACGTGGATTCCTTTCACACATCGCGCGAAACCGCGCCGTGCACGACTGCCACCGGAGCTGCGGTTAGACTGACCGCACACTCAAGGAGGATGACATGCACGGACCTGCGACATTCCGCTCCAGTTCCATCTGCCTGGTGCTTGCCGCGCTGGCGCTGGCGCTGTCCTGCACGCCGACGATGGCAGCGTCGCCTGCCGCCAAGCGACCATCGCCGCCCAGCCTGGTGCAGGCCTTCCACGCCGCCGAAGCCAACCTGCGGCTGATTCCCGGCGGCGACATTGAATCCGACTTCCGCCCGGTTTGGACCGCTGTTGCCGATCTCGATGGCGATGGCCGTGCCGAGGTCGTGTATTTCTACACGTCCGACTATTCCGGCGGCAGCTTCGCCCAAAGCAACGTTGTTGCGGTGATGACGGCGCTGACGGCAAACGATCCGCGCGGCCAGGAGAACCCGAACAGCCTGTCGCCGGTGGAAGCAGAGGACTATGCCGCCATCCGCAGGTATGGCTATGCTGACGACGCGGCTGAACAGATCCCAGGCGCCATCCGTGCCATCCGCATCCAGGGTGATCGCATCGTTGTCGATTTCACTGTCAGTGCCGGGGCGACGGTCTGCGAATGGAAGAGCCCGAACCGCCACGTCTGTCCGCCGGACGGAAACTACACATGGACGCTGCGTTGGACGCCGGGGAGGCTGACTCACATCAGGAAATAGCGCCAGGGAGTGCCGGGCGTATTCGCCCGGCGCCACTGGCCCCGTAGGTCCACGCCAAGCGGGGACCGCGTTCTGCGGCCAGCCTCAGGCCGGCTTCACCTGCTCAGGCTCCGCAGCCTCCGGCAGTGGTGGCAGACTCGGGTCCACCGTTACCGGCACATCGCTCTTCAACAACGCAGCGGCTTCCCTGTCGCTGCCCACTGCCGGCGGTGAGCCACGCAGCGGCAGGCCGGCGGTCTCCTTCACGAACAGCATGGTCACCAGCCCGATCACCGCCGCGCCCATCAGGTAATAGGCCGGCACCAGCGGGTCGCCGGTACGTTCCACCAGCCACGCGGTCACCAGTGGCGTGGTGCCACCGAACAGCGACACCGACACGTTGAATGCGATCGACAGCGCGCTGTAGCGCACCGGCGTATAGAACAGCGCCGGCAGCGTGGACGGCATCGAACTGGTGAAGCAGACCAGTGCCAGGCCCAGCAGCATCAGGCCAAGGAAGATCAGCCCGTCGTTGCCGCTGCCGACCAGCAGCAGGCACGGAATCGCCAGCACCAGCAGCGCGATGCAGGCACCGATGATCATCGGTCGGCGGCCCAGCCTGTCACTGAATAACCCGCCGACGATGTTCAACGGCATCATCACCATCATCACGATGATGATCAGCAGCAGGCCCTTGCTCTCGGCATAGCCCATGGTGACGCTGAGGTAGCTGGGCATGTAGGTCAGCAGCATGTAGTCGGTGACGTTGAACACCAGCACCAGGCCCATGCACACCAGCAGTTGGCGACCATGCACCTGGAACAGTGCGCCCAGCCCCGGGCGGTCGTGCTCGCGCTTCTCGGCTTCTTCGGCGAACGCGCGGAACGCCGGGGTTTCCTCCAGCTTCATGCGCATGTACAGGCCGAGCAGGCCCAACGGGCCGGCCACCAGGAATGGAATGCGCCAGCCCCAGTCCAGCATCTGCTCGCTGCTCAGCAGCATGTGCAGCGCAGTGACGGTACCGGCGCCTGCGATGTAGCCGCCCAGCGTGCCGAACTCCAGCCAGCTGCCCATCAACCCACGGTTGCGGTCGGTGGAATACTCGGCGATGAAGGTGGCCGCACCGCCGTACTCGCCACCGGTGGAGAAGCCCTGCACCACGCGCGCCAGCAGCAACAGCACCGGCGCCCAGATGCCGATGCGCTCGTAGGACGGAATCAGGCCGATGGCAAACGTGCCCAGCGCCATCAGGATCATGGTGAACGCCAGCACTTTCTGGCGGCCGTAGCGATCCCCCAGCGGGCCGAACACAAGGCCGCCGAGCGGACGCACCAGGAACGCCACGGTAAAGGTGGCGAAGGCGGCGATCACCTGTGCGGTGGGGTTGCTGGACGGGAAGAACACCTGGCCGATGGTGACGGCCAGATAGCCGTAGACACCGAAGTCGAACCACTCCATGGCATTGCCGAGTGCGGCGGCACCGACGGCGCGCTTGAGCATGGGCGTGTCGACGACGGTGATCTCATCGACCTTCAGATGGCGGCGGCGTTTGAACCAGCCGAAATGGGCATGTGCATCGGGGGTGTCCTGCATGGGGGCTCCCTGGGAGGTTTGAAATGGAGAAAACGGCCGCATGCGTGGATGCACGCGCACGGCGAGGCACCGCCGTGTCGGCGGAAGCACGGCAACGGGACCACGACGGCCGCGCGGTCAGCGGCCGGGAATCACAGCGGTGCGGGGGATGCAGGCGAAGTGCCTGCGGGCGTCATCCGCCAGGATCCAGCGCGAGGCGATGGATGGGCGGAGCAGGAACATGCGTGGCAAGCGGAGCGCCGGTCGGCAGTGCTTTCCACGTAACAGGTGCGCCCGTCACGTAGTGGGTCGTGTCGATCATCCGTTCATCATAACGGCACGCGCGTGAGCGTGCAGCGAAGCGCAGTTGTCTGCACGCTGTGTTCCATGATGCCTGTTCATCTGGAAGGCAATGATGACGTGCGTTGAACGGAATCTGGTCGTGCTGCTCACATGCGGCCCTCTACGTTGTGGGCGAACGCAACAGAGAAGGAGCATCGCATGACCCGTCGCATTCCCGAAGGTACGCTTGTGGTTGTCGCCGATGGCGGTTCGGCCCGTGTATTCACCAATGTCGGCAGCGATCACCAGCTGGCCTTGAAGCAGGAAGGCGAACTGCGCCTGCAGGACATCAGCGAGCAGGGTGTATCCGGGCAGGGGCCTGCGGGTGCAGTGCCGAAGGACATGTCGGTATCCCAGCTCAACGAGGCGACGTTCGCCAAGCAGGTGGCGGAACAGCTCAATGAGGATGCGTTGAAGAACCGCTATGCACACCTGGTGTTGATCGCTGATCCGACCACGCTGGGACGCATCCGTCCGCTGCTGCACAAGGAAACCCAGGCCCGCCTGCTGGGCGACATCGCCAAGGACCTGACCAACGCGCCGTTGGCGGATATCCAGAAGGCGCTGGCGGCGTAGCGCGGATGCCATTCATGCGCGATCACCTGTCGGCGGAGCCCGACCGCTTGGATGTGGAGGCGCAGGTCGGCTGGTTGCTTCTCGAGTTTGGCGCGCCCTGGTGTGGCCACTGCCAGGCCGCGCAGCCCGCGTTACAGGCCTTTGTCGAAGCGAACGATCTGCCGCACTGGAAGATCGAGGATGGCAAGGGCAGGCCTCTGGGCCGAGCGTTCAAAGTGAAGCTGTGGCCGACGGTGGTGCTGCTGCACGATGGAGAAGAGGTCGCGCGGGTAGTGAGGCCGCTGGACAGCGCGGACCTCATGTCGTTGCAGGGCGCGCTTCCCGATTGAGGAGTGACCCGGGCGCGGCACGCGGGGCAGTCGCACTGCAGCATGCGGCGTGACAGGCCCGGTGCTAGCATCCGGCTATCACCTGAATCGATCCAAATGCCGATGCCCACGCTGGACCGTCGTCTCCTGATCGCTGTCGCCGCCACGGCGATGCTCGCTTCCGGCCTGGCTTCGGCCGCGCCTGCCAGAACCGCCGCCGACAAGGCCTATGCATCGGTGGACCCGTTCATCGGCACCGGTGGCGAAGGTCACACCTATCCGGGTGCGACGGTACCGTTCGGCATGGTCCAGCTCAGCCCGGATACGCGTATCCAGCCGCGCGAGAAGGCCTACGGTTGGGCGGCCGGCTACCGCTACGACGACAGCAGCATCGTCGGCTTCTCGCACACCCATTTTTCCGGCACTGGCCATTCCGATCTGGGCGACATCCTGCTGATGCCGTTCACCGGCAGTCCCGGCCTGGAGCGTGGCGATCCCGAGAAGCCGCGCAGCGGCTATGCCTCCCGCTTCCGCCATGATGACGAGAAAGCGGAGCCGGGCTACTACGCGGTCACGTTGGACGATTACAAGGTGCGTGCCGAGCTGACCACCAGTACCCGCGTGGGCGTGCATCGCTATGCGTTCCCCAAGGGCACCGACGCCAAGGTGCTGCTGGACATGCGCACCAGCATGTACGACTACCCGGGCAAGGTGTTGTGGTCGCGGGTGCGGGTGCGTGCCGACGGCACGGTGACCGGCTTCCGCGAGACGCGCGGCTGGGCGCCGGGCCGCCAGCTGTATTTCGCGATGCGCTTCTCGCGCCCGCTGGCCAGGCATGAGCTGCACAACACCGAGCAGAACATCGTCTACAAGGGCTTCCCGCCGCCGGGCGAGAAGGATCCGTCCCAGCGCGCACAGATCGAGGGCCGTCAGCTGGTCGGTACCTTCGCATTCGGCAAGCTGGACGCACCGCTGGTGGTCAAGGTTGCCATCTCGCCGGTCAGCGAGGCCGGGGCCATTGCCAACCTCGACGCGGAAGTGGCCGACTTCGATTTCGACCGCGTGCGTGCGCAGGCGAAACAGGAATGGACGCAGGCGCTGTCGGTGCTCGACATCGATGCACCCGAGCATGCTCGCCGCAGCGCCTATACCGCGCTGTACCACACACTGTTGGGGCCGACGCTGTTCATGGATGCCGATGGCCAGTATCGCGGTTCGGACAATGCCGTGCACAAGGCCGATGGTTTCACGAATTATTCGACTTTCTCGCTGTGGGATACCTACCGTGCGTTGCATCCGTTGCTGACCCTGGTGCAGCCGGAGAAGCGCAACAGCGACTTCGTCAATTCGATGCTGGCCCACCATGAGCACAGCCCCTACGGCATGCTGCCGGTGTGGTCGTTCCATGGCCTGGAAGACTGGTGCATGATCGGCTACCACGCCGTGCCGGTGATCGCCGACGCCTATGTGAAGGGCATTCGTGGCTTCGACGCCGACAAGGCGCTGAAGGCGATGGTCGAGACCGCCAATTACGGCCCCTATGACGGTATCGCACAGTACCGCGAGCTGGGCTACGTACCGATCGACGAGGAAGGTGAAGCGGCCAGCAAGACGCTGGAATACGCCTTCGATGACTGGACCATCGCACGCATGGCGCAGGCGATGGGCAAGGGCGATATCGCGGCGACCTTCGACAAGCGCGCGGCCAACTGGCGCAATGCGTTCGACAAGGACACCGGCTTCATGCGCGCACGCAAGCGCGACGGCAGTTTCCGCGCCCCGTTCGACCCCAGCGCCAGCGGCTACGGAACCGACTACACCGAGGGCAACGCCTGGCAGTATTCCTGGTATGTGCCGCAGGACGTGGCCGGGCTGGCGGCAGCGCACGGTGGCAGCGACAAGCTGCTCGCGCGCCTGGACGAGGTGTTCAACGCCCAGGTGGATCCGTCCATCTTCGAGCACATGGAAGACATCACCGGGCTGATCGGCTGGTATGCACATGGCAACGAACCCAGCCACCATGTGGCCTACCTGTACTCGTACGCTGGCCAGCCGTGGCGCACCCAGGCGCGCCTGAAGCAGATCATGGACACCCAGTACGCCGACCGTCCGGATGGCCTGGCCGGCAACGATGACGTCGGCCAGATGTCGGCGTGGTATGTGTTCACCGCGCTGGGCTTCTATCCGGTGGCACCGGGCTCGGGCGAGTACATCCTCGGCCGCCCGTTCCTGCCGAAGACCGCGATGCGCCTGCCCAACGGCAAGACGTTCACCATCGTGGCCGATGGCCTGGATGACAAGCACACCTATGTGGGCAGCGTGAGCCTCAACGGCAAGCCGCTGCAGCGCACCTTCCTGCGCCACGACGAGATCCTGGCCGGTGGCGAGCTGCGCTTCAGCATGCAGGCCGAGCCGAACAAGGACTGGCCGGGGCAGGGCGCGCAGGCGCCGTACTCGATGAGCCGGTGATGCGGGGCGGCGCCGCATTGCCGCCGTCATTGCCCCGCACCTGGTAGGTGCCAACCTTGGTTGGCACGCGGGAGGCCAAGGGCGTCCACCAAGGTGGGCGACTACCGGAATCCGTGGGTCGGGGTGCTTTTGGTAGGTGCCAACCTTGGTTGGCACGCAGGACGTCAACGCGAACGGAACCGCACCCCCACCCGCGCGCCACCGAGCGGCGCCGTTTCGATCTTCAACATCGCACCATGTCGCTGCGCGATCTCCGCCACGATCGCCAACCCCAGCCCGCAGCCATCGCCTTCGCTGCTGGCCCGGTAGAAGCGTTCCGTGACGCGCGTGCGTTCGGCCTCGGCGATGCCGGCGCCGTCATCGTCTACCCATACCTGCACGCCGCCCGCGTCCTGCCGAACGCCGAGGGTGATTACGCCGGGCACGGCACCGTAGCGCAGCGCGTTGTCCAGCAGGTTGCCCAACGCTTCGCGCAGCAGCTGCGGATCGCCCTGCACCTGCACGCCGTCGTCTGGCCCCTCGTAGCCCAGGTCAACGCCCGCCGCCAACGCACGGTCGGCGTAGCGCTCCACCACCCCGCGTGCCAACGCAGCCAGGTCCACCGGTTGCAGTGGCAGTGCGCTGCCATGCGGATCTTCCGAGCGGCTGAGCATCAGCAGCTGGTTGACCAGATGCTGCAAGCGGGCCAGCCCGGCAAGCGTGCCGCACAGCGCCAGCTGCTGGGCCTGCGGGTCGTGCTGGCGCAATGAACTCTCCAGCTCCACCTGCATCGCTGCCAGCGGTGTGCGCAGCTGGTGCGCGGCATTGCTGACAAAGCGCCGCTGCGCATCCTGCATCGCGTCCAGACGCTGCAGCAGCGCGTTGTAGGCCTCTACCGCCGGCCACAGTTCGCGCGGTGCCTCCTGCGCGGGGTCCAACGGTGCCAACGGATCCGGCCGCGGGCTGGCCAGCTTCCGCGCAACCAGGTTGGCATGGCGAGCGGCAGCGCCTGTACCGGACCAGGCCAGCCACGCCGCCAGTGCCAGGATCGCGGCCTGGAAGGGAACGCTGGTCAGCAGCAGCTTGCGCTCCAGCCGGTGGCGTTTGCGAAGCGTCTCAGCCACGCGCAGCCGGATGTCATGGCCCGGTCCGGCGCTGACCACCACCTCGACCATGCGCACGGCCTGACCACGCAGCTGCGCATCATAGTAGACCGCGTCGTCACTGTTGGCGGACGTCGCCGGGCGGGGCAGGGCTTCGGGCAGGTCGCCATACAGACGCCCACCCTCGGCATCGACTACCTCGCCATGCACTTCGTCGGCGGTGTCCCAGCTGAACATGCGCGAGACGGCTGGGGTGATCTCGATCGAAGCACGACCATCCTGCACCGTCACCAGCTCGGACAACGACATCGCCGAATCCAGCAGCCAGCGGTCGTAGACCTGGCCGGCATAGAACCGGGCCAGCGCAAATGAACCCACTGCGCTGCACAGCAGCAGTACCAGCAGCGGTAGCCAAAGGCGCCTGAGCAGCAGGCCACGCAGGCTGTGCACGCGCTCAGTCACCCACGGCCTCCAGCCGGTATCCAAGCCCACGCAGCATACGGATGCCGACGCCGGCGCGCGCCTGTTCCAGTTTGCGGCGCAGGCGGCTGACATGCACCTCGATCACCGACAGGTTGGCCTCGTGGTCCCAGCTGTACAGCGCATCGAACAAGCGCTGCTTGGTGACGGTGCGGCCGGGATGCTGCATCAGTGCCTCGACCAGCGACAGTTCGCGCGCGGTCAACTCGATGCGCTGGCCTTCAACCTGCACTTCATTGCGGATGCTGTCGAAGCACAACCGGCCCAGCCGTTTCTGCGCCGGTGCATCGCTGCGGCGGCGCGACAGTGCACGCAGGCGGGCTTCCAGCTCACCGAGTGCGAACGGCTTGGCCAGGTAATCGTCGCCACCGCGGTCGAGGCCGAGGATGCGGTCCTCCACACCATCGCGTGCGGTCAGGATCAGCACCGGCAGGTTGGCGCCGTCATTGCGCAGGCGCGAGAGCAGGTCCAGGCCATCGACGTCGGGCAATGAAAGGTCCAGCACCATCACGTCATACGGTGCGCTGGCCAATGCCGCCGGCGCGTGCAGTCCACGCGAGAGGTGGTCGCACAGATGACCGGCACCCTGCAGGGCGCGGATCAGTCCATCGGCCAGAGCGGCGTCGTCTTCGATCAGCAGGATTCGCATTGCAAGCTTCGTGCAAGGTTGGGGCAAGTTTGGCGCAAGTGCATCACCTTACCGTGGCGTGCATGAATTTCTCCTCTCGTCTAGCGGCCGTGCTGGCCACGCTTCTGTGCGCGCCTGCGGCTTCGGCGCTGTCCCTGCAGGAAGCGCAGCGCGCAATGGAAGCACACAACCCGGACCTGCGCGCGGCGGCACTGGAGCTGCGCGGTGTGCAGGGCGATGCGCAGACGGCTGCATTACGCCCGTCCACCGAGCTGTCGATCGGCACCAGCAAGATCAGCCCCAAGCATGGTATCGGCCCCGGACGCTGGCAGGACAAGCGGGTGGACAGCACCGTGGGCCTGGGCTGGACCTGGGAGCGCGGCGGCAAGCGCGCACTGCGCATCCGCCAGGCCGACGCGCTGCTGGAAGTGGCCGGGCTGGAGATGCTCGATGCGCGGCGTCGCCAGCAGGTGGCGCTGCATGAAACCTATTTCGGCCTGAAGGGCGCCCAGGAGCGGGCGCGGATTGCTGATGCCAACCGGCAGAGTTCGGCCGAGCAGATGGCGGCGGCGGACAAGCAGGTCGCGACAGGGGCGATGGCACCGGTGGATCGCGCGCGGCTGGCGGTGGACGATCTCGCCGTAGCCGACGCGGCGCGCGAGGCGGCCCTGGATCTGCGCGATGCACGGCATGCGCTGGGGCTGCTGCTCGGCCGCGACGACAGCCATGACCTCAGCGCCGATGATCCGTGGCCAGACCCCGCGGGCAGGGTGGATACGGGTGCGTTCGACCCGCAGCAGCGTGCCGATCTGCGCGCGGCACGTTCGCGCCTGGCCGCGGCCGACGCCGGCGTGGCGCTGGCGCGCAGCGAGCGCCAGCGCGACATCCAGCTGGGTGTGGAGGCCGAGCGCGAGCCGACCGACATCAGCGGTGTCACCTGGGGTGTGTCATTGACCATTCCGCTCGGCGGCCCGTCACGTGCACGCGGCGCGATCCAGCGTGCCGAGGCCGACCGTGACAGCGCCGCGCTGGAGCTGCAGGTACTGCAGCGCGAAGCACGCGCCGAGCTGGACCAGCTGCAGGCCAGCGCGCAGTCCGCCGCACAGCGCCGCAGCGACTATGAGGGACTGCAGTCCGACGCCGCACGCAAGGCGGTGCAGGGCATCGAACTGGCGTACCGGCGCGGCGCCGCCAGCCTGACCGATCTGCTGGATGCGCGCCGCAGTTGGCGCGACTTCGAGGCCGCGCTGATCGATGCGCGCGCCGACCATGCCATTGCCCTGGCGCGCTGGGAAGCGGCCACATCCGTTGCTGAAGGAGAGTCCCGATGAAGTCCCCCGTCGCCCATCGCCCGCGGGCGCGACACGCCGTGCTGCCGGCCTTGCTGGCGCTGGCCCTGCTGGGCGGCTGCGGCCGTGAGCCGGCGTCCTACACCGAGGATGCGCCGCAGATCAGTGCCGGCCAGATCCAGTTTCCTGCCGGCAGTCGCCAGCTGGACGTGCTGCGCAGCGAGGCGGTGACCGCCGGCGCCAGCGTCAGCCTGCAGCTGCCGGGCCGGGTGGTCTGGGACGAGACCCGTTCCAGTGCACTGCGCACGCCGTTGCCGGGGCAGGTGGCGCGCATCGAGGCGCAGCCGGGCCAGAAAGTGAAGGCCGGCCAATTGATTGCCTGGATCACCTCGCCCGAGTTCGGCCAGGCCCAGGCGGAGGGCGTGCGTGGCCGCGCCGAGCTGCAGCAGGCGCGCAAGGAGCTGGAGCGCACCCGCGAGCTGCATGCGGCGGGTGTGGCGTCGGGCCGCGAACTGGACGAGGCCGAGGCCAACTTCGCCGGCAGCCAGGCCGATCATGCGCGTGCAACCGCCTTCGCCAAGGCATATGGCAACGGCCAGCGCGTCGACCAGCGCCTGCCGCTGCGCGCGCCCATTGATGGCGTGCTGGTGGAGCGGCGGATGAGCCCGGGCATGTCGGTCAGCCCGGACAGCGAACAGCCATTGGCGGTGATTGGCGATCCGGACCGCCTGTGGTTGCTGCTGGATGTTCCCGAGAGCCTGGCCGGACGCATGAAGGCGGGCATGCAGGTGAGCGTACCTGGTGCCGATGGCCAACTGCTGCAGGCGACCCTGCAGCACGTGGATGACTTCGTCGACAGCGAACGGCGCGTGGTGCAGGCGCGCGCCGAGCTGGACAACCGCGCACGCGGCTTCAAGGCGGGGCAGTACGTGCGCGCCCAGGTGGCGTTGCCGGCCGACGGCGGTGTCTCGCTGCCCGATGCGGCTGTGCTGCTGATCGACGGCAAGCAGGTGGTGTTCGTGGAGGAGGACAAGGGACGCTACGTGCGCCATGCCGTGCATGCCGAGGAACTGGGCGATGGCCGGCTGTGGGTGCGTGACGGCCTGGCGGTTGGCAGCAGGGTGGTGGTCGAGGGCGGCCTGCTGTTGCAGCAGCTGGTCGACAGCGCGCCAGCCGCCGCCAGCGCCGGCACGGGGCACGCCGCGCCATGATCGATCGCCTGATTGCCTATTGCCTGCGCCAGCCCTTGATGGTGATGCTGGCGCTGCTGTTGTTCATCGGCGCTGGCATTGCCGCGTTCCGCGTGCTGCCAGTCGAGGCCTTTCCGGATGTGTCCGATACACAGGTGACAGTGGTATCGCTGCACCCCGGGCGCGCGGCCGAAGAGGTGGAGCGCGAAGTGACGATGCCGCTGGAAGTGGCGCTGTCCGGCATTCCGCATTCGGTGCGGGTGTTCTCGCATACGCAGTTCGGCCTGTCGATGATCATCCTGACCTTCGACGACAAGGCCGATGACTACTTCGCGCGCCAGCAGGTGCTGGAGCGCCTGCAGGGCGTGGAGCTGCCGGAAGGGGTGACCCCGGAACTGGAGGCGATGAGCTCAGCGGTAGGCGAGATCTACCGCTACGTGCTCAAGGGCCCGCACATGACGCCGACCCAGCTGCGCACCGTGCAGGAATGGACGATGGAGCGCAGCCTGCGCACCGTGCCGGGCGTGGCCGATGTGATCAGCTTCGGCGGCTTCGCGCGCACGCTCCAGGTCAAGCCGGACCTGGACAAGCTGCGTGACCGCGGCATCAGCCTGGGTGAGTTCGCCGAGGCCCTGGAGAAGGGCAGCTCGAATGCCGGCGGCGGCTACGTGGAGCGCGGCCAACAGCAGTTCCTGATCCGCGGTGTGGGCCTGATGCGTTCGCCGGCCGACATCGGCAACGTGGTGGTGGCGCAGCGCGGGGGCACGCCAATCCTGGTGCGTGACCTGGCCGGCATCGCCGACACCGGCCTGCCCCGGCAGGGCCTGGTCGGCCAGGACGGCAATGACGATGCGGTGTTCGGCATGGTGCTGATGCGCAAGGGCGAGAATCCGTCCGACGTGCTCGACGCCCTGCATGCGCGCATCGCCGAGATCGAGGCCAACCGGCTGCCGCACGGGGTCAGCATCGAGCCGTTCTACGACCGCTCGTGGCTGGTCTCGACCACGCTGAAAACCGTCTTCAGCAACCTGCTGGAAGGCGCGGTGCTGGTGTTCCTGGTGCTGTGGCTGTTCCTGTACAACGCCCGCGCCGCACTGATCGTGGCGGCGATGATGCCGCTTGCGCTGCTGTCGACCTTCCTCGGCCTGCATCTGTGGGGCGTACCGGCCAACCTGCTGTCGTTGGGTGCGATGGACTTCGGCATCATCATCGATGGCGCGGTGATCGTGACCGAGCACATCGTCTCGCGATTGTCGAAGCTGCCCCCTGCGGCCGACCGGAAGACACGGTTCTCGACCATTCTTTCAGCCGCATCGGAAGTGGGGCGGCCGACGTTTTTCTCGATGTTGATCATCATCGCCGCACACATCCCGATCTTCACCCTGCAGCGCCAGGAGGGCCGCATGTTCGCGCCGATGGCTTATTCGGTGACCTCGGCGTTGATCGGTGCATTGATCCTGGCGCTGACCGTGGTGCCCCTGTTCTGCTACTGGTGGTTGCGGCGCGACCGCATGCGCGACGGCAATCCGCTGATGGACCGCCTGACCGGCTGGTACCGGCCGATCCTGGAGCGCGCTCTGGCCCGCCCGCGTGCGGTGGTACTGACCGCGGTTGCGCTGCTGGTCGGCACGCTCGCGCTGGGCACCCGGCTGGGTTCGGAGTTCCTGCCGGAGCTGGACGAGGGCTCGATCTGGTTGACCGCCACGCTTGACCCCAGCACCAGCCTGGCCGAGGCGCAGCAGCAGTCGCGGCGCATCCGTGAGCTGGTCGGCACCTTCCCGCAGGTATCGACGGTGGTGGCCAAGCTGGGGCGCCCGGAAGACGGCTCCGATGCCAAGGGCGCCAACCAGATCGAGGCGCTGGTGGCGTTGAAGCCGGAGAAGGAATGGCCGAAGGGCGTGAACAAGCGGCAGCTGGTCAGTGATCTGCAGCGCACGCTGGAGCAGCGTATTCCAGGGCCGGAGTTCTCGATCTCGCAGCCGGTGCGCGACAACATCCTGGAGAGCATCTCGCAGATCAAGGGCCAGGTGGTGATCAAGGTCAGCGGCTCGGATCTGGACGTGTTGAACCAGCAGGCGCAAGCGATCCTGGGCCAGGTGCGTAGCGTGGAGGGCGTAGAGAGTGCCTTCATCGACCGTGACGGCTCACTGCCGCAGCTGCAGATCGAAATCGACCGCGACCGTGCTGCGCGCTATGGCTTGAACGTGCGCGACATCGACGAGGTGATCGAGACCGCACTGGGCGGGCGCCAGGTCGGCGAACTCTGGGAGGGCGACCGCAGGTTCCCGATCACGCTGCGCCTGGACGACGCCGATCGTGACCTGCAGCGGCTGCGCACGGTGCCGGTCGGCATCGGCGATGGGCACACGGTGATACTGTCCGACGTGGCCGACTTCCGCATGGCCAGCGGCGCGATCAACATCTCGCGCGAGAACGCACAGCGGGTCAAGGCGGTGAGCATTTTCATCGCCGGGCGTGACATGGGCAGCGTGGTGGCCGACATGCGCAAGCGCGTGGACGCCAGCGTGCAGTTGCCGGAAGGCTACCGGCTGGAATGGTCCGGGGAGTTCGAGAACCAGCAGCGTGCGATGAAGCGGCTGGGCTGGGTGATCCCGTTGTCGGTGCTGATCATCTTCGTGCTGCTGTTCGATGCCTTCAAGGACATCAGCAGTGCGGCGCTGATCCTGGCCAACGTGCCACTGGCGATGATCGGCGGCATTCTCGCCCTGTGGTTGACCGGCATCCCGCTGTCGGTGTCCGCGGCGATCGGTTTCATTGCATTGTTCGGGCAGGCGGTCCTGAACGGGGTGGTGATGCTCAGTCGATTTGCCCAGCTGCGCGAGCAGGGCATGGACCTGCTGCAGTCGGTGGTGCAGGGCTCGCTGCAGCGCCTGCGCACGGTGCTGATGACCGCACTGCTGGCGATGTTCGGCCTGCTGCCGATGGCGACCTCGCATGCCATTGGCGCCGAGACCCAGAAGCCGCTGGCGGTGGTGGTGATCGGTGGCCTGCTGTCGGCGATGCTGCTGACCCTGCTGGTACTGCCCACGCTGTACTACTGGGTGCATCACCGCCGCGAGGCTCGCACGGGCTGACGGCGATATCCGGCTCTCCGCCCGGTAGAGGCCAACCTTGGTTGGCAGACGGCGAAGCGCCCACCAAGGTGGGCGACTACCGGTGTGCGATGGCCGCGAACTACACCATCCCGCCATTGGCGCGCAGCACCTGGCCGTTGATCCATCCGCCATCGGCACCGGCCAGGAAGGCAACCGCACCGGCGATGTCCTCCGGCGTACCCAGCCGCTCCAAGGGGTTCATCTTCGCCAGCCGCTCGATCAGTTCCGGCGACTTGCCGTCCAGGAACAGGTCGGTGGCGGTCGGGCCGGGCGCCACTGCATTCACGGTGATGTTGCGCCCGCGCAGCTCCTTGCTGAGGATCGCGCCCATCGTCTCCACCGCCGCCTTGCTGGCGGCATACACGCTGTAGTTCTCCAGCTTGATGCCAACCACGCTGGTGGACAGGGTGATCAGGCGGCCACCGTCGCGCACCCGTCGCGCGCTCTCGCGCAGCACGTTGAAGGCGCCTTTCAGGTTGATCCCGATCACCCTCTCGAACAGGGCGTCGTCGGTATCGGCCAATGGTGCCAGCTGCAACACGCCGGCACTGTTCACCACTACGTCTATACCGCCGAAGCGCGCCTCGATGGCATCGAACAGCTGCCGCACCGCCTGCGGATCGGCGACATCGGCCTGCAGCGCGATGGCCTGCGCGCCGGCCGCGCTGAGTTCGGCCGCCAATGCATCGGCGTCGTCGCGGCGGCCCGCATAGTTGATCGCGAGCGCGTGGCCATCGGCGGCCAGGCGGCGGGAGATGGCGGCGCCGATGCCACGGGAGCCGCCGGTGACCAGTGCGACAGAGCGGGCGGGGGAGAGGGTCATGGTCGGTTCCAGCGGGCGCGCCGGAGTGGCGCAGGGCCATCTTCGCGACATTGCCTTTTCGGATAATCCTGCATAATCCGTCAACATCATCCGGACAGCCGAACAATGGATCGTTTCACGGCCATGCGCGCCTTCGTCCGTATCGTCGAGCGCCGCAGCTTCACCCGGGCCTCCGAGGACCTGGGCCTGCCGCGGGCCACGGTGACCGACGCGATCAAGGCGCTGGAACAGCGGCTGGGCGTGCGCCTGCTACACCGGACCACCCGGCTGGTGGTGCCGACGCTGGAAGGCGAGGCCTTCTATGGCCGTTGCCTGCGCCTGATCGCCGACATGGACGATGCCGAGGCAGCGTTCCGTGATGCCCCGCCACGTGGCCCGTTGCGCATTGAAGTGCATGGCACGCTGGGCCGGCACCTGCTGTTTCCGCACCTGCCGGAGTTCCTGCAGCGCTACCCGGAGATCGAGCTGGACGTCAGTGAAGGCGACCGCTATGTTGACCTGCTGCGCGAAGGCGTGGATGCGGCGTTGCGGGTGGGGACGCTGGCCGACAGCGATCTGGCGGCGCGCCGGTTGACGATGCTGCGCGAGGTCACGGTGGCCGCGCCGGGTTATGTGCAGGCGCACGGCCTGCCCGATACCATTGAATCGCTGGAGCAAGGCCATCAGATGGTCGGCTACCGGTCCAGCGCCACTGGCCAACTGATCCCTCTGGAGTTCCAACAGGCGGGACAGGTGCGCTACGTGCCGCTGCCGGCGCGGGTGCGTGTTTCCGGCGCGGATGCATTCCTTGGGGCCGCGTTGGCGGGCCTGGGCATCATCCAGGCGCCGCGCTACCGGATGGACCCGTATATCGCGCGCGGGCAGCTGGTCGAGCTGTTGCCTGAGACGCCGCCGACGCCAAGCCCGTTGAGCCTGGTCTACCCGCGCAACCGCACGCCGTCGCCACGCTTGCGGGTGTTCATCGACTGGGCGGCCGGGGTGTTCGAGCAGACCGGGGTTGCCGGCCAGCGGCCGGCACTACCGACCAGGGGCGCGCGCGCTGGGTAGTGCCGGCCGCTGGCCGGCAGCACCGAAGCAACGTTCCTGAGACGCTGCCATGGGCTGGCTGTGCAGGGTAGTGCCGGCCGCTGGCCGGCAACTGCAATGCGC
Organism: Stenotrophomonas sp. YJH_SMC_80; assembly: GCF_059372495.1. Taxonomy (NCBI): domain Bacteria; kingdom Pseudomonadati; phylum Pseudomonadota; class Gammaproteobacteria; order Lysobacterales; family Lysobacteraceae; genus Stenotrophomonas; species Stenotrophomonas sp. YJH_SMC_80. The sequence goes on from NZ_JCAFVP010000013.1 coordinate 99,213, forward strand.
TTGATGTACCAGGGGTGCCGGCCAGCGGCCGGCACTACCGGGCGGCAGCGCCCGGCAGCACCAGCTCGAACACGGTGCCGGTGTCATCCGACACAACACTCACACTACCGCCATGGGCCTGTGCAATCGCGCGGGTGATCGCCAGCCCCAGTCCGGCACCTTCGTGGCGACCGCGCTCGCCGCGGTAGAAGCGATCGAACAGGCGCGGCAGCGCTTCGGCGGCAATCGGCGTGCCAAGGTTGTGCACGCTGACCCTGCACACGCCATCGGCCTCGAGCAGCCGCACCCGTACTTCGCTGCCCACGGCTGCGTGCTTCAACGCGTTGGACAGCAGGTTGGCGATCGCACGGTGCAGCATCAGGCGGTTGCCTTCCACGCTCGCCACACCGTCGCGGCGCAGGGTCAACTTCCGGTCCTCGGCCAGCAGGTCGTAGAACTCGAGCAGCGAATCCACCACCCCATCCAGCGCCACCGGCTCGCGTGAGGGAAGCGCGCCCGGCGCCTCGGCCTGCGCCAGGTACAGCAGGTCGCCCACGGTCTGCGCCAGCTGCTGCAGTTCTTCGGCACACGACGCCAGCGTCTCGCGGTAGGCCTCGTTGCTGCGCGGGTGCGCCAGCACCACCTGCACCTGGGTCAGCATGTTGGTGATCGGGGTGCGCAACTCGTGGGCGAGATCACCGGAGAACTCGGTCAGCCGCGCGAAGTCCTGCTGCAGGCGTGCCAGCATGCCGTTGAGGGTCTGCGCCAACTGCTCCAGTTCGGCCGGTGCACTGCGCGCGCTCAGGCGGCGCTGCAGGCGACCGGCGGTGATCTGCCTGGCCTCATCGGCCAGCGTGCGCAGCGGCCGTAGCGTACGCCGCACCACATAACCGCCGAGCAGGCTGCTGGCCACCGTGGCGCCGATGATCGCGATCGCCAGCAGGTGGCGAAAGCGCTGCAGGAAATCGGCATGGCGGTCGTCATCGATGGCCAGCAGGGTGACCAGCGGGCTGCCGTCGGCCAGGGTCTGGCGCAGGTGCAGGGCATGCATGCAGCGGCCATCGGCGAGGATCCAGTCGTGCCGCCGTGGCGCGGCGTCGATCGGCTGGCCGCGTGCATGCTCGCGCAGCAGCGCCGGTGCGGTCGAGAACAGCACCGCGCCACGCCCATCAACAACGTGGAAGGCGATGTCCGGATGATGGCCCAGCGCCTCTGCCAAGCGCTTCGCGCGTGCGGACGCAGGTCCGTTATCGGCGAGGTCACGGATCAACGCGACCTTGTTTTCCAGTTCGACGAAGTCCTGGGCGACCAGGTCGTGGCGGGCACTGACATAGATCGCCACGCCCAACGCGGCCAGCACCAGCGTGGCCACGATGGCGAACAGCAGCGTCAGACGCACCGCGATGGAACGGCGCAGGCTCATCCGCTGTGCACTGCACCGTCGTCCGGCGCCTCCAGCACATAGCCCATGCCGCGTACGGTGACGATCAGCTTGGCATCGAAGTCATCGTCGATCTTCGCGCGCAGGCGGCGGATCGCCACGTCGATCACGTTGGTGTCGCTGTCGAAATTCATGTCCCACACCTGCGAAGCGATCAACGAGCGCGGCAGCACTTCGCCGCGTCGGCGCGCCAGCAGCTCCAGCAGGGTGTATTCCTTCTGGCTGAGGGTGATGCGCTGGCCGCCGCGTTCAACCCGGCGGCGCAGGGTGTCCACCACCAGGTCGGCGACGACGACGCGCTCGGCCTGCGGCTGCGCCTGGCCGCGACGCAGCAGGGTGCGTACCCGCGCCAGCAGCTCGGCGAAGGCGAATGGCTTGGCCAGGTAGTCGTCGGCGCCCAGCTCAAGGCCCTGCACGCGGTCGGCGATGCTGCTGCGCGCGGTCAGGAACAGTACCGGCACCTGCCAGCCGGCCTCGCGCAGCCGCGACAGCACGTTCCAGCCATCCAGGCCGGGCAGCATCACGTCGAGGATGACCAGCTGGTACTCGCCGCTGCCGGCCAGGTGCAGCCCGTCGACGCCGTTGCAGGCGAGATCGACCACGTAGCCGGCCTCGATCAGCCCCTGGCGCAGGTAGTTGCCGGTCTTGGGTTCGTCTTCGACGATCAGCAGTTTCATGATGCGCCCATCATCGCAGCTTGGGCCCGTACCGGAACGGATTGATCATGCCAGTGGGTCCAGCGTGCCAAGCACCGCGACGCAGGCCAGCACCAGCAGCGCCAGCAGCGATTCGCAGGCCAGGCTTTGGCGGAGCGAGCGCAGCGGCCTGGGTTGCCAGCCGCCACGGATGGAGACCGCCAGCGCCGGCACCAGCCGCCAGCGATGCAGCGCGGCCAGGCCCAGCATGCCACCGACCAGGGCGAGTTTGAGCAGCAGCCAGCGTCCGTGCGCAGTGCCGATGAGGGTCTGCACGGAACCGCCAAGATCGACATAGGTATAGGCGCCGGTCATCGCCAGGGTGGCGACGATGATCGTGCCGGGCAGGGCGAAGCCGTGGGCGGCCTGCCACAGCTCCCGGGTGCGTTCGCGCAGGTGTAGGCCTTGTGGACGCAGCGCCAGTTGCAGAATGGCGGCGATCGCGCCGACCCAGGCGCCGGCGGCCAGCAGGTGCACGTTGCCGGCCAGCAGCCGCAGCGTGCCACCGAACCCATCGCCCGCAGCGGCGTGGCCGTTCCAGGACAGGCTGGCGAGGGCCATTCCGGACAACGCGAGCAGCGCCACGCGCCGCGGTCCACCCAGCGGCGTGGCGGATGCCAGCAGGGGCAGCATCGCCAGCACCGCCACGGTGCGCAGCAGGCCGGCTTCACCTACCGGCGTGCTGGTGAGGAACCAGTGCGCCGTTGCAGGGTCGATGTCGACCGGCGCGATGCCGAGCACACCGGACAAGCGGGTGATGGCATCGGTGACCACCACGGCCAACGCGATCAGGGCGAGCGCCAGCGAGACGCCGCGCGGTAGCCGCGGACGGACGAACAGCATCCGCCCGAACAGCAGCATCAGCACCAGGTACAGCGCCAGCCGCAGCGCATACGGCGAGAGCTCGGCCATGGCGGCGGCCTTACTTCACGGTGAAGCGGTAGTTGCCGGTCATCGGATGACTGTCCTGGCCGACCGCGCGCCATTGCAGTGCGTAGCTGCCTGCGGGCAGCGGCTTGGCGAAACGCGCGCGCAGCGTGTGGCCATCTTCGGAAATGTCCTGTGCGGTGGTGGGCATGGCCATCTTCATGCGGCCATGGTCCATGCTCAGTTCGATGCGGGTGGCACGCGGCATCACCTTCTCACTGAACTGCAGCGTGATCTCGGTCGCCGGGGCAATGGTGGCGTCGGCGGCCGGCGTCGAACGCACCAGGCTGGGATGGGCCAGCGCCAGCGGCGCAACCGCGAGGCCGGACAGGAGAAGAGCAAGGGAAGCGGAGCGGAGCAGGGAACGGGACATGCGCGGGACACCTGTGGAAGACGTGGCCCACAGGGTGGAGGGCAGCGCCTTTCGCTGCCCTGACCCGTACATTACCGATCTGTAATGTTCCGTCCACGCACCGGTGGTGCCGGCCGCTGGCCGGCGTCACAGTGCTGCCAACGGCCCCTGCATGCGATGGAAACTGCCATCGGTGGCGGTGAACCAGGCCAGCGAACGCCCACCGACGAAGTCATCGACATGCACGACCGTTGCGCCATCGGCTTCCTGCCACGAAATGGCATAGACCCCTTCGCTGATCTGCTGCCACTCGCAGGCGGCTTCGCCCTGCGCACCGGCATAGGCGCCGGAAACGATGGCGTACTGCACGTGGCGGCCATCGGCGCTGTAGACATTGTCGGCGGCCAGGCCGTCATAGCTGACGCGGAAGCGGCGGCCGGCGAACAACGGCAAGGCGGGGGCCGTGTTCATCGGATCGCCACCGGGTTGATGTTGACCTGGGTCGAGCCGACGTAAAGCGGCTGGCCGAGCACGAACAGGAATTCCCAGGCCTTGTCGCGCACCAGCGCACGGCTGTCGATCAGCTCCAGGTTGTAGATGCCGCGCTTGGCCAGCATGTACTGGTTGATCGGGAACTCCTCGGTACCGTTCGGGTTCGGGTAGACCTCCGAGGCCCAGGTGTCGCCACCGAAGGCGACGATGCCCTGGTCGGCCAGCCACTTCGCGGCCTCCATGCCGATACCCGGCTCCACTTCCAGGAACTGTGTGTTGTCCTTGCCGATCAGTTCCAGCCAACCGGTGTTGAACAGCACCACGTCGCCCTTGCGCAGGCTCAGTCCCTGCTTCTTCAGCACGGCCTGGATGTCGGCCACGGTGAACTCGGTGCCGCCGGGCACGATCGCCTTGCCGTAGTACGCGGTCATGTCCAGCACGACGCCGCGGGTGACCATCGGCGGTACCTTCTCGACGCCGAGCTTGCGCACACCGTCCACGGTGACGAAGTCGGCGGCCTTGTTGCCGTTGTAGTAGACGTTGTCGATGCCGATATGGCCGATGCCGTTGAGCTGGGTGCCAACGCCGGTCCAGGCGTTCACCAGTTCATCGTTGAAGGTGAACTTGTTGGGGCCCAGCGACTTGCCGGCCTGCTGGCCGACCTGCACGTTGTACAGGCGGAAGCTGCGGTGGCGGAACGCGGGCAGGTTCTTGTCCACCGGCACCGCCAGCGGATAGGTCTTGCCGGTCCTGACCAGCGAGACCGCGTGCTTGACAACGTCAGCGGTGAGCAGGTTGGCCGCGCCGATCTCGTCGTTGGCGCCGTAGGCAGAGGGATACCACTCCTCGGCGGTGGCCTGGAAGGACAGCGGCAGGGTGGCCAGCGCAAGCGCGGCCAGGGTCTTCATCTTCATGGCAAAGCTCCGGTAACTGTCAGGCCGTCGCGGTGGCGCCGGCATGGGCCGGGAAGTGCGGCAGCACGTACTCGGCGATTTCGTGGAAGGTTTCGGCCAACGGCCGTTCGTTGCGGCGGAACTGCAGGCCGATGTGGTCGACACCGGCCGCCTGCATGGCGTGCAGCTCGGCCAGCAGGGCGATGCGGCCGCCACGCAGGCCGAAGCGCCAGCGCTGCAGGGGGGCGTCGGCATCGTCCACCAGGTCCAGGTGGATGAAGCTGGCATACGGCTTGTTGCCGGCCACGGCGCGCCACGCCGCCACGCGTTGCGCATGGTCCTGCGGCGCGCCCGGGTAGGCCAGGCAGCCATCCATGTGCTGGCCGATCCATGCTGGTTGCTGTTGGGCCAGGCCGGCCACGAACAACGGCAGGGCCGGGCCATCGGCGGGCAGTACGTCCAGGCCCTGCGGCAGGTGCGCGGTGGCGCCTTCGCGCAGCAGCGCGATCTGCTCGCGGAAACGGCTGCCACGGCTGTCGAAGTCGCGGCCGAACAGCGGGTATTCCACCGGGCGGTCTCCACTGGCTACGCCCAGCAACAGGCGGTCGCCGCTGAGCCGCTGCACGCTGCGCGCCGACTTCAGGGTCAGCAACGGCTCACGGATCGGCAGCACCACCGCACCGGTGCCCAGCAGGATGTCATTGGTGATGCCGGCCAGGTAGCCGAGGTAACTGAATACCTCGAACACCTGCGCCGCATCGCCGAAGGCCGGGTCGTACACCGGCACGTCGCGTACCCACAGCGCACGGAAGCCGAGGCGGTCGGCCAACCGTGCCAGTTCCGCATGGCGCTGCAGGTCCGGTTCACCGGGCAGGCGTCGTGCGGCGCGTCGTACCTGTTCGCCCAGCGGCGTCCAGTCATTGTCCAGCGGTGCTTCGATGCCGATGCTGAAACCACCGGCCTGCAGCCGCGCCAACGCACTGCCCATGGCCAGGCTCCTCAGTCCCAGGCCGGGGCCAGGCCCGGCGGATCGACTTCGCGGCCGTTGCGGTCAAGTGCAGCGATCGCGGCCATGTCATCGGCATCCAGGTGCAGGTCCTGGGCGAGCAGGTTGCTGGCCAGATTCTCGCGCTTGGTCGAGGACGGGATGACCGAGTAACCCAGTTGCAGTGCCCACGCTAGCGCGACCTGGGCCACGGTGGCCTGGTGCTTGTCGGCGATGGCGGCCAGCACCGGATCCTTCAGCACCTTGCCGTAGGCCAGGGTCATGTAGGAGGTCACGGTGATGCCCTGGTCCTGCAGGAAGGCGGTCAGTGCCGGGTTCTGCAGGTATGGGCTCAGTTCGATCTGGTTGGTGGCGATCTCGCCGGCACCGACCACCTCGATGGCCTGCCGGGTCAGCTCGATGTTGAAGTTGGACACACCGATCTGGCGGGTCAGACCCAGCGTCTTGGCTTCGGCCAGCGCGGTCATGTACTCGCGCAGTTCAACGCCATTGCCCGGCGCCGGCCAGTGGATCAGCAGCAGGTCGACGTAGTCGGTGCGCAGCTTGGCCAGGCTGTCGCGCAGGCTCGGGATCAGCTTGTCGGCGGCGTAGTTGTCCACCCAGATCTTGGTGGTCAGGAACAGCTGGTCGCGCGGGACGCCGGATTCGGCGATGGCCTGGCCGACTTCGGCTTCGTTGCCGTAGATCTGCGCGGTATCGACCGCACGGTAGCCAACGTCGAGGGCGTTGCGCACCGAGTCGATGACGGTCTGGCCGGTCAGGCGGAAGGTGCCGACGCCAAAGGAAGGAACGCTCATGATGGACTCCAGGGACTTCGTTGAGAGCCGGTGGGCTCGGGACAGGGCGAAGTGTGGGCGCTTTACATTTGTTGATTAAGCCGTGTATACGGGAAACGCTTTTGCGCCGAGGTAAAAAATGAAAACCACTCTGGATGAGCTGAAGGCTTTCGTGGCCGTGGTCGACAGCGGTTCGATCACGGCGGCGGCCGAGGCGCTGGAACTGACCATCTCTGCCACCAGCCGCACCCTGGCGCGGCTGGAGGACAAGCTGCAGACCACGCTGCTGCGACGGACCACGCGGCGGCTGGAACTGACCGAGGAAGGCGCGGCGTTCCTGGAGTACGCGCGCACGATCCTGGCCACGGTGGACGAGGCCGAGGAACAGATGGCCGCGCGGCGGCTGCAGCCGGTCGGGCGCCTGCGCGTGGACGCCGCCACGCCGTTCATGCTGCACGTGATCGTGCCGCTGCTTGAGGGGTTCCGTGAGCGCTACCCGCAGGTGGAGCTGGAGCTGAATTCCAACGAAGGCATCACCGACCTGATCGAGAAGCGCACCGACGTAGCATTCCGCATTGGCGTGCTGCGCGATTCGACCCTGCATGCGCGGCCGATCGGCCACAGCCGCATCCGGGTGGTGGCCAGCCCCGAATACCTGCGCCGCCACGGCACGCCCACGCGCGTGGAGCAGCTGCGTGAGCACGACCTGCTGGGCTTCACCCAGCCCAGTTCGTTGAACGAATGGCCGCTGCAGGATGCCGATGGTGGGCCTTTCGTGATCGAGCCGGCCATCGCTTCATCCAGTGGCGAGACACTGCGGCAGATGGCGGTAGCCGGGCTGGGCATCGCCTGCCTGTCTGATTTCCTGACCCGCCAGGACCGGCGTGATGGCCGCCTGGTGCAACTGTTCGCCAGGCAGACGCAGGAAGTGCGGCAGCCGATCAACGCGGTGTACTACCGCAACACCGCGCTGGCCGCCCGCATCACCTGTTTCGTGGACCACGTGACGCAGACGCTCGGCCAGCGTCCGTTTGACGAATAAGGAGGGGTAGAGCCGGCCGCTGGCCGGCTTTCCCCACCTGCCGGATCACAGCAGCTGCCGGCCAGCGGCCGGCACTACCAACTGTGTATCACCTGTTGCGTGGCCCATCCATGGATGGGTAGAGCCGGGCGCTGGCCGGCTGCCGGGTCCTTGGGGCTGCCGGCCAGCGGCCGGCACTACCAAATGCGTATCACCTGATGCGTGGCCCATGTACGGATGGGTAGAGCCGGGCGCTGGCCGGCTGCCGGGTCCCCGGGGCTGCCGGCCAGCGGCCGGCACTACCGGCGGTTGTGCAGCGCCCGCCGGTTGCCGATGTGCGCGCATGCTAGCAGCACGCCACCAGTGGCTGTCGCCACGCCATGCCAGCGCAGCGATTCCTTCAGCGGCAGGTACAGCGAGGCCGACAGCAGCAG
>NZ_JCAFVP010000014.1:0-91886 GCF_059372495.1 Stenotrophomonas sp. YJH_SMC_80
CGGGCGGCGGGCGGCAACCTACGGGGTAGAGTCGACTGTCAGTCGACTATCGCGCGCAGCGCGGGCTTCCAGGCGGTATCGCCAACAGCAGTCGACTAACAGTCGACTCTACCCCGTCGGGTGCCCAAGCCAGACGAATGCCCCCCCCGTACACATGCTCCACAGGCATCACCTCATGCCCGCGCAGCATTCTGCGGCGCACATCACCACCCGTAGCATCAAGCCATGCCCAGCCCACCCGCCGATCCCACCGCACCGCTCGTCGCCATCGTTGCCTGCCACGGCCAGGGCCTGTTCGAGTTCGGCTGTGCGGTTGGCCTGTTCGCGCCGGTGCGGCCGGAACTCGGCGTGGCCTGGTATCGCACCCAGCTGTGCGCGGGTGAACCCGGTGCGCTGCGCATGCTTGGCGGAACGCAGGTGCAGCTTCCCTACGACCTCAGCACAGTTGATGACGCCGACATCATCGTCATTCCCGGTTGGCGCGAGCCCAGCGAGCGCCCACCGCAGGCACTGCTCGATGCACTGGTCCGTGCCCACGCACGCGGCGCGCGCATCGCCTCGATCTGCTCCGGTGCCTTCGTGCTGGCCTGGGCCGGGCTGCTCGATGGCCGCCAGGCCACCACCCACTGGCGCCTCACCGAAGCGCTGGCACGCGAGTTCCCACACATCGATGTGCGGGAGGATGCGCTGTACGTGGATACCGGCAGCATCATCACTTCGGCCGGCTCGGCCACCGGCATGGACATGATGCTGCATATGGTGCGCAAGGATTACGGTGCGCGCGTGGCCAATCTGGTGGCCGAACGGCTGGTACTGGCGCCGTGGCGTGATGCCGAACGCAGCCAGCGTGTCAGCCGCGCCATTCCCCATGGCGAGCCCACCCGCCTAGCAAAGCTGATGGAATGGATGCGCCGCAACCTGCGCGAGCCGCACTCGCTGGGCAGCCTCGCCGAGCAGGCCGCACTCAGCCAACGCACCCTGCAGCGGCAGTTCCTGGAGGCCACCGGCCTGTCGCCCATCGACTGGCTGATCCGCGAGCGCGTCGCCTACGCCCGCGAGCTGCTGGAAACCACCGATCGGCCGCTGCAGTGGATTGCCGAGCAGGCTGGATTTGGTTCGCAGGAATCGTTCCGTCGGCACTTCCGGGGCCAGGTCGATGCGAGCCCTACCGAGTACCGCAGCCAGCATCGCGGCGGTGTTGGCGCGGATCGGCTGGTGGGCTGCTGATCCAGCTCAGCGCTCTCCAGCGCCACGTGAGAAAAGGCTCACGGCGGACGGTGGAGACCCACGTATAGTGATGGGCGTCACACGAAGCCCCTTCCATGCTCCACGCATTTGCTTACTCCAGCCACATGTCGGCTGGGCTTTCCGATGAAACCCTCCGCCAGATCGTCTCGGGCTCTGCCGCGTTCAATCGCCGGGTGGACGTTACCGGAGCGCTGCTCGTCGACGGGCAGCGGTTTTTCCAGTACATCGAAGGCCCGCCCGACGGCCTGGAGGCGGTCAGGCGCCGCATCCAGGACAGTCGTTCGCACGCCGCCGTCACCCCGGTACTGGACATGGCAATCGGCGCACGCGCCGTACCCTACTGGGCGATGACCCGCATCGAGACCGGGCAGATCGTCGTGTCCGGGCTGGTCAATGCGCGATGGGACGAATTTGGCCATTCCGTTCCAGGCATGGATCAGCTCGTTGGCCTGCTGCGTCCGCATTTCCCACGCATCGGCACCGTCGAGCCGCCACGCGCCCCCGCCTGATACAGACTGAACCGACGCCTTGCGTGCGCCTGCCGACGCGGCCGTGCGCTACGTTCGGGCGTCATCATCAGGATCCTCCTTCCCGCTGTCTTCGCCACGCCCATCGCATGCCAGTACCCGCCCCACCTGCAATGGAAAAACGCGCATCGCCCGCCGACCTGTTCGAGATCGTGATCGTGCGTGCAGGCACCGCCCTGTTCGCGATTGACATCCAGGCTGCCGTCGAAATTCGCGGCCTAGAGGCATTCGGCCCTGCAGACCGCAACGGCAGGCCGACCCTGGAAGTCCGTGGGCAGCCATTACCTGTGGTCGACCTGCGCCGCATGAGCGGCCAAGCGGCATTCGACGGTGGCAGCCCGGCCATGCTGTTGATCAATGCCGGTACGGCAACGCTGGCGCTGGCCGTGGATGAGGTGCTGGAGATCGAGACACCGGACGCGAGCGCACGCGTCCCCGAGCGTGCCGCAGGCCGATCGTTCGGCTTCTGCAGCCGGCACATTCAACTTGACCCGGCGCGCTCGGCTGCACTGATCGAACCGGTGGCACTGCTGGGCGCACTTGCCGCGCCGGAGTGACCGGCGGCGTCTCAGGATCGTCCTGCCAAGGCACGGTTTCGCAGCCTCCAGCACTGCGCGGCCACGCCGATCACGAACACCACCAGGCAGACCAGCAGCGTGTGCAGCACCACCGGGGCCATCGGCGCGGCAGCAATCGGATGCGCTGCCGGCACGCGGGTCAGCGTTTCGTTGACGCCGGGCACCAACGACAGCAGGAAGCTGAAAGACAGCGCAAACGTCGATGCATAAGGTGCTGCGCTCCCCAGCCAGCGCAGCCGCGCGGCCAGCACGCCGCCGAATGCCACCAGCAGCACGATCACCCCGAATGCGTGGCCGGGGTTGATCCCGCCCGTGCTGGACACGGTGAACGAGGTGGCCACCGACAGCACCAGCCCCACCAGGTACAGCTTGCCCGCGCGCGTGGCGGGATCGATTGCGCGATGGCGAATGAAGGCATACAGGCCACTCAACACCGGGATCAGGCTGACAGCGGTATGGATTACGCCAAGTGCGGACAGAGGGTGGGACATGGGACACCTCCAGGGACAGAATGAACCTACTAGTAGGTAGGCATCGGACTCAAAAAGAAGGCCCGCGTCGCCGCAGGCCCACCACACATCTCTCAGGACGCCGCGCTCACCCGCGCGATCGCCAAGCGTGCCAGTGCCGCGAAGGTCGCCGCATCACCAAAACCGCGCGCGGCCAGCATCGCGCCATGCACCGACGACATGAACGCCCTGGCCTCGTCCGCAGGGGAACCCTGCAGGCGCAACTGGCCCAGCGCCGCGCCCTTCTCCAGCGTCACCGTCAGCCACCCGCTCAGATCCTCGAAATGCCCGCGCACTTCATCGGCAATCTCCGTAGGGATCATCGGCGCCTCCGCTGCCAGCATCGCGCAGATGCAGAACGACGACGTCCCCCCTGCAATGCAGCTGGACCAGTACTCCACATAGGCGTTGAGCTCCTGCAGCGGGTCGTCCAGCTGCCGGTCCAGCAGCGCCAGGCCTTCGCGCGCCTCGGCCCGGTACAGTTCAACCACCGTGCGCACCAGGTCCGCCTTGCTGGGGAAGTGGTGATGGATGCTGGCCTTGCTGATGTTCACCCGCGCGGACACGTCGGCGTAGCTGAAACCGTTGTAGCCACCGGCCTCCAGCAGCGAACGGGCATGGGTCAGGATCTCCTGGGCCTTGGGCGAGAGCGACTCTTTCATGTCGCCAACCTACTAGTAGGTTGAAACGCTGTCAACTACCCGCTGCCGGGCTCGCCGGGCATGGCCCGGCGCTACCCACGCCCCGCTCAGTCCTCCTGCACCAGCTTGAACTCGCGCAGCAGACCACCGATCTGGGTCTTGTCCAGCTTGTTCATCAGCAGGTTGCGCAGGAACGCTGGCCCGGGAATGTCCAGTTCCTTGCCATCACGCAGGCGCCCGGTCGCGGCCAGCAGCGAGCGCACGTCATACGTGGAATTGAACACCTCGGGTACGCCGCGTTCGATATCCAGCAGCGTGTACACCGCTTCCATCGGCGTCCGCACCGAGTACTCGGTAGTGAAGATGCAATCGCGCTGCTTCGATTCGGCGAACTGGCCGATGAAAGCGAAGTTCACCGCACCGTCCGGCACCACGTCCGGGCGATCACCGGCCTGGCGCGGCATGAAGAACGCGGTGATGTACGGCATCATCACCGGCACCGTCTTCGCGCCCGTCGCCGCCAGCTCGTCGATCTCCTCCACCGGCACGCCCAGGTGGTACAGCCACTCGCGGGTGATCTCCTCGCCGGTGCAGTCCTGCATCGGCTTCTTTACGTAATCGCCGGGCGTATCGACGAACAGCGAGTACACCCAGACCACGATCTGGTCCTTGGGCTGGTTCTTGAAATGTGGCTGGCGATTCACCGTCCAGCTCATCAGCCAGCGCGAGTCGCGCACGCTGACGATGCCGCCGGTCACCACTTTGCCGCTGAAGGGATCGCGCTTGGCGATCTTCTGGATGTAGGCCGGAATGCGCGCATCCAGCGTGGTCACCGTTGCCGATTCCCACTTGGTTTCTGGAATGTGCGCGCCGAACACATCCGGACGCCCGAACGCGTCATCCTTCGCGGCAATGCGGCGCCACAGGTCCCAGGCAGGCGCCGGGCCTTCGTTCAGGCGTGCCGCAGTGTGGTGGTCGCCATTATCCGAGTTCTCGGTCAGCGAACCGATGGTCATGAACAGCAGATCATCCGCGCCGAGATCCACGCCACCGGCTACACCGTCATGCATCCAATGGATGCGCGTGGCCTGCTTGCGGTCCGGCTGCAGATCAAAGTCGACGTCGGTCACCTCGGTACCGTACTGGAACACCACGCCCTGGTCCTGCAACCACTTCACCAGCGGCAGCACCAGCGATTCGTACTGGTTGTACTTCGTGAACTTCAGCGCCGAGAAATCCGGCAGGCCGCCGATATGGTGGATGAAGCGATGCAGGTACAGCTTCATCTCCAGCGCCGAATGCCACTCTTCGAACGCGAACATGGTTCGCCAGTACAGCCAGAAGTTGCTGTCCAGGAAATCACGGCCCAGTACTTCGTTGATGCGCTTGTTCTCCATCTCCTGACGGGTGGCCAGGAACAGCGCGATGATGTCCCTCTGTGCCTGCTCGGTCAGCGTGAACAGGCCATCGGTGTGTGCATCCTCGCCGCGATTGATGGTGGCGCGCTGCAGCGAATAGTTCGGGTCGTCCTTGTTCAACCAGTAGAACTCGTCCAGCACGCTGGCATCTTCGATCTCCAGCGACGGTATCGAGCGGAACAGGTCCCACAGGCACTCGAAATGATCTTCCATCTCACGGCCACCACGGATCACGAAACCCTTTTCCGGCACCTTCAGGCCATCCAGCGCACCGCCAGGAATCTGCTGCTGTTCAAGAATGATGATGCGTTCACCGGCCATGCGCCCATCGCGCACCAGGAACGCGGCGCCGGCCAGCGAGGCCAGCCCCGACCCCACAAACCAGGCGCGCTTGCCATCGACACCGGCTGGCTTGCGCGGGCGCGCGAAGGCTTCGTAGTTGCCACTGCTGTAGTACATGCGCTGCTCCTTCCAGGAGGGGGTGACCCCACTCTAGCGCCGAACCGATGTACCGATTCCTGCATGCATGCTGCGACCGAATGACGCAGCGGCGTCAGAGCTGGCGGCCCAGCAGCATGCCTGGCCAGCCGTCCACGTTGAACGGCGCAATTCGCGTGTAGCCGCAGGACTCGTAGAAGCGCACCAGATCACCGCTGCCTCCGCCATAGCAGTCCACGCGCAGATGGTCGAGGCCGGCAGCGCGCGCCTGCTCATCGGCAAACGCCATCAGGCGACGGCCAATGCCGCGCACGCGCGCATCACGCGAGGCCACCAATACCCGCACGTACAGCTCCGGCCCATCGGGCGCCGGCACATAGGGCATCGACTCGCCCAGCGCCAGGAACGCACGCACCTCACCCTGCTCGTTCTGGGCCACCCATGCGCCAGGCAGCGCGCACGCATCGGTCACCTGGGTGACCCGGCGCGGCACCGTGGACCACGGCTCGCTGCCCCATTGCTGCAGATTGCCAATGGACACGAACCATTCAATCACCTCATCGAACAGCGCCAGCACCGCAGGGGCATCTGCCGCACTGGCGCGGCGGATCGTCAAGGTGTCCTTTCCTGTTTCAGTCATGCACGTACTCCTGTCAACGCGTCAATCAGCTGTCACGAGGATGCCGGCCAGCGGCCGGCACTACCAGGGTCGGAAGTCCCTGGGCTGGATTTGACATGCAGGCATTTACCTGCATATAGTTCATCCCAAGGGCGGCACCTGCCTGCCCATGCGAGGAACCTGCAATGGTGGATATCGCACACAGGGTCGGCATCAAGGCCCCCGCAAGCCAGGTGTACCAGGCGCTGGCCACCCCCGAAGGCGTGGCCGCCTGGTGGGCAGAAGACGCCCACGGCGACTGCAACGTCGGCGGCACGGTCAAGGTCCGTTTCACCAATAACGGCCAGGAAATCGGTGCCATGGAAATGCAGCTGGAACAGCTCATTCCAGGCGAGCTCGTGCTCTGGCGGTTCATCGCCGGTCCCGCCGAATGGATCGGCACCCACGCGCGCTTCGTGCTGAAGCAGGAAGGCGATTACTGCATCGTCCTGTTCACCCATGAAGGCTGGAAGGAGCGCGTCGAGTTCACCTCCCACTGCAGCACAAAGTGGGCGGTGTTCCTGATGAGCCTGAAGGCACTGCTGGAGACCGGCAAGGGCCGACCCAACCCACACGACGTCAGGATCGACAACTGGAATTGAAGACATCCCCATGGTGGTAGACAACGTGCGCGACGCAGACAAGGTCTTCAAGGCACTGGCCGATCCCACGCGCCGGACGCTGCTGGACCTGCTCTGCGAGCACAACGGCCAGACCCTGGGCCAGCTGTGCGAGCACCTGGACATGGCCCGGCAATCGGTCACTCAGCACCTGGGTCTTCTGGAAGACGCCAACCTGATCAGCACTGTGCGCCGTGGCCGCGAGAAGCTGCACTTCATCAACCCGGTACCGCTGCATGAAGTCTACGAGCGCTGGGTACGCAAGTTCGAGCAGCAGCGCCTGAGCCTGCTGCATGACCTGAAACGCGAACTGGAAGGAGAATGACGATGTCTGCAGAGTCAACCCGCTTCATCCACGTGATCTACATCGCGTCCACGCCACAGAAGGTGTTCGAGGCCATCACCCGCCCCGAGATCGCCCGCCGCTACTGGGGCCACGAGAACGTCTCGGACTGGAAACCCGGCTCGCTCTGGCAGCACGTGCGCGCCAACGAAACGCGCTCGGTCGAGCTGGTCGGCGAGGTGGTGGAAAGCACCCCGCCCTCGCGGCTGGTCATCACCTGGGCCGCCGCCTCGCAGGCCGACAACCCGGATGCCTACAGCCGCGTCACCTTCGACATCGTGCCCTATCAGGACATGGTGCGGCTGACGGTTACCCATGAGGAGCTGGAACCGGGCAGCGGCATGGATACCGGCATCCGCCAGGGCTGGCCGATCGTGCTGTCGAGCCTGAAGTCGCTGCTGGAGACGGGCAAGGGGTTGGATGTGTTCGCGAAGCCGAGTTGACGCGGTGCTGGCGCGTGGCCACCCACGCGCCTACAGCGCCACGCTGCCAATCAAGCGGCACAGGAACGCCGTCGCGGCAAACGCGGCCGCAAACGAAAACAGCCAGTGGCTCTCCGCTGAAAGCAGCCGCTTGCCCACCACGTCCAGCAACCCGGCATCGCGGAGCCGGAACTGGCGGCGAAGCAGCAGCATGCACACCCCCATCAGCGTGAGCAGCGGCAGCCACGCGAATACCAGCATGGTCAAACTGCCCGCAGACGCGCGGCCCGCACTGTAACGGCCGATGAAGGCACTGAAAGCCGCCTGATTGTCGTGCGGCAGGAAGACGAGCAGCAACGTCGCAATACCCAGCACGTACAGCACCGCATGCCGCAGCCGCCAGGACCATGGCCACTTGATGGCCGGTACCGGCGCTGCACCCTCCGCTCCGAACCGGAAGGCCAACCGATCGCGCCCCTGCGCGCTACTTCGGAAGCCGCGCAGGAAGCCATAGTGCAGCGCCGGCAGCAGTACCAACGACAGCAGCAGCACGAAGGCGGCATTCAACGCCATCGCAGCGCCATCCTCGTTGTCGCCCAGCAGCATTGCCAAGCCGAACCAACCGGCGAAGAACACACCCAACCCGGTCACCAACAGCACGCCGGCAACCAGCCAGCGGCGCCAAGGGGCCACCGCCATCCATGTGTGCAATGAAGCAAGCGGCTCGGGCCTATCTTCCATTCCCTTCCTTCATTCACCGTGGCGCTCTGCAGGCGTACACCCTACCCGCTATTCGCTCTCTCTGCGCGCGCGCCCATAGCCCCCGTGCACATCCTGCTTGATCCAATCGGCCAGCAGGCGAAGATAGCCGTCGGTGATCCGCGTCGACACCCGGTTGCCCTCGGCATCGGTGCGGAACTCGACCATGCCGTGGTCGGTATCCGGGAACAGGTAGGTGTCGATCGGTTGCCCCGACGCGCGCAGGCGCGACAGGATCGAACGCGTGGCGGCAATCGGCGCGGCGCGGTCCTGCTCGGCCAGCACCCACAGCAACGGCACCTTCAGGCGGCGCAGCGCGGCCTCGGCGTCGTAGTCCCAGATCAGCTCCAGGTTGTCGAATCGCGCGCGGCCGATCCGGCGCAGGTCGGCTTCACTCATGCGCAGCATGTCGCCGCTGTATTCGCCGCTGATGTTCTTTGCCCACGGTGCGGCACCGATCTGCGTACGCACCTTCGCCAGCGCCTCGAACCCTTCATTGAAATGCGTGCGCATCAACTGCGCGGTCGCGTCTGAAAGCTGGCCGACCTGCTTCATCGCCGTTGCATCCAGCTGCATGCGGCGTGCCTCGTCGAACAGCTGCTCGCGGTCCTCCTCGATGGGCGACACCACCAGGCCGAAACCGATCGCCACGAAATCCGCCTGCGAGCGCGTCGCCGCCAGCGGCGCGATCCACCCGCCCTGGCTGCCACCGAAGTAGCCGGCGCGGCCGAACCGGCCTCTCGCCAGTTCGCGCGCCTTGGCAAGCGCCGCCGCCGCATCGTCAGCCAGCAGCTCGAAGTTCTGGGTGTACTCGCCTTCCGAATCGCCGGTGCCACGCTTCTGGTAGGCGAACACCGAAATGCCCTGGGCCACCAGCATGCGCTGGTAGATCGCCGCCACCGCCATCGTGCGTTCCGAGCCGTGCACCAACACCACCAGCGGCCGCGTCGGGTCGGCCGGCCCCGCCGGCTCGATCAACTGCCCGACCAGCTTGGTTCCGGCACTGATGAACGTTGCATCGGTATCGCGGGTCGGCAGTCGCTGCCAGCGCTGCGTGGCTCCCGCAGGCGTCCTGAAGCTGACCACATCGCCGCTGCAGCTCACCGGTGCGTTGGCATCGCCGGTGGCGCCACGTCGCCCGTCCAGCATCAGATAGCGCTGCCCCGTGGCCGGTGCCGCAGCGGGTGCGCCGAGCACCACGATGTTGCCCTGCCCGTCACCGTAGGCACTGGCCGTGCATAGCTCGGCGGCCGCGGCCGGCAGGCCAGAACACACCAGCACCGCCATCAACAACGAACGTCCTTTCCACCCTGCCATGCCCTTTCCCGGTATCGTGAACCCGCCCCGTGCGGGCGCCCGGCGCAGCCTAGCGCGTTCGTTCGCCAGATTCATGCTGCATCTGCCTACTGTCGGCCTCTCCCATGACCATACTGGGCGGACGATACGAACTTCAGAGCGCACGATGCACACACATGTCGAACAGATCGGCAGCACCCGCGTCCTGCGCAGCGCCGATACAGGCCCGCTGCTGGATGGCAACGCCCTGCGCGACCTGGTCGGCGATGCCCTTGGGCACCAGGCCGAGTGGATCGCCGTGCCGGTGCAGCGCCTATCGGCAGACTTCTTCGAGCTGCGCTCCGGCATGGCCGGGCAATGGCTGCAGATGCTGGTGAACTACCGTCTGCACTTCGCCGTCCTGGGCGATGTCAGCGCCTACCGCGCGCAGAGCGAATCGCTGGACGCGTGGATCACCGAATGCAACCGCGGCCGCGACGGCTGCTTCGTGGTCGACTGGGACGCCCTGCTGGCACGCCTGCCGGCCCCCGCCAGCGCCCGCTGAACGCCCCCACGCTCGCCCTCGCCAAACCTGGTTCCGACTGCACTCCGACGCCGCCCGCCACAGCATCACCCCCAGGCTCCCCAGGCGACGTTCGATGCGCGCTTCAGACGCAGATTCCCTGCACAGCAAAGTGGCGGCGGTCACCCTAGGCTTCTGGGTGATGAAGATCGCCGCCACCACGCTCGGCGAGACCGCGGGTGACCTGCTGTCGATGACGCTCAACCTGGGCTACGTGGCCAGCTCGGCCATCCTGCTGGCGATCTTCGCCGGCCTGCTGGGCATGCAGTTTTCGGCGCGGCGCTTCCACCCGGTCCTGTTCTGGTCGGTGGTGCTGGCGACCAGCACCGCCGGCACCACCCTGTCTGACCTGATCGACCGCACGCTCGGCCTGGGCTACGCCACCGGCGCCAGCCTGCTGGCCGGCTGCCTGGCGCTGGTGCTGCTGGCCTGGCGGATGTCGGAAAAGTCGATCTCGGTCAGCAACATCGCATCGCGCCGCGCCGAAGGCTTCTACTGGACCGCCGTGCTGTTCTCCAACACGCTCGGCACCGCGCTGGGTGATTTCCTCGCCGACGATTCCGGGCTGGGCTTCACCGGCGGCGCACTGCTGATCGGCAGCCTCATCGCGCTCACCGCGCTGGCCAGCCGCATCAAGGGCATCAACCGGGTCATCCTGTTCTGGATCGCCTTCGTGCTCACCCGCCCGTTCGGCGCCACCTTCGGCGACCTGCTCACCAAGCCGCTGGAAAAGGGCGGCCTGGGCTACGGCACGGTGGGCTCGTCGCTGGTGCTGTTCACCCTGCTCGCCACGCTGGTGGCACTGCCGATGCTGCAGCGCAAGGCGCAGCCGGCCAGCTAGCGCGCCGTCCAGCCCCCATCCACCGGCAGCGCCGTGCCGGTGATCTGCGCCGCAGCGTCCGAGGCCAGGAACACCACCATCTCGCCCAGCTGCTCGGGCGTCACGAACCGCAACGACGGCTGCTTTTCGGCCAGCAGCGCACGCGCGGCGGGCTCCTGATCCGTGCCTTCGCGCTCGGCCAACGCGGTGATCTGCTGCTCGACCAGCGCCGTCCGCACCCAGCCCGGGCAGATGGCATTGGCGGTGATGCCGGTGCCCGCATTCTCCAGCGCGGTCACCTTGGTGAACCCCACCACGCCATGCTTGGCCGCCACATAGGCCGACTTGTTCACCGAGCCCACCAGGCCGTGTACCGACGCGATGTTGATGATGCGGCCGGCGCCCTGCTGCTTCATGTGGGGCAAGGCCGCCGCCGTCGCATGGAACACCGCCGAGAGATTCAGCGCCAGGATCGCGTCCCACTTCTCGACGGGGAATTCCTCGATCGACGCCGTGTGCTGGATGCCGGCGTTGTTTACCAGGATGTCGATGCGGCCCATCGTTGCAACGGCGCGATCGATCATCCCGCGCACCGCCTCGCCATGGGAAAGGTCGGCGCCGTCATGCGCCACGCGCACGCCGAACTCGGCTTCCAGTTTGGAACGGATGCGTTCGATTTCCGCCGCATCGCCGAAGCCGTTCAGCACGATATCGGCACCTTGCCGCGCCAGCGCGGTCGCAATGCCAAGACCGATACCACTGGTGGATCCGGTAACTACCGCAACCTTTCCAGAGAACATGGGTGAGCTTCCATCGGGCATAGGCAGCCAGTGTAGCGCCACCGGCCGCCGCACCCACTTCCTACGCGTCAACGTCCAATGAATACGCCAACAGGAACTCCCTGGCGTACTCATTTCCACACTGCGCCGAAGCGCGGATCAGGTACACCGCACGTGGCACGTCGCTGGGGATACCCTTGCCATGGAACAGCGCCAGGCCAAACTCGTACATGGCCGACGGATAGCCGGCCTCCGATGCCCGCTCAAAATGCGCGGCCGCCCGCATGACGTCCTGCTCGACGCGGTCACCGGTCAGCAGGCAAAGCCCTACCGCATGGATCGCCGGCATATAGCCCTTCTCTGCGGCCTGCTTGAGGGTCGCGAAGCTGTCCGCCTCGGCATGTGCGTGGTCCTCCCCCACAGGCATCGAAGAAGAGAGGAACAACGCTTCAGCACAGCCGCGTGCAAGCTGCGGGGCCAACAGCCGCCGCGCCTGGGCAATGTCACCACGGTCGAGCACCGCATCGAAGTCGGTCGTGAGCTGGGTTGGCATGTTCGTCATGGCACAGGCTTCCTTCCTGTTTGCGGGCATCCGTTCGCCCCATTGGGATTATGCATGCGCAATGCCGTACATTCCTCCAGCCCACGAGGAATGGCGACCCAGTGATCTGACTCGTGGGCCAAATCGACACAACCCATTTGCCTATACGTTGTCGCAAATAGCATTGGACCCACCAAGGCATGTGGGGATATTCTCGAATCTACGTGGATCTGCCCAAAAGGTGACAATCTTGACCCTTTCCTCTCCGCCCGTTCCAGCCAAACTCCGGGAAATGCTCAAGGACTATCCGGAACATATCGAACGGCTGCAGGAAGTACTGAATCGATCAGCCGAGCGATCACGACAGATTCCTTTAATGCCGTTCGACGACGCAATCTCTGCATTGGAAGGCAGGCTCGGAACGTTCATCATGGAAGCACGGAGTGAGCTTGCCGCTGCTGAAGCGGCTGGGAATCCCCAGGATATTGCCAATGCACTTGAAAAAGAACGGTTAATGCTTAGGGCGCGCCTACAAAGCCAATGGATAGGAGATGAGTCTATGTACTCCTATTTTCAGGAGCTAGAGCGTTGAGTTCAGCCGATTGGAGCCTCGCGCCCCAGGCGCATGCGCAGGTGTTTGCGGAGAAGGTGCTTCCCCATAGTGGTCTGGACGGTACCACTCCTCAGGAGCACCCCAAGGCAATTGTACTCGCTGGACAGCCAGGCGCAGGTAAGAGCGGGGTTGCCGGTGCTGCGATTCGAGAGCTTGCTGGTGATGCCATTCCCATCGATCCCGACGCGCTGCGGGAGATGCACCGTGACGCTCCGCAGCTTGTCCAGCAGCACCCATACACCTGGTCAGGGCATACTCACAGCGATGCCAGCCAATGGGCAAAAGAGCTGCGATCCCTGGCAGTCGAGGGCCACAGGAATCTCATCCTCGATACGACACTAGGAAATGGCGACGCCGCAGTTAATCTGATCAAGAATCTCCGGGCCAAGGGCTACGAAGTGGAGATTCGGGGAGTTGTCGCACATCGGTTGGAAAGCGAGCTTGGTGTCGACCGAAGGTTTACTGACAAGCTGGACGACGAAGGCTTCGGCCGCTACGTCCCCGAAGACGTGCGCAAGCACGTTTACGATGCCCTGCCCGGAAATCTGGACAAGGTCCAGGCCGAGACCGGCATTCAGATTCGACTCTACGGACGCGAAGGCGCTCAGGTCTACGACAGCCATAGCGATACCCGTCTACCGGGCGCAGCGCTGGAAGCCGAACGCGAGGCTCGGCTGAAAGACCCCCGAATCACCCAATCATTGCGCGATGGCTGGCGCGCACAAGGCCGCTGGCACGCCGAGCTTACGGACACCCTGCCCCTCAACGACAAGGTCAGCCCACCAACAGCGGCAGCCGTTCTCGATGAGCGCGCAACGCTCAAGGTTGTTGAAGGCATTACGCCCAACATCCAGGAAGCACGCAGCGTCGACCACACCATCCGCGTGCGCCCAAACATGGTGCGGGGCGCCGTCATCGGTGGTGCCGCTGCGACGGTTGTTGAAGCTGCCTCAGAAGGAACAAAGATCGCCGATCTGTACGCACGCGACAACCGGACGGGCGCAGAAGCTGCGCTGTTGGACTTCGGTGCACGCAGCGTCGGCGGTTGGACCGGCGCAGCGGTGGGCGCCAAGGTCGGTACGCTGCTGGGCATCGAGTCCGGCCCCGGCGCCATTGTCACCGGCATCATCGGTGGCGGGTTGGGCGCCTGGGGTGGGGGTGAGATCGTCGATTGGATCGAAAAATACCAGATCAACAACCAGGCCGACAGCACCGGTAGGGTCTGGACGTTTGACCCGGCGCATCCCGAAAAGGGCTGGACGCACAGCGAGCGGGAGATCATAGGCACCGTCGGCACCCTGGCCGATCGCCCGATCTACGGCGCGACTACACTGCTCACGGCCGACGCCGAATTGACCCAGCAACTGAACTACCAGGCCTCAAGCCGGGCCGTCGGGCTGCGGCTGTCCGAGCCTGATCAACCGATCAACCCCTTCAGCATCGCCGGCGATGCCAGCGATACGCCCAGCGCCCTTCCGCGCTCCTGGGAGCGCAACCCGGAGAATGGCGAATGGCGGCGCGAGATCGTCTATCAGGTCCTCGAGCACAGCATCAAGAACACCACGGTCGAAGTAGCCGACGCCACCAAGGCTGCCCAGCTTGATGACGCCGCACGGGGCATCATGGCCTTCAACGCCGCCCGCAGCTCGGCGGCCTTTGCCAAGCAGTACGAGCAGGCCTACACCGCACAAGGCTGGTCCCAGTACGGACCGATTCCGGATGAAGTGATCTGGGCCCAAGACCATCCCGATCACGTACTGGCATCCGACGGACGCACCTATCAGCATCAGGGCGATGGTGAATGGCTGCATGACGGCTGGATCTACGATTCGCTGGCCGAGGGCAACATCCGCGACGAGTTGAACGGAACCTACTCACAGATCCGCGCCATCCAACAGATGGAGGCGCCCGTACCCGGCGCCCACGACCGCAGTATCGAGGCACTGACCGTCAACGAACGCGAAGCCCGCGACCAGGCCATGCAGGAAGCCAATCGACTGGGTGTCGCTGCACCGCAGGCGCAGCAGGTGGCCGCCGCTGCCGTGGCTGAGGTTCGCGGCGAGCACGCCGAAGAACGGCTGACGCCACAAGCCGTGATCGATACGCGCACCGTTGAGCATGCTGCACTGGCGCCCAACACATCACCCTTGTTACAGGAGCATCGCGCTCCTACGCCTGCAGTGCCGACGCCATCGAATCCTGCGGAACCCGTGCGGGAACCGGCTCGCCGCGAAGTATCCCAACAGGAGCCGATCGCTGCCTCTGCAACGCAACCTGCGCGGGATGAGTCAAGCGAGCGACAAGCGCATGCCGAGGCAAACCCTCCTGCGCACACGATGCCGGCAGCTCCTGTGCCGTCACCCAGGATTCCCTCCGCTGAGCGATCTCCCGCGCAGCCAGAAGTGAGTGCGCTACCGACGCCGGATATCGGGTACCCGGCTCCCGCGCAGGAGCCCGTTGCAACTGACCCACACTCCCCGGCCCCGCCAATCCAGACCGAAGTGGCTGAAGCCGTGCCGGCTACTGCCCGCCTCCACGAAGCCGAAGCGAAGTCGGCGCCGATCCAGCCGGAGTCAGACGTTCCAGTCGCCCTCGCAGCAGCCGAGCCAGCTACGCCCGCGCTGATGACAGACGCGGCGACCCAAGTCTCGCAGCACGAGCCTCCCTACACGCCACCACCCGTGGAGGCACCGGCGGCATCACCCTCAAGCGCAACGATCCAGGAACCCGAAGCGCCGCCCGCGCCCCTGCTGCCTACCCAGCCCGAGCATCCCGATCATGCGCTCTACCAACAGGTGCGCGAAGGCGTAGCGGCGCTGGACGCCAAACACGGTCGCACCTTCGACGAAGCCAGCGAGCGCATGACCGCCAGCCTGCTGGTACTGGCCAAGGACAACGACCTGGACCGCGTCGACCACGTACTGCTGAGCAACGCCACCGCAGACAAACCGGCCGGTCACACCCTGTTCGTGGTCCAAGGCGAGCCCAGCGATCCCGGCCACCAGCGCGCAGCGATGCCGACCGAACTGGCTGCGCAGACCACGGTTGAAGAATCCATGCAGCAGTTCGACGCCGTCAGCCGCGAAGCGCAGCAGCGCGCCATCGCCAACCAGCTTGAGCAGCAGCTGGAAGATCAGCGCGTGCAGCAGGATATCCAGATCCGCGCCGCCAGCATGGGCTGAGTGGGTGAAACACGTTCGAAATAATTCACAACAACCCGCCCTCCTGGCCCCTCTGTTTGCCAATCGGTGTCACTGCTATCGCCGCACAATCAAAAGAACAGACCGGCCCGATCAACGGTCGCCAGCGGATTGGCCTTCCGCACCGCCTCCAGGAACAGCAGGAAATCGCGGTTGAACAGCGTCAGGTTGTTGGTGAACGTCACGCACTTTCTGCCCGACGCTTTGCTGAAGCACACCCGCCAGACATAGCGTGAATAGATGACGTCGGACGTTCGTGTGACTGAGGTGATCTGCGAAAGCGGAACCGCCGTGGGCACCGGCCCACGCCGCAGGTAGAAGGATTCTGTATCAAAGAAATAGTGCTCGCGATCCTCTTTTCCATCCACCATCACCAAGGTCATGGACCTGCCGGAAATCCTGCGCGGGGCATGCAAATGCAGCCCCGATTTCACGTACGAGCGAGCAGTTGCTGACATCCGCCGAAGGGTGAACCAGAGGATCACCAACGGAAGGGCCGCGAGGACAATGAAACCTACAGTCTTCAAAACAGTTTCCAGCGTGCTGGGCACACAGATCTCCAGGATGAACTTTCAGGCGATACCCAAGTAGATCCACGTCACGCGTGGATGGCTCTCCCCCAACGCCCTTTCACTTCCAGTGATCCGGCCCCAGGAACGGCAGGCTCAACACAAACACCGGAACCGCCACAGGGATCAACGCCGCGCCGAGCACCTTGCCCGCCGCCGAACCCACACCCGGCTTGTCCTCCCTCTCCGGCAGGATCCGCTGCGCCCGCGCATTGATCGGCTGTGCCAGCTTCCCCTTCTCCGCCAGCGCCGCAGCATCCGGCAACTGCACCCGCTCGCCTTCGCCCTCGAACAGCGCGCTGTAATAGCTGCCGCCCTTCCTTGAAAGATTGCAGGCGCGGTCAAACGCCAGCGCGTAGCGGGTCCGGTCCATCGGCAGGTAGTAGCGCGACCGCTCCTCCACGGCCTTGGCCTCACGCGGGAGTACCTCAATCCGCTCCAGCTTGAACTGCGCGGCCTGTTCCGCCGTCACCTGCTCCGGCCGCAGCAGCAGCGCATAGCTGCCGTGCACCTTGGACTTGTTAGCCGGGTCGCGCCAATCCTCATGGAAGTACATCTGCGCGCAGGCCACCGCCTCGCGCAGCGGGCTGTCCATCAGCGCGCGGTACTCGCGGAACGGCGCGGCATTGAAGCGCATCGGCTCGTCATAGCGCGGCAACAGGTACAGCTGGCCGTCGTCGGCCACGAACGCACTGGTGATCTCGCGGCTTGAGGCGTGCTCCTCCGGGCCACTGGCACAGCCGGACAGCAGGCCAAGGCACAGGGCGGAGAAGGTGAAGAGGATGGACGTTCGCATGTCGTGTTGGTGGGCTTCCCTGGGAAAACGGCCCCGGCCGGAAGGACGAGGCCAGCCCATCATGGTGCCATGCCGGCCTTGCCCTGCCCAATCAAACTGCTGGAGATCGAGCGGGTTCAAGCCGCTGGCGCTGGTCGGCGTGATATATTGAGTGCGCCTGGACATGCATGTTCAGTGACGTTCCTGGATCAGTCTGGAACGAGCGCCACAGGCATATCCCCGTTCGGCCTTTCCGTAGCGCGTTGGGATTATCCAATCACCAGCGCGCCAGATTGCTCCTTGGTTGGCGAAATGAGCCAGTGGCTGGGGCCATGCGTCTTGGCCAACGGCCAGAGCAGCCACTCGGCATGCCTTTGAAGAATCGCCGCGATATATACCGCATTTCAAGCGTGCCGATTACGGCATCTGCCGGGCGGCATCGCCGTGAGGCGATGCCCATCTCAGTTTCAATTCTGGTTGGTGGTGCCCGTATTGTGTTGTTACGGCGCGGTGCACCGTCCCGCTGCAGCAGCGCCTGATGGACTCAAGAGGCACTCTGGCGTTCCGCATTGGTGGGGTTGCAGGCCATCACTCTTTCGCCCTGGACCGACGCCAGCGGCATCGCGATTGCTGCCATGTCTGTCGCAATTGCCAAGCACTTTGCCCCGCTACTGGGGAACCGATGAAGAAGAAAGCCCACTCTTGAAAGGAGAACGCGCAAATGAACGCTGATGATGTGAAGACCATGCCGGTGATGGACCCGCTCGCCAACCAACACATAGATGGATCGAGTGCATCCAGACGCACCATCTACGTAGACCTTGATGGTGTCATGGCCGACTTCGACGCGGCATTCCCCGCCGTGTTTGGCCTGGACCACCGCGTGCTTGCCGACGATGAAATGTGGGGGCACATCAACAACCACCCGTCATTCTTCCGCGACCTTCCGCCGATGCAAGGTGCAGTGGAGTTTTTCCACAGCATCCACCACTTGAACCCGGTGATTCTCACGGCCTGCCCGAAATCAAACTATCCGCTCGCTGCCATCCAGAAGCGGCTGTGGGTTCGCGAACACCTGTCAGCGACCTGCCTGGTGCTGCCTGTGCTTGGCGGGAGGCACAAGCCGCTCTTCATGCACCAGCCGGGCGATGTTCTGATCGACGATTTCGAAGCGAACTGTGATGCCTGGACAGCGGCCGGAGGTGTGGCGATCAGGCACGCCGGCGATTGGACCGCGACGCGTCACGCGCTTTCCCAGATTGAAGATCTGTCAGGAGCAGCGCTCGCGAAGGGCTGATGCCCTCTCTGCCGACCACGTTGAGACTTCCGTAGTCAGGCCGAGGCGCTGGCCCTTCGGCCCGCAAGGCTGGCAGCCTGCTGTGCAGCCCCCCCCCTACTTCAACCGCTCCACCAACCGCTGCCCCACCTCCAGCGCCGACGCCGGGTTCTGCCCGGTAATCAGCTCGCGATCCACCACCACATACCCGGTCCACGGCGTGGTGTTGCTGCTGAACTTCGCGCCCGCCTTCTGCAGCGCCGTCTGCGGGTAGAACTTCATCTCACCGCCGCCCAGCAGCGGCTTGGCCTGCTCCTCTTCCTGGTTGCTGATCACCGTCATCTGGTAACCGCTGTAGATCCACTTCGGCGTAGCCGGCGTCGCACCTGCTTCCAGCTTTGCCACGAAACCACCGGCATCCGGCAGCGTGGACAGCAGCGCGATCGGCCCGTGGCAGACCAGCGCGGTGGTCTTGTTGCGCTGGTGGAAGTCGGCCAGCAGCCGGCCCAGCGCCGGGCTCTTCAGCAGGTCCTGCATCGGCGCGTGGCCACCGGGAATGTAGACCGCATCGAATCGCGCGTAGCCTTGCTGCTCCACGCGCGCCAGGCTGACCACCGGCGAGGCGGTCGGCGAGGTCAGCGCCAGTTTCTCCAGCAGCTCCTTGTGCAGCGTCAGCTGTGCGGCATCGTTGCCGAAGTACGCCGGCGTCACCGAGGATGCATCCAACGTCGGCGCCCGCCCCTGCGGCGTGGCGAAGGTCACCTCGTGGCCCGCGTCCAGCAGCAGCTTGACCGGCTGCATCAACTCATTGAGATAGAAGCCGGTGGACAGCACCTTGCCGTCCTTCAGGTCCAGGTGGTTTTCGTCGGACAGCACCACCAGCACGTTGGCGGCCTGCGCGCCGGTGGCGGCCAGGGTCAGGGCCAGCGCTGCGGCCAGCCGGGTCATCAGGTTCATGGGGTCGCTCCTATCAGGGAATGGCGGCCACTTTATTCATCGCCCCAGCGGCGATAAATTGGCCTCATCGCAAAACATCTGTTCCCCGGAGAGCCAAATGAGCCGCAAGTTCGACTACCTGGGCGATGTGGAGGTGTTCCTGGCGGTGGTCGAGCACGGCTCGTTCACGGCCGGCGCGGTGGCGCTGTCCACCACGCCCTCGGTGCTGAGCCGCGCGGTCACCCGCCTTGAAGCGCGGCTGGGCCGGCAGCTGCTGCAGCGGACCACCCGCCGCGTGGGCCTGACCGACGCCGGGCGGCTCTACCTGGAACAGGTGCGCACCGCCTTCGGCCTGCTGGACGACGCCGAGCGCGACGTACTGGCCCAGGACGGTGCGCTGGCCGGCCGCGTGCGCCTGAGCGTGCCCACCACCTATGGCCACTACCGGCTGCCGCCCGTGCTGGCGCGCTTTGCGCAGCAGTACCCGCAGGTGCAGGTGGAACTGAACATCACCAACCGCAACGTGGATCTGGTGGCCGAAGGCTTCGACCTGGCCATCCGCCTGGGCCAGCTGCCGGACAGCGGGCTGGTGGGGCGAAAGCTGGAAGACGCACCGCTGCTGCTGGTGGCCGCGCCGGACTACCTGCAGCGCCGTGGCACGCCGCAGACGCTGGACGATCTGCAGCAGCACCTGTGCCTGCCGTTCGTGATGCCGCGCACCGGGCGGCTGGCGCCCTGGATCTTCCGCGACAGCGGACGCGACGTGGACTGGCTGCCGCGTTCGTCCATCGAGACCTCCGACGATGTACTGGGCGTGGTATCGCTGGCCGAACAGGGCATCGGCATCTGCCAGAGCTATGAGTTCATCGTGCGCGAGCGGATGCAGCGTGGGCAGCTGGTAGAGGTGCTACCGCAGCTGCGGGGGAGATCGCGGCCGTTCTCGGTGATCTATGCGCCGCATCGGCGGCAGTCGGCAGCGGCACGGGCGATGATTGAGTTGCTGGTGGGGAATGCTGCTGAGAAGGGCGCCGGTTGAAGCCGGGGGCTTGTTAACGGTGTCGGGTTTGAACCGATTTTCGAGGTGTGTAGCTGATCGCGCGCCGTTGCTTGGCGAGGCGAACTAAGAACTGTTGCAAAGAAGGCCGTCGCGCTATTCGCTTGTGGCATGGGCGATTGCGCCAGTTTGAATCGCAATCAACAGATCAACTCCGCGAATGCGTCTGCTGGCGTCGCGTGCTGCACGAATGGTGCATGCAACAATAGTCCTCTGCTCTCGGATTCCGCGTTTCCTTCGCGAATTTCTATTGGCATTCGAGGCGGCTGCGTAAACACCATGGCGCGCCACCGACAACGGGTGGCAGCGGGCGTCCAAACCCGAGACAGATAGTTGTTTACGCTTGCCCGTCGGCACCGTCCTTAACCGGTGCCGGCGGGCAATCCGTCGGCCTTTATGGCGGGCGGTGCGTGGGGGTCTTCGGACCCGCCGGTTATTGACAACTGTCTGTCCCGGTTTGGAACCCGCACCGTCCGCCACCTCTTCGCGGTGGCGCTGTTAAGCACAGCCACGGAAGCCGACGCCATGAATGAATCCGACACCTTCTCCTCGTACACCGTTGTTGAGCCCATCAACGACGACACTCCCCTGCCCGACTTGAACTCCCTGCTCGGCATCCTCAAGCGCATGCGCGGCTGCGAAGGGGCCGATGGGCACCCCTGGCCAGAAACCGATGTGTCACCCGGCCGCCGCGTGAGCCTGGCCAGGAGCGAGCGTGCGATGGTCGGGGCGCTGACGGTGCTGGAGCTGCTGCACGCGGCAGACCGCTGCCGGGTGGCAGCGGACCCGGAGCGGCATTTGGATGAGGGGGTGGTTGATGGGTTGTTTCTGGCTTGCCGGGGGCTGGTAGAGTGGGCTTGTCGAGAGGTTAGGCCAGAGTGACTGAGTCCCCGCGAGCAAAAGAGGGGCAGATTTGATACGCCGAGGTGTCACTCAAGGTCCGCTTCCGGCCAAAAGCCGACGCTCGCACAATCGACTTTAATTGACTACTCCGCCTCAATTCGACCCGCCCGAAAGAGAGCGAAAACCTTTGCGCGAAACTCAGGGCTACAGAATTCATCCATACCCATCATTTCAATGATCGTATCAATCTGCGCCGCGCTGCGATGCTCTAGGGCGAGAACTCTCTCGACTTGGCGCTTGCTCAGATATCGACCCAAATGCGCAAATGGATTGATGGACTCCGAGCGACGGGAGATCAGCATATTCCAGTAATACTTCTTTTGAAGTCCATCATAGAGGCGCCTATGCTCCAGATATGGCTGATACACGCTTGCATACTGGTCAAGAACTGCGCCCCTATGCCAAGAGTAAAAATCATGGACTGATCTTCGATACTCCGAAAAAATACGATGGATATCCAGAGGATCGGAAGCGCGCGCAATGTAATCGCTGGCGCGCCTACACCATCCAGACCATCTCTTTAGCTCCTTCGTCGAAATGACAAATCGAGCTTCTCTAGCGCCGGTTCCAAGATCCTTGCTTATCCTCCAATTTGCTTCCGCTACACGCCAATGTGTATTGTAGTTGCGAAAGCCTTGAAGAAAGTTGTGGAGCCCAGGAGTAGAAAAGCACTTGTCCCGCTGAGCGTTGCACCCATCCACCGGATATGACTTTTCGAAATTCCTCGCATGATCGACCAAGGCCATAATAGAGGAAGTAGTATTAAAGATGTATTTTTTCACATTTCTCGCATGTGCATCGGCCTCACAGAAATCGCCCTCATGCCAGAAAGCAGGGTCAAGACTTCGGTCAGCGAATAGGCTTATTTCGTCTAGCAAATTGGTTACCGATTGCTGGAATATCCATAGACTGTCTTGCAGATCCGCCAACGAATGCCAAAGGCTGCCACCTGGTGTTTCCTCGATAGATTCCCGTGCTTCAGAAAAATTCTCAAAGATGGCCCTCTCGATCTCCTCGCGAGTCCATGGGTGAGGCAGAGAATCAAGATAGCGACTCATAGTGCTCCAATCTCGGGAACGTTCCATATGGCTAGGCAGCGCCGGCGAACTTTACATGGTAACCATAAATCCATTCGCCAATGAAGCTCTCAGATCAACCTTGGCCTCCATGGAGCCTACTTTATAGACATAAGAAACGGTCTCACCTCTGGCAGCATCGATCAGATCAACTAGAGCTTCAATGGCGCGTACAACCACAGACTGCAGGGGCTCTAACGGATAACTGCTTAGTACGCCAGGCTTCATATGAGCGACTTGCTCGTGGCGAATTTTCACAACCGGCTCGGACAAAGATAGAAACTCCTGGCCCGCTTGCGCAACCAGCTCCGCTCGCTCTCCGAAATTGCTTCGCTTAAGAAGCAATGATACCGAGCGAGTTCCTTTCGTCTTGTCTGCCATGCGAGCGACCCTAATCACAAGCATCTCTGCCAAGGAATTAGCGGAAACAATGTGATTTGCCATCTCGTATCGGGTGGCACTCTTTGCCGTCGATTCTGCAATCCTTTGATAGGTATAGAGCGCAGTCAGGATATGCCAGACCTCCTGTTGCATCTCGTCTAAAATTGTCACAAACGCTCCAAGCTGGGCAATCACCAAAGAAATGGATCCCGTGTCCGATTAGACGACGTATCCGCAAAGTACCATACGAGGCGCTCCAGACCGCTCGATCATAGGGCGACCAAGTCCGGCTAACAAGCTACCGTATGACCGGCGAAGATCTGGGGCGCAGCGAGGTGCTCCCACGGCCAGCGTCCGCTTACGGCCAGGAGCGGACGTTCTCAGCTCTGGAATTGAGCCGACCCACGAAGCGAGCTCAGCATAAATGAACTATTAGAAAGCGCTAGCGGAATGCTCCCAGCGCCGTGATGATGCCTTGAAAGACCGCTGAGCTGGCAACGCCCTCAAGAATTGCACGTGTGCTTCGCAAGCTCTCCCTTATCACACTCACGTTAGGGCTAGGCGCTGCCAACTGGGTTTCAACGCAGGCGACTTCAGACTTGATTTGAGCACCCGCATCGCCCTCCAAGTTCACCTCATCCATACGACTGCGCAGCTCTCTGATAACTCTAGCAACAGCCTCTAGATCCAATCCTTTGCTATAGCCCTGTGTTGAACTTGTTGTGTCTTGCTGGATCTGAGAGTCCTGCATTGATCCGATCAAATTTCCTAGATTCCCCACGTTAAGCGTGACGTTTCCAGCCTGCTTTTGATCCTCCGCTGAGAAGCTCATGCCCTCCCCCATGATGCCTTGCTCTTCTAGGCCAAGCGCCCACTCCAGCACTATGCTCCGCACTTTATCCACAAGTCCGTGGATCTGGGTGTGAGATAGAATTACTGCGGGCTGCAAGGGGAATTCCATGCCGCTCATCAGGTTATTCTCGATGCTTCGAGGCAGGCGGACATACGCCGTACTACTGCCCCCATTGGCAATCTTGTCTAGCTCCGAAATGGCTTGAGAGGTTCCACGTTTAGAGAGTATCTCCGCATGCTCCGGGTTTGACATTATGAGCGGAACCCAGCCGTTATACGGATTATGAACTTTTAGCTCACCTCGAAGCTTCCTGTACTCAGGAACGTCCGCACCTTCCGGATACCCGTTAAGTTCATATGTGAGCCAATCAACCAGATCGGTAACTTTGAGTTTCCTCGCAACAACCAGGGCCTTGCGAAGAAGATCAGCAGCACTAACTGTTCTATCGAGCGCATCCCTTTGCAACTCAAGTACTAACGAACCCATATTCCCCCCCTAACGCTCAGCAGCCCCCGCCAAGAAATCAGAAAATAGCGAAGCACGACGCGCGCCCACGGCGTACCTACTAATAATCCAAAAGCTAAATAAGGCATTCGTAAAGTTCGCCCATGACGCCCCCCCCAAATTAAGCCGAGGCGAAAAGCGGCCTAGGCTTGACGAACTTTAGGCATCAGCCGAAGATTGCCAGCAAAGGGGGAATATATGTTGCTAGTTGGGCTCCGATCGCACCAGACGCAGCACCCTCGCACAGGCGACCAAGACTCGAAAGTCCATCCTTGATGATCGAACGCTTGGGGTTTGGGGAGTTGGATTGAGCCCGTAGCGTTTCAACTTCTGACTTCAATTCCCTCCACAGATCAGAATCGGATTTATTCGACTCTAGAATATTCGTGGCAAATTCGACGAACTTTGCCAGAGACTCGCTTTCACCTATATCTACTTTGCTCGTCAGCGTCTGCACGCTCGAGGAGGTTCCTTGCTGAATTGCGGAGCCGATCATCTGGTTAACGTAAAGCATGTTGACCGGCATGAAGTGCGAAGTTGCTTCATCTGGCTTAGCGAAGGCGCCCTCTACCTCGACGATACCTTTATGCTTGATACGTAACATCCCTGGCAAGCCCATCATCACTCGTTTCACCTCAACAAGGCCTTGCCCCTCCAAGTAGTCAACTGCCGACTTGAACACTGCCTCGTCCCCACCTCCGCAGGCGTGGAATAGCGCACCACCGTTAACGAACTTATGCACATCACTGCCACTCAGCTCGTAGAGTTTGTGAAGAACCAGTAGACGAAGTTTGTGCTTCTGCTTTAGCGCTTCTTGCATGACGCGTCCTGAAAGTGATCGATGAGGGCTCACTACCTAATAGCCAGACCCGAGAGCCCGGCTATACGATCTATCCACAAAAACCACCTGATGGTCTTTTCCTTGGATACGGCTCGATCTTAGGGCGACTGCGCTCGGCTAACAAGCCCACAAGTAACAGTCCCTCCGCAGGTTCCGCGATCACCGCAAACTCGCGCCAGCAAAAGTGAGGAAGTCTGCTTTCGGTCAGAAGCGGTCGCCAGATATGGCTGAACACAGCACTACTCAGCTGGCGGCACGAACGAAGCTTGGCTTGGCGTCCCCATGACTTTCTGGACCAGCTCGTAACCAGAAACCTCCTCGTATCGCGAGGGTATTCTTGCCTTGAGCCCATGGAGGCGTCGATTCGCCGTCATTGCAAGCTGGTTGTATGTGGTCGCCGTCACCCGACCGCGCTGAACGCCGTTGTACTCCCGGCTATTGACAGTCGGTATATTGGACGCGACCGAATGGCCTACCACGAAGGTATGGAAGAAGGGACTTCCCTGTATGCCCCCGCTGGAGACAAGTTCATCGACATACTCTGCCGCCTGATTCATCTCTTTGCGACCGATTTCAGAACGACCTTTCTTCAGCTCGATGAGCAGGACATCGCGCATCATCACGAGCTGATCCTTGGCGGTATCAAAACTCTCCGTCCCAACGATTGAGAGGGTGGCATCGGAGAGGACGACGATGTCGGGGCGCTTCGCTGCATTAGCAAAGCTCTGATTTTGCTTTCTTGCTTTGAATAGACTGGTGGCGACCGTGCGCAGCGTGTTGTTCGACGCATACTCCGAACTATCAAACTCCGGCCCAAACAGCCAACGTGCCTGCGTCACGAGCGGATGGAGGGTGTGCAGTTCGTCGGCTTCCGCGTCGCCGCTGAGCTTCTCCATGGCGGCGATGATGGATAAACGACTGTCGATCTCATCCAGAACCGTGAGCGCATCCTCCACAGTCCACTGTCCCAGCAATCGATCCAGCCCGTCGATGTCGTGCTCATCCAACTGCATCAGCTTGTCGAGGAAGCTTGAGCCGCTTCGCGCCTTCTGAATCTTGATAACCGCTTTGACGACCTTGTTTAGGGTCTCCGGCGGTATGCCTGGCTGATCATGCACCACGGTCTTCGTGAACTGGGCTACTTCAAGCATAGACCGCCTAGGCAGCGTCCGGAGATCCTCTCGATTCTTGTAGAGCGCATCCTCTGAGTTTTCTTCAATCAGGTGGGCCGACAACTTCTCGACCATTTCTTGGGCATACCCGTTGGCCGCTTCGAAAAGATGATCGGTTCGCTCAGTGGTCTTGAACTTCGACCAATCTGGCTCGATCTCCGAAAGCCACTCCGCCCCGCACTCAATCACGATGGCATAGCGCTTGGCAAAGCGCACCCGCCCATCCAGAACGGCCATCGGGCCCACGGTCCAGCTCGGCAGCCCCACCAACCGGTTGCTCACCCAGAACGCAACGCCTTGGTAACGGGTGGATTTCGCCGTGCGTGTTGTGTCCAACACGTACGCAGTGACCCCAAAGCCGGGTTCGACCTGAATCTTGCGCTTCTCCAGAAGACCCTCATGCTCAGACAACGGGACGGACTGGCCGTTCACCGAAACGAGGAACTGCGGATCGTGCAGGAAGCGTCCCGACAGGACCGTCCTGATCCGATCTGGATCGGGGCGGTGGCGTTCAACCTCCACCAACAACCGGGTGCCATGGCCCGAACGGGTGCCTGTCTCATGGCTTTGGATGTAGAACGGGGATGGCTGATTTCGGGTGCCGATCACAAAGGTAGAAAGAACGCCCTTCGCCCAGGTTTCGACCGTGTAATGATCAGAAAAGCACAACAAGCCATGGCGACCAATACCGTTGCGCCCGAAGGCCATGCGCACCCAATCGTCGCGTTCGGAAGGAAACTGAACGTTCGCCCCTTGGCTTCGATGACGGTTGTATCCCAAGGTCATCCAGCGCTTGCGAAACTGGTCCTGGGTCATCCCATGGCCATCGTCTTCGACCGATAGCAAGCCACCCGTTTCCTCCGGGATGATCACGGCAACCTTGGCCGCCCCCGCATCCCACGTGTTGGCCACCAACTCAGTGAGCGCCATGTCTGGGTCATAACCAATCCGCCCCAGCGACCGCAGCACATAGTTTTCTTCAAAGAGAGCTTCGTTGGCTACCTTGCCCTTCTTAGCCATGGGGACGTCCGCCCAATGCTTGTTTGGTAATGTGTGCATGACTATGCCGCCTTCTGCCGAGTTTGGCAAAAGCTAAGCCCAGGCCATCTCAATTGCCGCGACGCCATTCGGCGTGTGCGCTATTGAGGGAGCGCCGTCCGGTCTCACGCAGGCTTCGCTTGCCTCACCCCGTCACCACCGCCAGCACGCCGACAAGGAATGCACCGTACAGACAGCCAATGCGCGAAAGCTCAACGTCTGCAGCCCCGTGAACATCAAGCTCCTATAGTAGGCAACGCTCCGATGCAGGGTGGCAGCCAAACCGGAGCGCCATATGGATGAGGGGATCATTAACACGCTCTTTCTGCATTGCCGAGGGCTCGTTGAGTGGGCCTGCTGCCCCCTCCCCCCTCAATAGCAGGGTATCCCCAACAATTGGGGACCCCCTGAACAACAAATTCATACTCTAGCTATCAGAACTTTTTTACGCATTCCG
Source organism: Stenotrophomonas sp. YJH_SMC_80 (assembly GCF_059372495.1). Taxonomy (NCBI): domain Bacteria; kingdom Pseudomonadati; phylum Pseudomonadota; class Gammaproteobacteria; order Lysobacterales; family Lysobacteraceae; genus Stenotrophomonas; species Stenotrophomonas sp. YJH_SMC_80. The sequence goes on from NZ_JCAFVP010000014.1 coordinate 27,808, forward strand.
CCACTAGAAAATTTAGCGGAGAGCCCTTGGAAAAGTACGTCAACAAGTGGTTCCGCTCTGATGCGATCAATGTTCTCGAGCCCATGGCGGCTGCCCACGACAACCAATCTGATTGACCTGTCTTCAGGTAATCAAGCCTCAGCTCCTTGAATCCATAATTTTGCACGGGTATCTCAAGAATTTTTGCGCGAGCAATCTTGTGGTCACCGGTAAGCTCGTAGAGCCGGATCAGCAGATCGCCGCTGTCGACATGGTCAAGTATGTGATCCTCGACTATTTTTACAAGCCAGAACAATTGATATTCAAGATAGGAATCGTCTTCTGCGAGATATTGGGAAATGACGTTTCTCAGGGAATGCTTGTCCTCCACATTTGCACATACCGAATAAATATGCTTGATAAGATTCGGGAATCGAGAAAGGAGCTCAGGAATGACTTCCAAAAGATGCTCACTCTCTGCGTGATTGCTCAGAAAACCCAGAATCATGTCAGCATCTGACTCATCCGCCTCATCGTTCTTGAGTAAATCAATGAGCGTACGCACTTGATCGGCATCAAGCGGGTTCTCAATCTCTATTTCATTGACGACCACATCGACTGTGGATGCACCATAGATCGGCTCAAAGTCCTCAATGATCTCAGAAAGGGCTTCTTTAATTTCGTTCAGCTTCCCCGACACGTCGCCGATCCTTGCATCATGCCGAGTCTTCGATGGATTAATATTCAATCCATACTGCCCAAGTATCTGCTGAATCTTTTGAAAATCTTTGCGCAAGGTGACTGCGGAAGAATCATAAAGCGTAAAGTCATCCATAAATCTAACCAACTTTGCGCTTTTCAAATTACTAGACACGTCCACTAATTTTAAGAACTCATTGCCTAGCATTTTGCATGGATAGAGACCTTGAGGGAGGACATCAACACTCCTCCCCACATTTATTTCCCGCAGAAACCTTCCAAATGATTGACAATCATCTTCAGACTGAATCTTTGAACAGAACCAGTGAACAAGGTCGTGATGGTAAATACTATTGAAATATGATGCTATGTCAAAACTAAGACTATGACTGTAGTTCTCAGAGCACTCTTGAAGAGCTTCCTTATACTCACGATACGCTGCGTGGACTGCTATGTGACTGCCCGATGAGAATCTATAACCAAATGAACGACGAGCATCGCTGACCTGAGCCCGAAATATCTGTCTGTTTCGGTAGACGACGTCATATATGTAAAACTCAGCCACCGGGTCTAACTTGAATGTCCTACGGAGATGGCCGTTCGGCTTGGTCGAGTAGACACGCTGCTGCGATAGAAAGTTGTCCGACGATTCAGACTCATTGAGGACTTTTTGATAGATATATTCAGAAAGCTCTTGGTTATGCCTCTCCACCATCAGCCTACTGGTAGAAAGCGGGAAGAGTGTGGAGCTGTGATCTGAATTGAAAAATGCCTCGGTCGACATCAAATTCCCCCTTTGGAAGCCATCTGGCCAATGCCCCTGAATCCGATAGAACGCCGGCACCCCTTGCTACAGGCCGATCTTAGAGCGGCTGAGTCAGGCCATCAAGCGAATGCATAACCGAGTTTGGCGATCCGCTCCACAATCGAACCAGACTATATTTATCACGCATGCAGATATCCGCTTACGGGTCGAAATCCGATATTGCCATCCCGCGATGACTCCAACTAGGCGGAGAACCCACTACCGCCCAGACGCAAATCCGCACTCTCCCCCATAGCACAGGCCAATCACTACGTCCTGCGCCATTGCTCGCGAGCACGGCCGCGAGAGTTGACTCATTCCTAGGATAGCCGGGGCCCACGGATATTGATCATGCTGCAACCGCAGCACGATGCACGATAAGACTCGCGACGGGAACGCCTGAGTATGCTCCGCATACAACGAGGGCGCCTTTCGGCGCCCTCGTTCTTTCAACTCATTCCCATTCAATAGTCGCCGGCGGCTTCCCCGAGATGTCATAGACAACCCTCGACACCCCCCGCAGCTCATTGATGATCCGGTTGCTCACCGTACCCAGGAACTCATACGGCAGATGCGCCCAATGCGCCGTCATGAAGTCAATCGTCTCCACGGCCCGCAGCGCAATCACCCACTCATAAGCCCGCGCATCGCCCACCACGCCCACCGACTTCACCGGCAGGAACACGGCAAACGCCTGGCTGGTCTTGTCATACAGGTCCGCCTTGCGCAGCTCATCAATGAAGATGGCATCGGCCTTGGCCAGCAGCTCGGCGTATTCGCGCTTCACTTCACCCAGGATACGCACGCCCAGGCCCGGGCCCGGGAACGGATGGCGGTAAACCATGGTGCGCGGCAGGCCGAGCTCGACGCCCAGGCGGCGCACTTCGTCCTTGAACAGCTCGCGCAGCGGTTCCACCAGGCCCAGCTTCATGTGCTCCGGCAGGCCGCCCACGTTGTGGTGGCTCTTGATCACATGCGCCTTGCCGGTCTTGCTACCGGCCGACTCGATCACGTCCGGGTAGATGGTGCCCTGCGCCAGCCACTTGGCGTTGCTCAGCTTGTTCGACTCTTCATCGAAGATCTCAACGAACAGGTTGCCGATGATCTTGCGCTTGGCTTCCGGGTCACTCACGCCTTCCAGCGCGGCGAAGTAACGGTCGGCGGCATTCACGCGCACCACCTTTACGCCCATGTGCTCGGCGAACATCGCCATCACCTGGTCGCCTTCCTGCCAGCGCAGCAGGCCGGTATCCACGAACACGCAGGTCAGCTTCTCGCCGATGGCCTTGTGCAGCAGCGCAGCCACCACGGACGAATCGACGCCGCCGGACAGGCCCAGGATCACTTCGTCATCGCCCACCTGTTCGCGCACGCGGGCGATCTGGTCGTCGATGATGTTGGCGGCGGTCCACAGGGTCTGGCAGCCGCACACGTCCACCACGAAGCGGCGCAGCAGCGCCTGGCCCTGCAGGGTGTGGGTCACTTCCGGGTGGAACTGCACGCCGTACCAGCGCTTTTCTTCGTTGGCCATGGCGGCCACCGGAATGCGGTCGGTGGTGGCGGTGATGGTGAAGCCCGGCGGCGCAACGGAGACGTGGTCGCCGTGGCTCATCCAGACATTCAGCTTCGGCTCGCCGCCATGGTCGCTCAGGCCCTTGAACAGTGCATCCGGGTTGATCACGTTCACTTCGGCGTGACCGAATTCGCGCTGATCCGCCGCTTCGGTGGCACCGCCCAGCTGCGCGGCCAGGGTCTGCATGCCGTAGCAGATGCCGAAGATCGGCAGGCCGCTGTCGAACACTTCCTGCGGCGCGGCCGGTGCACCCGGCAGCGTGGTCGATTCCGGGCCACCGGACAGGATGATGCCCTTGGCGCCGAACGCGGCGATCTCGGCCGGGTTGTGGTCCCACGCCCAGATTTCGCAGTAGACGCCCAGCTCGCGGATGCGGCGGGCGATCAGCTGCGTGTACTGCGCGCCGAAATCGAGGATGAGGATCTTGTCGTTATGGATGTTGGTCATGGCGCCCCGGCAATGCAGTAGGGAAAACGAAATCAGATTTACGGCGGCAGATGGAGAAAGAGGAACGGGAAGTGCTTCCCCGTTCCTCTTTGCTCGGCCCGCGTCAGGCGCGGTAGTTCGGCGGCTCTTTGGTGATCGTCACGTCGTGGACGTGGCTCTCACGCTGGCCGGCGCCGCTGATCTTCACGAACTTGGGCTTGCTGCGCATGTCTTCGATGGTGGCGCAGCCCACGTAGCCCATGGTGGCGCGCAGGCCGCCCATCAGCTGGTGGATGATGCCGCCCACCGGGCCGCGGTACGGCACGCGGCCTTCGATGCCTTCGGGCACCAGCTTGTCGGCGGTGGCAGCGTCCTGGAAGTAGCGGTCCTTCGACCCCTTTTCCATGGCAGCCAGCGAACCCATGCCGCGGTAGCTCTTGTACGAACGGCCCTGGTACAGCTCGGTCTCGCCCGGCGATTCCTCGGTACCGGCCAGCAGGCCGCCGACCATGATGGTCGAGGCACCGGCGGCCAGCGCCTTGCCGATGTCGCCCGAGTAGCGGATGCCACCGTCGGCGATCAGCGGGATGCGGTCCTGCAGCGCTTCGGCCACCAGATCAATGGCGGTGACCTGCGGCACGCCGACGCCGGCAACGACGCGGGTGGTGCAGATCGAGCCCGGGCCGATGCCGACCTTGACTGCGTCCGCGCCGCTGTCCAGCAGCGCCAGTGCGGCTTCGCCGGTGCAGATGTTGCCACCGATGACCTGCACGTTCGGGAAGTTCTTCTTGACCCAGCTGACGCGGTCCAGCACGCCCTGCGAGTGGCCGTGCGCGGTATCGACCACGATCACGTCCACGCCGGCGGCGACCAGCGCTTCCACGCGGCGATCGGTATCACCACCCACGCCGACGGCGGCGCCGACCAGCAGGCGGGTCGACAGATCCTTGGCAGCGTTCGGGAAGTCGGTGTTCTTCTGGATGTCCTTGACGGTGATCAGGCCACGCAGTTCGAACGAATCGTTGACCACCAGCACCTTTTCGATGCGGTTGCGGTGCAGCAGCTGCAGCACTTCGTCGGACGCGGCGCCTTCCTTGACCGTGATCAGACGATCCTTCTTGGTCATGATGTGGCGGACCGGATCGTCCAGCTCGGTCTCGAAGCGCATGTCGCGGTGGGTCACGATGCCGGCCAGCAGGCCGTCGCTGCCCACCACCGGCACGCCGGAGATGTTGTGCGCCTGGGTCAGGGCCAGCACGTCGCGGATGGTGGTTTCCGGGCCGACGGTGATCGGGTCGCGGATGACACCGGCCTCGAACTTCTTGACCTTGGCCACTTCCGCGGCCTGCTGTTCCAGGCTGAGATTCTTGTGGATGATGCCCATGCCGCCGAGCTGGGCCATGGCGATGGCCAGGCGGGCTTCGGTGACGGTATCCATGGCTGCGGACAGGATCGGAAGCTTCAGCTTCAGGTCGCGAGTCAACCGCGTTTCGAGGTTGACGTCCTTGGGCAGGATGGTCGAGTGGGCGGGGACGAGCGAGACGTCGTCGTAAGTGAGTGCTTCAGCCTGGATGCGCAGCATCGGCATACCCGAGATGTGGGGAAGCGCGACATTTTACCCTGTTTTCGCGCCGCGTGGCAGGGGGTAGATGCGACGCAGTGTCGCGCGGGCGGCGATTGGTTCAGGGCGGCTTGGGTGGGTGCCAACCTTGGTTGGCACTATCCATCCGGCACCAGGACCCCAGATGGGGCCAAGGCCTCTGCCTGTTTGTGCCAACCAAGGTTGGCACCTACCAGGAGCGGGGCATCACCCTGCCCCGGCATTGTGCCGACCAACGGTCGGCACCCACCAACAGCAGATCTCCCCAATCGCAGGTCAGCTCAGCGCTTCCGCGGCTTCCAGGGTGTTCTGCATCAGCGTGGCCACGGTCATCGGGCCCACGCCACCCGGCACCGGGGTGATCCAGCTCGCCCGCTGGGCCGCCGCTTCAAACCCGACGTCGCCCACCAACCGGCCGTCATCCAGCCGGTTGATACCCACGTCGATCACCACCGCGCCCGGCTTCACCCACTCGCCCGGCACGATGCCCGGGCGGCCCACCGCCACCACCAGAATGTCGGCGTTGCGCACGGCCTGCTCCAGCACGTCCTTGGGGGTGAACTTGTGGCAACTGGTCACGGTGCAGCCGGCAATCAGCAGCTCCAGGCCCATCGGCCGGCCGACATGGTTGCTCACGCCAACGATGGTGGCGTTGCGGCCGCGTACCGGCTGGTCGGTGTGGCCCAGCAGCGTGGTGATGCCGCGCGGGGTGCACGGGCGCAGGCCGAACTCTCGCAGGGCCAGATGGCCGACGTTTTCCGGGTGGAAGCCGTCCACGTCCTTGCGCGGGTCGATGCGCTGGATCAGCCGGCGCGCATCGGGGATGCCCGGCAGCGGCAGCTGGATCAGGATGCCGTTGATCTTCGGATCGGCGTTGAGCTGGTCGATCAGGTCGAGCAGCTCGGCCTCGGTCGTACCGGCCGGCAGGTCGTAATCGTGTGCCTCGATGCCGACCTTCTCGGCGGCGCGGCGCTTGTTGCGCACGTATACGGTCGAGGCCGGGTCACCACCGACCAGCACCACGGCCAGGCCCGGGCGGCTGCCGCCAGCGGCCACGCGGGCGTCGACGCGCACCTTCAGGCTGTCGAGCAGGTCCTCGGCGATGCGGCGGCCATCAAGGATGCGGGCAGGATGCGGGGCGGCGGAATCAGTCATCGGAGGCAGGCGTGGAGCGGCGGGGACGCTATTGTCCCTGATTCAGTCCCCCTCGCCCACCGCAGGATGCGGTCCTGACGGGGTCGTGCCAACCGCCGGCTTCGGCAATTCCCCACACGGTAGTGCCGGCCGCTGGCCGGCAACCCCATGACGTCGGAACGTTCGCGCATCTGCCGGCCAGCGGCCGGCACGACCAACCGCCGGCTTCGGCAATTCCCCACACGGTAGTGCCGGCCGCTGGCCGGCAACCTCATGACGCCGGAACGCTTCCATATCTGCCGGCCAGCGGCCGGCACGACCAACCACCGGCTTCGGCAATTCCCACACGGTAGTGCCGGCCGCTGGCCGGCAACTCCATGACGTCGGAACGTTTCCGTATTTGCCGGCCAGCGGCCGACACTACCAACCGCCGGCTTCGGCAATTCCCGACCCGGGTAGTGCCGGCCGCTGGCCGGCAACCCCATAACGTCGGAACGTTTCCGTATCTGCCGGCCAGCGGCCGGCACTACCAACCGCCGGCTTGGGTAATCCCCACACGGGTAGTGCCGGCCGCTGGCCGGCAACCTCATGACGTCGGAACGTTTCCGTATCTGCCGGCCAGCGGCCGGCACTACCAACCACCGGCTTCGGCAATTCCCCACACGGTAGTGCCGGCCGCTGGCCGGCAACCTCATGACGTCGAAACGTTTCCGTATCTGCCGGCCAGCGGCCGGCACGACCGGGCTCTACTCTTCCTCTTCCGGCACATCCTGCGGGTTCAACGTCTTGCTCTCGCGCTTCGGCGCGGTGAACGGCGTTGGCGTCGGCACGCCCTGGCCGGAGTTGCCGAACACCATCTTGGCGCCGGCATTCAAACCACCACCGGCAATCTCCAGCTCGAAGCGCTCGGCGTCGCGGCGGCGGATCTGCTCGGCAATCTCCACCGCGTCGTCCTCATCCGCACCCAGCTCCACCAGCGCGGCCTGACCGAACAACACCGCCGATTCAAACGTCTCGCGGATCTGGAAATCGACACCGGCATGGATCAGCCGCAGCGAATGCTCGCGGTCGAACGAGCGCACCATCAGCTTGGCCTGCGGGAACTCATGCGCCACCAGTTCAACAATGCGATCGGCGGCTTCAGCCTTGTCCACGCACACCGCAATCGCACGTGCTGTGGCCGCACCCGAAGCATGCAATACATCCAGACGCGTACCGTCGCCGTAATAGATCTTGAAACCGAAGCGCGCCGCGCTCTGGATCATCTCCACATCGTTGTCGATGATGGTCACGTCCACGTCGCGCGCCAGCAGCGACTGGCTGGCGACCTGGCCGAAGCGGCCGAAGCCGATCAGCAGCACGCTGCCGGACAGGCCCTCGGCCTCGTCCACGCCGTCCATGTTCACCGTCGGCTTCGGTGCGATGCGCTTGTAGACCAGCACCACCAGCGGGGTCAGCGCCATCGACAGCACCACCACGGCGGTGAAGTTGGCATTGATCTCCAGGTTGATCACGCCGGCCGAGGCGGCAGCCGAGAACAGCACGAAGGCGAACTCGCCGCCCTGCGCCATCAGCACGCCGCGATCCAGCGCCTGCGCGTGGTCGCTGCCCATGATGCGCGCCACCACGTAGATGCACAGCGCCTTGGCCGCCATCAACGCCAGCACCAGGCCCAGGATCAGCTGCCAGTTGCCAGCCACCACGCCCAGGTCCAGCGCCATGCCCACGCTGAGGAAGAACAGGCCGAGCAGGATGCCGCGGAACGGCTCGATGTCCGCTTCGATCTGGTGGCGGAAGGTCGATTCGCTCAGCAGCACGCCGGCCAGGAACGCGCCCATCGCCATCGACAGGCCGGACAGCTGCATCAGCAGCGCCGCACCCAGCACCACCAGCAGCGCGGCGGCGGTCATCACCTCGCGCGCCTTCGATTCGGCCAGCACGCGGAACAACGGATTGAGCAGGAAGCGGCCGACCAGCACCAGGCCGACGATGGCACCCACGCCGATCGCTACCGACAGCCAGCGCGAACCCTCGCCATCGGCGCTGCCCGCGCTCGGGCCCATCCAGGCCACCAGCGCCAGCAACGGCACGATCAGCAGGTCTTCGAACAGCAGGATCGAAACGATCTTCTGCCCCGACGGCAGCGCGATGTCACCGCGCTCGGCCAGCAACTGCATCACCACTGCAGTGGAGGTCAGCACGAAGCCGGTGGCACCGATGAAGGCCACCTGCCACGGCAACCCGAACAGTTTGGCAATGCTGGTCAGCACCAGCGCACAGGTGACGATCTGCAGCGTGCCCAGCCCGAAGATTTCCTTGCGCAGGCTCCACAGGTGCGACGGCCGCATTTCCAGGCCGATCACGAACAGGAACATCACCACACCGAGCTCGGCGGTATGCAGGATGGCCTGCGGGTCGGAGAACCAGCCCAGCCCGAACGGTCCGATCGCCAGGCCAGCGGCGAAGTAGCCCAGCACCGAGCCCAGGCCGGCCCGGCGGAACAAAGGCACCATCACCACCGCCGCGCCCAACAGGGCGACGACCTTGACCAGCTCGCTGGTCGCTGCTTCTACCGCCATGCGGTGTTTTCCCCAAGATCCAGAATCGGGTTCAACAATAGAGCAATGCCGATGACGGCAATAGCACGCATGTTGCGCCGGATTGTCTTGGAGGTGGAACGATGTAGGGAGCTACCCCCATCATCATCCCGAAACCATGCATCCGCGTCGGTGGGTGCCGCCATGCACCCGCTTCGGTAGGTGCCAACCTTGGTTGGCACGAAAACGCCGACCAAGGTCGGCATCTACCAAGGCATTCCCCGGCCAGCCTCACCCACCCCGGCAGAACGCGGCGTAATCGATATACCCCGGGAATGGCACACCCGGCGCGCACACCGGGCACTGCGGGTCCGGCCGGATGCCGGTCTCGCGGAAGCGCATGCCCAGCGCATCGAAGCGCAGCAGGCGGCCGACCAGTGGTTCACCGATGCCCAGCAGCAGCTTCAGCACCTCGGTCGCCTGCAGCACACCAGCCAGCCCGGGCAGCACCCCCAGCACGCCGGCCTCGGAACAGTTCGGCGCGAACTCCGGCGGCGGCGGCTCGGGGAACAGGCAGCGGTAGCACGGCGCCACGCCACGCTGGCGGCCGGCGTCAAACACGCTTACCTGGCCATCGAAGCGCTCGATGGCGGCGTACACCAGCGGTATCGCGTGCTTGATGCAGGCGTCGTTGAGCAGGTAGCGCAGCGGGAAATTGTCCGATCCATCCAGCACCACGTCCACGCCGTCCAGCAACCCATCCACGTTCTCGGACGTGACCCGCTCGGGCACCGCCTCGACCTCGATCGACGGGTTCAGCGCCAGCAGCCGCTCGCGTGCGGAATCGACCTTGAGCTGGCCCACGCTGGCTTCGGTATGCACGATCTGCCGGTGCAGGTTGCTGCGCTCCACGCGGTCATGGTCGGCGAAGCGCAGGTGCCCCACCCCAGCCGCAGCAAGGTAGAAGCCGGCCGGCGCGCCCAGCCCACCCGCGCCCAGCACCAGCACGCGCGACTGCTGCAGCCGGCGTTGGCCGACCTCGCCCACCTGCGGCAGCAGCAGGTGGCGCGAATAACGGTCGTAGAAATCGCGGTCGGCAGCGCTGGCCACCGGCTGCACCAGTGGCAGCGACTGCTCGCGCCAGGCCACGGTACCGCCCGTCACGGAAGCGACGTGGGTGAAGCCGGCCTCCCGCAGGAACTGCGCGGCATCGGCCGAGCGCTTGCCACTCTGGCAGATCAACAGGATTTCCTGGTCGTGCTGCGGCAGGTGTGCGGTCGGGTCGGCCTGCAGCTCGCCCTTGGCCACGCCTCGCGCGCCCTCGGCCATCCCGCCGGCCCGTTCGTGCGCTTCGCGCACATCGATCAGCACCGCGCCATGGGCCAGGCGCTCGCGTGCCTGCGCGGGGGAAAGCTCTTGGATGCTCATGGCGGCATTATCGCGCAGACACCCTCGACGCGCCCTGCCCCGAACATGGCACCATGCGGGCGTTGCCCCCTGCATCCCGGAACCGCTGCATGCGCTCTGCCACCGAATTCTGGCGTGACCCGCGCGTGCCCTTCGTCGAAAGCCGACGGGCGTGCGACAGCCGCGCCTGCCATCGCCCGCACAGCCATGACACCTTCTCGATCGGCGCCGTGGACGCCGGCAGCAGCCTGTTCACCGGCGCCGCGAAAGGGCCGCGCCTGCTGAAGCCCGGCAGTCTGGTCGGCGTGCCCGCAGGCCGCGTGCACGCCTGCAACCCCCTGCCCGGCCAGGTCTGGAGCTACCAGATGCTGCATCTGGACCCGCGCTGGATGGCCGAGGTCCGCGCCGAGTATGACGACCTGCCCGAACCCGACTGGCAGCAGGAACCGATCCGGATTTCCAACCATCGCCCGCGCTACCAGCAGTACTGCCAGCTCAACGAGACGCTGTTCTCCGACGATCCAGTCAGCGTCAAGGAAGCGGCCCTGATCGCGTTCGTCGGCGATCTGGATGAACACGATGGTGTTGCCGTCGCCGGCCCGCTTGAAGATGCCGCGTTACAGCAGCGCTTGCAGCCGGTGATGGACGTTCTGCGCCAGCGGCTCGAACACACCCCGGCCCTGCAGGAGCTGGCATCGCTGGCGGGCATGAGCCGCTACCAGCTGATCCGCGCCTTCCGACGCGCCACGGGCCTGACACCGCACGCCTGGCAGATCGACCAGCGCATCCAGGAGGCCCGCCGGCGGCTGTGCGAAGGGCAGGCACTGGCCGTGGTCGCGCATGCGCTGGGTTTTGCCGACCAGAGCCATTTCCAGCGGGTCTTCAAGGCCCACGCCGGTGCGACCCCGGGCCAGTACCGGCGCTGAGCCTGCAATAACGTTCAATACCATCGCGCGGCGCATCCCCAGACTGGCGCCCCAGCCAGCCGCCGCCGGACCCGATGGAACAGTTCCTGGTCATCGCCACCGTACATTTTCTCGCCCTGCTCTCACCCGGCCCCGACTTCTTTCTCGTTGCACGCACCGCGATCACCTCGGGATGGCGCACTGCCAGTGGCGCCTGCGCAGGCATCGCCCTCGGCAATGGCGTCTTCATCGTAGCCGCTTTCACCGGAACGGCCATGCTGCGCCCAGGCCGCGCAGGGTTCATCGCGGTGCAGTTGGCGGGCTGCGGGTTCCTGCTGTACCTCGGCACGCTGTTCCTGCGCCATGCGGGTTCGACGACGTTGCAGGCACCTGAAGCTGCCGCCGGATCGCCAGCGCGTGGGGCCCACGGATGGTGGAGGGCGGCTGGGCTGGGCGCCCTGTCTGCGCTGCTGAACCCGAAGAATGCGCTGTTCTACGCAACGCTGGCGGCGATGCTCAACGGTCCGCAGGCCAGCGCCGCAACGAAGTTCTTCTATGGCGCGTGGATGTTCGGCATCGTCCTGCTATGGGATCTGCTGGTTGCCGCGCTGGTCGGCCACCCATGGGTGCTGGGTCGATTCGCGCGTGCCCTGCCGTGGCTGGAACGGGCCGCAGGGCTCCTGATGATTGCGCTGGCGCTCTGGATCGCCGTGTCGCTGTGGGTCGGCTGATGCCAGTGATTCGCGCCAACCGCAATAGCGTTCAATACGGCGCGTCCGCCGCAGCCCACACTCGGCACTTTCTGTAGTTTGGTGGCAGGTTTTCGTGCAGCAGTTCTTCATCGTCGCGGTGCTGTACGGCTTCGCCATGCTCCTGCCTGCGTCGAATCACGCGAAGATCCTGCGCACCGCGATGGGCGCGGGCGGGCACGCCGCCATGGCCGCATCGTTCGGTATCGCCATCGGTACGGGCACCATCTGCGCCACGGCCTTCGTTGCGGCGGGCATGCTGGGAAACCGCGGCCTGTGGACGCTGGCGATGGAGTGCGCGGGCTGCCTGCTGCTGCTGCGCCTGGCGGGCATGTGCCTGCGCGACGCCGGGCTGACCTCCCTCTCTCCGCTTTCCCTGCAGATGCCCCGGGGCCTGAAGGCCCGCTCCCGTTGGCCGCACGCCGAGGCTGGATGCCTGTTGGCGCTCGCCAGCATCAACAACTGGACGCTGCAGTTCGCGGTTGCAGCCCTGGTCAGCGGCCTCGTTGCCGACATGGATACAAAGGCCGCTTACGTGGCCTGCCTGGGCGGCGTCGCGCTGTCGCTCGGCCTGCTGATGGCGTGGCTTGGCAGCCATCCACGCTGGGCACAGGGGTGTTGCCGATTGCTTCCGTGGCTGGAGCATGCCGCGGGCCTGGTGATCGGCGCAGTGTCGGTGGCGTACCTGGCAGGGGTACTGGGTACCACCCTGGTCTGGGCAAGCCTCACGGGGCAGGCGCAGCTGCCCGAATCGATGATGGCCGCGCCCCGCAGCGCCCCATGCGCGTTGCCGCATTGCCGCGCTCGTCGCAACAGTTCGCCATGATCGAGGACTGTAGACGTAGGGGTAGTGCCGGCCGCTGGCCGGCAACCCGATGATGCCTGGCGTGTTCACGAGGTTGCCGGCCAGCGGCCGGCACTACCACAGACAAGAAAGGCGGCCCTGCGGCCGCCTTCCCGTGAATCACTTGCCCTTGACGTGCTTCATCAAGCGCCGCTTGGCCTTGACCTGCCGCTCGGTGAGGACGTTCTTCTTGCCCTCGTACGGGTTGGTGCCCTCGCGGAAGATGAAGCTCACCGGCGTGCCGATCAGCTTGAAGCGCTTGCGGAAGAAGTTCTCCAGGTAGCGCTTGTACGACTCCTGCAGTTCCTTCAGGCGCGTGCCGTGCACGATGAAGGTCGGCGGGTTTGCGCCGGCCGGGTGCACGTAGCGCAGCTTGGAGACGTGGCCGCGGATGGTCGGCGGTGGGTTGGTCTCGTAGGCCACTTCCAGCGCCTTGTTCACTTCGCTGGTGGTGAAGGTCTTGTTCGCCGATTCGTGCGCGCGGTGCACCGCACGGAACAGCTCGCGCAGGCCCGAGCCGTGCTTGGCCGAAATGCGAACCGATTCGGCCCAGGGCACGAAGCCCAGCTTCAGCGACAGCATGGTTTCAGCCTGTTCGCGCTGGTACTCGGTCAGGCCATCCCACTTGTTGATGGCGATCACCAGCGCGCGGCCGGCATCGAGCACGGCACCGAGCACGGTGGCGTCCTGGTCGGTCACGCCTTCGGTGGCGTCCAGCATCAGCACGGCGACCTGGCACTGCTCGATCGACTGCATGGTCTTGACCACCGAGAACTTCTCGACGACCTCGTCCACGCGCGAACGGCGGCGCAGGCCGGCGGTGTCGATCAGGCGGTACTCACGTCCATCGCGCTCCAGGTCCACCGCGATCGAGTCGCGGGTGGTGCCCGGCACGTCGGAGGCGATCATGCGCTCCTCGCCGAGGATGCGGTTGACCAGGGTCGACTTGCCCACGTTCGGGCGGCCGACGAAGGCGATGCGGATGCGGTTCGGATCGTTGTCCAGCTCTTCGCCGCTGCCTTCTTCCGGCAGGCGCTGGATCACTTCGTCCAGCAGGTCATCCAGGCCCTGGCGATGCGCGGCCGACACGGTCAGCATCTCGCCGAAGCCGTAACGGGCGAATTCCGAACGCACGCTGTCCTCGTCGGTGCCGTCGATCTTGTTGATCAGCAGCAGCGTCGGACGCGACAGCTTGCGCAGCCAGGCCAGGATCTCGTCGTCCAGCGCCGAGGTGCCCTCGCGGGCGTCGACGACGAACAGGATCAGATCGGCTTCGGCCGCCGCAGCCCGGGCCTGGCGCGTGGTGGCACCCGCCAGGCCTTCGTCTTCCCCGGCAATACCGCCGGTATCCACGACGAGGAAATGGTTGTCCTCGTCGAGGCGGCAGACGCCGTAGTTGCGGTCACGGGTGACGCCGGGCTGGTCATGGACCAGCGCGTCGCGGGTGCGCGTAAGCGCATTGAAAATAGTCGACTTGCCGACATTCGGCCGTCCAACCAGGGCGACCAAAGGCAGCATCGCGATTACTCCAATTTTTAATTTGCCAACCGGAAGGCGGTCAGCTTGCCATCCACGTTCTGCACCAGCAGCACCCCGTCGACGACGACCGGCTGGGCCAGCAGGGCGTCACCGCCGCTCTTCGCCCGTGCCGCCATCGCACCATCGGAGGTCTTCAACCAGTGCACGTATCCCTTGTAGTCGCCGACGACCACGTAATCACCGTGCAGCGCCGGGCCGGTCAGCGAACGACGCGCCAGCTCGGTCTGCGACCACATGGCAGCGCCGGTCGCCTTGTCCAGGCCGAACACGCCACCCTTGTTGTCGGTGACGAACACATTACCCGACGACACCGCCACGCCACCTGCACCGCCATGGTCGCGCGCCCACAGCGGGCGACCGGTCGGGCCTTCGATGGCCATGGTCTGGTTCTTGAAGCTGCTCACGAAGAGGGTGTTGCCCTCCAGCACCGGGGCACCGTCGACATCGGCCATGCGGTCCAGCTCGGTACGGCCTTCGCCGTTGCCAAGGTTCTGTTCCCACAGGGTACGCCCATCCTGCATGGCCAGCGCGGCAACCGCGCCTTCGTCCTTGCCGATGAACAACACGCCCGGACCGGTGACCACCGGCGCGTTGCCGCGCACGGTCAGCGCCGGCAGTTCGCTCGGGTTGAACCACTTCTGCGTGCCGTTGCCGGCATCGAACGCGGTGACGCGGCCGTCGTTGCTGCGCACGAACACCAGGCCCTGGGCCACGGCCGGCGCGGCAATGACCTCACCCGGAACACGGGCGCGCCACTTCTCGCTGCCGTCATTGATGTCCAGGGCGATGACCTGGCCATCGAGCGTGCCGATCACGACCAGGTTCTCACCGACACCCGGGCCGCCGGACAGGCGCAGCTTCGGCTTCTTCTTTTCCTTCTGCGGCTCCCAGGTCCAGACCTTCTTGCCGGTCTGCAGGTCGATGGCGTGCACGCCGCCGGTGATCGCCGCAGCGAACACGTGGCCATTGGCAACGGCCGGGCCCTGGCGCACGCCGATGCGGCGCTCGCCCTTGCCGAGGTTGACCGACCAGGCCTTGTTGACCTTGACGCTCGGCTCGAACTTGACCAGCTCAGCCGGCTCCTGGGCCTTCTTCGCTGCCGCGTCCTTGCCGGCGAACCAGCCCTTCATGGTGCTGCAGCCGGTCAGGGCCATGCCCATCAGGAGCACGGTGGCGACGCGGGTGATCATGACCTTCTGACTCATCAAACCGACTCCGCAGGGGCGGCGACCGTGCCGCCGGCATCCATAACCTTGGTTTCCAGCAGGCGCCGCTGCGGCGCTGCCACGTCCAGCGACTTCAGCGCCTTCTCGTACTGTGCGCGGGCGTCATCGCGCTTGCCCTGCGCCATCAGCGCATCGCCATGGATTTCCAGGCTGCTGCTGTCGGTGGCGCTGCCCAGCAGCTTGATCGCCTCGTCGCTCTTGCCGGTGGCCACCAGCAGGCGGGCCACACGCTGGTCGACCACGCGCTGCAGGTCGCTTTCGACCTTCACGGCGCGCAGGGTGGCCAGCGCTTCTTCGTTCTTGCCGGCGTCGACCTGGGCCTTGGCCAGCTGCAGCGCCGCGAGGTCGCCATAGATGCTGGACGGGCCCGCTTCGAGCGCCTTCACTGCCTTGGCAGCGTCGTCGAGCTTGTTCTGCTGAAGACCGACCAGGGCCTTCTGGTATTCCACGTTGGCCGAGGCCAGCTTGCCGCCCTGATCCTTCTGGTACCACTGCCAGCCGGCAATGGCACCGATCGCGATGGCTACGCCACCGAGGATGCTGGCGCCATTCTTCCGCAGCCAGCTGCGGACGCGTTCACTTTGTTCGTGCTCGTCGAGCAGATCGTCGATCGCCATGCGTACTCTCGCCCCGCCCATCGGGAGGGACCATTGGGTTTAATCGAAGGTGGTGAAACCGCGCCTCAGTGCGAAACCGGGACTACGGAGCCTTCAGAGGATACCTGAAAGCGTGCCACGTTGGCTCGCTGGTAGGGGGTCAGATCGACGATAGCGCCGTTCTGCTGAACCTGGACCGCCGAGGCGTTGCCCAGGGTCACCCGGGTCACCTGGCCCGGCGTGAAGCTGCGGCTCTCGCCGGACTTGATCAGCGCCTTTTCGACCGTAGCGCCGTCCGGACCACCGATATCGACCCAGCTGTCGCCGCTGAACTGCATCTCCAGCGTATTGGCGGCTGGGGGCGCAGCGGGTGCCGAACGCGGCACCGGGGACAGCGAAGCGACATACGGGGTTGCGGCCGGCTTGCTGGCCGGGGCGCTCGCGACTTCAGCCGGGGCTGCCGGCTCGACACCCGCAGCGGACGGGGCCACCGGCACAGCGGCCGGGATCGCGTCCAGCGAGGCCGTGTTCGGCGACGGGGTGGCGCTGCCATCGAAATGGCCGCGGGTGGCGAACCACACCGGCACGGCCAGCACGGCGGTGATGCCGACGTACAGCACGCGCCGGCCGAGATTCTCGGCAATGCGGCGCGCACGCGGGGTATGGGTATGGCTGACCAGGGTGGGCGGCACGACAGGACCCACCTGGGCCTGCTCCAGCAGCTGGCTCACATCGACGTCGAGCAGGCGCGCGTAGCTGCGCAACTGGCCGCGCACGAAGACGGGCGCGCCCAGCTTCTGCCACTGCTCTTCCTCCAGCGACCTGACCACCTGGACCGGCATGCGCAGGCGCGAGCCGACATCCTCAAGGGTCAGTCCGGCCGCTTCACGGGCCTGGCGCAGGCGGGTGCCGCAGCCGGCCGCAGTCTCGAGAGCGCTCACAGTCTGGTCATCAATCACAATGCATCAACCCTGGAGTTAGGAGCCCGCTTCCTGCGGAAATTCCTGTCGAATGCGCTGAAGATAGCGGTCAGATGCCGCCCGATCACCCAGCCGCGCTTCGATTTGAGACGCAAGTTGTAACACGGAACGCGTTGCGGGTGCAGCCGCAATCCTACGTTCGGCGAAGGCCCGGGCCTCCATGTAGCGGCCCTGGCGGAAGCTGAGCTGGGCCATGGCCTCCAGCGCGACCGGGTTTCCCGGCAGCGCCGACAGCGCCGCGCGCAGGTCGCGCTCGGCACGCTCGAACTGGCCTGCATCCAGCGCACAGCTGCCGGCATTGGACTGCGCTTCGGCGACGGCGGGATTGCCCGGCGCCCGCTGGGCACGATCGAACCACACCAGCGATTCGGCCGCCTGGCCCTGCTGGCACAGCCAGGCACCATAGTTGTTGAGCACGTCGCCACGTTGCGGCGCCAGCTCGGCGGCCTTGCGGAAGTTCTCGCCGGCCTGCTGGCTGCGGCCGCGACGCTCGTCGATGCCCGCAAGCAGGACCAGGCCGTCGGGGGCCGTCGGCACCAGCTTCTGGGCTTCGCGCGCCTTGCGCTCGGCAGCATCGAGATTGCCGACCTGGATGTCGCGGCCGGCCAGGGT
Organism: Stenotrophomonas sp. YJH_SMC_80; assembly: GCF_059372495.1. Classification (NCBI taxonomy): domain Bacteria; kingdom Pseudomonadati; phylum Pseudomonadota; class Gammaproteobacteria; order Lysobacterales; family Lysobacteraceae; genus Stenotrophomonas; species Stenotrophomonas sp. YJH_SMC_80. The sequence goes on from NZ_JCAFVP010000014.1 coordinate 45,419, forward strand.
CAGCAATTCCTGCCAGCGCACCTGCTGCCGCACCCCTTCCGGATCACGGACGGAGTAGACCGGCGCCTCGCTCGGGCCAAGCTTGGCCTTGGGATGGGATTTGCAGCCGCCGACCGCGAGGGCCAGCGTGCCTGCGAGCAGAACCAGCCAGAGGCGGTCAGGCCGCGGCATCGCTCCCCTTCCCCGCCTGCAGCGTCTTGTTGAACTCCGCCTGGCGGCGGGTGCGGTCCATCACCTGGCCCTTGAGCTGGCCACAGGCGGCGTCGATGTCGTCGCCACGGGTACGGCGGACCATGGTCAGCACGTTGCTGTCGAGCAGGATCTTCTGGAAGGCGCGGATGTGCGCCTCTTCCGAACGCTCGTAGCGGGTACCCGGGAACGGGTTGAACGGAATCAGGTTGACCTTGCCCGAATCCTTGGCCTGCACCGCGTTATCGAACTGGCGCATCAGGCGGGCCAGCTCGCGGGCATGCTCGGGCTTGTCGTTGATGCCCTTCATCAGGGTGTATTCGAAGGTGACCGATTCGCGGCGCTTGTTGGCGCGCAGGTAGCGTGCGCACGAGGCCATCAGCTCGGCGATCGGGTACTTCTTGTTAAGCGGCACCAGGGTCTCGCGCAGCGCGTCGTTCGGTGCGTGCAGCGACACCGCCAGCGACACGTCGCTTTCGGCAGACAGGCGGTCGATCTGCGGCACCAGGCCGGAGGTCGACAGGGTCACGCGCTTGTTGGCAAGGCCGTAGCCCAGGTCGTCGCGCATCACGCTCATGGCGCGCACGACGTTGTCGAAATTCATCAGCGGCTCGCCCATGCCCATCATCACCACGTTGGTGAGGCGGCGCATCTGGTGCGGGACGTTGCCCAGGTGGCGCGCGGCAACCCACACCTGGCCGATGATCTCGGCGGTGGTCAGGTTGCGGTTGAAGCCCTGGGTAGCAGTGGAGCAGAACGTGCAGTTCAAGCCGCAACCGACCTGCGAGGACACGCACAGCGTGCCGCGGGTCTTGTCCGGGATGTACACGGTCTCGATGGCGTTCTTGCCATCCACGCCCATCGCCAGCAGCCACTTGTGGGTGCCGTCGGCGGAGGGCTTGTCGAACACGATGTTGGGAACCAGCACCTCGGCATGGGCCTGCAGCTTGGCGCGCAGGACCTTGCCGAGGTCGGTCATTTCATCGAAGTCGGTGACGTAGCGATGGTGGATCCACTTCATCACCTGATGGGCACGGAACTTCTTTTCGCCGAGAACCTCGACGAAAAACTTCTCCAGGCCCGCGCGATCGAGGTCGAGCAGGTTCTGCTTGCCAGCCGTGGGTGCCGACTTCGGCAGCGGCTGGATGGCGGGGGACTGTACGACCTCGTTCACGGCATTACTCTCAGCGCGAAACGACTTCGGTGGCGGCGAAGAAGTAGGCGATTTCAATCGCGGCATTCTCGACCGAGTCCGAGCCGTGGGCGGCGTTGGCATCGATGGATTCGGCGAAGTCGGCGCGGATGGTGCCCGGCGCGGCTTCCTTCGGGTTGGTGGCGCCCAGCAGGTCGCGGTGGGCCAGGACGGCGTTCTCGCCTTCCAGGGCCTGGATCATCACCGGGCCGGAGATCATGAACTCGACCAGCGCGTTGAAGAACGGACGCTCGCGGTGCACGGCGTAGAAGCCTTCGGCTTCACGACGCGACAGCTGCTTGTACTTGGCGGCCACGACCTTCAGGCCGGCCTTCTCGAAGCGGGCGTAGATTTCGCCGATGACGTTCTTGGCAACGGCGTCCGGCTTGATGATCGAAAGGGTGCGCTCCAGCGCCATGGGATGTCTCCAATGGAATCGGGCCGCTGATGGCCCGAAGGGTAACATGAAAAAAACCCGCGTCGGGACGCGGGCTTAGCCTGATAAACGTAGGCGAATTGTAAAAGATAAAGCGGCGGCATGGTAGTGCCGGCCGCTGGCCGGCAAACCCTCACGACAGGGGTCGGAGCCCCTGCGGGGATCCGACCCCACCCCACCCATTCACCCACCTGAGTGAAATCTGACCGGACCGGCCGATTTTGCTGCACTGCAAAATGCCATACGGTACCGTCTGGTCCTAGTATCAAACAATCGTTTGATTAAGGTCCGCCCACTGATGGCCAAGCCCGCCCACTTCTCGACCAAGGACCGGATCCTCGGCGCGGCCGAGGAGCTGTTCGCCCAGCACGGCTTCGCCGGCACCTCGCTGCGCCAGGTGACCAGCCAGGCCGACGTCAACATCGCCGCGGTCAACTACCACTTCGGCTCCAAGGAAAACCTGGTCAACGAGGTGTTCCGCCGCCGCATGGACGAGATGACCGGTGCCCGCCTGTCGCAGCTCGAGCGCGCCCGCGCCGAGCACCCGGGTGAACTGCGCCCGGTGCTGGCTGCCTTCGTCGAGCCGGCCCTGGCGCTGGCCCAGGACCGCCAGAACGGCGGCGCCTTCGTGCGCGTGATCGCCCGCGCCTACGCCGAGAAGAACGACAACCTGCGCAAGTTCCTGTCCGACCACTACGGCCACGTGCTGCGTGCGTTCGGCAAGGCCATCGGCGAGTGCGTGCCGGACCTGAGCAAGGAGGAGCTGTACTGGCGCCTCGACTTCCTGGCCGGCTCGCTGACCTATGCGATGGCCGACTTCGGGCTGATCAAGCGTCCCGCCGGTGTCACCGAAGCGGCGCATCGTGCCCATGCCGCCCACGAACTGATCCATTTCGCCGAAGCCGGGTTCCGCGCCGCCGCACGCGCCAGCGCCCTGCCCGCTTCCCTTTGATTCCACCCAGTAACTGCTGACCAACAAAGGCCCTACACCATGTCCAATTCCCTGCTAGTCCGCCGCGCCGCCGTGCTGGGTGCCGGCGTCATGGGTGCCCAGATCGCCGCCCACCTCACCAACGCTGGCGTCGACACCGTGCTGTTCGACCTGCCTGCCAAGGAAGGTCCGGCCGACGGCATCGTGCTGAAGGCGATCGCCAACCTGGGCAAGCTGAGCCCGGCGCCGCTGGCCAGCAAGTCGCTGGCCGAAGCCATCACCCCGGCCAACTACGAGTCCGGCCTGGAGCAGCTGAAGGACTGCGACCTGATCATCGAGGCCATCGCCGAGCGCATGGACTGGAAGCAGGACCTGTACAAGAAGATCGCCCCGTTCGTGGCCGACCACGCGGTGCTGGCCTCCAACACCTCGGGCCTGGGCATCAACAAGCTGGCCGACGTGCTGCCCGAGCAGCTGCGCCACCGCTTCTGCGGCGTGCACTTCTTCAACCCGCCGCGCTACATGCACCTGGCCGAGCTGATCCCGGCCACCACCACCGATGCCGCCGTGCTGGAGGGCCTGGAAGCATTCCTGGTCACCACCCTGGGCAAGGGCGTGGTGTACGCCAAGGACACCCCGAACTTCATCGGCAACCGCATCGGCGTGTTCTCGATCCTGTCCACCATCCACCACACCCAGCAGTTCGGCCTGGGCTTCGATGAAGTGGACGGCCTGACCGGCCCGCTGGTCGGCCGCCCGAAGTCGGCCACCTACCGCACCTCCGACGTGGTCGGCCTGGACACCATGGCCCACGTCATCAAGACCATGGGCGACACCCTGCCGAATGACCCGTGGCATGAATTCTTCAAGTCGCCGAAGTGGCTGGACGCGCTGATTTCCAAGGGCGCGCTGGGCCAGAAGACCGGCGCCGGCATCTTCCGCAAGGTCGGCAAGGACATCGTCGTGCTGGACCTGGAGAAGCAGGACTACCGTCCGGCCGACCGCACCGCCGCACCGGAAGTGGTCGAGATCCTGAAGATCAGGAACCCGGCCGAGAAGTTCGCCAAGCTGCGCGAGAGCCAGCACCCGCAGGCGCAGTTCCTGTGGGCGACCTTCCGCGACCTGTTCCACTACAGCGCCTACCACCTGGCCGACATCGCCGAGACCGCCCGCGATGTCGACCTGGCCATCCGCTGGGGCTACGGCTGGTCGCTGGGCCCGTTCGAAACCTGGCAGGCCGCCGGCTGGAAGCAGGTGGCGCAGTGGATCGCCGATGACATCGTCGCCGGCAAGAGCATGAGCAACGCCCCGCTGCCGGATTGGGTCTTCGATGGCCGCGACGGCGTGCATGCCGCCGAGGGCAGCTACAGCCCGTCGCGCAACGCCAAGCTGCCGCGCTCGTCGCTGCCGGTGTACCAGCGCCAGCGTTTCCCGGATCCGCTGCTGGGCGAGACGTTCGCGCCGGGCGAGACCGTGTTCGAGAACGACGGCCTGCGCATGTGGCACGACGGTGATGGCATCGCCGTGGTCAGCTTCAAGACCAAGATGAACACCGTGTCCGACCAGGTGCTGGACGGCCTGCAGGAATGCGTGAGCCGCGCCGAGAAGGACTTCCAGGGCCTGGTGATCTGGCAGCAGAAGGAGCCCTTCTCCGCCGGTGCCGACCTGGCCGGTGCATTGGGCCTGCTGCAGGCCGGCAAGGTCGACCAGTTCGAGGAAATGGTCGCCAACTTCCAGCGCACCAGCCAGCGCATCAAGTACTCGCTGGTGCCGGTGGTGGCAGCGGTGCGTGGCCTGGCCCTGGGCGGCGGCTGCGAGTTCCAGATGCACAGCGCCAAGACCGTGGCCTTCCTGGAAAGCTACATCGGCCTGGTCGAGGCCGGTGTCGGCCTGCTGCCGGCCGGTGGCGGCCTGAAGGAACTGGCCGTGCGTGCCTCGCAGGCCGCAGGCCCGGGCGGTGACGTGTTCGCCGAACTGAAGAAGACCTTCGAGACCGTGGCGATGGCCAAGGTGTCCAACTCGGCGGTCAACGCCAAGGAACTGGGCCTGCTGCGCAGTACCGACAAGGTGGTGTTCAACAGCTACGAGGCCCTGCACATCGCCAAGGCCGAAGCCCGTGCACTGGCCGAAGCGGGCTACCGTCCGCCGCTGCCGGCACGCCGCATCCAGGTGGCCGGTGACGTGGGCATCGCCACCTTCAAGATGATGCTGGTCAACATGCTGGAAGGCCGTTTCATCAGCCCGTACGACTACGAGATCGCCGAACGCATCGCCACCGTGCTGTGCGGTGGCAAGGTCGACCGCGGCACCCTGGTGGACGAAGAGTGGCTGCTGACCCTGGAGCGCAAGCACTTCGTCGAACTGGCCCAGCAGGAAAAGACCCAGGCCCGCATCGCGCACATGCTGAAGACCGGCAAGCCGCTGCGTAACTGATTGATGGCGGGTGCCGACCCCTGGTTGGCACTCCTCTGCCTCTGGTGGGTGCCGACCGTTGGTCGGCACTCCGGCTAAAAAATTCGAGAGATCACTGCAATGACCAAGCAAATCCAGGACGCCTACATCGTCGCCGCCACCCGTACCCCGGTCGGCAAGGCGCCCAAGGGCATGTTCCGCAACACCCGCCCCGACGACATGCTTGCGCACGTGCTGCGCAGCGTCGTCGCCCAGGCCCCGGGCGTGGACGTCAACCGCATCGATGACGCGATCATCGGCTGCGCCATGCCGGAAGCCGAGCAGGGCATGAACGTGGCGCGCATCGGCGTGCTGCTGGCCGGCCTGCCCAACACCATCGCCGCACAGACCGTGAACCGCTTCTGCTCCTCCGGCCTGCAGGCCGTGGCGCAGGCCGCCGACGCGATCCGCCTGGGCAACGCCGACCTGATGCTGGCTGGTGGCACCGAGTCGATGTCGATGGTGCCGATGATGGGCAACAAGATCGCCATGGCGCCGAGCGTGTTCGACAACGACCACGTGGCCATCGCCTACGGCATGGGCATCACTGCCGAGAAGGTCGCCGAAGAGTGGAAGGTCTCGCGCGAAGACCAGGACGCCTTCGCCCTCGCCTCGCACCAGAAGGCCATGGCCGCGATCCAGAACGGCGAGTTCAAGGACGAGATCAGCCCGTACGAGATCGTCTCGCACCTGCCGGACCTGGCCGACGGCCAGCGCATCATCACCCGCAACAAGATCGCCGACACCGACGAAGGCCCGCGCCCGGATTCCTCGGCTGAAGGCCTGGCCAAGCTGCGCCCGGTGTTCCGCAACGGCCAGTTCGGCGGCACCGTCACCGCCGGCAACTCGTCGCAGATGAGCGACGGCGCCGGTGCCGTGCTGCTGGCCTCGGAACAGGCGATCAAGGACTACGGCCTGACCCCGCTGGCCCGTTTCGTCAGCTTCTCGGTGGCCGGCGTACGCCCGGAAGTGATGGGCATCGGTCCGATCGCCGCGATCCCGAAGGCACTGAAGCAGGCCGGCCTGACCCAGGACCAGCTGGATTGGATCGAGCTCAACGAAGCCTTCGCCGCGCAGTCGCTGGCAGTGATCCGCGATTGCGGCCTGGACCCGAGCAAGGTCAACCCGCTGGGCGGCGCGATTGCCCTGGGCCACCCGCTGGGTGCGACCGGCGCGATCCGTACCGCCACCCTGCTGCACGGTCTGCGTCGTCGCCAGCAGAAGTACGGCATGGTGACGATGTGCATCGGCACCGGCATGGGCGCAGCGGGTATTTTCGAGGCGCTGTAAGGTTCAGAGCGTTGCCGGCTGGAGTGTCGGTTGGCTGTGGGGCCCGGGTGGGTGAGGCTGCCCGGGACACGCCGTAAACCCCCAGACCGGCCCAGCCGCTGGCGGCTGTGCGTTCGGGCGCTTGCGAAGCAGTGCTTCGCAAGCAAAGCGCCCTCACCCATGGGGGCTTGGCAGCGGCTTGCTAGCGTGCGCAATCCTGCGCACGCAGCAAGGCCGGGGTTGGGCGTCCTGCCCAACCCGCCAGGCGCATGCGCCTGGCCCATGCCGCTGACAGTCCCGGTCAGCCTCACCCACCCGTGCCATCCATCATTCCGCGCGGCGGAGGGATGAGCAAAGGCAGGGCAAAAGCAAAAAAAGGCAGCCATAGGCTGCCTTTTTTGCTTTTGCTCTTGCCCTTGATTCCGCCCTTCCCGTCCGCGCCCGCAGGAAACCTGGCAGGCGGGACGGGTGGGCCTTTGCAGGACCGTTGGCGCCATGGATGGCGCCATCGAGCCCCCATGGATGGGTTTACGGCGTGTCCTGCAAAGGCCCACCCGTACCGCCCACCACGTATCAATCAAGGCGCCGCGAACGGAGCGCTTGATAAACCTTATTCCGCCAACATCGCCGTCAGCTTCTCCCGCGCCGGCCCTGCCAGCTTCGGGTTGTCCAGCGCGAAGCGGATCGTCGCTTCCACCAGCCCCAGGTGCGTACCGCAGTCGAAACGAGTGCCCTCGAAACGGTAGGCATCCACCTCTTCGGTCTTCAGCAGCTGCGCGATCGCATCGGTCAGCTGGATCTCGCCGCCGGCACCGCTGCCGGTCTGCTCCAGCAGCTCGAAGATCTTCGGGCTCAGCACGTAGCGGCCGACCACGGCCAGGTCGCTCGGCGCGTCCTCCGGCTTCGGCTTCTCCACGATCTGCGAAATACGGCCCTTGCGGCCATCGAAGGCCTCGGTCGCGACGATGCCGTAACTGGCAGTCTTGTCGTGCGGCACATCTTCAACGGCAATGACGCTGGCGCCGCTGGCTTCGTTGAGATCGGCCATCTGCTTCAGCGCACTGTCGCCGCGGTTCCAGATCAGGTCGTCCGGCAGCAGCACCGCGAACGGCTCGTCACCGATCACGGCCTTGGCACACAGCACCGCATGGCCCAGGCCCAGCGCCTCGGCCTGGGTCACGAAGATCGCGCGCACGCCATTGGGCAGCACGTGACGGATCAGCTCCAGCTGCTCCTGCTTGCCGGCGCGCTCGAGCTTCTGCTCCAGCTCGTAGGCCTTGTCGAAGTAGTCGGCGACCGCGTGCTTGTAGCGGTTGGTGATGAACACCAGCGTGTCACAGCCGGCCTCGATTGCTTCATCCACGGCGTACTGGATCAGCGGCCGGTCAATGATCGGCAGCATCTCCTTCGGCACGGTCTTGGTTGCTGGCAAAAAACGCGTCCCCAAACCCGCTACGGGGAAAACTGCCTTGCGAATTCGCTTGCTCATTGGTGCCTGTTGGCCTCGCGTGCGGGAAAGGGCACGACTTTAGCGGATGAAATGTAAGCATCCTGTTCGATTGGCGAGAACTCGGGCATCGTCGCGAACAGGACTTCCTTTATGGTTTCGGTGTCGTAGCTGCACACCGCCTCACGCAGGCGCGGGACGTTGCCCAGCACCAGATCGCGCGAGAACATGCGCACGCCGGCCTCGAGGACCTTCGGATGCGCGGTTGCGCGGTAGTCCTCATCCGAATAGAACAGCGTCTCGTGCAGCTTCTCGCCCGGACGCAGGCCGGTATAGATGATCTGCACATCCTTGTACGGCTGCTTGCCCGCCAGACGGATCATCTGCTCGGCCAGCAGCCGGATCGGCACCGGCTCGCCCATGTCGAGCGTGTAGATCGCACCGTGCGAGGCCGAGGCCGCGGCCTGCAGGATCAACTGGCAGGCCTCGGGGATGGTCATGAAGTAGCGGGTGACTTCCGGATCGGTGACCGTGACCGGACCACCGCGCAGGATCTGCTCGCGGAACAGCGGCACCACGCTGCCGGCCGAGGCCAGCACGTTGCCGAAGCGCACGGTAACGAAACGGGTGTGCGTGGACTTCTGGTCCAGGCTCTGGCAGATCATCTCGGCATAGCGCTTGCTGGCACCCAGCGCGTTGACCGGATCGACCGCCTTGTCGGTGGAGATGAACACGAAATGCTCGACGCGCGCTTCCAGGCAGGCACGGGCCACGTTCTCGGTCGCCAGGATGTTGTTGCGCACGGCTTCGCGCAGCTGCCGTTCCAGCACCGGTACATGCTTGTACGCTGCGGCATGGAACGCGGTGTCGACCGGATGCAGCGACAGCGCATGGCGGATCACCGCAGGATCGCCACAGTCGCCCAGCACCGCTTCGATTTCGATATCGGGGAAGCTGCGACGCAGCTCACCCTCGATGGTCAGCAGCAGCAGTTCGCTGATCTCCAGCAGGATGATGCGGCCGGCACCGTGGCGCGCGCACTGGCGGCACAGCTCCGAGCCGATCGAGCCACCGGCACCGGTCACCATCACGGTGCGACCGCCCAACCAGCCACGGATCAGGTTCCAGTCCGGGGTGATCGGCTTGCGGCCGAGCAGATCCTCGATCGCCACTTCCTTCAGTTGGCCGGGCAGCGACTGCCCCTGCAGGATGTCGCTCAGCTTGGGCACGGTGCGGAACGGCACGCCGGTGCTTTCGCAGATGGCGACCACCCGCTGCATGCCTGCGGCATCCAGCGAGGGCATGGCGATCACCAGCAACTTGGCCGCAGTCTCGCGGACCACCGCCGGGGCATCATCGAGGCTGCCCAGGATCGGCAGGCCCTGCAGCTTGGCGCCGCGCAGGTGCGGTGCGTCGTCCAGCAGGCCGACCGGTTCGAAGTTGCCGGAGCGGCGCAGATCGCGGACCAGCGTCTCGGCGGCTTGCCCCGCACCGAGGATCAGCACGCGGCGCGCGCTCGAATCCGACTGCAGTGCCTGGTAATCCTTCCAGGCCCGGTACAGCAGGCGCGGGGCGCCCAGCAGCGCCGACAGCGCGAACGGATAGATCACCAGCACCGACATCGGCACGCCGTCGAAACGCTTCCACATCAGCACCAGCACGATGCCGACCAGGCCGATGAAGCTGGCCTTGAAGATGTTCAGCAGGTCGCTGACGCTGGCGAAACGCCACAGCCCGCGATACAGGCCCACGCGCCAGAACACCAGGCCCTGCAGCAGCAGCACCAAGGTGGTGTCGACATTCCAGAGCGGAAGCGAAGGCGCGTTGGGGAGGATCGAGTACCGCCCGGCGTGGAGCAGCTGCCAGCATGCCCAGACCATGAACAGGTCGTGGCAGACGATGGCCGAACGCGGCATCAGGCCGAGGATTCTGTCCCGCCAGGGTGAAGCCATAAGTCAGGTATTTCCTTGTCGGTGACGCAATCCATTGCGCAGGAGGATCCAGAGGACGCTCAGCGCGAGAAACCACGCGACCGCCAGGACAGCCTCCCACCTCGGCTGCAAATTGGAGCAGACATTAAGCACTGTAATACTGAACAGGCCCAAAGCAAAGTACATCCCTGTCACCTGGGCGTGGCTGGCTCCTGCCTGCACCGCCCGCTGGTAGACGTGCTGGGTATGGGGTTCCATCCAGCGTTGTCCGGAGATGATGCGCGCCGCCAGTGTGAAGCCCGCGTCCACGAGGAACGCCGAAGCCGGCACCAGCAGCAGGATCCAGTTGATATCGGTACGCACCGCAGCGATGGCCAGGACGACGGCGACTGCATAGCCCAGCGCGCCACTTCCGACATCACCCATGAAGATCCGGGCCCGCGGGAAATTGAACGGCAGGAAGCCCAGGCAGGCCAGGCCCAGCGCCACCGCGGCCAGCGAATACGGCCAGGGCAGCACCGGCGCCAGGCCCAGCGCAACAACAATGGCCTGGCTGGCGGCAATACCGTTGATGCCATCCATGAAGTTCCAGATGTTGATCAACGAGGCGGTGAATACCAGCACCAGCCCGGCCAGCAACCAGCTTCCACCATGCACCTTGACCAGGGCGGCCAGCAGCGCGGCGGCAATGAAGTGCACCAGCAGGCGGCGCATGGCCGGCAACGGCCGGTGGTCGTCCCACCAGCCGATGCCCGCCACCAGCACCAGGCCCACGCTGGCCACCAGCAGGCTCGGTGTCGATTCAGGCCAGACCCACATCGCTGCACCGGCGGTGACCAGCAGGCTGATGACGATGGCGATGCCACCACCGCGCGGCGTTGCCACGCTATGGCTGCGACGCTCGCCGGGCTGGTCCAGCAGTTGCTGGCGCAGGGCATAACCCCGTGCCGCCCAGGTCAAGCCCGCACTCAGCAGGGCCAGCCCCAGCAGCGCGCCCATCACGAGCCACGGCATGGATCAGAGCACCGCGTAGTTCAGCAGTGGCTTGACCGTGCCCCATTCCTTGCAGCTCGGGCACTGCCAATGGTGGGTACGTGCACCGAACCCGCAACGGGTGCAGCGATAAGCGGGATTGCGCACCAGCAGCTGGTCGGTGATGTGCTTGAGGTCATGCAGGGTCGCTGTGGAATCGGCGCCCTCGGCCAGGGTCAGGTCGATCAGCGCCGATTCGCCACGCACCGACGGACGATCCTTGAGCTGGCGGCCAAGGTAGGCTCGGGCCGGAGCCACGCCCTCCTGCTCTTCCATCAGCCGGGTCAGGGCCAGCACCGGGGCGATGCCACGGTAGTGCTCGGTCATTTCCGACAGGAACGCACGTGCGCCTGCCAGATCGCCTACCTTGCGGTAGTTTTCCATCAACGCCGGCAGCAGCTCCGGCAGGTACTCCGGGTCGTTGCGCGCGGCGCGCTCGAAGGCACGCACGGCCGCTTCCGGATTGCCGGCATCGGTTTCCAGGCGACCCTCAATGATGCCGGCACGCACCGACATCGCATCGGCCTGGTAGGCCCGGGCAATCGCTGCCCTCGCCTCTTCCAGCTTGCCGGCGCCGCGGAAGCGTTCGGCCAGTTCGCACTCGAACTGCCCGATCAGCTTGCCCATCGGCTCGCCGGTGACGTCTTCGAAGCGGGTGGCGTTGTCGATCGCCTTTTCCCAGTCACGCTCGGCCTGGTAGATGCCGATCAGGTGCTTGAGCGCCTGCGGGGCGCGCTGGTCCAGCTGCGCCAGTTCGGTGAACACGGTCTCTGCACGGTCCAGCAGGCCGGACTTCATATAGTCCTCGCCCAGCGCCAGCAGGGCCTGCACGCGCTGCGCGTCGCTCAGGTCGTGGCGGTTGACCAGCCCCTGGTGCAGGCGGATGGCGCGGTCGACTTCACCGCGGCGGCGGAACAGGTGGCCCAGCGCGACCTGGGTCTCGAAGGTTTCCTTGTCCAGCTCGGCGATGTGCAGGAACAGTTCGATGGCCTTGTCCGGCTGCTCGTTGAGCAGGTAGTTCAGGCCACGGAAGTAGGTGCTGGACAGGCGGCTGACCTGGTTGTCACCGTGGCGCTGGCCACCGCGCCGGCCGATCACCCACCCGGCCAGTGCGGCCAGCGGAACGAACAGGAAAAACCAAAGCCACTCGGTGACGAAATCCATCTTCGATCAGCGTCCATCAAAAGATTGGGGGGAAACACCCGCAGCCGGCGTTGCCGCCACGGACTTGTTGGCACGGCGCAGCTGGCTGTAGAGCGGAATGACCACGCTCACCAGTACCAGGCCGGCACCGACCACGACACCCACCAGCAGTGCAGCGATCAGCGCCACGCCCACCGAGGTGTGCAATTGAGTGAAAAGCAGGTTGATCGACATCGCGGTCATGTTGACCGCACCAATGATCAGCCCGAGGATCAGGACCGCCAGCAGGACCAGCAGACGAAAGACCTTCATGCGACAGCTCCAGTGGCAGGAGTCCGTAGCTTATCCGACCCGCGGCTGGATTCGCACGCGGTGGCGCGACGGGGCTCAGGCCGGATCGGCGTCCAGCGGCAGCACACTGCTGACCCGCTCGCGCAGTTCCTTGCCCGGCTTGAAATGGGGGACGTGCTTGCCCGGCAGGGCAACCGATTCGCCGGTCTTCGGGTTGCGACCCAGGCGCGGCGGACGATAGTGCAGCGAGAAGCTGCCAAAACCACGGATTTCGATGCGATCCCCGGCGGACAGCGATCCGCCCATCATTTCCAGCAACGACTTCACCGCCAGATCGACATCATCGGCCTTCAGGTGCGCCTGGCGGCGCGCAAGGATTTCGATCAGTTCGGATTTGGTCATTACCGGCTCACATCAGGGGCATCTCAGCCTGAAACGGCCCGGGCAGAAGCCCGGGCCGTCCAGGAAACAACAAACAGCGTAAGGCCGATTACTCGGACTTGTTGCCGTTCAGCTGTGCACGCAGCAGCGCGCCCAGCTGGGTGGTGCCGCTGGAAGCCGAAGAGGACTGGTATTCCTCCAGCACTTCGCGCATTTCCGCGTCGTCCTTGGCCTTGATCGACAGCTGCAGGGTGCGGCCCTTGCGGTCCATGCCCACGAACTTGGCTTCGATCTTGTCGCCGACCTTCAGGTGCTGGGTGGCGTCGTCAACGCGCTCGTTGGCGATGTCGCGAGCCGAAACGTAACCCTCGATGCCGTCAGCCAGCTCGATGATCGCGCCCTTGGCGTCGACTTCCTTCACCACGCCTTCGACCTTGGAGCCCTTCGGATTGGCAGCCATGTACTGGCCGAACGGATCCTGCTCCAGCTGCTTCACGCCCAGGGAGATGCGCTCGCGCTCCGGATCGACAGCCAGGACGACGGCGTCCAGGGTATCGCCCTTCTTGAAGTTGCGAACGACGTCTTCGCCGGTGGTGTTCCAGCTGATGTCGGACAGGTGGACCAGGCCGTCGATGCCGCCGTCCAGGCCGATGAAGATGCCGAAGTCGGTGATCGACTTGATCTGGCCCGACACCTTGTCACCCTTCTTGTGGGTGGCAGCGAAGGTTTCCCACGGATTGGCGGCAACCTGCTTCATGCCCAGCGAGATACGGCGACGCTCTTCATCGACGTCCAGCACCATCACTTCGACTTCATCACCAACCTGCACAACCTTGGACGGGTTGACGTTCTTGTTGGTCCAATCCATCTCGGAGACGTGCACCAGGCCTTCGACGCCCGGCTCGATCTCAACGAACGCACCGTAATCGGTGACGTTGGAGACCTTGCCGAAGACGCGGCTGTTGGCCGGGTAACGACGGCCGATGTTGTCCCACGGATCCTCGCCCAGCTGCTTCAGGCCCAGCGAAACGCGGTTGCGCTCGCGGTCGAACTTCAGCACGCGGACGTCCAGCTCGTCGCCGACGTTCACGACTTCCGACGGGTGACGCACGCGCTTCCACGCCATGTCGGTGATGTGCAGCAGGCCGTCGATACCGCCCAGGTCCACGAACGCGCCGTAGTCGGTCAGGTTCTTGACGACACCCTTCAGGATCGCGCCTTCCTGCAGCTTGTCCATCAGCTGCTCGCGCTCTTCCGAGTGCTCGCTTTCGACGACAGCGCGGCGCGAGACCACGACGTTGTTACGCTTGCGGTCCAGCTTGATGAGCTTGAACTCGAGTTCCTTGCCTTCCAGGTAGGCCGGATCGCGCACCGGGCGCACATCGACCAGGGAACCCGGCAGGAAGGCGCGGACATCCTTGATGTCCACGGTGAAACCACCCTTGACCTTGCCGCTGATGCGGCCGGTGATGGTTTCGTTCTTTTCCAACGCTTCTTCCAGCTCGTCCCACACCATCGCGCGCTTGGCCTTCTCGCGCGACAGGACGGTTTCGCCGAAGCCGTTCTCGATCGAGTCGAGGGCGACCTTGACGATGTCGCCTTCGGCGACGTCGATTTCGCCAGCGTCGTTACGGAACTGTTCGATCGGCACGATGCCTTCGGACTTCAGGCCAGCGTTGATCACCACGACGTCGCCGCGGACTTCAACAACGGTACCGCTGACGATGGCGCCCGGCTTCAGCTTGGCCAGATTGGCCTGGCTGGCTTCAAACAGTTCGGCAAATGATTCGGTCATTAGATTTACTCTGTTGGACACATGGGTCGGTGGCGTCCCCTTCAGGGGAATGGCGACCGCCCGCCTGTTGGTCGACCCCGGAAACGCAGGTCGTGTGTAGTAGGAAAACCGCCACGCATCATTGCGCGACGGAGCTGGTACAGCACTGCTATGCGCGACCACCGCCGATGCTGCTGGCAGTGCTCCCGCGCGAACGGATCAGGCAGCCGGAACCGGAAGCAGATCCATCACTCTGGCAACGACATCATCGATGCCGATGCCTGTGGTGTCGATGAGGACAGCATCGTCTGCCGGCTTCAGGGGCGCCACGGTACGCTGAGCATCACGGGCGTCGCGGGCCATGATCTCGCGCAGGAGGTCATCAAAGTTAACAGAAACCCCCTTGTCTTTCAACTGCTTATGCCGGCGCTCGGCGCGCTCCTCGGCACTGGCGGTCAGGAAGACCTTGTAGGAGGCATCCGGGAAGATCACCGTGCCCATGTCGCGACCGTCGGCGACCAGGCCCGGCAGCTCCCTGAATGCGCGCTGGCGCTCCTTCAGGGCGGCCCGGACCTCGGGAATGGCGGCAATGGCCGAGGCCAGCGCACCGGTGGTCTCCAGGCGCAGCTCGTCGGTGGCATCGGTGCCGTTGACCATGACCCGCATTGCATCGCCCTGCTCGACAAACTGAACGTGGGTGTCGAAGGTGCAGCGGACCAGCGCCGAGGCATCGGAGGTATCGATGTCAGCCCAGCTTGCGGCCACGCCCACCGCCCGGTACAGCGCGCCCGAATCCAGGTAATGCCAGCCCATCCTGCGCGCGATGATGCGGCTGATGGTACCCTTGCCGGCCCCGGATGGGCCGTCGATGGTCAGGACGGGAGCGAGTGGATTCATGGTGTTCCCAGAGCGTGTGAAGGGGCCATTCTAGCCCCTGCCAGACACCCCCAGCGGGATCTTTTGTGCAACCACTTGAAACCACGAGGAAAAGCCCGGTAGAATGGCGGGCTTGAACGAGCGTCAACTGCCGATTGTCTTTCGCATATCGCGGCCACGCTCCACCCGAACAACTACTGTTTACGCCGAGGTATGCCATGAAAGTCCTGTCCTCCCTGAAGTCGGCGAAGGCCCGTCACCGCGACTGCAAGGTCGTCCGTCGTCGCGGCAAGATCTTCGTCATCTGCAAGTCGAACCCGCGTTTCAAGGCGCGTCAGCGCTAAGCCCAACAGCCTTCACGGCTGCGGCTGGCCCTACGCGGGGCCGACCCGATGCAAGAAACCGCCTTCGGGCGGTTTTTTGTTTATGCGGCTTTTTCCTGCTGATTTTGCTGTAATCGCCTTTCTTGACCACTGGGGAGTAGATCGAGATGAAGCGTTACCTGTCCGCCCTGGCCGTGATGGCCACCCTGGCCGCCGCCACGCCGGCGCTGGCCGATACCTTGCTTGTCGACCGCGCCCGCGAGAAGCCGGCCGGTGCCCTGCCCGTGCGCGGCCAGAGCATGCAGCAGGTACAGGCGCAGTTCGGCGCGCCGAGCGAACAGCTGCAGCCGCGCGGCGGGCAGAAGCGGCAATGGCCGACCATCAACCGCTGGGTGTACCCGCAGTTCACCGTCTACTTCGAGAAGCAGAAGGTGATCGACGTGGTGGCCAACCAGGCGGACCCGAACGAAATCGGCCCGAAACCGCCGATCCGTTGATCCCTTTACCCGCCGTGGGCGGGCCTGTGTAGCGAGACCATGAACCAGACCCTTCGTTTTCCTGCCGAGTGGGAAGCCCAGAGCGGCGTCCTGATTGCCTGGCCCACCGCCGACACCGACTGGGCCGACCGCCTGGGCCAGGTGGAAGAGACCTACATCGCCCTGGTCGCGGCCATCACCCGCTTCCAGCCGGTGCTGATCTGCGTGGCCGACGACGATGTGGAGACCTATGCCGAAATGCGGCTGCGCTCCAACCGCATCGACATGGACAAGGTCCACTTCACCACGGCCGCCTACGACGATACCTGGCTGCGCGACTCCGGCCCGATCACCCTGCGCCGTGCCGACGGCGGTTTCCAGCTGCTGGATTTCCGCTTCACCGGCTGGGGCGGCAAGTTCGACGCCACCCTGGATGACCAGCTGGTGGGCGTGCTGGACCAGGCCGGCGTGTTCAACGACGCGCCGGTGCGCAGCATCCCGTTCGCGCTGGAAGGCGGCGGCATCGAGACCGATGGCGAAGGCACCCTGCTGACCACCTGGAAGTGCCTGCACGAGCGCCATCCGGACCGCGACCGCGCCAGCCTGAGCGCCGACCTGGCCGACTGGCTGCAGCAGGACCGCGTGCTGTGGCTGGACCACGGCTACCTGGAAGGCGACGACACCGACGCGCACATCGACACCCTCGCCCGCTTCGCCTCGGCCGACAGCATCGTCTACCAGGCCTGTGACGACGAGAGCGACTCGCACTACGCCGAACTGCAGGCGATGGGCAACGAGCTGGCCGCACTGCGCACCAAGGATGGGCAGCCGTACCGCCTGTTCCCGCTGCCGTGGGCACAGCCGGTGATCGACGAAGGCCGCCGCCTGGCTGCGTCGTACGCCAACTACCTGATCGTCAATGGTGCAGTGCTGATGCCGGCCTATGGCGACCCGGCCGACGACCTGGCCCGCGATGTGCTGGCCCAGGCGCACCCGGGCCGCGAGATCGTGCAGGTGCCCTGCCGCTCGCTGATCTGGCAGAACGGCAGCCTGCACTGCATCACCATGCAGCTGCCGGAAGGGCTGTTGAAGGCATGACGGTAGTGCCGGCCGCTGGCCGGCAACCCCGCACTGCCTGATGGATCCACGGGATTGCCGGCCCGCGGCCGGCACTACCGATCGCACCCATTCAGCGCGCGACACGCCGTCGCCGTCCATCCGCGCTAACATGCTGGTTTTCCCCCGCAGGAACGCCCCGCATGAACTCGCGCAGCCCCCTTACCGTCGCCCTGATCCAGGAGCGCAACCACGGTGATGCCGCCGCCAACCTGGCGGTGATCGAAGCACGCGTGGCCGAGGCGGCTGCGCAGGGTGCCAAGCTGGTGCTGCTGCAGGAACTGCATAACGGTCCGTACTTCTGCCAGCACGAATCGGTGGACGAATTCGACCTGGCCGAGCCGATTCCGGGCCCCAGCACCGAGCGCCTGGGCGCACTGGCGAAGAAGCATGGCGTGGTGCTGGTCGGCTCGCTGTTCGAACGCCGCGCCGCCGGCCTGTACCACAACACCGCAGTGGTGTTCGAGAAGGACGGTACGCTGCTGGGCAAGTACCGCAAGATGCACATCCCGGACGATCCGGGCTTCTACGAGAAGTTCTACTTCACCCCGGGCGACATCGGCTTCAAGCCGATCGATACCTCGGTGGGTCGCCTTGGCGTGCTGGTGTGCTGGGACCAGTGGTACCCGGAAGCGGCGCGCCTGATGGCGCTGGCCGGTGCCGAACTGCTGCTCTACCCGACCGCGATCGGCTGGGACCCGGACGACGTGCAGGACGAGAAGACCCGCCAGCGCGACGCCTGGGTGCTGAGCCACCGCGGCCACGCCGTGGCCAACGGCCTGCCGGTGCTGAGCTGCAACCGCGTCGGCCACGAGGCCTCGCCGCTGGGCGCCTCCGGCATCCAGTTCTGGGGCAACAGCCACGTGCTGGGCCCGCAGGGCGAATTCCTGGCCGAAGCCGGCACCGATGCCACGGTTCTGCTGTGCGATGTCGACCTGCAGCGCAGCGAGCATGTGCGCCGCATCTGGCCGTTCCTGCGCGACCGCCGCATCGATGCCTACGGCGACCTGCTCAAGCGCTACATCGACTGAGCCGGAGCCCGCGCATGGCCGTCCTCATCCGTGATGCCGGCCCGGCCGACATCGCCGCGATCACCGCGATCTACGCGGTGGAAGTGACCGACTTCGTCAACACTTACGAGTACGACATCCCGGACGCGTCCGAGATGCTGCGCCGCATGCGCGACATCATCGACCGCGGCTTCCCCTACCTGGTCGCCGAGATTGACGGCCAGGTGGCCGGCTATGCCTACGCCAACACCTACCGCACCCGCGTTGCCTACCAGTGGACCGTGGAAAACTCGGTCTACGTCGATGCCGCGTTCCAGGGCAAGGGCGTTGGCACCGGCCTGCTGCAGGCGTTGATCGACGCCTGCGTGGCGCGTGGCTACCGGCAGATGGTGGCGGTGATCGGCGAACCGACCAATACCGCTTCAATCAAGCTGCACGAACGCTTCGGCTTCGAGCTGGTCGGCGTGTTCCGTGGCCTCGGCCGCAAGCATGGCCGCTGGCTGGATACCGTGCAGATGCAGCGCGCGCTCGGCGATGGCGCCGACACTGCACCTTCCAATGAATGAACCCATGACCGAAACCCTTCCCGAGACCGGCGACGACCTGTTCGCCGGCCAGCCGGTACGCGTTGTTGAACGCGACGGCGTGCGCTACACCCTGCTGGGCACCGCCCATGTCTCACGCGCCAGCGTCGAGGCGGTGGAAAAGGCCATTGACAGCGGCCGCTTCGATGCCGTTGCCGTTGAACTGGACCCGCAGCGCCTGCAGGCGCTGAGCGACCCGGACACGCTGGCCAAGCTCGACCTGGTCGAGGTGATCCGCAAGGGCCGCGTCGCCCTGTTCGCCGCCAACCTGGCCCTGTCCGCCTATCAGCGCCGCCTGGCCGAACAGCTGGACATCGAACCGGGCGCGGAACTGAAGCGCGCAGTGGAACTGGCGCGCGAACGCGACCTGCCGGTGCACCTGATCGACCGCGAGGTCGGCCTGACCTTCCGCCGCGCCTCGCAGCGGCTGGGCTTCTTCGGCAAGCTGAAGCTGGTTGCCGGTCTCGGCGCCGGCCTGTTCTCGTCCGAGGAAGTGGGCGAGAACGAGATCGAGAAGCTCAAGCAGGGCGACATGCTGGAATCGAGCTTCGGCGAGTTTGCCAGCGAGAGCCCGGCACTGTACGAGACCATCATCCGCGAGCGCGACCGCTACATGGCCACGCGCCTGCGCGAGGAACACAACCCGCAGCAGCGTGAAGTGCTGGCGGTTGTCGGTGCGGGTCATCTGGCAGGCCTGGCGCGTTACCTGGAAACCGACACCGAGGCACCGGCACCGCTGCGCGCCGAGCTGGAGGCGGTGCCGAAGAAGCGCAACATTCCGTGGTTCACGCTGGGCATCCTGGCCATCGTGGCGACCGGCATCGGCGTGGGCTTCTACCGCGGTGGTCTGGGCGTGGGGACCGAACTGCTGGCGACCTGGGCGATGTATACCGGCGGCCTGGCGGGCCTGGGCTGCCTGCTGGCAGGCGGTCACCCGCTGAGCATCCTCACCGCGATCGCGGTGGCCCCGTTCAAGCCGTTCCGCCTGAGCATCCCGACCGGCGCGTTCTCGGCGCTGGTGGAAGCGCGCCTGCGCAAGCCGGCGTACGAGGACTTCCTGAAGCTGCGCGACGACGCGCAGAGCCTGAAGGGCTGGTACCGCAATCGGGTCACGCGCGTGGTGCTGACGTTCATGCTGACCAACATCGGCAGCATGCTCGGCCTGTGGCTGACCACGTTCAAGGTGTGGGGCAAGGTGGCGGGTTGATGGTTCCGCCGGGCATGGCCCGGCGCTACCGGTAGGTGCCAACGTTGGTTGGCACGCCATGCCCGGCAGAAAAAGGGGGAGGCCGCCCCACTACGACCGGCCTCCCCCACACCACAACACGTTGATGTGCATTACAGCCGGGCAGCGCCCGGCTCTACCATTTCCACTCCACGCGCGCGGCGGATCAACCGCGTCACGGCATTGCGCAGGTCATCCAGCACCGCATAGATGGTCGGCAGGAACAACAGGCTGACCACCGTGGAGAACGCCAGGCCGCCGGCAATCGCGCGCGCCATCGGCGCGTACTCCGGGCCGTTGCCGAACATCTGCGTATTGGTCAGCGAGATCGGCACCATCGCCAGGATCGCCGTGCCCATCGTCATCATGATCGGGCGCAGGCGCTCGCGTGAACCTTCAACCAGCGCCTGCGTGCGTCCCATGCCGCCGCGCCGCAGGTTGTTGATGTGCTCGATCATCACGATGCCGTTGTTCACCACCACGCCCATCAGCACCAGGATGCCGATGAAGGACATGATCCCGAACGAGGTGCCGGTGATCCAGAACAGCCAGAACACACCGAAGATCGAGAACAGCACGCCGCTCATGATCGCCGCCGGGAACAGCAGCGACTCGAACACCGCCGCCATCACCACGTAGATCATCACCAGCGCGATCAGCAGGTTGAACACCATCTGCTGCATCGCTTCGTCGTCGTTGCCGTAGTCGCCGCCATCGAAGGTGAAGCCATAGCCGGCCGGGAAGTTCATCGGCTTGAGCACCGATTCCATCGCCTTGCGGCCATCGGGCGCGGTGACCTTCTCGGCCAGGTTGGCCTTGATGGTCAGCGTGGTCTGGCGGTTGGTGCGACCGATCTGGGTTGCCGATGAACCGACGTCAACGGTGACCAGGCTCAGCAGTGGCACGCTGCGACCGTCGCCGGTGCGCACGCTGAAGCCGGCCAGGTCTTCCGGGCTGCTCTGCTCGGCGCCAGCGAAGCGCACCCATACCGGTACTTCATTGTCGCCGCGGCGGAACTCGCGCATCGGCGCACCGCGCAGGGCCAGGCCGACGAAGCTGGCGACCTGCTCGGCATTGAAGCCGAATGCGGCGGCACGCTCGCGGTCGACGCGCACCTTCAGCTCGCCGCCCTTCTCGCCGTTGTCGATGCGCACGTCGCGCAGCTCGGCACGCTGGGCCAGCAGCGGCACCACTTCCTGGCCGATCTCCTGCAGCATCGAACTGGAGTCGCCCACCAGCTGCACCTGCACTCCCTGGTTGCCGCCACCGCCGCCATCACCGCCCTGATTGCCAACGAAGTAGTCGGTGCGGGCCGACTTCGGCAGGCCCTTGCGCAGCTCTTCCTGCAGCGCCTTGATGTCCTTGGCGTACTTCTCGTCCAGGGTGACCACGGTCGAGCTGCCTTCCTGCTCGCTGTACCAGGAGTACACCTGCTTGACGTGCAGGCGCTCGCGGTTGGCGTCGATCCAGTTCTCCACGCGCGCCACTTCCTCGGACATCTGCCGATAGGTGTAGGCGCCCTTCCACATGTAGCCGATGAAGATGTCCTTGCCGCCATCCCCACCGAACATGTCGACCTTGGTCAGCTTCATCGGCACCAGGCTGACCAGCACCACCAGCACGATGCCGAGCAGGCTCCAGCCGCGATGGTGCAGCGACCAGTCCAGCAGCCTGGCGTAGCGGCGTTGCAGCCGCGCGATCAGGCCGGTCTGCGAGTGCACCAGCTTGGGCGTGGCCATGCGCGCGGACAGCATCGGGATCAGGCTGACCGCGACCAGCCACGAGGCCAGCAGCGAGACCGAGATGGTGATCGCGATCTGCGCCATGAAGATGCTGATGTTGTTGGTCTCGCCAAACAGGTTCGGCACGAACACGATGCAGTGGCACAAGGTGCCAGCGCTGAGCGCGATGGCCACGTTGCGGGTGCCGATGATCGAGGCCAGGCGTGGCTGTCCCGGCATGCGCTCGCGCTCCTGGTAGATGCTCTCCACCACCACCACGGCGTTGTCGACCAGCATGCCCACCGCCAACAGCAGGCCCATCATGGTCAGGATGTTCAGCGTCACCCCAACGAAGTACATGAAACCCAGGGTGATGGTAAAGCAGATCGGAATGGCCAGGGTCACCATCAGCGTGGACGGCCAATGGCGCAGGAAGAAGAACAGCACCGTGATCGACAGGATCAGGCCGACCGCACCGGCCTCGGCCAGTTCCAGCAGCGAGGAGGTCACCGCCTTGCCCTGGTTGTCGATCACCTTGATCTGCACGTCGCGCATCGACGCTTCGGCACGGATCGCTTCAACCTCGGCCAGCGCCGCGCGCGACACCTCCACCAGGTTGGCACTGCGCTCCTTGAAGATATCCAGCCCGACCGCCGGGTTGCCGTCCAGGCGGCGCCCGTAGTTCATCCGCGCCGGCTTCAGGCGCACGTCGGCGATGTCGCCCAGGCGCAGGCCCTTGGCGTTGATCACCAGGTCGCGCATTTCCTGCAGGTCGGTGATCTCGCCCACCGGCTGCACGCGCACGCGCTGGCCGTTGTCGTCGATCTGCCCGGCCGAGATCGAGAAGTTCAGCGTGCGCAGGCGGTCACTCAGCTCGTTGATGCTCAGCCCATGCGCGTTGAGCCGGTTCGGATCAATGGCGATCTCCACCTCGTTCGGCGGCGCGCCGGTGATGTCGACGCGGGCCACGCCGGGGATACGCTCGATGCGCCGCTTGAACTCGCGGTCGAGCATGTCGTAAGCGGTGGTCAGGTCGCTGGTGCTGGCCAGGCGCACCTTCAGCACCGGCTGGTCGCTGCTGGACCACTTGAACACGTTGTAGCGCTGCAGGTCGTCCGGCAGATCGCTGCGGATCGCGTCGATGCGTTCGCGTGCATCGGAGGCGGCGATGGCGATGTCGCGGTCCCAGTCGCTGAACTCGATGAAGATCAGCGCCGCCTCGGAGGTGGCCGACGAGCGCATGCGCTTGATGCCGGTCATCGTCGCCAGCGATTCCTCCACCGGGCGGATGATGGTCCGCTCCACTTCCTCCGGGGTTGAACCGGTGTACGGAATCTGCACGAACAGGAAGGGCGCGGAAATGTCCGGCAACGCTTCCAGCGGCAACCGGAACGAGGCGATCAGGCCGATCACCACCAGTGACACGAAGCACATGATGGTGGTGACCGGGCGGCGGATGGAGAACTCGGCAACACTCATGCCGGCTCCTCCGCACCCGCCGCGCTGCCTGCTGCGCCCGGCTCGATCTCGCCGGCGTGCTTGCGGCCACGCTCGCGGTAGTAGGCGTCACCACGGCGGTCCATCAGGTCGTAGACCACCGGGATCACCAGCAGGGTCAGCAGGGTCGACACCAGCAGGCCACCGATCACGGTGATCGCCATCGGCGCGCGTACTTCGGCGCCCTCGCCCATCGCCACCGCCAGCGGCAGGAAGCCGAACAGCGTGCACAGCGTGGTCATGATGATCGGCCGCAGGCGCGAGCGTGCACCTTCCACCAGCGCCTCGTGCTTGGCCACGCCGGCCTCGCGCAGCTGGTTGACCTTGTCGATCAGGATGATCGCGTTCTTGGTGACCAGGCCGACCAGCAGGATCAGGCCGATGAACACCACCACCGAGATGGGCTTGCCGGTCAGCATCAGTGCCAGGATCGCGCCGACCAGCGCCAGCGGGATGGTGAACAGGATCACGAACGGATGCAGCAGCGATTCGAACTGCGAGGCCATCACCAGGTAGACCAGGAAGATCGCCAGGCCGAAGGCGAAGATCAGCGACTTCGCCGCCTGCGCCAGTTCCTCGCCCTGGCCACCGATGTGCAGGCCGACACCCGCGCCGAGCGGCTGTTCGGCCACCATCTGCTGCACTTCGCGCATGGCCGCGCCGAGGTCGATGTCGCGCAGGTTGGCCGAGACCACCGCAACGCGGGTCTGGTCGGCGCGATGGATCTCGCTGGGGCCGGTGGTGGCAACCACGTCGGCCACCGCATCCAGCGTGACCGGCCGGGTGCTGCCCGGATTGACGATCAACCGGCGGATGCTCTCCACGCTGGCGCGGTCGCCTTCCTGAGCACGCACCAGCACGTCGATCTTGCGGTCGCGGAAGCTGTAGCGGGTGGCCACGTCGCCGCGCACCTTCTTCACCACCACGTCGGCGATCTGGCGGGTGGTCAGGCCCAGCGCACCGGCACGTTCCTGGTCGAAGCGGATCTGGATTTCCGGGAAGCCCTCTTCCACCGTGGACTTCACGTCGGCGTAGTGCGCATTGCCACGCAGCATCGCCGCCAGGCGCTGGCCAGCTACTTCCAATGTCGCCATGTCCTGCCCGCGCAGCTCGATTTCCAGCGGCGTGGAGAAGCTGAACAACGCCGGCCGCGCGAAGTCGACCTGTGCCCCCGGATGCTGGCCCATGCTGTCGCGCAGGCGCTCGGTGATCTCGGCTTCAGTGCGTGCATTGCCACCGCCTTCCATCACCACGGTCAGCTTGCCGATGTTCTCGCCGCTCTCGGTCGGGCTGGCATCCAGGCGGGTGCCGCTGCCACTGACACCGTACAGCGAGGCCACGCCCTCGCCGTTGCCGTGGGCCAGCTGCAGCTCACGCACCAGCGCATCGGTCTGCTTCAGCGGTGTGCCGGCCGGCAGCTTCACCGTCATCTCGAAACGGTCCTGCGCCAGCTGCGGGATCAGGTCGGCACCGAGCATCGGCACCAGCGCCATGGTCGCCACGAAGATGATCGTGGCCACGCCGAGCACCTTGCCCGGATGGGCCAGCGCGCTCGGCAACAGGCGCAGATAGCCGCGCTCGGCACCGGCGTAGGGCTTCATTGCCAGATCGCTGGCCTTGCGCATCACCGGGCCAACCACTGCCACGACGCCCCGCCACGCACGTACGACCAGCCAGGCCAGCGCATAGAAGCTCCAGCGCGCGGTTGCGACGGCACCACGACGGCCCAGCGCCACCGGCTTCTGCCAGCGGTTCTGCGGCTGCCACGGTTCGTTCGGCGCCTCTTCCGGGAATGCCAGCGGCGGCCGACCCTTCAGCGAGCTCAGCATCGGAATCAGCGTCATCGACACCAGCAGCGAGATCGCGATGGCGATCGCCACGGTCAATGCCTGGTCGCGGAACAGCTGGCCGGCGATGCCATCGACGAACACCAGCGGCAGGAACACGGCGATGGTGGTCAGGGTCGAGGCGACCACCGCCATGCTCACTTCGCGGGTACCGACGATCGCTGCCTGCAGGATGCCCAGGCCACGCTCGCGGGCCTTGGCAATGCTCTCCAGCACCACGATCGAGTCGTCCACCACCAGGCCGGTGGCCAGTGCCAGGCCGCCCAGCGACATCACGTTCAAGCTCAAGCCGAGCTGGCCCATGAAGAAGAACGTGGCGATGATCGAGACCGGCAGCGACAGGCTGATCACGAACGTGCTCCAGCCATCGCGCAGGAACAGGAAGATGATCAGGATCGCCAGCAGGCCACCGATCACCGCATCCTTCTTGACGTCGGCGATGGCGTGCTCGATGAAGCGCGACTGGTCCTCGATGGTGGTCATCTCGACATCGGACGGGAACGTGCCCTTGATCTGCTCCAGGCGCTTGCGCAGCGCTTCGGCGGTGGACACGGTATTGGCGTCGCCTTCCTTGTAGATGGCCAGTTCAACCGATTCCTTGCCGCCCAGGCGGATCACCGCTTCGCGCTCCTTGTAGCCCTGGCGCACGGTGGCCACGTCCTTCAGGCGCACCGGCACACCGTTGGCGACCACGCTGGAGCCACCACCGGACGATGCGCTCTGCGCCGCCGAAGCCGCCGCGATGGCTGCCGCCGAACCGGTCGACGCGGCGATGTTGAACATCTGCTGCAATGCCGAGTCGGCTGCACTTCCGTTCGAGCCCTGGGTGGTGACCAGCAGGTTGCGGATCTCCTCCAGGTCGGCGAACTGGTTGACGGTGCGCACCAGGAAGCGCTGCGACCCCTCCTCCAGGCGACCGCCGGAGATGTTGATGTTCTCGTCCTTCAGGCGCTTGATGACGGTGTCGATCGGCAGGTTCAGCTGGGCCAGCTTCTGCTGGTCGATGTCGACCTGGATCTCATCTTCCAGGCCGCCACCGACCTTGACCGCTGCCACGCCG
This sequence comes from Stenotrophomonas sp. YJH_SMC_80, assembly GCF_059372495.1. Lineage (NCBI taxonomy): Bacteria > Pseudomonadati > Pseudomonadota > Gammaproteobacteria > Lysobacterales > Lysobacteraceae > Stenotrophomonas > Stenotrophomonas sp. YJH_SMC_80. The sequence goes on from NZ_JCAFVP010000014.1 coordinate 71,621, forward strand.
GCCACCGGCTCCAGCTTCTTCTTCAGGTCTTCATCGGCATAGCGGCGCAGGCCGGTCAGCTCGCGGACCGCATCGGCATCGCTGGTCGGCGCCACCTTGTTCGACAGCACCAGGCGCATGATCGGCTCGGTGGACGGATTGAAGCGCAGCAGCACCGGGGCCTTGGCCTCCAGTGGCAGGTTCAGCGCTTCCATCTTGTCACGCACCTCCAGGCTGGCCTGGTCCATGTTGGTGCCCCAGGCGAACTCCAGCACCACGTCGCTCTGGCCGGTTCGCGAAACCGACTTCAGCTTGCGCAGGTTCTTGACCACGCCGACGGCCTCTTCGACCGGCTGGGTGATCAGGGTTTCGATTTCGGTCGGCGCCGAACCGGTGTACTCGGTGCGCACGGTCAGCGTCGGGTAGCTCAGGTCGGGCAACAGGTTGACCTTGAGGTTGCCCAGCGCGATCAGGCCGAACAGCAGCAGGGTGACCGTGCACATGGCGATGGTCACGCGGCGGCGGGTGGCGAATTCCACCAGGCCGCCGCGCATGCCGGCGGCGGCGCCATCGCTCGCCGGCGAGGCACCGTGGTCGTGGCCCGGGGCGGTCATTGCTTGCTCCCGGCCTTGTCTGCCGGCTTGGCGGCCGCTGCGACCGTCTTCGCCTTTGCCTTCGGATCGGCGATCACCTGCACCGCGGTACCGTCGCGCAGCGCGACCTTGCCGGCGGTGACCACCTGATCACCGGCCGCCAGGCCATCACGGATCTCCACCCACGGGCCCTCGGCGTAACCCAGCTTGACCGGAACGCGTGCGACCTTGCCTTCGCGCACCCGGAACACCGCCGGCTCACCATCGTCGAGCAGCGCCAGGCGCGGCACCACGAGCGCATCGGCACGCTGGTCGTAATCGATGCGGATGCGCCCGAACATGCCGGGCTGCAGCGCGTGCGCGGCGCCATCGAAGGCGCTGACCACGCGAAACGTGCCGCTGCCCGAATCCACCACCGGCGCAATGCGATCGACGGTGCCGGTGAAGCTCTGGCCCGGCAGCGCATCGGCGGCCAACGTCACCGGCTGGCCGGCACGCAGCGTGGCCAGCTCGCGTTCGGGCACGTTGAGGGTGGCTTCCAGGCGCGAGTTGTCGACGATGCGGAAGATCGGGGTGTTGATCTGCACGAAGTTGCCGGTCTTGATCGAGCGCGATGCGATCACACCGGAAATCGGCGCCACGACGGTGGTGTAGGACAGCTCCAGCGTCGCCAGACGGTACTGCGCACGGACGTTTTCCAGATCAAAGCGCAGCTGGTCGACATCGGCAGCACTGACCATCTGCTGACCAACCAGTTTCTGTGCACGCTGGTAGTTGTTTTCCAGCTTGCGCATCTGCGCTTCGCTCTGGGCTACGGCCAAGCGTGCGCGGTCCGGGTCCAGGCGCACCAGCGGCTGGCCGGCGGTGACCCGCTGGCCTTCCTCGACCAGCACCGCCAGCGCCACACCGGAGGTCTTGGCCACCACCTGCGACTCGGCGCGTGGTTCCAGCGCGGCGGTGCCTGTGTAACTGGCCGCGACCGCGCGATGGCTGGCCACGGCCACTTCGACCGGGACCGTATCGACCTTCTTCTCCTCCTTGGTCTCGGCGGCCTTGGCTTCGGAATTGGGCCCTGCGGCGCAACCGCCCAGCAGCAGGGAGGTGGAGATCAGCAGTGCGGCAGCGCAGATTCCGCTGCGACGGCCGGACAGGAAGGTTGGGTGCGACATCGTCAGGTCCCTGGAGGATGCGTGGACAGGTGTGGTAGCAAAGTAATGCACCACTTCACGGCAACACCATATCCCAAAGGTCATGGTGTCTTCACGCCGCTGGTCGGCCCGACCCCATTTCAGCTAGATGAAACCTGGGGCTATACTCGGGGCGTTCCGTACCCCACGCCGGAACGACCAGACCCGAATCCCCGGAAACGACACCATGCGCCCGCAGCCGCTCGCCGCTTGTCTCGCTCTGGCCGTCCTCCTGCCCCTTGGGGCCGCCGCACAGCCCGCTCCTGCTCCTGCCACACCCGCTCCGGCCCCGGCTCCTGCCGCCGCGCCGGCGCCTGCCGCGCCCACCGGCAACTTCGACAATGGCCGCGTGCTGGCCTACACCTGCCAGGGGTGCCACGGCATAACCGGCTACAAGAACGCCTACCCCAGCTACCGGGTGCCGAAGATCGGCGGCCAGACCCAGCAGTACCTGGCCCAGGCCCTGACCGAGTACCGCCAGGGCAAGCGCCGGCATCCGACGATGCAGGCGCAGTCGATGAGTTTCAGCGAACAGGAGATCGCCGATCTCTCTGTTTACCTGTCCACCGTCAAGTAAGGCCCGCCCATGTCGAAAGCCGCGCATCCGCTGCGTCACGCCATCGCCCTGTCCGTTGCCCTGCTGCTGGCGGCCTGTTCACAGTCGCAGGTGGAAAACAGCGAGAAATCCGCCGCCGATCCGGGCCATGCCAGTGGCGAACACGGCTCTTCTTCTTCGGCTGGCCTGCCTGCAGGTCGCGAGGCCGCCGGGGAAGCCCGCGCCAAGGTGAAGGGCAAGGCCACCAACCAGAGCTGCATCGACTGCCACGGGGCCGATGGCAATGCGCCGATCGATCCGACCTATCCGAAGCTGGGTGGGCAGTACGGTGACTACCTGGCGCATGCGCTGCAGGCCTACCGCGCCGGTGACCGCCAGCACATGTTGATGACGCCACAGGCGAAGGACCTGAGTGATCAGGACATCGCCGATCTGGCGGCGTATTTCGGCAGCCGGCCGAGCCAGCTGCGGGATCTGCACGGGGTCAAATGACCGCAGGCCCCCGGTGGGTGCGGATCGTTGATTGGTAGGTGCGGACCGTTGGTCCGTACGGAGGTGTAACCGGCTTCGGTGGGTGCGGACCTTGGTCCGCACTGATGCCACCATCCACGCATGGCGTGGATCTACTGATTCTCGACTCGATCAATCGGCGCACTTCTGGCGCCGACCGATACTCAGCCTTCCAGCTCTTCCCAGCGCGCGTAAGCGGCATCCAGCTCGGCCTGCACCTTGGCCAGCTGCTGGGTGTGCGCGGTCACTTCGGCACTACTGCGGGTGTAGAACGACGGGTCGTTCATCGCCGAGGTCAGGCCTTCGACATCGCCTTCCAGCTTCTCGATGGTCTTCGGCAGCTGCTCCAGTTCGCGCGCTTCCTTGTAGGCCAGCTTGCGCTTGGGTGCGGCCGGAGCTGCGGTAGCCGGGGTGGCCGGCGCAGCGGCCGCCGGCTTGGCGGCAGGGGCCGCGGCAGGCGCTGCGATGCTGGCCGCATAACGCTGCCAGTCGCTGTAGCCCCCTACGTACTCGCCGATCACGCCATCGCCTTCCATCACCAGCGTGGAGGTGACCACGTTGTCGATGAAGTCACGGTCATGGCTGACCAGCAGCAGGGTGCCGGTGTATTCGCCCAGCAGCTCTTCCAGCAGCTCCAGGGTTTCCACGTCCAGGTCGTTGGTCGGTTCGTCCATCACCAGCAGGTTGGACGGCTGCGCGAACAGCTTGGCCAGCAGCAGGCGGTTGCGCTCGCCACCGGACAGGCGGGTAATCGGCGCACGCGCGCGTTCCGGGGTGAACATGAAGTCCTGCAGATAGGCATGCACGTGCTTGCGCTTGCCGTTGAACTCGAGGAAATCGCGGCCTTCGGCCACGTTCTCGATCGCGCTCCAGTCTTCGCGCAGCACCGCGCGGTACTGGTCGAAATACGCGATCTGCAGGTTGGTGCCGGCGTTGACTTCGCCCTTGGCCGGCTGCAGTTCGCCCAGCAGCAGCTTGAGCAGCGTGGTCTTGCCGCTGCCGTTGGGACCGATCAGGCCGATGCGGTCGCCGCGCATGATGGTGGTGGTGAAATCGCGGACCATGGTGCGCTCGCCGAAGGCGAACGAAATGTCCTTGACGTCGATGACCTTCTTGCCGGAACTGACGCCCTGTGCGGCTTCCATCTTGACGTTGCCGCTGAGGTCGCGGCGCTGCGAACGCTCCACGCGCATCGCCTTCAGGCGGCGCACGCGGCCTTCGTCGCGGGTGCGACGGGCCTTGATGCCCTGCCGGATCCAGACTTCTTCCTGCGCCAGCAGCTTGTCGAAGCGGGCGTTTTCCTGCGCCTGCGCATTGAGGCGTTCCTCGCGGCGGCGCTCGTAGTTGGCCCAGTCGCCTGGCCAGCTGGTGACTTGGCCGCGGTCGATCTCGACGATGCGGGTGGCCAGGGCACGCAGGAAGCGACGGTCATGGGTGACGAACACCACGCTGCCGCTCCAGCCCTTCAGGAACGCTTCGAGCCAGTCGATGGCTTCGATGTCCAGGTGGTTGGTCGGTTCGTCCAGCAGCAGCACGTCCGGGCTGGACACCAGCGCGCGGGCGAGCAGCACGCGGCGCTTCATGCCGCCGGACAGGCGGCCGAACTCGGCCTCGCCATCCAGGTCGAGCTTGGTCAGGGTTTCGCTGACGCGCTGGTCCAGGCCCCAGCCGTTGGCGGCGTCGATCTTGGCCTGCACGTTGCCGAGGGCTTCGCCATCGAACACTTCGGCATGGCTGAGGTGGTGGAATTCGGCCAGCCACTGGCCCAGCTCGCCAAGGCCATCGGCGACGACGTCGAACACCGAGCCGGCCGCGCCGTGTGGCACTTCCTGCTCCAGGCGGGTGACGCGCACGCCCTGCTGCACGCGGACTTCGCCGTCATCGGGCTTGTGGTCGCCGGACAGCAGCTTGAGCAGGGTGGATTTGCCGGCGCCGTTGCGGCCGATCAGGGCGATGCGTTCGCCCGGCTCGATCGACAGTTCGGCCTTTTCCAGCAACAACGGGCCGCCGACGCTGAAGTCGACGTTCTGCAGAGTAATCAGAGGCATCCGGATATTGTACGGGTTGGGGGCGTCGGCCGGGTTGCACCCGGCACCCGCGGTAGTGCCGGCCGCTGGCCGGCAACTTCAACGGCAACGTCAAAAGCTGGTTTCCTGTGGGATGGCGGGGCGGCATTCTGCGCTGGTGGGTGTCGACCCTGGTCGACACGGCAGATCCAGGCCATGCGTGGATGAGCGCTGCAAGGCCTGTCGATCTGTCGGGGTCGGATCCCGTTGCTGCGCAACGGGCTCTGACCCCTTCGTGGAATTCGCGCAGTGCAAGACCGATCCCTGCTACTCCACGTCCCCCAGCAACGCCTGCAACCCCGGCAGCCACTGCTTGCCGGGATGCCGTACCAGCCACAGCGTGCGCTGCAGGGCCGGCAGCGGGGTTTCGAGCACGCGCAGGCGGCCCAGGGCCAATGGCTCTTCCAGCGCGTGACGCGAAAGACAGGCCAGGCCGAGGCCGGCGATGGCGGCCTGCTTGATTGCTTCGGTATTGCCCAGCTGCAGGGTCTGGGCGAAGCCACGCAGGTGCGGCAGCAGCGCCTGTTCGACGGCTTCGCGGGTGCCGGAGCCGGGCTCGCGCAGCAACCAGCGTGCGCGGCGCAGTTCGTCCAGCGACCAGCTGGCGGGGGCATCGGCGGCAGCCACGATCACCAGCGGGTCCTGCTGCCAGGCGGTCACCTGCAGGCCGCGCTCGTGGCACGGGCCTTCGATCAGGCCGGCGTCCACGTCCAGGCGCTGCACGGCAGCGACCACGCCGGCACTGTTGTCGATGCGCAGGTCGACCTCGGCCTGCGGCGCCTGGCGCAGCAGTTCGGCGATGCGTGGCGGCAGCAGGTAATTGCCGATGGTGGTACTGGCGGCCAGCACCAGCCGCAGCGGTGCCCCCTGCGACGGGTCGCCGCCGGCGGCCAGCTGACGCTCCAGGTCGGCGGCGTTGACCAGCAAGGTGCGCGCCGGCTCCAGCAGTGCGCGGCCGTGCCCGTTCAGCGCCAGGCGGCGGCCGATGCGGTCGAACAGCGGGGTGCCGAAGTGCGCCTCCAGCTCCTGCAGGGCGGCGCTGCTGGCCGACTGCGAGAGCGCAATGGCCTGGCCGGCAGCGGTGGTGCTGCCATGGTCGGCGATGGCGACGAAAACCTGTAGCTGGCGCAAGGTCAGGCGCATGGCACTTACCTTCTTGATGGGTAGGTTTCACCCATATTATTCGTTTTACAGGTCATCGTCCCGGGCGCACGCTTGCCCCATCACTCCAGCCCTGCCCCTGCCATGAATGCCCCTGCTCTCTCCCCCTGGTCCCTGCCCGCCCTGCGCCAACGCTGGCAGCCGCGTCTGCCCGGCCTTGTGCTGGTAGGCCTGATCGCGGCGGCGTCGCTGTATCTGGCCGAGCTTCCGTGGCTCCAGGCGCACGGCTTGAGCGCGCTGACCGTGGCGATCGTCGCCGGCATCGTGGTCGGCAACACCTTCTACCCGCGGCTGGCACCGGGCAGCGCGGCCGGTGTCGGCTTTTCCAAGCACTGGCTGCTGCGCGCCGGCATCGTGCTGTACGGGTTGCGCCTGACCTTCCAGGACATCGGCCATGTCGGCGTCACTGGCGTGCTGATGGACGTGCTGGTGGTTGCCAGCACCTTCGGCCTGGCTTGCTGGCTGGGCGTGCGCGTGTTCAAGATGGAGCGCGAGGCAGCCATGCTGATCGGCGCTGGCAGCGCGATCTGCGGTGCGGCAGCGGTGATGGCCGCCGAGCCGGTGGTGCGTGGCCGCGCTGCGCATGTCACCGTCGCGGTCTCGACGGTGGTGGTGTTCGGCACGCTGGCGATGTTCCTGTACCCGGCGCTGTATGCACTGGTGCAGTCGCACGGCTGGCTGGCAATGGACGCGCGGCAGTACGGCCTGTTTACCGGTGCCACGGTGCACGAAGTGGCACAGGTGGTGGCGGCCGGCCGTGCGGTCAACGAAGCGGCAGCTGACACGGCGGTGATCACCAAGATGGTCCGGGTGATGCTGCTGGCGCCGTTCCTGATCGCGCTGTCACTGTGGCTGGCCCGTGGCGGCAAGGCCAGCGCCGATGGCAGCAAGGCGCGCATCGTGGTGCCGTGGTTCGCGTTCGGTTTCGTGGCCGTGGCCGGTTTCAACTCGCTGCATCTGCTGCCGGCCGGCCTGCAGGCCGGGCTGGTGCAGCTGGACACGGTGCTGTTGGCGATGGCGATGGCCGCGCTGGGCCTGGCCACCCACGTCTCGGCGCTGCGCCAGGCAGGCCTGAAGCCGCTGCTGCTGGCGCTGATCCTGTTCGCTTGGCTGCTGTTCGGTGGCCTGGCAATCCACCAGGGTGTGCTGGCGGTGCTGGGCTGATCAGGAGCGTGCCGACCAGGGTCGGCACCTGCCAGTAGATCCACGCCATGCGTGGATGCCCCCCGGTGTATTCACGCCATCCGTGGATGACGACTCCGACGGGGTCAAAGCCCTTTCTTGCGGAAAGGGATCCGTCCCCACCCCACTGGGCGGGACCGGCCGTGCAGGCAGGTACAATGTGCCATGACTGACTTCTCGACCCTGCCGCTGAGCCCGGCCCTGCAGCCCGGCCTGGATGCCCTCGGCTATACCACCCTCACCCCCGTGCAGGCGCAGAGCCTGCCGGCCATCCTGGATGGCCGCGATGTGATCGCACAGGCGCCGACCGGCAGCGGCAAGACCGCCGCCTTCGGCCTGGGCCTGCTGCAGGCCATCGACCCCAGCCTGATCCGCGTGCAGGCGCTGGTGCTGTGCCCGACCCGCGAACTGGCCGACCAGGTCGGCAAGCAGATCCGCAAGCTGGCCACCGGCATCCCCAACCTGAAGCTGTTGCTGCTGGTCGGCGGCGTGCCGCTGGGCCCGCAGCTGGCCTCGCTGGAAGGCCATGACCCGCACGTGGTGGTCGGCACGCCCGGCCGCGTGCAGGAGCTGGCACGCAAGCGCGCGCTGAATCTTGGCGCGGTGCGCACGCTGGTGCTGGACGAGGCCGACCGCATGCTCGACATGGGCTTCGAGGAGCCGATCCGCGAGATCGCCGGCCGCACCCACAGGGACCGCCAGAGCCTGCTGTTCTCGGCCACCTTCCCCGACAGCATCCGCGCCATGGCGCGTGACCTGCTGCGCGATGCGGTGGAAGTGACCGTGGAAGGCGCCGACCAGGCACCAGCCATCCGCCACCTGTTCTGCGAGGTGGAACCGGCGCATCGCCAGAAGGCGCTGGCCGGCCTGTTGCTGAAGTACACGCCGGAATCGGCGGTGGTGTTCTGCAACACCCGCAAGGATGTGGACGAAGTGGCCAACTCGCTACAGCAGTTCGGCTTCTCCGCACTGGCCCTGCATGGCGACATGGAGCAGCGCGACCGCGAGGAAGTGTTGTTGCTGCTGGCCAACCGCAGCTGCAACGTACTGGTGGCCAGCGACGTGGCCGCACGTGGCCTGGACGTGGAAGAGCTGGCGGCAGTGATCAATTACGAGCTTCCGACCGACGTGGAAAGCTACCAGCACCGCGTCGGCCGTACCGGCCGTGCCGGTGCCAGTGGCCTGGCGATCAGCCTGGTGGCCGGCCGCGAGAAGACCCGCGCCGAAGCCATCGAAGCGCAGATGGGGCAGCCGCTGGACTGGCAGAAGACGCCGCTGGCAACCTCGCGCCCGGCCGAACTGCCGCAGGCCGCGATGCGCACGCTGCGGATCGACGGTGGCAAGACCGACAAGCTGCGCCCAGGCGACATCCTCGGTGCGCTGACCGGTGATGCCGGCCTGTCGAGCAAGTTCATCGGCAAGATCGCGATCTTCCCGACCCGCTCCTACGTGGCGATCGCGCGCGAGCAGGCCAACAAGGCCGTGGCGAAACTGGAAGCCGGCAAGATCAAGGGCCGTCGTTTCCGCGTGCGGATGATGTGATTGAAGCAGCGTTGCCAACCACGGTTGGCAATGATCTGACCTGGTAGTGGCCAACCTTGGTTGGCCCATCCGTGGCGTCAATCGCGAAAAGCGCTGCCAACCAAGGTTGGCAACTACCGGTTCCCGGCCATTCGCTCTGGTAGATGCCAACCTTGGTTGGCACCTGCCCTTCGATCAGAACACCAGTTCGGTGTGCAGCGGCAGATCCGATTCCCAGCGGGCGCGACCACCCAGGCCGTCCAGTTCGACCAGTACGCCGGCACCGACCACGTCAACGCCCAGGCGGCGCACCAGCGACAGCGCAGCGACCAGCGTGCCGCCGGTGGCCAGCACGTCGTCGATGATCGCCACGCGGGCCCCGGCCGGCAGGGCGTCGGCGTGCACTTCGATGCAGTCACTGCGGTATTCCAGCGTGTATTCCTCGCGCAGCACCTGTCCCGGCAGCTTGCCCGGCTTGCGCACCGGCACGAAGCCCACGCCCAGTTCCAGCGCCATCGCGGCGCCGAGGATGAAGCCACGCGATTCGATACCGATCACCGCGTCCAGCTTCTGGTCGCGCCAACGGTCGGCCATCGCGGTGATGGCACCGCGGAAGTCCTCGCCATGGGCGAGCAGCGGCATGATGTCCTTGAAGAGGATGCCGGGCTTGGGGAAGTCGGCGATGTCGCGCAGGCGGGAGGCCCACTGCGGAGCGACGATGGCGTCGGTCATGTCACATTGGCTATCTGATGGCGGCATAGGGTACCTGTTCCGGGCGCCGCCTGCCTGTTGGGGGTGTTCGGCCGGGCTGCGCCCGGCGCCTGCGGTAGTGCCGGCCGCTGGCCAGCAACCTCAACGGCAACAGCAACAGCAACAGCAACAGCAAAGGCAACAGCGGGTTTCCTGTGGGATGGCGGGGTGGGTCCGGTTGCGGGAGACGCCGTAGACCCATCCATGGGGGCTTGGCCGCGGCATCCATGCCGCGGACACTCCCGCAACCGGACCCACCCCGCCTTCGACAGATTTCTGCGATCTGTCGGGCATTGCGTTCTGTAGGTCCACGCCATGTCTGGATGAATCTTCATCGAAATCGAGTATTTCGAAGATTGAACGAAGAGCATCCACGCATGGCGTGGATCTACCGTGTCGACCAAGGTCGACACCTACCAACAGCCGCGGGAATCTGTCGGAGGTGGGCCGGTGTGGGGCTGCAGGACCGTTGGCGCCATGGATGGCGCCATCGAGCCCCCATGGACGGGTTTACGGCGTGTCCTGCAGCCCCACACCGTCCCGCCAGACCATCAGCAATCCAGAGCCGCTTTGGCTTTGGCCGTTGCTTGCGCGGTGGCCTCTGCAGGTGCAGGGCGCAGCCCTGCCGCCCCCCCCCTCAGGAACTGCAGGACAGCATCGAGCAGCCAGCGCGGTTGTCTGCCCACGCCGGGCGCTTGCCGGCGAAGTGTTCCAGCCCCGCACGCTCGGTGTATGGATCGCGCAGCACGTCCTGCAGTGCGTGAACACCGCCGAGGTCACCCTGCTCTGCGCGGTCGATCGCCTCCTGGGCCAGCCAGTTGCGCAGCACATACAGCGGATTGGCTTTGGCCATCTTCGCCGCGCGCTCACTGGCCGAAAGTGGATCGGCCTGCAACCGCGCCGCGTAGTCCTGCAGCCACTGCTGCAACGGCGCCTGCACCGCCTGCTGGCGCGACTCGTCGTAGTACACCGCATCCAGCACGCCCACGTCTGGCGCCGCTGGATCAACCCGCATCAGCGCACGCCAGGCCAGGGTCATGTCCATGCCGCCGTCCTGCATCAGCTGCTGCCAGCGCTGGTAGAGCCCCAGGTCGTCATCGTCGGCGGCGGCCAGGCCCAGCTTGGCTGCGGCATCGCGTCGGGTGCAGGCCACGAAGGTGGACTGGTAGGCCGCCAGACCGGCCTGCAGCGGCGCCACATCGGCAAACAACGGCGACAGCGCCTGCGCCAACCGGCTCAGGTTCCAGTACGCCACCTGCGGCTGGGTACCGAAACGATAACGGCGGCCCTGTGCGTCGGTGGTGTTCGGCGTCCAGTCCGGGTCGAAGTCCTCGACCCAGCCATAAGGACCGTAGTCGAGCGTGAGGCCGAGCACGGACAGGTTGTCGGTGTTCATCACGCCATGCACGAAACCGACGCGCATCCAGTGCGCGATCATCTCGGCAGTGCGCACCGCGATCTGCGCGAACCAGTCGCCGTACAGCGCCTCACCCTGCCCTTCAAGCTCCGGAAAGTCGCGGGCGATGCACGCGTCGACCAGCTGCCGCAACAAGGCAGTTTCGCCGCGTGACGCTGGCAGTTCGAATGAACCAAAGCGCAGGAACGAGGGCGATACCCGGCACACGATGGCGCCGGGCTCGGCACGCGGGTGGCCGTCGTAGAACATGTCGCGTACCACGTCTTCGCCGGTGCCGACCAGCGACAGCGCGCGCGTGGTCGGTACGCCCAGGTGATGCATCGCTTCGCTGCACAGGAATTCACGGATGGATGAGCGCAGCACTGCGCGGCCATCAGCACCCCGCGAATACGGCGTGGGACCAGCACCCTTCAGCTGCAGTTCCCAATGACGGCCATCCGGTGCGACCAGTTCGCCCAGCGAGATCGCGCGGCCGTCGCCGAGCTGGCCCGCCCAGTGGCCGAACTGATGGCCACCGTAATTGGCCGCCCACGGCTGCATGCCGGCGTACAGCGCATTGCCGCCGAACACCTGCGCGAAGCCTTCGCTTTCGACTTCAGCGGTATCGAAGCCAAGCATCGCGGCGACGTCCGGCGCCCAGGCCAGCAGCGTGGGCGCCGCCACTGGAGTCGGCATCACCGGCGACCAGGCCGCGCCCATCACTTCGCGGCGGCGCGGGCCGGATTCGGGGTCGCCCGGCAGGGTGTGTAGCAGGCGGTTGTCGAAACGGGGACTGTCGGTATCCATGGTGCTGAAGATGGGGACGACCGCCGCCCGCCTCAATTGCCGCTGAGCGCCTGCAGATGACCGCCGTGGGCCTCTGCACGCTGGTAGGCCGGGCGCTCGCCGATACGCTTGAGGAAGCCACGCAGCGCCGGCTTGTCGTCGAGGCCACCGCCGCGCGCGGCGGCCGCCTGGATCGGGAAGCTCATCTGGATGTCGGCCGCACTGAAGCGTTCGCCGGCGAACCATGGGCTTTCAGACAGGCGGCGCTCCATCCAGTCCAGGTGCAGTCGTCGCTGCGGGCCGATGAAGCCACGCTCGGCCTTGTCGGCGATGCTGCGCGCGATCGGGCGGGCGAAGAACGGCATCGGCGCGTTGCGGATGCGGCCCATCACCAGGGTCAGCAGCAGCGGCGGCATCGCCGAGCCTTCGGCGTAGTGCAGCCAATAGCGGTAGGCAATGCGCTCGGCGCCATCGGCCGGCATCGGTGACGGCGACAGCTGGCGTTGGGTGTCGTAGCGGTCTGCGAGGTAGTCGAGGATCGCGCCGGACTCGGCCAGTACCAGCTCGCCATCCTGCAGCACCGGCGACTTGCCCAGCGGATGCACGTTGCGCAGTTCGGGCGGTGCCAGCAGCGTCTTCGGATCGCGGGGATAACGGCGCAGTTCGTAGTCCAGCCCCAGCTCCTCCAGCATCCACAGCACACGCAGGGAACGGGAGTTTTCCAGGTGGTGGACGATGCGCATGGGGATGATCCTTGGGGAGGCCTGCATCGTACCGCGCCAGCTGCATGCCCTTTGTAGAGTCGAGCGTGCTCGACTGCTTTCCAGAGACAGTCGAGCAATCTCGACTCGACAAAGCAGCAGGCAATAAAAAACGCCGGAAGCTTTCGCTTCCGGCGTTCTGGCTACCAAACGGTAGCAGACGGATTAGACCGCCTGCACCTGGTCAGCCTGCATACCCTTCTGGCCCTGGACGGCGATGAAGGTAACCTTCTGGCCTTCCTGCAGGGTCTTGAAGCCGGTGCCCTGGATGGCACGGAAGTGCACAAACAGGTCCGGGCCGCTTTCCGGGGTGATGAAGCCGAAGCCCTTGGCGTCGTTGAACCACTTGACGGTGCCGGTCTGACGATCAGACATTTGACTAACTCCTGAAACACATGTTGAAAAAATCGCAGCCACCGGGTATCGGGACCGAGACTGAGTTGCAGGCGTTGGTAAAGCGGATCGATGAGCGGATCGTGAGATCAACTGCACCAGGCCACGATTCACGGTGACCCTAGCAAACACAGTGGGACGAACGATACGCGTGTTTTCTGCAAAAAGCGATAGCCCGGACGTTCATCGGCTGGCCCCGCCCGCTAGACGTGACAAGGGCTGGCAGCCGATCGAGGCTAACCCCGAGTCCCCATTCAGGATTTTCCTACCCTACACTGGGTAAATGACTGAAGCTGAAACCCAAGCTGAACCCGCCCTCCCCCGCATCTGGGTGGACGCGGACGCCTGCCCCACCGTCATCCGCGACATCCTGTTCCGTGCCGCTGAACGCGTTGGCATCGAGCTGACTCTGGTCGCCAACCAGTGGATCCGGACCCCGCCCTCACGCTGGCTGCGTTCGATCCAAGTGCCCCAGGGCCTGGACGTGGCCGACAGCGCCATCGTCGAACGGGTCGCTGCCGGAGACCTGGTCGTCACCCAGGACATCCCGCTGGCCGCGCTGGTGCTGGAGAAGAAGGCTGTGGCGCTGAACCCGCGCGGCCAGCTGTACACGCCGAACAACATGGCCGAGCGGCTGTCGATGCGCAATTTCATGGAAGAACTGCGCGGCGCCGGGGTCCAGACCGGCGGCCCGCCGCCACTGGGCCAGCGCGACCGGCAGCTGTTCGCCGCCGAGCTGGACCGCTGGCTGGCGCGGCGCCCGGTTCGCTGAACGGCCCTACCCGCTCTGGCCGGGCAGGCACAGGCGGCGCTGGCTGCTGAACCGCCGTGGCTCCCCGCTCAATGGGTCATCGAAGGCCAGCCCCTGCGCCAGCAGCTGCAGGGGCGACTCGAACGTGTCATCCCGGCGCGGCCTCAGCTGCGGATACAGGTCATCGCCCTCGATGGGGGCGCCCAGCGCGGCCATGTGCACGCGCAGCTGATGCTTGCGACCGGTTTCCGGCTTCAGCCGGTAGCGCCAGACCGGCCCTTCGGCCTCGATCGGCTCGATCAGGCTGCGCGCATTGGGCTCGCCCGGCACTTCGGCCATGCGGAAGAACGGCTCCCCCGGCACCAGACGACTGTCCCGCAGCAACGGAAACGCCAGCCCGGGCAGCGGCGGTGCCAACGCCTCATAGGTCTTCTCGATGCGCCGCTCGCGGAACAGCCGCTGATAGGCATCGCGCGTGGCTGCCTGGGTCGAGAACAGCACCAGGCCGGCGGTCAGCCGGTCCAGGCGGTGCAACGGCGCCAGTTCGGTGTTGCCGGTGCGTGCGACCAAGCGCGACAGCAGGGTTTCGCGCACATACCCACCGGCCGGCGTTACCGGCAGGAAGTGCGGCTTGTCGGCCACCAGCAGGTGCGCATCCAGATGCAGGATGGTCTCGGCGAAGGGAATCACCGGCTCGTCGGCAACCTCGCGGAAGTACTGGATTTCCAGCCCCACCTGCCAGGGCATGTCCGGCGCCAGTGCCCTGCCCTGCGCATCCTGCACACGGCCTCGGGCGAAGCGGTCCTGCCATTGCGCGCGACCGATGCGCGGGAAACGCGCGCACAGGCCATCGAGCAGGCTGGGCCAGTGGCCGGGGGGCAGCTGCAGGTGGCTGGGCAGGGTCATGGCGTCCATTCCGGCCACGGGAAAGAGCGCCAAGAGTGCCACCGTTGACGCTGCGCAGACAGCCCGGCAACGGACACCCTTGGAGCAAACCTCTATCATTGACGTCTTTAGTCCACGGATCCCCCATGGCTCTTACCGCCACCATCCGCAAGGCCGAACTGCAGATCAGCGACATGGATCGCGGCTACTACGCGACCCACAACCTGACCTTGGCCCAGCACCCGTCCGAGACCGACGAACGACTGATGGTGCGCCTGCTCGCCTTCGCGCTGAACGCCGGCGACCGCCTGGAATTCGGCCGCGGCCTGAGTACCGACGATGAGCCGGACCTGTGGGAACACGACTACACCGGCGACATCCTGCAATGGATCGACCTGGGCCATCCCGACGAATCCCGCATCCGCAAGGCCAGCAACCGCAGCCGACAGGTGCAGGTGGTCAATTACGGCGGCAACGCCTCGGAGATCTGGTGGGGCAAGCAGGGCAAGGGCCTGGCGCGCTTCGACAACCTGTCGGTGGTTGACCTCGATGGTGCCTTCGTCGAACTGTGGGGCCAGCAGATCCAGCGCGCGATGCGCTGGAGCGTGCTGATCCAGGACGGTGAAGTGCAGCTGCTCAACGATCAGATGCAGCTCGACGTGGTCCCGAACTGGCGCAAGCGCGCCAAGGCATGAGCACGATCCGTTGCGACGTGGTGGTCATCGGCGCCGGCGCGGCCGGGCTGATGACCGCGATCACGGCTGGCCAGCGCGGCCGCCAGGTGCAGGTGATCGACCATGCCAACAAGGTCGGCAAGAAGATCCTGATGTCCGGCGGTGGCCGCTGCAACTTCACCAACACCGGCACCACCCCGGCCAACTTCCTGTCGGCCAACCCGCACTTCTGCAAATCGGCGCTGGCGCGCTACACGCCCTGGCACTTCATCGAGCTGGTCAGCAAGCACGGCATCGCCTATCACGAAAAGGAGCTGGGCCAGCTGTTCTGCGACATCTCGTCCAAGCAGATCGTGAAGATGCTGGTGGACGAATGCCAGGCGGCCGGCGCGCAGATCCGCACCGGGTGCAGCGTGCAGCGCATCGAGCACGGCAGCGACGGTTTCCGCGTGCACACCACCCATGGCCTGTTCCACAGCGCCTCGCTGGTGGTGGCCACCGGCGGCCTGTCGATTCCGAGCATGGGCGCCACCGGCTTTGGCTACGAGATTGCCCGCCAGTTCGGCCATCAGGTGCTGCCGACCCGCGCCGGGCTGGTGCCGCTGACACTCAGCGGCAAGCACCAGGAACGGCTGGCTGATCTGAGTGGTGTCGCCCTGCCGATCGAGGCGCGCTGCAACGGCAAGAGCTTCCAGAACTTCATGCTGCTGACCCATCGCGGCGTGAGCGGCCCGGCGATCCTGCAGATCTCCTCGTTCTGGCAACCCGGCGATGCGCTGGAGCTGGACCTGCTGCCCGGCCAGGATGCCGGCGAGTGGCTGCGCCAGATGAAGCGCGAGCGCCCGGCCGCCGAGCTGCGCACGGTGCTGGCCGAGGTACTGCCGAAGCGGCTGGCGCAGCGCCTGTGCGAGCACTGGCTGCCCGACCGGCCCGTGCGCCAGCTGGACGAGCCGGTGCTGCGCCAGGCCGCGCAGCTGCTGGGCGCGTTCCCGCTGGTGGCCAGCGGCACCGAGGGCTATCGCACCGCCGAAGTCACCCTGGGCGGCGTGGATACCGCTGAGGTGTCGTCCTCGACGATGGAATCCAAGCGCGTACCCGGCCTGCATTTCGTCGGCGAGGTGCTGGATGTGACCGGCTGGCTGGGCGGCTACAACTTCCAGTGGGCCTGGGCCAGCGGCCACGCGGCCGGTGGCGTGGTGTGAACCAGATCGCCGTTCGATGCGTGCAAGGGGCGCGCGCATGGACGGTTCGCCGCGCATCGTGTATCTAGATTCGCAGATTGGGGAGCAGTGCATGCAGAACGCGAACGACATCACCATCCGCCTGCTGATCGTCGATGACAGCGGCGAGAATGCCGAAGCCATTGTCAGCACGCTGCGCAACAGCGGCATCGCGGTGCGCCCTTGGCGTCCACAGGATGCGGCCGAGCTGTCCCAGGTGCTGTCCAGCCAGGCCATCGACCTGGTGCTGGCGTCCCCCTCGCAGGGCATCCCGCTGCCGCTGGTGGCCCAGCACATCGCCGCCAGCGGCAAGGACATTCCGCTGGTGCTGCTGGCCGATCGCATCGACGAGGACGAGCTGGTGCAGGCCAGCAGCCACGGCATCCGTGCCCTCGCCCTGCGCCAGCGCTCCGAGCATCTGTTGGCCGTGGTCCGCGACCAATGGGTGGACCTGCAGGCCCGTCGCGGCCTGCGCCGCATCGAGGCGCAGATGCGCGAGACCGAGCGCCGCTGCGATGCGCTGATCGCCTCTTCGCGCGATCCCATCGCCTACGTGCACGAAGGCATGCACATCCGTGCCAACGATGCCTACCTGGAAATGTTCGGCTACGAGCAGTTCGACGACATCGAAGGCATCTCGCTGCTGGACATGGTCGCCGCGCAGCATGTGGAAGGCTTCAAGCAGCTGCTGAAGGGCCTGAGCCGTGGCGAGGCGCCGCCGCCGCAGTACCAGCTCGATGCCCGCCACGAGGATGGCAGTACGTTCGCGGCAACCATGGAATTCACCGCTGCCACCTACGAAGGCGAATCCTGCCTGCAGGTGGTGCTTCGCCGCCGCATGGAGTTCGATCCGGAGCTGGCCCGCGAGGTCGAGGACCTGCGCCAGCGCGATCAGGTCACGGGCCTGCTCAACCGCCCGACCTTCATGCTGCAGCTGGAAAGCGCAGTGGCACAGGCCGGGCGCAGCGAAGGCCAGTTCGGCCTGCTGCTGATCGAGCCGGACCACTACGCGCGCCTGCTCCCGGACATCGGCCTGGCCTCGGCCGACGCGCTGATCGGCGCCCTTGCCGGCCTGCTGGCCGAGGTCGTTGGCGAGGACGCGCAGCTGGCCCGCTTCGGCGAACACAATTTCGCCGTGCTGCAGGCCGGGCCCTACGCGCAGACCGTGGCACTGGCCGAGCGCATCCGCGAAGCGTATGCAGCGCATGTGTTCAGCATCGGCGCGCGCTCGGCTACGGTGACGGTCAGCATCGGTGGCGTGCAGGTGGGCGAGAAGATCGCCAGCATCGGCCAGGTGCTCGCACGCGCCAGCGAGTGCACGCATGCCGCCGCCGAACTGGGCAATACCTGCCGCATCTTCGACCCGGCTGCGGCCGACCGCGTCGAGGAAGAACGCGTGCTGCGCTGGGTCACCCGTATCCGTGAAGCACTGGCCGGCGACGGCTTCCAGCTGCACTACCAGCCGGTGCTGAACCTGCAGGGCGAGCCGCTGGAGCTGTACGAGGCCTACCTGCGCCTGGAGCACAACGGCGAACTGCTGAGCCCGACCGCGTTCCTGGGCATCGCCGAGGAGTACGGCCTGCTGGCGGAGATCAACCGCTGGGTGGTTTCGCAGGCCATCGCCGTACTGGGTCAGCGCGCACGCCAGGGCCACGCCACCCAGGTACTGGTGAAGGTGACGCCGGAATCGTTCGACGACCCAGAGATGATCGCCACCCTGCGGCGCGAGCTGCAGGCGCAGGGCGTGCCCGGCGAACGGCTGTGGCTGCATGCGCCGGAAGCGAAGGTGTTCACCCACCTGCGCAGTGCGCAGCAGTTCCTTGCCGAAGTGGCGCCACTGGGCTGCCGCATCGGGCTGGAGCAGTTCGGTTCGGGATTGGACTCGTTCCAGCTGCTCGCCCACTTCCAGCCGCAGTTCCTCAAGCTGGACCGCGGTTTCACCAGCGATCTGGCGGCCACCCGCGAGAACATCGACCGCATCAGCCAGATCACCGCACGCGCGCAGGAGGCCGGCATCCGCACCATCGCCGAGTTCGTCAGCGACGCCAATTCGATGACCCTGCTGTTCAGTGCCGGCGTGGATTACGTGCAGGGCGACTTCGTCGGCCCGGCGCTGCCGGAGATGGGGTTCGAGTTCGGGTGACCGCGGTAGTGCCGGCCGCTGGCCGGCGTCCTTGGTCCCCAGGGTTGCCGGCCAGCGGCCGGCCCCACCAAAAGAGAAGGCCGGCTTTCGCCGGCCTTTTCATTGATCAGGTCATGTCGACCAGATTGTCGATCTTCACGTCCGGATTGACGTCGGCCTCGTAGTCGACACCCTCCACGCCAAAACCGAACAGGCGCAGGAAGTCGGCCTTGTAGCCGGCCAGGTCGCTGATCTCGTACAGGTTCTCATTGGTGACCTGCGGCCACAGCGCGACCACCTTGCCCTGCACGTCTGCCGCCATTTCCTTGTAGTCGGCACGCAGGCGGCCTTCCTCGTCGACCAGCGCGACGGTATGGCCATCGCCATCGACCAGATCGTGGCGCAGGCGATCGATCGCCACGCCGTCGGCCTTGCCGCCGTAGAGGATGTCGTACAGCACGTCCAGCTGCTCGATGCAGCCTTCGTGGGTGCCCTTTTCCTTCATCACCTTGAACAGCAGCGACAGGTAGAGCGGCATGGTCGGAATGGCCGAGCTGGCCTGTGTAACCACGGCCTTCAGCACCGACACGCGCGCGTCGCCGCCGATTTTCGCCAGCTTTTCGCGCAGGCCCAGCACCTTGGTGTCCAGGTCCTTCTTGGCGGCGCCGATCGAGCCGTTCCAGTAGATCGCCTGGGTGATCTCTTCGCCCACGTAGGTGAAGGCCGTGGTGGTGCAGCCGTTGGCCAGCACGCCGGCGTCGGCCAGCGCGTCGATCCACATCTGCCAGTCTTCGCCACCCATCACCGCGACGGTGCCAGCGATCTCTTCCGGGGTAGCCGGCTGCAGGGTGGTTTCCGTGATTACTTCCTTGTCGGTATCCAGGCCGCGCAGGGTGATCGGCTCGCCGATCGGCTTCAGCGTGGAGCTGATGACTTCACCGGTCCTGGGGTGCTTGCGACGCGGCGCCGCCAAGCTGTAGACGACCTGGTCGACCTGGCCGAGATCGGCCTTGATCATTTCGATGGTCTTCGCCTTCACTTCATCGGAGAAGGCATCGCCGTTGATGCTCTTGGCGTACAGGCCGGCTTCGTCGGCGTACTTGTGGAACGCGGCCGAGTTGTACCAGCCCGCGGTGCCCGGCTTGGATTCGGTACCCGGGCGCTCGAAGAAGATGCCCAGGGTCGCGGCGCCGCTGCCGAAGGCAGCGGTGATGCGCGCAGCCAGGCCGTAGCCGGTGGAGGCGCCGATCACCAGCACGCGCTTGGGGCCGTTCTGGATCGGCGGACGCGCGCGGATGTAGTCGATCTGCTGCTTGACCGCGGCCTCGCAGCCGGTCGGGTGGGTGGTGACGCAGATGAAGCCGCGGACGCGCGGTTTGATGACCATGGATACCTCGGGTTGGCAGATGCGGCGCACGGGGCGCTCAGCAGGAATACGGGCGCGCGCCTGCGCGCGCGAACCGCAGGATCGTAGTGCGCGGGGGCCGAATGCACAACCGACGCTGGCGTAGGGTTGTGTTTGTTTTGCAGGGTTGCACCCTGCACCTGCGGTAGTGCCGGCCGCTGGCCGGCAACCTCAACAGCAACGTCATAAGCTGGGTTCCTGTGGGTTGGCGGGGTGGGTCCGGTTGCGGGGGACGCTGCAAGTCCCCCTCCGGGGCCCGGCCCAGCCGCTGGCGGCTGTGCGTTCGGGCGCTTGCGAAGCAGTGCTTCGCAAGCAAAGCGCCCTCACCCATGTAAGCTCGGTCGCCGCATCCATGCGGCTCACGCCCC
>NZ_JCAFVP010000015.1:0-85435 GCF_059372495.1 Stenotrophomonas sp. YJH_SMC_80
ACAGCTGACGCCCGGCTGGCTGGCCTGCTCAACCGCACCGCGCTTGAACTCGGTGCTGAACTTCCTTCGCTTCGACATGAACACTCCTCATGGCCTTGATCGGCCTTCTCGTAAGTGTCCGTGAAAACGGGGGTGAACCCTTTCGTGGCCACGGCCTCGATGCGGGTATTAATGGTTGAGCCCTTGGCCCAGAACGGCAGCAGGCCCCACGCCAGCCGGGCCTTCGCCGCGATCCAGAATCACCGAGGCGCGTTGCGTCGGCGCCAGGTTGTAGCTGGGCTGGATCTCGGCCAGGCCGGGGGCAAGGTCAGCCAGCCTGGCTGGCCGAAGTCGACAACGGAGTGCTGGACGAATCGGCCGCACATGACCGGAGGGTAGCCTTGGTTCGAGGTTCATGTGACCTACAATCGTGGCGACCGGCTGTTTGGAAATGCCGCTTCAGCGGGACGGTGACGTGGACGCCAGGTCCTATTGGCCAAGAGGCGACTGCACCGGCGAGTGTGGCAAAAGAACCCCCGGCGAGCCGGGGGTTCCTCTGTGAGTTACGGATCATCCGCAGTGGTAAGGATCTGCAGGCCCAAGCTGGCGAAATAGTCGGTAGGCATGAAGAAGAGGTCTTTGTGGAACTCTGTCCCTGAATTGCCCCGGCCATGAACCATCCCGTAAGCGGTGTCGTAGAAGCGCCCGTCAGGCTTCTGCGTCCCATAGACAGGGCCGCCGCTATCACCAAAATCTGTCATGGTGCGGCCTTCCGGGCTAACCACCCGAACGAACTCTCCGATAGCGTTTTCAAAGGTTGCTTGAAATTTAAGATCGGTGATGAGACCGCAAGTCTCATACGTTGATTTTCCGTATTTACAGACAATGTCCCCAACTTTCATCCCTGAGCGCGGCCTTACGGCGACCATAATACGGCTCTGAGATCCGGCCTCGACGCGGTGGGAGGGGACGTAGTGATACCGGCTCGTGTCTGGATAGGTGTGCCATTGAATGTCCTCTGAGCCCGATTTTTTTTCGGCCTGAAAAGTCAAACGGTTTCCACTATGCGTCAACGTGTTATCGCAGTGCCCCGCCGTAGTGATGCCACGAGTCGTGCCGCTCTTAACGCCAAACCCGCTGGTGCAGTAGGATCCCGGTGGCTCCTTGAGCTTCTGTGCAGAACTCAGCGAAATTTCCAGTAGAGTGGGCTGCAAGAAGCCAGTGGTTTTCTTGAATCGAATGAACGGAATTTCGGACCGTAGGGAACGCATGGGCTGTTCCACCGCCTGCGGATCTTCAACGGAAAATTCAACCGTTGAATGCTCCAAGTCCAGACGTGAGAGGAAGTTGATCCCATTTCGATGGAGCTCCTCACCAACGGCTTGTTGAGCCGCGCTAAGTTCAGCCAGTGAATGGGATGCTGGCAGGGCAACGAAGGCTGGGTCTGCTGTCACTGCGCGCAGACTTTCTGCTGGGGAATCTGTGAAACGCACAACGACACGGAATTGGGGCTGGTGCTCGACATACAGGCCACCGAAAGTCGTTGGATACTTCGTTCGAAGGATCTCTTGAACTTTGGTCGATTCCGCCATGATGAGGAAACGCGCCTCAGCTTCAATCTTGGATACCCCGAACATCCTTGAGTATGTAGCTATTGGGGTGCTGTTGTCCTCGTTTTCCAACTCCGAAGAACACAGCGCATGGCTGGAGTAGAACGAAAGCAGCGCAGCTGCAGCAATTCCGGCAAGACGAAGATGCTTCATTTCCATTTCCTTTTGGATGTAGCGTTTTCCACACTAGCACCATCTCGTCGCTCGCACACCTGGCTTTCACATTCAAATTCCGGGCGACTGCACAAATTTTCATGAGGAAATGGACACTTCTTGATTAATTTCACACTTATCCAAAAAGCGCAATTCCTCTGTCCGACAACCAGTAGGCCTCGCTGTGTACTAAAAATTTTTGTGGATGCTGCCCTGACCGCTAGTACCCATCTTTGATGATGATCCGCATTCAGCGTCACGATCTCCTAAATTGTTGTGTGTTAGTCGCCAGCCCACGTAAACGTTCTCCTGCTACTGTTAGGGTCGTGCGTCGTCTAGGAGGTGCACGAATGCCCATCAGGGCCGTTGTATGCGTGAGCAGTGCCGGCGAGGAATTGCCGGCGACAAGCTGGGCCTGTCCAGCGGGAAACTGGATCAGATCGTGGACGACGCGGCCCGGTTCAGCCGTAATGCTGGAGTTACGGGGGGCTCCTCTTCGATGGCGAACGCTTCCTCCAATACCAGGAGGGGCCGGAAGACGGATTGTCGGTGGCGTACTGCCGCGTGCTGGGCGCGAGCAGCCACAATGGAATCGTGGAACTGCAGCGGGGCCGGGTTGGGCAACGCCGCCTGCCGTTCTGGCCGATGAAGTGGCTCTCGGTAGAGCCAGTGGAGCTTAAGCGCTTGGCCCACGCCGACTGGACCCGATTCAATCAGCGCGGCGTTGCCGATGATGCCAGCGCTACGGCCATGGACCTCTTGGTCGTGTTGGTCGAACCGTACGATATTGCCGCCTAGTTGGTGCCGAGTGGGCTCCATGGCGCTAGCATGGCCCTGGAGCCCTGACCGAGATAGCCGGACTGGATCATGGAAGAGTTGCCGAAGCGGAAGAAGAAGCCTGGCCGCAAAGACGGCTTCCCTTGGAAGAGCATCATTGCCGTCGTGATTATCGTCGGCGTTGTCCTTGCCGTAACGGAAATGGGGCGGGTTGACCGCGAGTACCGCGCGCAGGCCAATCGCCAAGCCTTCGGCGCAATGCAAAGTGCGCTCCATGGGGATAAATTCGTGGCTCGCCCGGCTGCGGACACGATCCCGGCCAGCGATGCAGATCAGAACGATCAGAAGGCCGAAACAGACCCCTCCAGCAACGTGAAGCGAAGCGCAGGTGCGGCCCGCGAACGGGCTGCACCGGCAGTGCTAGGAATCAGCTGGGTGTCCAACCGAACTCGTACAAGATCCATGGTTCCATGGACAGGCAGACCATCTCGCCCGCCAACTGACAAGCTTCTTCCTTGGTGAACGGCGGGTTGCCGAGCAGGAGGACTGCGTGCGATGGGTCGTCGCCGATATGGCATTGACCCTTAGGGGTGCAGATTACTCTCCCATCGCAGCCATCAGTGACCTTCAGGTAGTACGGGGTAGTGGTGTCGCCGCCCTCCAACCTTTTGCCGTTGCAGAAGTATGCGCGTTGACCGACAGGCGTGCCATTGACATCAAAGTAAACGTAGTTGACCGAGCTGTTTCGAGCGGCACTGGCGCCGAAGCTAATCGCGGTAAGGGTCGCAAGCAACAGAGATAGGGGTATTGCTTTCACAAGCGCTTCTCCTTAGGCAGTAGAGCTATCGCTCTTTAGGTCTGAATGGAAGGTGGTCCTATGGTTGTCAAGTTGATGAATGCCCGGTGGGCAGCTGGAAGGTCTCAACGGACTTGGATGCTCGCAATAGGAAAACCGCTCACTGGCATGTAGGGAAAAGCCTAAGAGGCAGTGCTGGTAGGGGCGTAGCAGGGCCTCCTGAGCGGTTAAGAATCGCGGTTGAGCGAATCGCAGCGATTGAGACGGCCGGTCGTATCCTTCCGGCCATGGTCTCCTCCACCCACCAAGGCTTTCGCACCGCGCCGATCCCGTCTGGCTGGGTCCAGACAGGGGAGCGGTGGGATCTATGGTGGAACGGGCGCTCAGTCGCCAATATCACTCCGGCGCCCGGCCGTGGTGTCCGGCTTCACTTGGATGCGCGAAAGATCTTCGAGACTGGCTTCCTGCTCGGTGGCGGCCAAACCGGCGCGCAGCAGCTGCTCGAGCCCCATCTCTGGGACGAGATGCATGGCTTCGGCCTGGGCGGTGACTACGGGCTCGGCGTAATGCGCAGCGAACGGCTCTACGGCAGTACGCCGGTGCGGCTGCTTCACCATCGCGGCGGAGGCTTCGGATTCGGGTGCGTGTTCACCTACTGCAGGCAGGCCAACGCTGGATTCGCCGCGATGTTCAACTGCGCGACGTCCGCGGGGTACGGCATCGGCGAGCGTCTGCTCGATCAATTGCTGTCGGCGCGTTTCGGGCCCCGTCAGCCGCGTGTGCCGCTATCGTCCCTGGCGCCGATCAGGTTGAACCAGGACCAGATGCAGCGGATGGCGGGAGACTGGATAGGGCGCAGCGGCAAGGCGAAGATCGTGGTTGCCGGAAGCGGTGAACTGCAACTGCATCGTGGGGCGCAAGCTGTGGGCAGACGGTTTGCGGCCATCGACGGCGACCAACTGTTCACCGCGGACACCGATGGAGAGGTTGCGACGTACCGTCACCATGCGGCGACGGAGAGGCTGCCGGCGCACCTGGAATGTACGAACGGCGAGGATGGCCTGGACCAGAACGATCCCATCGATGGGGCCACAGGGCCGCAGGCGTCCCATTGGCGACCCTGGCTGGGGCGCTATCGCATCGACCAATGGGGGAAACCGTCGATGTCCGTTGTGCTGGAGCAGCGACAGGGCTGGCTGTACATCGATGGCATCCGCCTGGTCACTGAACTGGAGCCAGGCCTGCTGTTCTCCAGCGATGGCGAAGCGGTGGATTTCCGCAGCTCCCAGCCGACATGGCGCAACCTGCGTCTGCAGCGCGTCCAGCCCGTGGGCCGGGGATGATGGCGGCATGCCGCGTGCTCATCCGCGCCGCCCACGCCCATCGATGCTGTAGCGCCCCGCCCCGGTGCAGGCCAGCAGCAGGAAGCCACCGGCCAGCCCCAGGTTCTTCAGGAACATGATCTGCTGGGTCGGGTCGGCAACGTTGTGGTGGAAGATGAAGGCGGTGACCAGGCTGAAGCCTGCCAGCACGATCGATACCAGCCGGGTCTGGAAGCCCAGCAGGATGCACAGGCCGCTGCCGATCTCAAAGGCGATGGTAGGCCACAGCAGGATGCCGGGTACCCCCATCGCTTCCATGTAACCCTGGGTACCGCTGAGGTCGCCGAGCTTGCCGATGCCGGACACCAGGAACAGTGCCATCAGCAGGATGCGCGCAAACAGGTAGGCGAGCGAATGCGATGAGTTGCTCACGTCGAAGTCCTCGGAGATGGCTGCCGAAGGCGATCGGAGCCCACCGGCAGTGAAGCCCGTGTCTACGTACCGGGCAAGGCGGCTTGACAGCTGGCCGGCCGCAGGACACCTTTCCATCATGACGATCGATATTGAATCGCTCAGCCTTCGGGAGCTGGGCGCCTTGGTGGTTGCCGCTGAACAGCGGAAACAGCTCATTTCCAGCCGCCGTCCGGCCAGCGCGGTGCGGCGGATGTTGAAGGCTGCCGCGGCCGAAGCCGGCTACACCCTCGAAGAACTCTTCGGTGGCGAAGCCTCGGAAACACCTGCGCCCGCCCGCAAACCCACCCGCCGTAAATCCGGCAAAGTCGCGCCCAAGTATCGCGACCCGGAATACAAGCGCCTGACCTGGACCGGTCGCGGGCGCATGCCGCGCTGGCTGGCGTCCAAGGTGTCGATGGGCCATAAGGCCACCGATTTCCTGATTCCTGGCTTGGCCAGGCCGACCGCTGGCAAGACCAGCACCATCGGCAAGCGGACTGTCATCAAGAAGGGATGAGGCTGCAGCACTGCTACCCTGCCCGGGTCTTTCAACCAAGGAGCACGGGATGGCACACGAGGGTGGCATGACGATCACGCCGAAAGTCCTGTACACAGCCGCAGGCGTGGCCGTGCTGGTCAGCCTGTTGGCCTGGGCGGTGGAGTGGAGCGGGATGGCCTATGTCTGCCCATACTGCCGCGTACAACGCACTGTCATCGGTGTGCTGGGCGTGCTGACATTGTTCGCGCGGCCGGGGAGCCTCATCGTGCCCTGGTTGTCGTACACAGCGGGCGGCTTCGCGTTCGTGGTTGCAGCGATGCAGCACTTCAACGGCTGGAAGCGCATTTCCGCCGGTGATTTCAGTTTCAACGCGCAGTGGTACATCGACCCGTGGCTGCTGTCAGGCGGCGCGATGCTGATCCTGGTAGCGCAGCTGATGCTGGTGCAGGCTGCCTGCCGGCGCAGCTTGCGCTGAGTGTTCCCACCCATGGCGTGGAACTACCCGTTCTGGAATACCGCCAACTGCGCAGCAAACGCGCGCTGATAGGCGGGACGCTGCGTCGCCCGTGCCACATAGGCCACCAGCAGCGGGTACTCGTCGAGCAGGCCGCTGCTCTTCAGGCGCAGCAGTACCGAGACCATCATCAGGTCGCCCACGCTGAACCCGCCGTCCAGCCACGCCGCCGCGCCCAACCACGCGGACAGTTGCGAGAGACGCATCCGCACGCGCTCGTCCAGCATCACCAACCGCCGTGCATACCAGGGCTGTTCGCGCTCCAGCACCCAGGCCATCGAGCGCTCGACGATGGGTGGCTCCACCGTATTCAACGCGGCGAACACCCACATGACTGCGCGCATGCGTGCATCCGGACCAACGGGCAGCAGGCCGGCATGCTGTTCGGCCAGGTGCAGGACGATCGCGCCGGATTCGAACAGGACCTGGTCGCCCTCCTGCCAGGTGGGAATCTGTCCGAAGGGATTCCGCGCCAGGTGGGCAGGTTGCTTCATTTCGGCGAAGGTCAGCAGCTGCACGTCATAGGGCACGCCCAGTTCCTCCAGCGCCCAGCGCACGCGCATGTCACGGGCCAGGCCCTGGCCGCGGTCGGGGGAGGTGGCAAAGGCGGTGAGGATGGGGGACATCGCGGCGCTCCTGCAGGCGGGAAGGCCTGGCTCTTCTGTTCCGACGAACGACGAGGGCGGAAATCGACATCCCTCGATGCGCTCTTCACCCCGCCCGATGCAGTTTCCGGTACTGGTCCGGCGTGCACTGTGCGTGCCGCTTGAACATCTCTGCGAAGGCGCTGACGCCGGAGTAGCCCAGCTCCTCGGCAATCCGGCTGATCGGCCGGCGTGTGCACAACGCTTCGGTGGCACGCACGAACTTCACCCGACCGCGCCAGTCACCGAGTGACATGCCCAGCTCGCTGCGTGCCATGCGCTCCAGCTTGCGTACGCTCATATGATGCCGCTGCGCGATATCGGCGACCGACTCGGCTGCGGACAGGTGCTTCTCGATGTACGCCATCACCTGTTTCAGGGCATCGCTGCTGGCGATCGGCAGGAAGCTGGGCAGCACTGCGGCATTGAGGATCTGGTCGATCACCACGGCGGCCATGCGCCGCTGGGCCGGCGTCCGCGGATCGGTCACGCCCTGTCGCGCCAGCTCGTGCAGCAGCTCGCGCAGCAATGGACTGACTTCCAGCGCACTGCAACGCTCGGGCAGGCGGCGTGACAACGCCGGCGACAGGTAGGCCGAGCGATAGGCCAACCGCGACCGGTTGCGCGAATAGTGGGGCATTCCCGGTGGGATCCAGATCGCGTAATGGGGCGGGGACACCATCCACTCGCCGTCGATCTTCATCTCCATCACCCCTTGTGCGACGAAGTTGAACTGGCCCCAAGGATGGCTGTGCGTGCCCCAGTCGGTGGGCTCCATCGCACCCTGCCGGAAGTAGACCGGACCGGGTAGCTGGCGGAAGGTGGGGATGGGTTCCATCGGTTGCCGCAACCCGGGGTCGGAGTGACGCATTTTCAGGATGTCCTCGATATGCGCCAAGCGTACGCTGGCCATTCCCCCACGTACACCCACGCTCTTGAACTACCTCTTCCCAATCCTTGCCTGCCTGCTGTGGGGCGCGAATACCATCGTGACCAAGCTGGCCTCGGGCGCGGTCGGTCCCATCGATATTGGTTTCTTCCGCTGGCTGGTGGCGGCCATTGTCCTGTTGCCCTTCGCGCTGCCGCGGCTGCGCAACAACCTGCAGACCGTGCGTGCCAACCTTGGCCGCTTCCTGCTGCTGGGGTGCCTGGGCGGGGTGATGTACCAGTGCCTTGCGTACTATGCGGCGCACTTCACCTCGGCCACCAACATGGGCGTGATCCAGGCATTGATTCCACTGCTCGCATTGGCGTTGTCACGCGTGTTCATGGGCCATCCGGTGCGCGGTACCTCCATTGCCGGTGCGGTGATTTCCACTGTCGGGGTGGTGGCGGTGGTCTCGCAGGGCGACCTGGCGCGATTGGCCGCTCAGGGCGTGAACCGCGGTGATGCGATCATGCTGATCGGTGCGTTGGCCTTTGCCGCCTACAACGTGCTGATGCAGCGCTGGAAGATCCCGCTGACGGTGCTGGAATCATTGTTCCTGCAAGCCACCGCCGCGTCGCTGATCCTGTTGCCGGCGCAGCTGCTGGTCGGTACCGGGGTGAACAATCTCACTGCGGTCGGCTGCATCGGGTTTGCGGCAGTATGCGCGTCGATCCTGGCCCCACTGACCTGGATGACTGGATTGTCACGGTTGGGCGCAGCGCGTGTCTCCGGCTTCTTCAACCTGGTGCCGATCGTGACCGCCGCACTGGCCGTGCTGCTGCTGGGCGAATCGCTCAGTGGCTGGGTACTGGCAGGGGCCGTGCTGGCGGTATCCGGTGTGGTCTTCGCCGAGTACGCAGCGAAGCGCGCGACGATGGCGAGTGGGGGCGAAGCGTCCTGACGCGGTCGGGCCGGACCCGCGCGGACCTCAGCCGCGGCGTGTCGTCCCGCATAGCGCCTGCTCCACCTCCTGTTCCAGCGCGTCGGCGTCGTAGCCGCGCTTGCCCTGCAGGCTCAGGTACAGCGACAGCGGGTCCACGCGGTCACCGCTACCGGTGAAGGCAGGCGGATACGACCATATCTGCAACGTTCCGCTGCGCGTGCAGTCGGGGCCGGCTGCAGGCAGTGCCCCCAGCTTCCGCCAGGCATCGATGTACAGGGCACGCGTGATGCCGTGGTCTTTCGACGGCACCGCAAGCATTGCTTCCGTCCCTGCCTGGGGGGCGGATTGAGCATGTCGGGCCAGAACGTCGGCGACCTGTTCCCAGCAGACCTCCACTTCCTTCAGCACGGGGGAGCGCAGGAACGGCTGCGCTCTCGCCCAGACCTCGCCGCGGCTGCCGGCGAGTCTCAGGAAGCGTTCGCGTCCGCCGGTGGAGCGTTCGGCCAGTCCGCGACCGACCAGTTCAGCGGAGAGCCTCGACGCGGTCATCGAGGTGTATCCGGCAGCACGGCTGACCTCACGCGGCGACCACCAGCGTGCCTGGCCGGACAGGAGTACGTGGATGAGCACGGCCTGCGCCGAAGGCAGCAGCGAAATCGCTTTCTTCTCGTGGTCGGGCGCATCGCGGAACTCGATCGCCAGGCTGGGGGCGTACAGCTGGTTGTGCGGTACCACGAAGTCGATATGGTTCTCGACCAGGAACCTGCGCTGGGTGGGGGTGAGGTACGGCGAGACATACAGCACCATGGCCTTTGCCGCTGAGCGCAGCACTTTCACATCCTGGATGACGCGGCTGCTGGATTCGCCCTGGACGCGTGGAACTGCCAGCATCGCCGGCGTTTCACCATAGAGGGTCAGCTCGGCGATGTGATAGCGCGAGGCCATGGTCTGCGGGATGAAGCGGGCCGCAGCCACGGGGCCGACCACCGAGGCCAGGCCGGGCAGGATCCGGCGCAGGTAGCGCTGCGCATCCATGACCAGATCGGTCAAGCCACTGTGTACTGCCGTTGTCATCGCTTGCTTCCCTTGGACCAGCCTCATCCCCGCAGCGGGGAGGGGGTGGTCCATCGCATTCAGTGGTGAATCCGGAGAGGTCGGGCGAGGTGGATGCCGCGCGGGCGATCCTCGCTTGCCTGCTCCATCTGCTGCCGTTGCGCCAGTGTTGCCGGGGATGTTGGAGATTGGGTCGAAGTAGCGTGGAGATTGGGTGGAGGTTGTGTGCGGCGTGGCCGGCGGAACTCCCCTTCCGCCGGCCACGTGCACGGACGCTACGGTCAGAAGCGCTGCGAGTACTTCACGTACACCGTGCGGCCGATATCGAAGCCGCCGTAGTAGGGGAAGGAACTCTCCGGCTTGGAGAACATGATCGGGCCGCGATGGTCGAACACATTGTTCGAGCCCACTGCCACGGTGCCATCCCAGGGCAGCCTGTAGCTGACCTGGATGTCGTGGAACGCGTTCGAGCCGACCCTGCGCACGGCATCCGGCTCGCCGTTGGCGATGCGTTCGGGCGCGGTGCAGGGCCGGTTTGGCATGCAGCCTTCCATCATCCCGGAGTAGTAGCGCACCGTGTACTGGGCCGAGAGGTTGCCCAGCTGCCAGTTGACGCCGAGATTGGACCGCAGGCGGAACACCCCCGGGCGTCCAATACGACCGTCCATGATGGTGTCACCGGCCGAGTTCTGCTTCTCCTCGTCGTACTTGGAGACGTAGCTGTTCTGCAGGTCAAGGGTGAAGCGACCGAACGCGTACTCCGGCAGGCGGTAACGGATGCCCAGGTCCCAGCCCTCGGTCTTCATCGCGCCGAGGTTGGTCAGGCCATAGAACATGCTGGTGATGTGGCCATCAGCGGCACGCTTGACGCTGCCGCAGCGCGAGGCATTGCCCAGCACGTAGCAGTCACGGAGGATGCGATCGACGTTGTCCTCGATGATCATGTTGGTGATCTTGTAGCTGTACCAGTCCAGGTTGATGTCCAGACCGTTGACCCAGCGCGGGCTCCAGACCACACCGACGGTCTTGCTCTTGGACTCTTCCGGGCGCAGGTTCGGGTTCGAGCCCGTGGTGAATTCGTTCGGGGTGGCGCACGGATAGCTGGTGCAGGGCTTCAGGCCCTGGGCCAGCTGCTCGTAGCCACGCGGAACACCGGCGGCGTTGCAGGCCGCGTTGCCGTTGACGCTGTTGGTGGCGCCGATGCCGCAGGGGTCCACGTAGGTTTCGAAGCTGGTGCCCAGGCCGCCATACAGGTCGGAGATGCTGGGAGCACGGAAGCCCTCGGCGAAGGTGCCGCGCACCATCAGCTCCTCGACCGGGCGCCAGGCGAAGCTGGCCTTGGTGTTGGTGGTGCTGCCGAAGTTGCTGTAGTCGGAATAGCGTGCCGCAACGTTGACGGTCAGCTCCTTGGCGAACGGAAGGTCACGCAGCACCGGCACATTCACTTCGGCGAAGACTTCATTGAGGCTGTAACCGCCTGCAGTGGTCTGTGCCCCCAGTGCAGTGCTCTGGCGCGACTGGGCAAAGGCGTCGGGAACGTAGCGTCCTTCTTCCTTGCGGTACTGGTAGCCCATCGCCACCGAGAGCTCGCCCGCCGGCAGTTCCAGCACCGGGCCGGAGATGTTGGCGAAGTAGCTTCGGGTCTTGGTGATGCCGGTATCGGTGAACGTGGGAAACAGGAAGCGCTGCAGTTCCGGGTCGGCAAGCGAGCCGGCGCCAGCAACGCCGTACGGCAGCAGCGGATTCCAGGCAAGGCAGCCGGCGATCGGTGCACCTGCGCTGCCGCAGCGTGCTACACCGTTGCCATCAACAAAGGACTGTCCCAGCGCTTGGCGCGAGGCGATCAGGCTCATGTCACCACGGCCGGTCTTGGTCACCTCGTTGCGGTTGAACAGCGCGCCCACCTCCCAGTCGAACGTTCTGCTGGCCAGTTCGAAGTAGCCCGACAGCGTCGGTGCCACGCGCAGCGACTTCAGCTTGCTTTCGGTCGTGCGCGGAAGCTCCCACAGGCGGCGGTTGAAGGCGATGTCATGGCCGACCGGATTGAACGCACTGTTGCCGGCCAGCGGCGTCCCGAACTTGGTCGATTCGTAGGGGTAGCCGGCAATCTGCTGGTCCGAGATGCGCTCGTTGTAGCCGATATCGGTGGTGAAGGTGATCTGGTCACTCAGTGCATAGTCGGAGCTGAGGAACAGCGACCGGCGCTCGATGCCGGTCTGCACATGCATCTGCTCGTTGCCGTTGGAATACTCGGCCGGCGTGATCGGATGGTAATCGTTCGGGTTCTTCGGGTCGCCACCACGATTGAGTGTCTTGAACACGGAATTTCCGGTGGCACAGTCGTAAAGCGCCGGGTCACACCAGGAGCCGTTCTGGCTGAGGTCACTCCAGCCCGCGCGCGGATAACCCGGCCCCGCACCACCATGCTTGGAGAACCAGCGGTCGCGGGCGAACACCGGGTCGGCCTTCTGGTATTCCAGGGCCAAGGTGTAGCCACCTCGCTCGCCGCGCGCGCCGGTAACGAGCGAGAACGTGCTGTCCTTGCCGTCGCCCTGGCTGAACTGGCCATGCTGCGCCGAAAGCTCCAGCCCCTCGACGCTCTTGCGGGTAATGATGTTGATGACGCCGGCGATGGCGTCGGATCCGTAGAGCACCGAGGCGCCATCCTTGAGCACGTCGATGCGCTCGACCGCGCTCATTGGAATCTGGCTCAGGTCCTGCAGGCCGCTGGTGCTGGCGCCCAGGCGCTTGCCGTTCACCAGCACCAGGGTGCGGGTGGCGCCGAGGTTGCGGATGTTTGCGTAGCTGCCGCCGACGTCTTCGCCGGACGACAGCGTGCGCGAACGCGAGAGCGCTGGTGCGCCGGCCGACGTGAGGTTCTGCAGGACGTCGGCGATGGTGGTGAAGCCCTGCTGCTCGATCATCTTGCGCGAGATGGCAAGCACCGGCTGCTGGGTTTCCACATCCACGCTGCGTATCGCCGATCCCGTCACCTGGATGCGGTCCAGGTTCTTCGGAGACTTCGCAGCATCGTCCTGTGCATTGGCAGCCGGCGAGAAAACGGCAGCCAACACGGCGCCGATCCCTGCCGAAAGCAGAGTGTATTTGTAGTGCATTGTTTCTCTCTCCAAATCCGTTGTGTGGTCGCAATGCGCGCGGCGCTACGACCGGTCTGCATTCCGTTACCCGGAATCGAGAGGAACCTAACATCCCGCTCACATTTGAACTGCGTTATGGACGCGTTATCTTCGCGCGCCCTTGGCCGCTGTCCTGCACGGGGAGTGCACGTCGCGTCGACGTTGTGCAATGACGTTTCGCTTCAGTCTGGCAGCTCCTTTCCCGGCATACACAGGAGGCCGCCGATGAATACGCCTGGCAAGCCGAAACCCAGCTGGAAGCAATGGCATGTGCTGCTGGTGATTCTGGCGATTGCGCTGCTGATCAGTGTGATCATCGTCATCGCGCCATGGTGAGGCAGGCATCGCATGCTTGTTTTCCGTGAACATTCAATGATGCCGGCAATGAAGAAGTCAGCACGTGTTCCGCATGGTGATGTGTACATCAATTCGTACTCACCCGGCCGGCACACGAGGACGATGATAGTGAGGTCGAAGGCAGTGCCGACGCGCTGCCATTCTCCACTGACTTTCGAGCACACAGGAGCGACGCCATGAGCACCCAGTCCACCATCGAACATCGCCTCAACGACCTGATCGAGATCGCGCGTGACGGCAAGTCCTTCTATGAGGAAGCCGCAACGAAGGTAAAGGATGCCGAACTGTCGGCACTGTTCACCCGTATCGCCGGGGTCAAGGCGCGGATCGTCGCGGCGCTGAGTGGTTCGGTCGCCGCCAGCGGCGGCAAGCCGGCCGAGCACGGCACCATGGTCGGTTCGATGCAGCAGTTCTACGGCAAGGTGCGCGCCGCGTTTGGTGATACCAACTACGGCTACGTGGCCGAACTGGAAGAATCCGAAGACCGCCTGCTGGGCGCGTTCAAGGATGTGCTGCAGGACAACGATCTGCCGCCGGCGGTGCGCCAGGAAGTGACCCAGCTGCTGCCGGATGTGCAGGAGTGCCACAACGTCATGCGGGCACGCAAGCACGCCATGAAGGCCGCCTGACGTCCCGCGCCGGGCGGCCGATCGCGGCCGTCGAGCCCCGGAGGCGCGTCATGCCCCGGGAACCTTCGCAGCCCGGCAGGGCTGCGAAGGACCGGGCGTCCCGCCCCGTTTCCATGGTTATACTTGGCCGAGTCCAGGGAACAGGCGCGGCATGACGAAGGGGGCTTCGTCCAGCATCAACGTCAATCGCCAACCGGATGCAGTCGCGTCCGGTTTTGTGCGTGTGCGCGGTTTGCTGTGATGTGCGCTTCGCCGGTCTTTCCGTTGCCTGGTCCTGGTTGTCCCATCGCCATCCATTGCGAACAGGCCCACTGACGATGCGTCGAGTCAATGCACTTTCCGCGATGATGTTGCTGGGCACGGTTGTGGGAAGTGCGGGGGCGCAGTCCTACAGCAAGACCAACGTCATCACCTATCACGATGATCTGTCGAAGTGGGTGCTTGGCCAGGTCCGGACGTCGGTCAACCAGGACACGGGCCGGACCGAGTCCCAGGTGGATTATGACCCGGCCACCGCGAAGCCCCAGCGGATCCATGCCTTCGGCCAGCTCCAGCAGACCATTCACTACAACAGCGACGGTACCGTTCGCGCCGTGGTGGATGGGCGTGGCAATACGGTGAGCCTGTCCGGCTGGAAGCGCGGCATCCCCGGGAACATCCAGTATGCGGATGGTTCGACCCAGTCTGCCGGCGTGGATGACAATGGCTGGATACGCTGGATCACCGATGGCCGGGGCAACACCACGCGTTACGACTACGACGCGATGGGGCGCATGTCGCTGGTCGACTACCCCGACGGCGATACGGTGGACTGGGCGTCCACCACGACACAGTTTGCCCAGGTGGGCGGCGCCGAGTACGGCATTCCTGCCGGTCATTGGCGGCAGACGGTCAGCACCGGCAATGCGCGCAAGGTCACCTACTACGATGCGCTGTGGCGCCCATTGCTGGTGCGCGAGTACGACGCGGGCAATGAAGCCGGCACGCGGCGGGCCTCTGTGACCGCCTATGACACGGAGGGGCGGGTCACCTTCCAGTCCTATCCTGTCGCGGGGGTCGGTACGGTCCAGGACGCCGGAACTGGCGTCCGTACGACGTACGACGCACTTGGGCGGGTGGTCCAGGTCAGCCAGGATTCGGAGATTGGCGCGCTGGTCAGCACAACCGAGTACCTGCCGGGGCGGCGCGTGCGCACGACCAATGCCAGGGGTATCCCGACCGTCGTGACCTACACCGGTGCAGATGCCGCGAAGCTTGACTGGCCGGTACGTATCGAACTGGCAGAGGGAGCCGTGCTGGATATCCCGCGGGACGTCTTCGGCAAGCCGACGTCGATCACCCGCAGGGCCAGCAATGGCTCGGTGACGTCGACCCGGCGCTATGTCTACGATGCGGCGCAGCGGTTGTGCAAGACGATCGAACCGGAAACCGGCGCCACCGTAATTGACTACGACGCCGCATCGAACCCGGTCGGAAGCGCGCAGGGGTTGGACCTGTCCGATGCAGGCAACTGCAACCAGGACATTGCCGCGGCAAGCGGGCGCCGGGTGGTGCGTTCCTATGACGCACGCAACCGGCTCGCATCACTGCAGTTCCCCGACGGCAATGGCAACCAGCGCTGGAGCTACTGGCCCGATGGCCTGGTCAAGCAGGTCACCACGTTGAACGCCGGGGTGGAGACGCACAACAGCTATGCGTACAACCGTCGCGGGCTGCTCATCGGTGAGGTGCAGAGCCCCACCGATGGCGAAGCGCTGGCGATGGGGTATGCCTACGACGCACTGGGCAACCTGTCCGCGC
The DNA here is from genome assembly GCF_059372495.1 of Stenotrophomonas sp. YJH_SMC_80. Lineage (NCBI taxonomy): Bacteria > Pseudomonadati > Pseudomonadota > Gammaproteobacteria > Lysobacterales > Lysobacteraceae > Stenotrophomonas > Stenotrophomonas sp. YJH_SMC_80. The sequence goes on from NZ_JCAFVP010000015.1 coordinate 15,535, forward strand.
ATCGCTATCCCTCCGGCAACGTGGTCGCGTATGCGCCCAACGCGCTGGGACAGGCCGGGCAGGCGGGCTCCTACGCCGCTGGCGTGGTCTATTACCCCAACGGCGCGATTCGTCAGTTCACCTATGGCAACGGCATTGTCCACTCGATGGTGCAGAACGCGCGCCAGTTGCCGGATGAAAGCCAGGACACGCTTGGCGCAACCCGGATCCTCAGCGACGGCTACGACTACGATGCGGTCGGCAATGTGATGGCAATCACTGACGGTGCCACGGGCCGCAACCAGCGTGGCAACCGCAATCTGGGCTATGACGCGCTGGATCGGCTCGTTTCGGCTTCCTCGCCCATGTTCGGCTCGGCGAGCTACAGCTATGACGCGTTGGACAACCTTACGCGGGTGACGATTCTCGGCCGTGACCATCACTACTGCTATGACAACGCCTGGCGCTTGACCAACGTGAAGATCAACGGGTGCGGAGGGTCAACCGTGGTCGGCCTGGCCTACGATGCGCAGGGCAATCTGCGGGCGAAGAACGGACAGCCGTTCACCTTCGACTTCGGCAACCGGCTGCGTGCGGCGGCAGGTTCCGAGAGCTACCGTTACGACGCTGACGGTCGCCGCACACAGACAGATTCATCGTTCGGACGGATCACCTCGATGTACGACCACGCCGGCGTCCTCCGCTACCAGGCGAGCGAGCGCGAGGACAAACGGACCGATTACATCACGCTGGGCGGAAGCCTGGTCGCCAAGGCAGCGGTGCCGATGCGGCGTTCGCCGGCCGCGAAGGACTTCGTTGGGTGGTCGCCTGTGGCCTCTGCCGTCCGCTACGTCGTCGAGGAAAGCGTGGACGGGGTGACCTGGACCACGGTCTACGAAGGCAACGCCGCGAACTGGACGTCGGCCGCACGCCCTGCCACCAGCTATGCGTATCGCGTGCTTGCCTGTGGCGCCACGGGGAGCTGCACGCCAGTGTCCGATGTCTCGCATGTCCAGCGTCCGCAGGGTGACATCGTGCCTCTGCTGTACCAGCTGCTGCTGGGCTGAGCGTAGCGGGCTGCACCGGCCGCAGTGCACCGTCAACCGGTTGTTCATGACAGGGGAAGGAAGAACATGGCTGGAGTACGTGCTGTATCGCGCCCGCGTGGACCATCGGCGGCAAGGTCCTGCTGGCGGTGGTGGCAGTGCTGGGAACTGGCCTGGCCTCAACGGCAAATGCTGAGCCTCACAATCTGGAAGGCCATCGGATCGTATCCGTCGCAACGGGCTGGGGCGGGGAAGGATTCTACCTGGTGACGCAAGGTGTGCTTCCAGCGGGCTCGGATTGTGGGGGTGGCAATCGCTTCATTCTCCTCAATGATCATCCGATGCAGAGGGAGATGGTCTCGATGCTGCTCATCGCCTGGCAGAACAAGCTGCGTGTCGGATTGCGTGTCGACGGCTGCACCTCCGGGGTAATGCAGCTGAGGGCCGTGACGATGCCTGAGGCCTGATGTCTGAATCCACAGGGGAACTACATGATGATGAGTGACGCGACGCCGGGCTTCCGCAGGAGGCTGGGAGCGGGGGTGGCCTTGACGTTGGCCTTGTGCCTGTCTGCACCACTGAAGGCGGAGCCAACCAGCGATCAGATGACGATTCTGTCGCTGCGGCCGTACATGGACGGCCCGGCGGGAATTGTGTACGTGCATGTTTCGAGTACGGCCTTCTGCAATACCGATACCTTTGCAATCGACATGTCCCGGCCGGGTGCCAAGGAAGCGTACGCTGCGGCGTTGGCAGCGCTGACATCGGGGAAGAATGTCCGGCTCGAGGCGTTCAACTCCACCGGGTGCAATGGCTGGGCGACCCGGCTCCAGTCGATCTTCATCCACGCGTAACGCTCCACGGATGGATCCAGGACGCGATGATCCTGAGGTATCGCGCATGGCCCTGGGGCGTGGATAAAAAAGGGGCGGCCCTGAGGCCGCCCCAAACCGTCAGGAGAACACGCGTCTAGAAGCGAACCGACCAGCGCATGTTGGCGCTGTGGTCGCGGCTTTCACTGCCGTACTGGCCGCTGTAACCCAGCTCCAGCTGCTGGCGCGGGGTCAGCCAGGCCGACAGCCCCAGCTCGGCCACAACGGCGCTGTCGGCAATCGGGGCGCCTTCGACCGCGAAGGTGGTGGTGCTGTTGGCGAATGCGAGGTCGGCCAGCTGGCGGCGGTCACCCGAGGCACGGCGGTAGCCCACGCCCCCACGCAGGTGCAGCCAGCTGTCCTGCTGGAACGATGCCTTCAGGCCCTTGTCGAAGCGCAGGCCAGCGGTGGCGATCGTGGTGCCGGTGTCGTCCACCTTGCCGTGCAGGGCGGCTGCACCACCGCGCTCGTTGATCTGCTTCAGGTCCACCTCCACGCGCGCGACCTGCAGGTAGGGTTCCAGCCCGGCCTCCGGGCCACCAAAGCGGTAGCCGGCTTCGATGAAGGCCTGGCGGGTATGCGCGTTGTAGCGGGCGCTCAGGCTGTCGCTGAACCCTGCGAAGTCGACATCGCGGGTGCTCTTCACCTTGTGCTTGCTCCAGGCGACGCCGCCACGCAGGCCGAGGCCGCCCCAGTTGTGACTGGCATATGCACCGAAGTGGGTGTTGTCGATCTTCGACTTGGCACGAAGCGCCTGCTGCTTGACGTCGGTGCGGCCGGTGCCAGCCAGCACGCCGACCTGCCAGCCAGAGAACTCGTGGTCGATACCGGCCAGCAGGCCGTTGCTGTTGGCTTCGGTGCGGGCGGTATTGCTGTTGCCGTCCAGCCTGCTGTTGCCGCCCAGAGCCTGCACCCAGGCGCCGGTGGCGTCGCCCGCATCGGCGCCTGGCGCGACTGCACCTGCACGGCGGGACAGCGCGGCATCGCGTACGTAGCGGCTGCCTTCCACCAGTGTGAGCGGCGTGGCTGCGTGCAGTTCGCCGCTGAGGCCGTCGAGCACGCCGCCGACCTGCTGCGGGAACAGCTGGGTCAGCGGCTTGGGCAGGCCCTGGTTGATTGCCAGCAGGTCCGCCGCGGCGGCCACCGCGCGCTGGTTCGGGGTGGTGGCGGCGCTGGCCAGCGAGGCACCGCGTGCCACGTCGATGCGGGTGCCATTGGCTCCGTAGGCGAGGCTGAACTGCAGGAACGGCGAGAACGCGCTGAAGTCGGTTTTCGCGAACTGGCCGTTGATGCCACCGTCGGCGCGGATGAAGTTGAACTGCTCGCCGAGATAGTAGATGCCTGGTTCCGGCAACGCGACCAGCGTGCCGCCGAGGGTGGCAGTACCGGTCACGTGCAACTGGTCGCTACGCCCGCCAGGCGCGAGTTCGGCGGCGTAGACGCCGGTCGCGCCCTGCACGTAGTCGCCGTTGATGGTCAGCGTGCCGATCGAATTGCCGGGCGCGATGGTGCCGTCCACTCGGGTGCTGCCCAACGTGCCGATACCCTTCAGCAGGCCGTTGCTGCCGACCGTGGTGGTGCCGCCGGTCTGCATGCCATTGAAGGACACCACGCCGCCATTGACGGTCAGGTTCCCGTCCTTCAGAACGCCGCTGGCGCTGACCGTGCTGACGCCACCGGTGGTGGTGAGTGCGGTGGAGACCAGGCTGCCGTTGAGCAGGAACCGGCCGCCTTGCACATCGACCGCCGAGGTGAGGGTGTTGCTGCCGTTCAACTCCAGCGTGCCCTCGCGCAGCACCGCGCCGTTGAAGCTGTTGTCGCCGCTCAGGCGCAGCCAACCGATGCCGGATTTGGTCAGCGTGCCGGGGCCGCCGATGTCATTGGTCCAGTCGTCCCAGGCATCGCCTTCCCACACCTTCAGGCCGCCGGCCCTCTGGTTCATCACCACGTTGGTATCCACGCGCAGCGAGCCATAGCCCTCGATGGCCCTGCGCAGGTCAACCATGCCCCAGCCGTAGATCGGGTCGACGCCTGCCGCACCGAGATCGCGCGCGGTGGTCAGCAGGACGTCGCGCACCTGGGCGTTGTCCAGGTAGGGGAAGCGCTCCATCAACAGGCCGAGTGCGCCGGTGATATGGGGGGCGGCCATGGACGTGCCGGTCTTCAGGCCGTAGTCGTACGTGGGATTCTGGCTGTCGATGAGAAGACGGACGTAGTCAGCGGTCTTCTCCAGCCGTCCCTGGATGTCACCGGAAACGATGGTGCTGAGGATTGCCGTGCCGGGTGCGGAAATGCACCAGTTGGCGGCAGCGCCACAGATGCTCGAGCCTGCGTTGATCACGTAGTCGGTTTCACCATTGGCTGTATTGGGCTGGCGAACGTTGGCGACGGCCAGCCAGTAGGGCTCGATCTCCGGCTTCCAGCGCGGCAGGGCCGCGGTGATACCGGCGACGGCGCCGCTGCCATTGCCGGCCGACCAGACCTGGATCAACTGCGAAGCGGGGGCGTTCGCACTGTCCTTGTAGATGCTTCCGTATACGTCGTAGCCGGCACCGATGCGTGCGTACTGGGCATCCAGTGCGGCCACGGTCATGTTCCGGGTGGAGATGCCCCAGCTGTGATTGATGGCACGCACGCCTTGTGCCTGCAGCTGCGCGTACATGTCCAGCCTTGCGGCACCATCGGGATCCGTCCGTTCCACGGCTTCAGGCAGGTAGCCTCCGCTCGCCTGGCGCCTCCATTCGTAGTAAGTGTCACCAAATACACGGGCGGTCGTCAGATCGGCACCGAAGGCGACGCCGTGCATCCCCGTGCCATTGCGGTTGGCGCCAATGGTTCCGAGGACATGCGTGCCGTGATCGGCATAGCGGAAACCCCATTCACGGCCTGCGGCAATGATGTTGGCCTGCAGGGAAGCAGGCACGCCCGCGCCGAGCGTGTAGTAGTTGATACCCGGTTGATCACCCTGTGTCTGGCTGCACGCGCCGGTACCGCCGACGGTTCCCGGTGACGCACAGTTCGGGCCGATGGTGATGCTGGAGGTGTTGCGGCCGGCGAATTCGGGGTGAGCCAGTGCCGAGCCGGTGTCGAACAGCGCCAGGCGCACGCCCTTGCCGGTCAGGCCGCGGGCATACGCGTGGTCGGCCCCCATCGCACCCAGGCCCCAGTCGGCGTTGAATTCATCGCTGCGCCAGCTGGCGGCATCGCCCGGATTGCCGAGCAGGGCGGTGCCGGTTGCCGCGGGCGTGGCGGCCGTCGATGCTGCAGGCGCGCTGACGGCGGGCTGTGCCCACGCCGCCTGCAGCTGGCGCTGTTGCTGCCATGCGTCGAGCGCCTCGCCGGCCATGGCGGGCGCGGCAGCGGCAAGCAACAGAGAGCTGGACACGGCCAGCGCGAGGCGGCTGTGCAGCGGGGAGCGGGAGTGGGACGAACGGCCGTGCAGCGGGTGATTCATCGGGCAACTTCCTTGGTGGACGGGCAACAAGGCCGTTAACGCCAATCCGTGGCGACATCCCCCATGCATGTGAAAGGAAAATTGTGAACAGGTTAAGTGTGCGTGACAGTGGGCTTCACTTCGTCTCCCCGTGTCCTCGCTAACGTGGGCCGGCCTGGGCTCACCAGGCTTATCAAGGAGTGATGGCGATGCGTGTTGTCAGGAAGGTGATCGCAGTGGCGGTATTCGCGTTGGCGTGTACCGGTTCGGTGGCAGTGGCAGGGCCGGTCGAGCCCTGCGACCAGCCGTGCTGGCGGGCTTATCAGATGTGCCTGGCCAGTGGCACCGATGCCGGTGAATGCCAGCAGGCGTACAACACCTGCGTGGTCGATCTGTGCATGGGCGTGTGAGTCGCGCCGTTTGAGCCGTACGCGGAGCCCCGTCATCGACGGGGCTCTTCTGTTCCAGCGATCGCCTCAGGTGGCGATGCGGGCATCTGGCCTGAGCCCGCTTGCGGGCCATGCATGCAGCGGCGAGGATGTGAAATCGCACCGGAGCCGCTGCACATGGCCGTCAAACGCATTGTCGCCAACATCGCCACGCCCGACCCGGCGCGTGCCGCAGCGTTCTATGGCGGGCTGCTGGGCATGCCGGTGGTGATGGATCATGGCTGGATCGTCACCCATGGCGGGCAGGGCAGTGCGCTGGCGCAGGTGAGCTTTGCCAGCGAAGGGGGTTCCGGCACCGCGGTGCCCGATCTGTCGATCGAAGTGGACGACCTGCAGCAGGTGCTGGAGCGCATGCACGCGGCCGGCATCCCGCTGGAGTATGGCCCGGCCGACGAGCCTTGGGGAGTGCGTCGTTTCTTCGTCCGCGACCCGTTCGGGCGGCTGTTGAACATTCTCGCCCACACCTGAGCGGGAAGCGTTCCTTCAGCGGCGTCTGCCGCTGCGCGTCGGCGCTGCCGGAACGCCGACCATGCGCAGGCAATCCGCTTCCACAGCGGCGATGAAGGCATCGGCATCCTGTGCGGGTGTGGCGATCAGGTCGTCGGTGGCCCCGTGCACGCCGGCATAGATCAACGAGGCGGTGACCTGTGGAGCAGGCAGCTGCCACAGTCCGGCTGCGTTGCCCGCTTCGAGGATGCCCAGCAGCTGCTGCTGGATCGCATTGCGCTCGGCATTGCCCCGCTGGTGGTGGTGATGGTTGGCGTACACCACGTCATGCAACGCGTGGGTGCGCGCGTAGATCTCGATGTTGGCGCGGATCCAGGCGCGCAGGCGCGCTGCGCCATCACCGGCAGGGTGTTGCTGCACTGCCTGCTCGACTTCGTCCATGAACTGCCGCGTGTAGCGCTGCGCCAGCGCCTGCAGGATCTCGGTGCGGGAGGCGAAATAGGTATAGAAAGTGCCCTTGGCCACGTCGGCCGCGGCGACGATGTCGCTGATGGTGGTGGCGTCCACACCCTGCGAAAGGAACAACGCCTGCGCGGCGTCCATCAGTTCCTCCTGGCGGGTTTCGGCGGGCTTGGTGCGAGGCCTGGCGACAGCTGGGGTCTGCATGGTGGGCGGTATCCGGGTGTGACGGACGCCATTCTAGCTGCCCCTTCGCATTGACTGACCGCTGGTCATTGACCGACGGTCAGTCAGTCGATAGCATGCGCGCACATCCTCCCCCCGGATCCACGCATGAGACGCCTCCAACGGCCCGCCCTGGTGCTGGCGGCCTACCTCGGTACATTCCTCGCTTCGCTGGACATCAGCATCGTCAACGTGGCCCTGCCAACCCTGCAGCAGGCGCTGCAGACCGACATGGCGGGCCTGCAATGGGTGATCAACGCCTATGCGATCGCACTGTCGGCGCTGATGCTGTCGGCCGGTCCGTTGGGGGATCGCTATGGTCATCGGCGAATGTGGTTGCTGAGCGTCGCCACCTTCACCATGGGCTCGCTGCTGTGCGCCTGCGCCAAGGACCTTTCGACCCTGGTCGCCGGGCGCGCGGTGCAGGGCGTGGCAGGTGCGCTGTTGATTCCCAGTGCGATGCCGATCCTGAGTCACGCATTTCCCGATCCGGGCCAGCGTGCACGCGTGATCGGTGGCTGGTCCGCTTTCAGCGCGCTGGCCCTGGTGCTCGGCCCGTTGCTCGGCGGTGCGCTGGTGCAGCGGGCCGGCTGGCCCAGCATCTTCCTGATCAACCTGCCTTTGGGGCTGCTGGCGTTTGTGCTTGGCGCCTGGGGCATCGCCGAGCGACGGCACCCGCAGCACGCCGCGCTGGATCCGGCCGGGCAGCTGCTCAGTATCGGCGCGCTGGGCGCACTGTGCTATGGCCTGATCGCGATCGGCGAGCAGGGCCTGCTGGCCCCGGTGACGCTTCTGGCGCTGGGCGCCGCAACTGCGGGGCTGATCCTGTTCGGCATCGTCGAGCGGCGGGTGGCACGGCCACTGCTGCCGCTGGACCTGTTTGCCGACGGTCGCTTCCGCATGCTCAACCTGGCCTCGTTCGTGCTGGGCTTCACCGCCTATGCGAGCCTGTTCTTCCTGTCGCTGTTCTTCCAGCAGGCACAGGGGCACAGCGCCGCGCTGGCAGGCTCGCAGCTGGCTCCCCAGTTCCTGTTGATGGGTGGTGTCTCGCTGTTGTTCGGGCGCCTGGTTGCCCGCCTCGGGCTGCATGCCGCGCTGGTGCTGGGCTACGTCCTGGCCGGTGTGGCGCTGTGCGCAATGGCCACGTTCGAACCGGCTACTTCGCGCGCTCATGCCACTGCCGTGCTGATGCTGCTTGGCATTGGAATGGGGCTGGCGGTGCCGGCGACCGGCATGGCGATCATGGCCAACGCACCGGCCGAACGCGCAGGTATCGCGTCAGCCACGATGAACGCGCTGCGCCAGGCAGGCAGGAGCCTGGGCATCGCGCTGATGGGCAGCCTGATGGGCCAGCGTGCCGTACAGCAGTTCGCCGCCTGCGCACAGGCCGCAGGGCAGCAGCGGCTTGTTGCGCAGGCGCGTGAACTGATCCTGCACCCGGGCTCGATGCACGCCACGCCGCAGGTGCTGACCTGGTACCGCAGTGCGATGGCCAGCGGGTTCGGTTGGGCGATGGCGGTGGCGGGTGCGCTGGCCCTGCTTGCGGCGCTTGGGCTGCATCGGCAGCGTGCATCGGCTTGACGCGCAGCAATCAGCCCTGCTGGCGTTGCGGGTCCTCTGCCGTGCGTTCGATCGCCTGAGGCTGTTGTTGCTGCTGGCGCGCGTTGGCGTGGCGTGCGTGTCCACCTTCGCGTCCGATCGTGGCCATGTGCTGGCGGTCGCGGCTGATCGCTTCGCCGCCCTTGCGGCCTGCGACACGTGCTTCGGCCGGACTGAATTCGTGCGCATTGCCGGAGGCATGTGCCGCGCGCCCGCCCTTGGCGGCGATCGCGCGCTGTTTGTCCTGGTCCATCGAGGCGAAGCCCCGGTTGGAGCTGCGCGGGTTCTGCTCAGTCATGTGAAATCTCCTGCAGTGTGGACGCCGCCTTCGTGGGCGACGGCGTCCATGCTTGGCCATCGCACGCTAAGTCCAGGTCGCCATCTTCGCCCCGGTTTTCACGCGCCCTGCGCACGGGGATGATCACGCAGCCGGCCCGGCGGCCGCATTCGTCGCGTATTCACTGCCGGCCCTCGGATGCGCGGCAAGGCCGGCGGCCGCAGTGGCGGTGCCGCACATATGTTCGATGATCCTGTGCTGCTGCCCGATGGCTATCAGATAAACGTTCCGGACCGGCAACCGATCAGACTGCGCACCGGTGGAAACTGCGAACGGACCGGTGTCGCGCCCCACGCGGCAGGCGGCGACGATCCACTCTCCATCGCGCGTCAACTGCTGGCTCCGCCGAAGTCGTCAAGATGAACGCACAGTTGCGTGGTCGTCCTATCGCAGATGTTCCGCTGCATGCCTAGAATCGAAGCATCCCGGTAGTTCCCGGGCGCTTCGAGTGAATGGACTCAATGAAGATTCTGTTGACCGGCAGTTCCGGGCGGATCGGGCGCGCGATCTTCGGCGCGCTGGCGGCTGCCCATGAAGTGGTGGGTCTGGACCGCAGTCCGTTTGCCACCACGCGCATCATTGCCGATGTCACCGATCATCAAGCCGTCGTGCGCGCGGTGCAGGGCGTCGACGCGGTCATCCATACCGCGGCCCTGCATGCGCCACACGTCGGCCTGGTACCGGACGCGGTGTTCCAGCAGATCAACGTGGACGCGACCGCGCACCTGCTGCAGGCGGCGCGCGAGGCAGGCGCACGGCGGTTCGTGTTGACCAGTACCACCGCGCTGTACGGCCACGCGGTGGTGGCAGGGGGATGCCGCTGGATCGATGAGGATACCGAGCCGCTGCCGCGAACGATCTACCACCGCAGCAAGCTGCAGGCCGAGGCCCTGGCTGAAGCTGCCGCCGCACCGGACTTCGGGGTGCGCGTGCTGCGGATGGGGCGCTGCTTCCCGGAACCGCCGGAACGGATGGCGATGTTCCGGTTGCATCGTGGGATCGACGCCCGTGACGTGGCCAGTGCCCATGCCGCGCTGCTGCTGGATGAGGGGCCGGCCTTCGCCCGCTACATCGCCTGCGCCTCAACCCCGTTCCGTCGCGAGGATTGCCTGGAACTGGCCACCCAGCCGCGCAATGTACTGGCCCGGCGCGTACCGCAGCTGTTGGCAGAGTTCGAGCGCCGCGGCTGGCCGTTGCCGCTGAGCGTCGACCGTGTCTACGACAGCGCCCGCATCCGCAGGGAGCTGGGGTGGCAGCCGCGTTTCGGGCCGGACGCCGTGCTGCAGCAGTACGCCGCAGGCAGCATCGAGGTGTTGCCACGCGCGGAGTGGATCAAGGATCGGGTGGCCGAATAGGGGACGCGGGGACGGATCCCTCCCCCGTCCCTGAGTGGATTCAGGAATGTGTAGGCCGGTCGCCTCAACCTCGTTGGCAGGCGGCCGCTAACCCGGTGCGCTTCCTGCGCCGGGCGGGTCCCGGCGGCCGGTGGCCTGCGCGACGGATCGCGCGCCTGCGCGGTGCCCTCCCGGTGCCGGTCGTCCTGAACTGCCTTGCGGACCCCTCCATGCCTTCTTCCCGTTCCGCCGCTGCCCGCCGCCCGGGCAGCATCGCCCACAAGCTGATGCTGGGCACCGCCGTCATCGCGCTGCTGTGCTTCGGCCTGACGGCGTTCCTGATCTATCGCCAGGCCAGTGCCAGCCTGATCGATGCCTCGCGCCAGACCATGACCAGCGAGGCCAACGCCGAAGCGCGCCAGGTCGCCGCCGACCTGGGCACGGCGTTCGCCAGCAACGATGCCATGGTCGAAGCCGTGCTCGCCCAGCGTGCGCGGGGTGACGTGCCCGATCGCGCCAGCCTGGCTGCCGTGCTGGGCGAGCAGCTGCGCACCCACCCGGAGTGGCTGGGCAAGAGCACCATGTGGGAGGCCGATGCCTTCGATGGCAAGGATGCCGAGTTCGCCAATACCGCGATGCACGATGCCAGCGGCCGCTACATGAGCTACTGGGCCTGGCATGACGGCAAGCCGCAGCAGTCGACCATGACCGACTACACCGAAGCCGCCGACGGCTCGGCCGACTGGTACGTGGTACCCAGCCGCGACAAGCTGCCCAAGGTCAGCGAGCCCTATGCCTACGACATCGCCGGCCAGCAGGTGCTGATGAGCACGTTGAGCTCGCCGATCGTCGAAAACGGTACCTTCCTCGGCGTGTTCACCGTCGACTTCTCGCTGGCGGCGCTGCAGAAGCACCTGGCGACGCTGACGCCGATGGGCGCAGGCCGCGTCGAGCTGCTTTCGCCCAACGGCGTGGTGCTGGCCTCGGCGAATGCCGCCGAGATCGGCAAGCCGCGCACCGACGCATTGACCCGCAGCATGCTGGCCGACATCGCCGCCGACCGCCGGTTCGAAGCCTTCACGCCCGATGCAGCCGGCAACGTGCGCGTCTACGTGCCGCTACGCGTGGGCAATGCCCCGCAGCGCTTCGCGCTGGGCGTGGTGATGCCGCACGCGGTGATCGTGGCCGAGGCGCGCCAGCTGCTGTGGTTGACGCTGCTGGTGGGCGTGGTGGCCGCGCTGACGCTGAGTGCCGGCGTCTATGTGCTGCTGCGCCGCCTGGCGATCCGCCCGTTGGCCGAAGCGGTGCGGGTGGCGGGTGACGTCGCCGCCGGCAAGCTCGACAGCACCTTGCCTGCGCGCAGCAACGATGAAGTGGGCCGCCTGCTGGACGCGATGCAGGGCATGCGCGGGCAGCTGCAGGCGGTGATGGCGGCGCAGGCGGAAATGGCGCGCCGCCACGATGCTGGCGAGCTGAGCTACCGCATGGACGCCACTGCCTTCCCCGGCGAGTACGGCCGCATGGTGGCCGACAGCAACCAGCTGGTGGCTTCCAGCAATGCGGTCACCCAGCGCCTGGTCGAGGTGATGCAGCGTTACGCGGTGGGTGACCTCAGCGTGGACATGGAAGCGCTGCCGGGCGAGAAGGCGGTGTTCACCGCAGCGATGGCCACCACCAAGAGCAACCTGGCCGCGATCAACGAGCAGATCCAGCAGCTGGCTGCCGCCGCGGCAGCCGGCGACTTCGCTGTACGCGGTGATGCCCAGCGCTTCGACCACGATTTCCGCCGCATGGTGGAGACCCTCAACATCATGATGCAGGTGAGCGATCACAACCTGGCTGAGCTTTCGACGCTGCTTCGCGCGATTGCCGCCGGCGACCTCAGCGCACGCATGCGCGGTGATTTCCATGGCGTGTTCGCGGTGATGCGCGACGATGCCAACAGCACCGTGCAGCAGTTGACCCAGATCGTCGGCCAGATCCAGCAGTCGGCCGCCAGCATCCGCCTGGCGGCGGGTGAGATCGCTGCGGGCAACAGCGATCTCTCGCGTCGTACCGAGCAGCAGGCCGCCAACCTGGAAGAAACCGCCGCCTCGATGGAGGAGCTGACCTCCACCGTGCGCCAGAACGCCGACCACGCGCTGCAGGCCAATACCCTGGCAGGATCCGCCGCTGACGTTGCCAGCGAGGGCGGGGAAGTGGTCAACCAGGTGGTGCAGACCATGGAGCAGATCGAGGCCTCCTCGCAGCGCATCGCCGAGATCATTTCGGTGATCGACGGCATCGCGTTCCAGACCAACATCCTGGCGTTGAATGCGGCGGTGGAAGCGGCGCGGGCCGGTGAGCAGGGCCGCGGCTTCGCGGTGGTCGCCAGCGAAGTGCGCGCGCTGGCGCAACGCTCGGCGGGCGCAGCGAAGGAGATCAAGGAACTGATCGACGCATCCGTGGCGCAGGTCGGTGCCGGTGCGCAGCTGGTGCACGGTGCGGGCCGTACCATGCAGGCCATCGTCGGCCAGGTGGGGCGCGTCAACGAGATCATGGCCGAGATCTCGGCTGCGTCGCGCGAACAGTCCGCCGGCATCGAGCAGGTCAACCAGACCGTGGTGCAGATGGATGAGACCACCCAGCAGAACGCCGCACTGGTGGAGGAAGCCAGCGCCGCGGCGCGGGCGATGGAGGAGCAGGCCGAGCAGCTGGCCGTGGCGGTCTCGCGCTTCCGCCTGCAGGCCGAACCGGAGGCCATGGCCCGCCGCGCGGCCTGATCCCGGAAACGAAGACGCCCGGAGGGGGCCGGGCGTCGGTTGCATCCTTGCCGCGCATCCTGCGCAGGTCTGATGGCTCAGAACATTCCTTCAAACGGGTTCCAGCTGGTACGGCCTTCCACCTTCTCCAGGTAGTAGCTGTAGTTGGTGCTGGAGGCGACCAGCAGGTTCATGGCGATGAACAGCATGCGCCCGACGACGTCCGGAAGGAACATGGAGACGATGGCCAGCACGATGTTGATGCCGATCACCACCAGTGCCTTGCGCCACATGCCAAGAATCAGCAGGTAGATGGCACCGAAGAACAACGCGAAGAAGTTCAGGTTGATCTTCAGGCGGTCACCAAAGGACAGCGCCTTCCAGGCCTGCTTGAAGCCGGGGTTCTTGGGGGCGCCGTGCTGGCGGAAGAAGTTGAAGCGGAACTGCCACTTCGGGCTGAACTGGGACAGGTCAGTGGTATTCATTGGGGGGAGACATCCCTGTGAGAAAACGTTTTCATGATAGGGCAAGTCCTATTCAGGATCCAAGCGTCACCGTCAAAAATGTGACGCCTGCCTTGTTCCGGCTGCTGCGGCAGGGGCGCGCACCGTCACCCGCCCGCCTTGTTTTTAGGATAGGGTGCGCAGTTCCGCTGCCGCACCAGCTGAATCCGTGCGGCGGCGGGATGTCCATGGAGGTTGCATGACCACACCTGCTACACCGGAAAACGCACCGGGACCGGTGCTCCTGCCGACACCTGAAGTGGTGCAGGCACAACAGCTGCTCGCACGCCAGCAACTGGCGGTGGCGATGGACCGTGCACGCACGGCGGCTACGCAGAGCGCGGCGCCCGCCGCCGCATTGGAAAGCGAGTAATCCGCAACACCGCCGATCGCGCCGGCCCGTCGCCAGCGCGATCGCGGCGGACGCTCTTGGTCAGAACCGCGCGGTCATGCTGAGGAAGTAGCTGCGCCCGGCCACGAAGTAATCGGTGGAGCCTTCCGCATACAGCTTCTTGTCGGCCAGGTTGCTGACGCCGCCACGCAGGGTCAGTACCTCATTGACGTTCCAGGCCGCGGTCAGGTCATACAGCGTGTAGGCCTTGAGGAAGGTCGTCGCCGTGCCGGCCTGCCTGCCGGTGTACTGCGCCGACAGGCTGCTGGAAAACACCGCGTCGGGCGTCCAGTCCAGCGACGAATAGCCCGAGAATTCGGGGGTATCGATCAGGTTGCGGCCGGTGGTCAGGTTCCTGGCTTCCTTCATCCATGTCGCCGAGGTGCGCCAGCGCCAGTGCTCGCCGAAGCGGACATTGAAGCTGCCTTCCATGCCGCTGGTGCGTGCGCGCTGCACGTTGCTCATCCGCGTCCACCAGATGCCGTTGAACCTGCCCAGCGGTGCGTACTCGATCTTGTTCCTGAAGTCGGTGTGGAAGTAGGTCAGGCCGGCATCGACCAGGTCGTTGTCGAAGCTGATGCCGATTTCGCGGTTGGTGCTGGTTTCCGGGTCCAGGTCCGGATTGCCGGCCATGTAGCAGCCGCCGCGGGTATAGCCCAGCGGAATCAGCGAGGTGCAGCCACGGCCACCGGACTGGGTGGCGGCGCTGGCGGAGTTCTCGGTCAGGCTGGGGGCGCGGAAGCCCTTGGAAACGCCACCGCGGATGGTCCATTGCTCGGCCGGATGCCAGACCAGGTAGGCGCGCGGGCTGACGTGGCCACCGAATTTCTCATGGTGATCCAGGCGCGCGCCCAAGGTCAGTGCCAGGGTGCGGTGCAGCTTCAGTTCGTCTTCGACGAACAGGGCCCAGGTATCCACTTCCAGATCGGAGCCGCTGACGGCATTGCCGGCATAGTCGATCGGCGCGCGGCCGATGGTGTCGGTGTTGGTCAGCTCCTGGCGCTTCCACTGGCCGCCCACGGCGAACTGGTGTTCAACGCCGAGGGTGAACGGCGTGGTCAGGCTGCCCTCGATGATCGTATCGGTGGCTTCGGAACGGCCGGTAGCACCGATGTCGTTCCTGTACTCGGTCCAGTACGCACTGATCTTCGAATTGCCGAAGCTCCACTTGCCATCGTGGTTGAGCGCCAGCGAGCTGCGCTTGAGTTCGCTGGCACCCCAGGCGCCTTCATCCTGCTTTTCCAGCGAAGCGTCGATGAAGGCCTGCTGCACGCCATGGCCGGCTTCGAGCGACAGTTCCTGCGCGTCGCTCAGTTTCCACTGCAGCAGCGCATCGACATTGCGGTCCTTCTCGCCTGCATACGCGTTGCCGTAGACACCGCCATTGGAGCGATCCGAATCGCGGCGCATGCTGTTGGCACCGATGCGCAGGCCGAAGCGCTCGCCGAGCGGCCCGGAGAACGTCGCACCGATCTGCTGGGTGTCGCCGCGCTTGCCATCGCCCGGGCGGGTATAGCTGTGGGTGGCGCTGCCGCTCCAGTCATCACCGATGCGCCGGGTGATGATGTTGATCACGCCGCCCATGGCGTCGGAGCCATACAGCGACGACATTGGTCCGCGCACCACTTCGATGCGCTCGATCTGGTCAGGCGAGATCCAGTTCAGGTCCTGGCGGCCCAGGTCCGGCCGGTAGTTGGTCGAGGCCGAGCTGCCCATGCGCTTGCCGTCCACCAGCACCAGCGTGTAGTTCGACGGCATGCCGCGCAGCTTGATCTTGGACTGCTCGCCAACCGCACTGAGGCCACCGGTCACGCCGGGCACGCGGCTGAGCAGGGTGGCCAGGTCGTGCACCGGCTGGCGCGCGATGTCCTCGCGGCTGATCACGCTGATGCTGGCCGGCGCATCCTTGATCCATTGCTGGTTGCCCGAGGCGGTGACCACCACGGTATCCAGGTCCTTGGTGGAGGCATCGGCGCTGGCCTCTGCAGCGGCCAGGCCGGGCAGGGCCAGCAGGCAGGCAGTGGCCAGGGCACTGGCCAGGCGGGTGCGCGGCAGGCGCGCGGAACGGGAGCGGAACGGCTGGGACATGACGGCTTCCATCGAATGAGGGGGGACCGGATGGAAGCAACGGGCACACGCAGACAAGCAGGCAGGCCCCCCTTCCATGGGTCGTAGGGCGCACGGTTCGGGCCGGCGCAGCTGGGTGGGTCTCGGCCGTACGGAAGACGGCGACCTGCCTGGTTAATGAAATGATAACCGTTCGCGTTTGTTACGATCCAGTACCCGGTGCCACGAAGCGACATTCCGCTGCGCGGTCCACCATCGCCTGCTGTTTGCTGAATGGGGATAAATCCCGGCGTAGACCTTCGCACTCGGCTTACATCCGGCGCCCTAGACTGGGCCGCATTTTCGATTCCGCCCCGTTGGAGATCGTGTGGGTTCCGGTAGTGACAGACAGCGACTGTGCGGCCAAGGGCCGGTACAGCCAGGACAAGTGCGGGCGCCGGGAAGGCGCGCCGGGAACCTTCGCGCATGCAGCCCGGCCGGGACGGCCGGCCATGCCGATCGTGGGGAGTAAGCGGTGATGGGGGGTCACACCATCCACGCGGAAGCGGATGCGCCCCGGCTCGACGCCGGCTGGGCGCTGCTGCCGGCCGAATCTCCGCTGCCGATGCCCGAACAGACCCTGCGCGAAGGCAAGCTGAAGGTCCGTCGGCACCGTACCTCGCCACGCCTGATCGGCCTGCGCCGGTTCTACATCTTCGGCGGCACCCTGGCCATGACCGCCATCGCCACCCGCATGATGTGGCGGGTGCTGTCGGCCAATGGCATCAGCGTGCTGGAAGCCTGCCTGCTGGTGCTGTTCGTCGGCCTGTTCGCCTGGATCGCGCTGTCCTTCGCCAGCGCCGTGGCCGGCTTCCTGACCGCCGTGTTCGACCGTGGCTATCGCCTTGGCATCGACCCGGACAAGCCGCTGCCGACCGTGCACAGCCGCACCGCGCTGCTGATGCCGACCTACAACGAGGATCCGCGCCGACTGCTGGCGGGCCTGCAGGCGATCTACGAGTCGGTGGCCGCCACCGGCCAGCTCGAACGCTTCGACTTCTTCGTGCTCAGCGATACCCGGCGCGAGGACATCGCACGCGCCGAGGAGCAGGTATTCGCCGAACTGCGCGAGCGCGTGCCGGACGGCCAGACGCGGCTGTTCTACCGCCGCCGTGGCGACAACAGCGGGCGCAAGGCCGGCAACATCGCCGACTGGGTGCGCCGCTTCGGTGGCGCTTACCCGCAGATGCTGATCCTGGACGCCGACAGCCTGATGACCGGCGACAGCATCGTGCGCCTGGTGGCCGGCATGGAACACAACGCCGATGTCGGCCTGATCCAGACCCTGCCCTCGGTGATCGGTGGCCGCACCCTGTTCGCACGCATGCAGCAGTTCGGCGGTCGCGTGTACGGCCCGGTGATTGCCCGTGGCGTGGCCTGGTGGCATGGCGCCGAGAGCAACTACTGGGGCCACAACGCCATCATCCGCACCCGTGCCTTCGCCGACCACGCCGGCTTGCCAGCGCTGCCGGGGCGCAAGCCGTTCGGCGGTCACGTGCTCAGCCACGATTTCGTCGAAGCGGCGCTGATGCGCCGTGGCGGCTGGGCCGCGCACATGGTGCCGTACCTGGGGGGCAGCTACGAAGAAGGGCCGCCGACCCTGACCGACCTGCTGGTGCGCGACCGTCGCTGGTGCCAGGGCAACCTGCAGCACGGCAAGGTGGTCGGCAGCCGTGGCCTGCACTGGATCAGCCGCACCCACATGCTGATCGGCATCGGCCATTACTTCACCGCGCCGATGTGGGCGATGCTGATGCTGATCGGCATTGCGATCCCGCTGTTCCAGGAAGGCATCGATTTCAATGCCCTGCTGCACCTGTCACCCAGCGTGTACTGGCGGGCCCAGGACGAGGAGCAGGTGGTGCGCCTGTTCGCCGCCACCATGGCGGTGCTGCTGCTGCCCAAGGTGCTGGGCTATCTGGCGATGCTGCTGGACCCTGTCGACCGCCGCGGTTGCGGCGGTGCGATCCGTGCGTTCGTGTCGATGCTGGTGGAGACCGTGCTGGCCGCACTGATGGCACCGGTAGTGATGTACGTGCAGTCGCGCGGCGTGGCCGAAGTGCTGTCCGGCCGCGATTCCGGCTGGGACGCACAGCAGCGTGACGATGGTGGCATCTCGTGGATGGCCTTGATCCGTGGCTACGGCGGGTTGGGCGTGTTTGGTGCGTTCATGGGTGTGCTGGCGTGGGCGGTGTCGCCGTCGCTGGCAGCCTGGATGGCGCCGGTGGTGATCGGCATGGTGCTGGCCGTTCCGGTGGTGGCGCTGACCTCCTCGCGCGGCCCGGGTGCCTTCCTGCATCGCCTCGGCCTGCTCGACATCCCCGAAGAGAACATTCCGCCACCGGTGCTGGTGCGCGCCGCGCAGCTGCGCCGGGAAGCCGCCGAGCAACCGCCGCTGTACTGATGGCCCTGCACCAGCGGCATAATGCGGCTCGAACTTGAAGGAGCCGCATCATGCTGCAAACGGTGGAACAGGAAACCGGCGCCTCGCCACAGTGGTCGGTGATCTGGCTGCACGGGCTTGGCGCCGACGGCCACGACTTCGCGCCGATCGTGCCGGAACTGGTGCGTCCGCACTGGCCGGCGCTGCGCTTCGTGTTCCCGCACGCACCGGTGCGGCCGATCACGATCAACAACGGCGTGCCGATGCGCGGCTGGTACGACATCGTCGGGATGGACTTCCGCTCGCGTGCCGACATGGCCGGCGTGCAGGAATCGGTGCTGCAGCTGGATGCGCTGATCGCACGTGAGATCGAGCGCGGCGTCGCGCCGGAGAAGATCTTCCTGGCCGGCTTCTCGCAGGGCGGGGCGATCATCCTCACCGCTGCACTGTCGCGCACCGCGCCGCTGGCTGGCCTGATCGCACTGTCCACTTACCTGCCGGAAGCCGAGAGCGCCAGGCGCGTTGACGGTGCGGTGCAGGTGCCGGTGTTCATGGCCCATGGCAGCAGCGACCCGGTGATTCCGCAGGCGGTGGCCGTACACAGCGCGCAGGCCCTGCAGGCGCTGGGCCTGGAGGTGGAGTGGCACAGCTACCCGATGGCCCACCAGGTCTGCGCCGAAGAGATCCAGGCGCTGGGTGACTGGCTGCAGGAACGGTTGGGCGCTGCCTGAGCCATGCCCCCGGCCAGCACATCGCCGTGGATGCCGGAACTGTGCCGCCTGCCGCGGCTGGCGGCGATGCTTGGCCTGGCCCAGCTGGTAGTGGTGGTGCTGGCGCTGGCGCCCGATGGCAGCCGCCACTGGACCTTCGGCGAGCTGCTGTCGGCCAGCGGCTTCGCGCTGTGGCTGGCGCTGGCGGTGACCGCCAGCCTGTGCCTCCTGCGGCAGGCACTGTCGAGGCTGCCGCAGGTGCTGGGCGCTGTCGCGGCGATCGTGCTGGCGACCCTGATCGCCGTGGTCTGTGCCGGCATCGTGCATGCACTGTACGCGGTGCTGGGCGACAACTTCGCCCGCGGCATCAGCTTCTGGCGCTTCACCCTGGGCAGTGCGGCAACCACGGCACTGATCGCCGCACTTGCCCTGCGCTACTTCTATGTGAGCGATCGCTGGGCCGCGCAGGTGCAGGCCAACGCGCGTGCCCAGGCCGACGCGCTGCAGGCGCGGATCCGGCCGCACTTCCTGTTCAACAGCATGAACCTGATTGCCAGCCTGCTGCATCGCGATCCGGCGGTGGCCGAACGCGCGGTGCTGGATCTGTCCGATCTGTTCCGTGCTGCCCTGGGCGCGGGCGAGGGCGACTCCACCCTGCGTGACGAATGCGAGCTGGCCGAGCGCTATCTGTCGATAGAGTCGCTGCGCCTCGGCGAGCGTCTGCAGGTGCGCTGGCAGCGCGATGAGCCGCTGCCGTGGGACCTGCCACTGCCGAGGCTGGTACTGCAGCCGCTGGTGGAAAACGCAGTGCTGCATGGCATTTCGCGGCTGCCCGAGGGCGGCACCATCGAATTGCAGCTGGTGCGCGAGGGCAACGAGCTGCAGATCCGCGTGCGCAATCCCGCGCCCGATCCGCAGGCGCCGGGGTTGGCGCTGGCGCGTGGTGCCGGCCATGCCCAGCACAGCATCGCTCATCGGCTGGCCTGGCGCTTCGGCGCCGCCGCGCGGATGACGGCTGGCTGGAGCGAGGGCTACTATGCCTGCCAGGTGACAGTGCCGATCCAGTGAGGGGACGACCGTGAGGGTAGTCATCGCCGATGACGAACCGCTGGCGCGGGAACGCCTGCGCAGCCTGCTGGCGGCGCAGGACGGGGTGGACGTGGTGGCCGAGGCCGGCAACGGCGAGCAGGCCCTGCATGCGTGCGCGGAGCTGCAGCCGGACCTGGTCCTGCTGGATATCGCCATGCCCGGGCTGGACGGCCTGGAAGCCGCCCGCCACCTGGCCAGCTTCGAGCCGCGCCCGGCGGTGGTGTTCTGCACGGCTTATGACGCGCATGCGCTGTCGGCGTTCGAGGCGGCGGCCATCGATTACCTGATGAAGCCGGTCCGCGCCGAGCGCCTTGCCGCAGCGATCGCACGTGCACGGACGTTCCTGGCCGGCCGCGACGGCCAGCCGCAGGACAGCGGCGGGCAGCAGGCCCGCAGCATGCTGTGCGCACGCCTGCGTGGCAGCCTGCGGCTGATCCCGCTGGACGACATCCACTACCTGCAGGCGGAAGAGAAGTACGTGGTGGTGCACCATGCGCGCGGCGAGGACCTGATCGAGGAGTCGCTGAAGTCGCTGGAGGAAGAGTTCGCCAGCCGCTTCATCCGCATCCATCGCAACTGCCTGGTGGCGCGCCACGAGCTGGTGGAGCTGCGTCGAGGATCGGGTGGTCAAGTGCAGGCGGTGCTGCGGCATGGCAAGCAGCCGCTGGAAGTCAGCCGCCGCTGCGTGGCGACGCTGAAGCAGGAATTGCGGCATCTGTGAGTGGTCCGCGCGGCCTGCGGCCGCGACTGCTTACGAGCAACGTCTGAAGCAACAGCAACAGCAACAGCAGATTGTCGGCTCTGTGTTGTTGCGTGTTGGGTGAGGCGGGAAGGGCGGGCGGGACACGCCGTAAACCCATCCATGGGGGCTCGATGGCGCCATCCATGGCGCCAACGGTCCCGCCCGCCCTTCCCGCCTCACCCTCGCGAATTTCCCGGTGACGGACGGCAAAGGCATTGTTTTTATCGGGTGGGGGAAGCAATCGGCTGTTGCCTTTGCTTCTGCTTTTTCCTTTTTTTGATCTTCCGTGGCTGGCGCGCACGGAAACTGTCAGAGGCCGGGCGGGGTGGGCTGCGCAGGGGCGTGAGCCGCATGGATGCGGCGACCGAGCTTACATGGATGTACTTGCAGCGTCCCCTGCGTGGCCCACTCCGCCCGGCCACGCGCGGCTGTTGCTTTCATGACCCCTCCACCAGCCACGAGGGGCTCCGCCGTTGGCCGTATCCGCGCCGAAGGCGCGATAATGACCGGATGGAAACCGTCCGCATCGCCACCCGCAAGAGCCCGCTCGCCCTCTGGCAGAGCGAACACGTCGCCGACCGCCTGCGCCAGGCCCATCCCGGCTTGCATGTGGAACTGGTGCCGATGAGCACCCGCGGCGACGAAGTGCTCGACCGTTCGCTGGCCGCCATCGGTGGCAAGGGCCTGTTCCTGAAGGAGCTGGAGCTGGCCATGCTGCGCGGTGAGGCCGACTGCGCGGTGCACTCGCTGAAGGATGTGCCGATGGAACTGGACACGCCGTTCGCGTTGCCGGCAATGCTGACCCGCCACGATCCCGCCGATGGCTTCGTTTCCAACCTGTACGCCTCGCTGGACGCGCTGCCGATCGGTGCGCGGGTCGGGACCTCGTCGCTGCGTCGCCAGGCGCAGCTGCGCGCGCTGCGACCGGACCTGGAACTGCTCGACCTGCGCGGTAACGTCAACACCCGGCTGGCCAAACTCGACAACGGTGGCTACGACGCCATCGTGCTGGCCGTGGCCGGCCTGGAGCGTCTGGGTCTGGGCGAGCGCATCGTCGCGCGCCTGCAACCGCCGCAGTGGCTGCCAGCCCCGGCGCAGGGCGCGGTGGCGGTGGAGTGCGATAGTGGCAATGCGCGTCTGATGGCGTTGTTCGCCCCGCTTGATGACGCGGCCACGCGTGCCTGCGTGGAAGCCGAGCGGGCGATGAACCGTGCGTTGCATGGCAGCTGCCACGTGCCGGTGGCGGCCATCGCGCAGTGGCAGGGCGATGACCTGCACCTGCAGGGGCTGGTTGGCAGCGCCAGCGACGGCCGTGCGGTGCGCGCCGAGGCCGTGGGCCCAGGCAGTGATCCGGAAGCGCTGGGCCAGCAAGTGGCGAAGATGCTGCTGGATGCCGGTGCCGGCGAACTGCTGAACGTCTGAGCCATCGCAGGTCGTGCCGGCCAGCGGCCGGCACTACCGGAAGAAGAACGGGCGCCCTTGGCGCCCGTTTCTTACTTGAACTTGTAGACCACGTTCATCGTGGTCAGCGTATCGGTCTTGCGCTTGTCCTCGGCCACGTCACTGTTGTAACGCGCCTGCCAGCCGGCCTTCAGCGCCAGGTGCTCGTTCATGCTCACCGACACGCCGAAGTCGTTCTGGCCGAAGGTGTTGTACGAACCGGATTCGACCAGCAGGGTGTTGACCAGGTCGGTGTTGTCGGTCAGCGAGTACTTCATGTCGAACAGGCCGCGGCCGATCATGCCGGTGCGGGTGCGGTCGTCCTCGGTGCTGTGGGTGCGGCGCACACCGGGGCCGATCTGCGCGTCGAACGAGAAGCGCTCGGTGTTCCACAGGCGGGTGCCGTAACCCAGACCGAACGAGCTCTGGCGGTCGTAGGTGGCGAAGTCGTCGCGCTCTGTACGCACCGTGGCCGTCAGCTGGCGGTGCTCGCCCAGCTGCAGCGCGCTGCCGGCACTGCCGGTGTAGCGGTTGGCGGTGGTGTTGTTGCGGCGGGTGGTGGTGCCGTCGTCGCGGGTCTCGGTCACCTTGGAGCTGGAACGCAGGCCGGCCAGGTCCATGCTGTGCACCCAGTCGCCGTCGGTGTAGCGCAGGCGCAGGCGGCCGTTGAAGCTCTCGGTGCTGCTGTTGCCGCGTGCCGAGGCGAAGCCGAGCTCGCCGCCGCTGCCGCTCCACGGCGAAGACATCGCCGCCAGTTCGGAGGCATCCTGTGCATACGCGAGCGGCGCGCACAGCAGCAGGGGGATCAGCAGGGACACGCGCAGGGACATCGGGGCTTCTCCGAAGCGGTTGACAGCCGGTGATGATACTGGAAGCGTGATGGCGGTCAGAATCGATCCAAGGCGCGCTTCAGCAGACGTTGCCGCGGACGCCTATTCAGGGCAGATCGATACGCAATGCCGGGTCGTTGAAGCGCGAATAGCGCAGGCGCAGCTGGAAACTGCGGCCATTGCTGCTGCCGCTGCGCACGATCTGCCGTGGCAGGCCCTGGGCGTCCACCCAGTACTCCAGGCGTTCGCCGGCCTGCGCGCCGCGCAGGCGGTAGTGACGGGTCTCGACTCCATCCAGCGATTGGCTGCCCAGGTCTTCGGCCTGCAGCTCGGCAGGCAGGGCGTCGGCCGGCAAGGGATTGCGCCACTGCTCCAGCAGGCCCGGCGGGGTGGGAACCTGGCGGATCGCACCGTCGGCCTGCAGGAACATGGTGTCGCCAATGATCGTCTGCGGCCCGCCCGGGGTCTGCACCCGGAAGCGGTCGGGAGCGACGAAGTCCATGGCACTGCGCACCGGCTGCGGCGCGCCCAGCACCTCCAGCTCGGCATGGAAACTGCCCAGGGCAGCAAAGCGTTGGCTGGCGCCCAGTACGGCCTGGGCCGGATCTGCCGCGGGCACGGGGGCTTCGGTCCTGGCCGGCGCCGGTGCGCGATCGCAGGCAGCCAGCAGCAGGCAGACCAGCAGGGACAGGGCGGGCAACCGGCGCATCGGGCATTCCATGGGGGTGGGGGCGACCACGATAGCCCAAACGTCCCACACAAGACCCGCGACTCGGACATAATCGGGGGTATGGACCGATACGAACGCATCACCGCCCTGCATCGTCTGCTCAAGTCCGCGCGCTATCCGGTGACGGTGGCGACCCTGCAGGACAAGCTCGGTTGTTCCCGTGCCACCGTCTACCGCGACCTGGCCTTCCTGCGCGATGCGCTGATGGCACCGATCGAGGGCGACGGCGAGGCCGGCTTCCGCTACCAGGCCGACGAGAGCGACCGCTTCGAACTGCCTGGCCTGTGGCTCAGCTCGGAGGAGCTGCACGCCCTGCTGGCCTCGCAGCACCTGCTGGCGCGTACCGGCGGCGGCGTGCTGTCCTCGGTGCTGGCGCCGCTGCAGCAGCGTATCGAGAGCCTGCTGGCTGCCCAGGCCGGTGTCTCCAACTGGCCGGTGGACCGTGTGCGGGTAATCCCGCACCGCGGCCGCAAGTTCGATGAAGGCAGCTTCCGCAGCGTGGCCTCGGCGGTGCTGGAGCGCCGCCAGCTGGCGTTCGAGTACCGTGCCCGTTCCACCGACGAGCCGACCAAGCGCACCGTCTCGCCGCAGCGCCTGACCCATTACCGCGACAACTGGTACCTGGATGCCTGGGACCATGACCGCGAAGCCCTGCGCAGCTTCGCCGTGGACCGCATCCACAAGGCGCGCGTGGTCGACAGTACTGCGCGTGACGTCGCCGACAGCGAGCTGGACGAGCAGCTGGGTGCCAGCTACGGCATCTTCTCCGGTGCGCCGAAGGGCTGGGCGACCATCCTGTTCAGTGCCAAGGCCGCGCGCTGGGTGGCCGACGAGCATTGGCACTCCAAGCAGCAGGGCCGCTTCCTTGCCGATGGCCGCTATGAACTGAAGGTGCCGTACAGCGTCTCACGCGAACTGCTGATGGACGTGCTGCACTACGGCTCGGATGCCGAAATCGTCGAGCCGGTGATGCTGCGCGAGCAGGCCAAGGCGCTGCTTGAGCTGGCCCTGAGCAACTACGAAAAATCCTGACACTCCCCCCGAGAACTCCTCCGCCCATGAAGAAGACCCTGTTGCTGCCCCTGCTCGCCGCTGCGCTGGCCCTGACCGCCTGCGGCAAGTCCGGCGAGCCCTCGCAGAAGCTGGTGGTGGCCGCCACGGCCGTGCCGCATGCCGAGATCCTTGAGGTGGTCAAGCCGATCCTCAAGCAGGAAGGCGTGGACCTGGACGTGCGCGTGTTCAACGACTACGTGCAGCCCAACGACCAGCTGGTGCAGAAGCAGGTGGACGCCAACTACTTCCAGACCGAGCCGTACCTGGATGCCTACAACCGCGATCGCAAGACCGATCTGGTGAAGGTGATCGGCGTGCATATCGAGCCGTTCGGTGCCTATTCGCGCAAGGTCAAGTCGCTGGCCGAGCTGCGCGACGGTGCCGACGTGGTGATCCCGAACGACCCGAGCAACAACAGCCGCGCGCTGATCCTGCTGCACAAGGCCGGCGTGATCGAGCTGAAGGATCCGGCCAACGCGCTGTCGACCCTGCGTGACATCACCGCCAACCCGAAGAACCTGAAGTTCCGCGAGCTGGACTCGGCGATGCTGCCGCGCGTGCTGGACCAGGTCGACCTGGCCCTGATCAACACCAACTACGCGCTGGATGCGGGCCTCAACCCGACCAAGGATGCACTGGCGATCGAGAGCAAGGACTCGCCGTACGTGAACTTCCTGGTCGCGCGGCCGGACAACAAGGACGACGCCCGCGTGCAGAAGCTGGCCAAGGCCCTGACCAGCCCGCAGGTGAAGGCTTTCATCGAGACCAGGTACAAGGGCGCGGTGCTGCCGGCGTTCTGACCGGCGCTACGGACGTTCTGGCCATGCGGTCGTGCCGGCCACTGGCCGGCAATCTGCAAACGCCGCCAAGGATCATGGGGTTGCCGGCCAGCGGCCGGCACGACCTTCAGTCGACGTGGAAGGCGAGGGTGGCCGCCACGGCCTGCTGCCAGCCTGCATAGAGTTTCTCGCGCCGCGCCACTTCCATCTGTGGCTCGAAGCGCCGGTCCAGGCCCCATTGCGCGGCGATCTGCTCGCGGCTGGACCAGAACCCGACGGCCAGACCGGCCAGGTAGGCCGCGCCCAGCGCGGTGGTCTCGGTCAGCCGCGGCCGCAGCAGAGGCACCCCAAGGATGTCGGCCTGGAAGCCGGCCAGGAAATCGTTGCCGATCGCACCGCCGTCGGCGCGCAGTTCGGTCAGCGCGATGCCCGCATCGGACTGCATCGCATCAAGCACGTCGCGGGTCTGGTAGGCCATCGCCTCCAGCGCGGCACGCACGAAGTGTGCCTTGCGGGTGCCACGGGTCAGGCCGAACATCGCGCCGCGCACATCGCTGCGCCAGTAGGGCGCGCCCAGGCCGACGAATGCTGGCACCAGATACGCGCCGCCGCTGTCCGGCACCTGCGCGGCCAGTGCCTGGCTGTCGCTGGCACGCTCGATCATGCGCAGGCCGTCACGCAGCCACTGCACCACCGAGCCGGCGATGAAGATCGAGCCTTCGAGTGCATATTCCACGCGCCCGTCCAGGCCCCAGGCAATGGTGGTCAGCAGGCCGTTGCGCGAGCGCACCGCCTGCGTGCCGGTGTGCATCAGCATGAAGCAGCCGGTGCCATAGGTGTTCTTGACCATGCCCGGCTGGAAGCAGGCCTGGCCGAACAGCGCCGCCTGCTGGTCTCCGGCGATGCCGGCGATCGGGATCGGGTGGTCGAAGAAGAACTGCGGCCGGGTGTGCGCATACACCGTGCTGGAATCGCGCACCTGCGGCAGCATCGCGCGGGGTATGTCCAGCAGCGCCAGCAGGTCGTCATCCCAGTCCAGCGTGTGGATGTTGAACAACAGCGTGCGTGCGGCGTTGCTGTAGTCGGTCACATGCGCCTGGCCGCCACTGAGGTTCCATACCAGCCAGCTGTCAATGGTGCCGAACAGCAGCTCGCCACGCTCGGCGCGTTGCTGCGCACCTTCCACGTGGTCGAGGATCCAGCGCACCTTGGTGGCGGAAAAATAGGCGTCGATCAGCAGGCCGGTGCCTTCGCGGACCAGTGCCTCATGCCCGTCGCACTTCAGTCGCTCGCAGATGGCATGGCTCTGCCGCGACTGCCAGACGATGGCGTTGTGGATCGGCTGGCCGGTGGCGCGGTCCCAGACCACGGTGGTCTCGCGCTGGTTGGTGATGCCCAGCGCGGCGATATGACGCGGGTCGATCTGTTCGCGGCTGAGCAGTTCGGTCAGCGTGGCATAGACACTGGTGAGGATCTCGCGCGGGTCATGCT
Organism: Stenotrophomonas sp. YJH_SMC_80; assembly: GCF_059372495.1. Classification (NCBI taxonomy): domain Bacteria; kingdom Pseudomonadati; phylum Pseudomonadota; class Gammaproteobacteria; order Lysobacterales; family Lysobacteraceae; genus Stenotrophomonas; species Stenotrophomonas sp. YJH_SMC_80. Next base: position 42,703 of record NZ_JCAFVP010000015.1, read on the forward strand.
CGACCCAGCCGGGCTGCGGGAAGATCTGCGCGAACTCGCGCTGCGCACTGCCGACGATGTCGCCAGCACGGTCGAACAGGATCGCGCGCGAACTGGTGGTGCCCTGGTCGATGGCCAGCACGTAGCGGGGCGTCATGCAGCGTCTCCGGTGGCGATGGGGAAATCCTAATGCATCGATCGCGTCGCGCGCGGCCACCCTGGTAGCTGCCAACCTTGGTTGGCACACGTGGCAACACGGGGGGTCAGAGCCCTTTCCCTGGGAAAGGGATCCGACCCCCCATCCACGCCTGCAGCCGCGCCACCTGCGCCGCATCCAGCCGCAGCCCCAGCTTGCTCCGCCGCCACAGCACGTCCTCGGCGCTACGCGCCCATTCGTGGTCGCGCAGGAAAGCCACTTCCCGCGCATGCAGGCCGCCGCCAAAGTCCTCGCCGAGATCGTTCACACCCCTCAGGCCGTGCAGCAGCTCCGCGCTGCGGCTGCCGTAGGCGCCGGCCCAGCGGCGCGCAATCTCTGCGGGCAGCCACGGTGCCAGTGCCTGCAGGCGCGAGCACGCCTGCGTGGCGTCGCCCCAGTCGCTGCCCGGCAGTGGGTGGCCCGTTGCCGTCCATGCCGGTCCCATCTGCGGCAGGGCGGGGCGCAGCAGGTCCAGCGCTTCTTCGGCCAGCACGCGGTACGTGGTCAGCTTGCCGCCCAGCACATGCAGCGCGGGCGCCGGGTCGGACTGCAACTGCAGGCGGTAGTCACGGCTCAGCTTCGCTGCACGCGGATCTGGATCGGCAAGTAGCGGGCGTACCCCTGCGAACTGCCAGACCACGTCCTGCGGGGTGATCGGCTCGCGCAGGTAGTGGTTGGCGGCCTCGCACAGGTAAGCCACCTCCGAAGGCAGCACGCTGCACCGGGCCGGGTCGCCACGGTAGTCGGTGTCGGTGGTGCCGACCAGCAGGTGGTCGTGGGCGAACGGCAGCAGGAACACCACGCGGCCATCGGGCTGCTGAAGCAGGCAGGCGCTGTCGTCGGGCCAGGGCCGGCGCAGCACGATGTGGCTGCCCTGTACCAGGCGCAGGGCGGGGCCGCCATCGCGCGCCTGCATACGTTCCAGCAGGCCTCCTGCCCAAGGGCCGGCTGCATTGGCAACGGCCTGGGCGATCACCGTTTGCTGCCGGCCGTCGGTGGCTTCCAGCGTGGCCTGCCAACGGCCCAGCACAGGGCGCAGTTCAATGCAGCGGCTGCGCACATGTACCCGTGCGCCACGCCGGGCGGCATCCAGCGCATTGAGCAGTACCAGCCGCGCGTCATCGACCTGCGCATCGGCGTAGCTGAAGGCCTGCCGCAGCGCCGGGGAGAGCCAGGGGCCAAGCGGGTCGCGTTGCAGGTCCAGTGCGCGCGAGGCGGGAAAACTCGGGCTGCGCCGGCCCAGATGGTCATACAGCCACAGGCCCGCGCGCAGCATCCAGCGCGGTCGCAGGTGGGGTTCCCATGGCAGCACGAAGCGCAACGGACGGACCAGATGGGGGGCCTGGCGCCGCACCACTTCGCGTTCACCCAGTGCCTTGCGCACCAGTCCGAACTCGCCCTGTTCAAGGTAGCGCAGGCCGCCGTGGATCAGTTTGCTGCTGGCGCTGGAGGTGTGTGCGGCCAGGTCATCCTGCTCGCACAACAGCACCCGCAGGCCGCGGCCGGCCGCATCGCGGGCGATGCCGGCGCCGTTGATGCCGCCACCGATCACCAGCAGGTCGACGTCGTCCATCGCGTCTCCGTGTCCTGTGTGTGCGTAGAGTCGACTGACAGTTGACTGCCTTTTGTAGAGTCGAGCCATGCTCGACTTTTGAAAGAGCAGTCGACTGACAGTCGACTCTACAGAACGCGGGTGACGGAAACGACGACGGGCCCCGCAGGGCCCGTCGCGTTACATCAGTGAAGCCGGTGCTGCCTGGATCAGAAGCGGGCACCGATGCCGAAGCCGACGGTCCACGGATCCATCTTGGCTTCGCCGATCTTCTCGCCGCCGACCTTCACGTCCGGACGCGAACGCATGTAGCGGGCATCGGCACGGGCGAACCAGGTGGAGTTGATGTTCATGTCCACGCCGACGGTGCCGATCACGCCCTTGGCGTCCTTGAGGCGGATGTCGGAGCTGCTGCCGTCGGCCAGCGTTTCATTGCTGAAGCTGGACTGGTAGTAGCCCACGCCCACGAACGGACGGAACACGTTGTCAGCCTGGCCGAAGTGGTACTGGCCGCTCAGCGCGACCGGCTGCTGCTCGACGTTGCCCAGGCGGGCATTGTTCGGGCCCTTCACCTTGTGGTCGAACTTGTCGGCGGCGCCCCACAGTTCAACGGCCCAGTTGTCGTTGACGTAGTAGCTGAAGCTGACGGTCGGCGCCGGGCCACCATCGACCTTCTTGATGCCGTCGATCGGATCATTCTTCGGCTGCAGCAGCGCGACGCCGCCAACCACGGCAAAATGCTTGCCCGAAGCGGTATCGGTGGAGCTGCTGTCCTGGGCGAAAGCGGCCGGCGCGAAGGCGGCGGAGGTCAGCAGGGCGAGACTCAGGATACGGATGGAGCGCATGGGGGTATCTCCTAATGTTTCTTGTTTTGGGCCCCCGGTTGCGGGGCGAGCACACCGTAGTCGCCTCAACATGAATCGAATCCGACGCGCGTTAAAAAATAGTTTTCCTTGTTCAGCGATCAGCGCGAAAAGCCTGTATCCATGGGGTTTCTGGTCGTCAGTGGCATTCATTCAGTTGGAGAAGATGTGAGCGCGGCAACGCTGTGCGTCGGCCTGCAAGCGCAGGTGAACGTGGATTGCAGGGTGCTGCTGCTGGGTTCGATGCCAGGCGTGGCATCCCTCCAGGAGCAGCGTTACTACGCGCATCCGCGCAACCGCTTCTGGCCGCTGATGGCCGATATCTGCGGTTTCGACGCGGCTCTGCCCTATGTGCAACGGCTGCAGGCGTTGAACGCCGCGGGCATCGGCCTGTGGGATGTGATCGGCCGCTGCGAGCGGCGCGGCAGCCTGGATGCCGACATCGTGCGTGGCACGGAAGTGGCCAATGCGCTGCCGGAACTGATCGCCACGCTGCCTGAGCTGAAGCTGATCGGCTGCAATGGTGGTGCCTCGCTGCAGGCATTCCAGCGCTGGGTGCTGCCACGGCTGGAAACCCCGCCGAAGCTGGTCGCATTGCCGTCGACCAGCCCTGCCAATGCGGCGTGGTCGTTGCCGCGCCTGCGCCAGGCCTGGCAGCCGGTGGCCGACGCGCGGGCGACATGAAGCGGACATCGTCCGGACAATACGCTACCGACTGGTCGCGGCCGCGACCCATGGGCAACAGCCTGTCCCGGCTGCGTGCGTACTGAAAACACCTGTAACGGTTGGCGCTGGACCCCGCTGGCCGCACAATAGACGTTTCCCTACACCAGATTGCCGGAGTTATCCCCATGGCCGAAATCAAGGAAGCACTTGTCCCCGATATCGGTGACTACAGCGATATCCCGGTAATCGAGGTGCTTGTCGCCGTCGGCGACACGGTCAAGAAGGACCAGGGCCTGGTGACGCTGGAAAGCGACAAGGCGACCATGGAAGTGCCGTCCTCGGTGGCTGGCGTGGTCAAGGAACTGAAGGTCAAGGTCGGCGACAGCCTGTCCGAAGGCAAGGTCGTGGCCCTGATCGAAGTGGCCGCAGGCGAAGCCGAAGCCGCCAAGCCGGCGGCTGCCGCGCCGGCACCGGCCAAGGCCGCTGCCCCGGCTGCCGCCACCCAGAGCGCACCGGCCCCGGCCGCAGCTGCGCCGGCCGCCCCGGCTGCCAGCGGTGGTGCGGTTGAAGCGCTGGTGCCGGATATCGGCGACTACGCCGGCATTCCGGTCATCGAAGTGCTGGTCGCCGTCGGCGACACGGTCAAGAAGGACCAGGGCCTGGTCACGCTGGAAAGCGACAAGGCCACCATGGAAGTGCCGTCGTCGGTGGCCGGCGTGGTCAAGGAGATCAAGGTCAAGGTCGGCGACACTCTGTCGCAGGGCAATGTGGTCGCCATCATCGAGGCCGAGGGCGCTGCCGCGCCGGCGCCGACCAAGGCGGCCGCTGCGGCCGCTCCGGCTGCCGCCGAGACCGCCACCAAGGTCGAGCCGGTCGCTGTGCCGGTGCAGCCGGACAAGCTGGCGGCCCGCGAGATCGCCTCGGCCGGTACCCCGTCCAGCCCGCCGGTGCAGTTCAACGCCGATGGCGTGCTGCCGGCCAAGGTGCCGTATGCCACCCCGGCGGTGCGTGTGTTCGCCCGCGAACTGGGCGTGGACCTGCTGCAGATCAACGGCACCGAGAAGGGTGGCCGCATCACCAAGGGTGACGTGCAGAAGTTCGTCAAGGCCGCGCTCAGTGGTGGCGTGCCGGCTGCCGGCGGTGCTGCTGTCGCTGCCGGTGGTGGCCTGAACCTGCTGCCGTGGCCGAAGGTCGACTTCAGCAAGTTCGGCGAGACCGAAGTGCAGCCGCTGTCGCGCATCAAGAAGATCTCGGGTGCGAACCTGGCCCGCAACTGGGCGATGATCCCGCACGTCACCCAGTTCGAGCAGGCCGACATCACCGACCTGGAAGGCCTGCGCGTGGCGCTGAACAAGGAGAACGAGAAGGCCGGCATCAAGCTGACCATGCTCGCCTTCCTGATCAAGGCCAGCGCCGCAGCGCTGAAGAAGTTCCCGGAGTTCAACGCCTCGCTCGATGCCAGCGGTGAAAACCTGACCCTGAAGAAGTACTTCCACATCGGCTTCGCCGCCGACACGCCGAACGGCCTGGTCGTGCCGGTGATCCGCGACGTGGACAAAAAGGGCGTGGTGCAGATCGCGCAGGAAACCGGCGAACTGGCCAAGAAGGCTCGCGACGGCAAGCTCGGCCCGGCCGACATGAGCGGCGGCTGCTTCTCGATCAGCTCGCTGGGCGGCATCGGCGGCACCGCGTTCACCCCGATCGTCAATGCACCGGAAGTGGCCATCCTCGGCGTCTCCAAGTCGTCCATCCAGCCGGTCTGGAACGGCAAGGAATTCGCACCGAAGCTGATGCTGCCGCTGTCGCTGAGCTACGACCACCGCGTCATCGACGGCGCCCTGGCCGCACGCTTCACCACGTACCTGTCCCAGGTACTGGCCGACATGCGCCGCGTGCTGCTGTAAGGCACCCGCTTCGCCCCCACCGTGCGGCCGCAGCCCCTGGCGCGGCCGCGTGAACAGATGCAGTGACAGCCCACCGGCCATGCCGGGCGGGCATGAGGAAAACCCACCATGGCCACGATTGAAGTCAAGGTTCCCGACATCGGCGATTACAGCGATGTGCCGGTGATCGAAGTGTTGGTCGCCGTCGGCGACACGGTGAAGAAGGACCAGGGTCTGGTGACCCTGGAATCGGACAAGGCCACCCTGGAAGTGCCGTCCTCGGCTGCCGGCGTGGTCAAGGAAATCAAGGTCAAGCTGGGCGACACCCTGTCCGAAGGCGCCGTGGTCGTGGTGCTGGACGCTGAAGGCGCCGCCGAAGCCCCGGCCAAGGCCGCTGCGCCGGCTCCGGCTGCAGCCGCTCCGGCCAGCAAGCCGCCGGTGACCCCGTCGCACCGCGCCCCGGCCGAACCGGCTGCGCCGAAGCCGGCGCTGTCCAGCGGCAAGCCGGCCGACATCGAATGCGAGATGGTCGTGCTGGGCTCGGGCCCGGGCGGCTACACCGCCGCCTTCCGCGCTGCCGACGTCGGTCTGGATACGGTGCTGGTCGAACGCTACGCCAGCCTCGGCGGCGTCTGCCTCAACGTGGGTTGCATTCCGTCCAAGGCGCTGCTGCACGCCGCAGCGGTCATCGACGAAGTGGCCCATGCCGGTGATTTCGGCGTCGAGTTCGGCAAGCCGACCATCACCCTGGACAAGCTGCGCCAGTACAAGGAAAAGGTCGTCAACCAGCTGACCAAGGGCCTGGCCGGCATGGCCAAGCAGCGCAAGGTCCGCAACGTGCAGGGCGTCGGCAAGTTCATCTCGGCCAACGAGCTGGAAATCACCGCTGCTGACGGCAGCACCCAGCTGCTGCGCTTCCAGAAGTGCATCATCGCCGCCGGTTCGCAGGCGGTGAAACTGCCGAACTTCCCGTGGGACGACAAGCGCGTGATGGATTCCACCGACGCGCTGGAGCTGGCCGAAGTGCCGGGCTCGCTGCTGGTCGTCGGCGGCGGCATCATCGGCCTGGAAATGGCCACCGTGTACAGCGCGCTGGGCAGCAAGGTCACCGTGGTCGAGTTCATGGACCAGCTGATGCCGGGCGCCGACAAGGACCTGGTCAAGCCACTGGCCGACCGCCTGAAGAAGCAGGGCATCGAAGTGCACCTGAAGACCAAGGCCTCGGGCGTCACCGCCGATGCCAAGGGCATCACCGTCACCTTCGACGCCGCCGAGGAAGGCCAGGCGCCTGCGCTGGCGCAGGGCACCTTCGACCGCGTGCTGGTGGCCGTGGGCCGTTCGCCGAACGGCAGGAAGATCGATGCCGAGAAGGCCGGCGTGCAGGTCACCGACCGTGGCTTCATCCCGGTCGACCGCCAGATGCGCACCAACGTGCCGCACATCTTTGCCATCGGCGACATCGTCGGCAACCCGATGCTGGCCCACAAGGCCACGCACGAGGGCAAGCTGGCCGCTGAAGTGGCAGCCGGCCACAAGAAGGAGTGGGTCGCCCGCGTGATTCCGTCGGTGGCCTATACCAACCCGGAAATCGCCTGGGTTGGCGTGACCGAGACCGAAGCCAAGGCCAAGGGCCTGAAGGTCGGCGTGGCCAAGTTCCCGTGGGCCGCCAGTGGCCGCGCGATCGGCATCGGCCGCACCGAGGGCTTCACCAAGCTGATCTTCGACGAAGAAACCCACCGCATCATCGGCGGTGCGATCGTCGGCGTGCACGCCGGTGACCTGCTGGCCGAGATCGGCCTGGCCATCGAGATGGGTGCCGAAGCCGAAGACATCGGCCACACCATCCATGCCCATCCGACGCTGAGCGAGTCGGTGGCGATGGCGTCGGAAATCTACGACGGCACGATCACCGATCTGTACATGCCGAAGAAGAAGTAAGGCGCCCGCGCCGTTCCGAACGAAAAGCCCCGGTTTCTGCCGGGGTTTTTTGTTGGCTGCAGGAATGTCTTCGGCTGTTGTCATCGCGAGGGTCCGGGCCACTGCGCGGGTGGCAGGCATTTCGACAAATGTCCCCCGTCGCCCGCCTGTGGCGGTCGCCTCCTCCTTTACTTTGTCGAAACGCCCGCCACCCGCGCAGTGGCTCGGCTTGCGGACAGTCGAGAGCCACCGGCCAGGCCGTCTGGACGCCTGACACGCTCCCTCAAGCGCTCGACCAACCCGCTTCTGCTCTTCTGACAGGAACCCACAAAAAACGCGGCCCCGATGTTCCGGAGGCCGCGCCAGGAGAGAGGGTGCCGTGGAAGGGGCGGGGGATCAGAACACGAAGCTGATACCGGCCACCGGGCCCTTGAATTCCTGCTTCAGGCCGACAGTACCGTCGCTGCCCTTCTTGTCCACGTCCAGCTTGAACCAGTCGTAGCCGGCGAACACACCGAAGTTCTTGGTGAAGCGGTAATCGACGATGGCATTGGCGCGGCTCAGGTCGCCCTTGTAGTCATCGAAGCTGCCCCAGCGCGTGTTGAGGTACTGGCCCTGCAGCGTGATCATCCAGCGCTCGGACGGCGTGAAGGTCATGCGGGCGCCCACCACAGGTGCCACGCCATCGGCCTTCTCGTCGAGGAACTGGCCTTCGTACACCGTGCCCAGGTCGGCGTAGCCCTTGGTGCTGACCTTGGCGTACTCGCCACCGATCTGCAGGCCGAGGTCGAAGGTGTCGGTATCAACCACCGAGTAGTCATAGACCAGGCTGGCCACCTGGTACTTCAGCTCACCCTTCACGAAGCTGCCGGCCGGCACGTTCTCACCGCCGAAGGAAATGCCCTGGTCGAGGGTCTCGCGGCGGTCCTTGTCGTACTTGAAGTAGTTGAACAGGAGGCGCTGACGGTTGCTGATGCGGAACATGCCGTCGATGCGCGGCTCCCATTCCTTGCCACCCAGCTTGAAGTCCTGGTTCAGGGAGATGTCCTGGCCGGCCACGGTGGTGCTGCCGCGGAGGGTGTTGTCCGAATCGATGTTCATCGCACCCAGACGGATGGCAAAGCGGTCATCGCCTTCGGCGGCGTGGGCCGCATTGGCGAACGAGGCGCCGGCAGCGAGCAGGGAGAGGGCGAGCAGGGTGGGTACGGGGCGCATCGAAGAGTCCTTGCAGTGGTTCATCAGAATGAAGGCCACTGTGCCGGACAGGCCCGTCCACCATGCGTGAACGTATGGTCCATGGCATGTGTACGGTTCAGTGCTGTCGCGACGATGCAAAAAGATGGCCCCGGAGCCGGGCTTCGGGGCCATCGTGGGACCTGCGGGGCGGAGCCGACGAGGATGCTGCAGGCAGGTCGAATGATCGGACCGGCATGTCTGACGAAAGTTCCGCAGCCTGCGACCAAAGTTCAATAGTGCGTCGCAACATGGTGCGGACGTCATTGTCCCCGTGGTGGCACGCAAAAATGTAACCGTTACCGCAACTTGCGGCTTCCAGGGATGAACAGGGAGCGGTTGTCTCGCAAATTGTCCCATTGCTATAATTTGGCGGCTCGATGAGGCCCCCCTGCTGTAGCCGCCTCAGCCCTCCACTTGCAACCACGCGGGACGTCCTGTGCTGAACTCCGTTGATGCGGGTCGGCGACTGATGCTGCGCGCCGCGGTCTACCCGCTGGCCGCAGTGGCTGTCCTGGCCCTGGCCTTCCTGCTGGTAGGTCCGAAATACGCCCTCGGCGCGCTGGCGTCCGGTGTGGCCATTTCGGCCGGTGGCTGGGTGGCGGCACGGATGGCACTGGGCGGTGGGGCACTGGCCGCAGGATCGGCGATGGCTCGCCTGATCATTGCGATCGTGGCCAAGTGGGTCGTGGTTTTCGGCGTCCTGCTGGTGGGGTTCCTGGTCTTCAAGCTGCCTGCATTGGCGCTGTTGGCCGGTATCGCCGTCGGCTTGATGTTCCAGGTCCTGGCGATGGCCAGGCGTTGACAGAATTCAATTAACTGAAGGTTCCGGACACATGGCGGGCGAGGCTCTAACCCCTACCAGCTACATCCAGCATCACCTGCACAACCTGACCGCGCCGGTCGGCAAGGGTGAGGGTATGTTCTGGCATATCCACGTCGATACCTTCCTCACCGCGGTCCTGATGGGCCTGGTGATCGTTGTCGCGTTCTGGCTGGGCACCCGCAAGGCCACCGCCGGCGTGCCGGGCAAGTGGCAGGCCTTCGTTGAAATCTGCCTGGAGTTCGTCGACCGCCAGGCCAAGGACACCTACCACGGCAAGAGCAAGCTGGTCACGCCGATCGCCATCACCATCTTCTTCTGGATTCTGCTAATGAATCTGCTGAAGATGATCCCGGCCGATTTCATCGCCAAGCCGCTGGAATGGGCGGGCGTGCACTACTGGAAGCCGGTGCCGACCGCTGACGTCAATGCCACCCTGGGCATGGCCATCAGCGTGTTCTTCCTGATGCTGTTCTTCGCGCTCAAGTCCAAGGGCCTGGGCGGCTTCATCAAGGAATTCCTGACGGCCCCGTTCGGCAAGTGGATGATGCCGTTCAACCTGATCCTCAACATCGTCGAGTGGCTGAGCAAGCCGATCTCGCTGGCGATGCGACTGTTCGGCAACATGTTCGGCGGCGAAATCGTGTTCCTGCTGATCTGGGTGCTGGGTGGTGCCGGTTTCTTCGGTGCCATTGCCGGTGGTGTGTTCGGCCTCGGCTGGATGCTGTTCCACCTGCTGGTGATCCCGCTGCAGGCCTTCATCTTCATGATGCTGTCGATCGTGTACCTGAGCCTGTCGGAAGACGCTCACTGAGTTTCAAGCTTCAACGCGTTTCAACCTTCATCCGTTTCATCACCCTTAGCAACTTAAGTTCCTGGAGATAACCATGTACTTCGCCGTCCTGACCAACTTCGCGCAGATTCAGAGCTCCACCGCCCTTGCCGTCGGCATCATGATCGGCCTGGCCGCGCTGGGCGCCGGTCTGGGTCTGGCCATCATGGCTGGTAAGTTCCTGGAGTCGGCCGCCCGCCAGCCGGAACTGATCCCGGTCCTGCAGGTCCGCATGTTCATCACCGCCGGCCTGATCGACGCCGCGTTCATCATCTCGGTCGCCGTTGGCCTGCTGCTGGCCTTCGCCAACCCGCTGTCGGCTGCCTTCGCTGGCGCCGTCACCAAGGCTCTGGCCGGCTGATACAGCGGTTTGAGACGACCGGGTGCTGATGCACCCGGTTTCGGATGAAGGCCGGATGTGCCGCTACGGCGGCGCGTCCACCCCGAAACCAGCGATCGAGCTAACCATGAATATCAATTTCACCCTTCTTGCGCAGGCGCTGGCCTTCGCTGGTCTGATCTGGATCATCGCGACCAAGATCTGGCCGCCGCTGATGAACGCGATCGAAGAGCGCCAGCAGAAGATTGCTGAAGGCCTCGCTGCTGCCGACCGCAGCCAGAAAGATCTGGCCCAGGCGCAGGAGAAGGTCAACGAAGCGCTGAAGGAAGCACGCACCAAGGCCAACGAGATCATCGATCAGGCCCACGCGCGTGCCAACCAGATCGTTGATGCTGCGCGTAACGAAGCGATCACCGAAGCCACCCGTCAGAAGGAACTGGCCCAGGCTGAAATCGACGCCGCCGCCAACCGTGCCCGTGAAGATCTGCGCAAGCAGGTGTCCGCGCTGGCCGTGACCGGTGCCGAAAAGCTGCTCAAGCGCGAAATCGACGCCAACGCCCACAAGGCGCTGCTCGACGAGCTGGCCTCGGAGATCTAAGGATGAGCCAGGCCCTCACGCTTGCCCGCCCGTACGCCCGCGCCGCGTTCGCGACCGCGCGCGACGAAGGCGCGTTCGCGCCGTGGTCGGACGCCCTGGCGTTCTCCGCCCACGTCGCCGCCGACCCGCGCGTGGCGGCCCTGCTCGCCAACCCGGAGCTGGGTCGTGACGACGCCGTCGCCCTGCTGGCGCCGGTGTCCCACGGCGAGACCTACTCGCGCTTCCTGGCCATCCTGGCCGAATCGCATCGTCTGCCGCTGCTGCCGGAGATTTCCGGCATGTTCGACGCCCTGCGCGCCGAAGCCGAGCACGTGGTCAAGGCCACCGTCACCTCGGCCGCCGAACTGTCGGCCGGTGAGCTGGACGCGATCAAGGTCGCGCTGCGCAAGCGCTTCAACCGCGAGGTCGACGTGACCACCGCGGTCGATGCCTCGCTGATCGGCGGCGCCGTGATCGACGCCGGCGACGTGGTCATCGATGGTTCGCTGAAGGGCAAGCTGGCCCGTCTGCAGACCGCGCTCGCTAACTGAATTCATTTAACGTCCGGCCCCGCTGCCGGCACTAGGACTTGACGATGGCAACCACGCTCAACCCCTCCGAAATCAGCGAACTGATCAAGAACCGCATCGAGAAGGTCAAGCTGGCCGCGGAATCGCGCAACGAAGGCACCGTGACCAGCGTGTCCGACGGCATCGTGCGCATCTTCGGTCTGGCCGACGTGATGCAGGGCGAAATGATCGAACTGCCGAACAACACCTTCGCCCTCGCCCTGAACCTGGAGCGCGACTCGGTCGGCGCCGTGGTGCTGGGTGACTACGAGCACCTGCGCGAAGGCGACGTCGCCAAGACCACCGGCCGCATCCTGGAAGTGCCGGTCGGTCCGGAACTGCTGGGCCGCGTCGTGAACGCGCTGGGCGAGCCGATCGACGGCAAGGGCCCGCTGGGCACCGACCTGACCGCTCCGGTGGAGCGTGTTGCGCCGGGCGTGATCTGGCGCAAGTCGGTCGACCAGCCGGTGCAGACCGGCTACAAGTCGGTCGACTCGATGATCCCGATCGGCCGTGGCCAGCGCGAGCTGATCATCGGTGACCGCCAGACCGGCAAGACCGCGATGGCGATCGATGCGGTGATCAACCAGAAGGGCACCGGCATCAAGTGCGTGTACGTTGCGATCGGCCAGAAGGCTTCGACCATCGCCAACATCGTGCGCAAGCTGGAAGAGAACGGCGCGCTGGCCCACACCATCGTGGTGGCCGCGACCGCTTCCGAATCGGCTGCCATGCAGTACATCAGCGCCTACTCGGGCTGCACCATGGGTGAGTACTTCATGGACCGCGGCGAAGACGCGCTGATCGTGTACGACGATCTGTCCAAGCAGGCTGTCGCCTACCGCCAGATCTCGCTGCTGCTGAAGCGCCCGCCGGGCCGCGAAGCCTACCCGGGTGACGTGTTCTACCTGCACTCCCGTCTGCTCGAGCGCGCTGCCCGCGTGTCCGAGGAATACGTCGAGAAGTTCACCGAAGGCAAGGTCACCGGCAAGACCGGTTCGCTGACCGCGCTGCCGATCATCGAAACCCAGGCCGGCGACGTGTCCGCCTTCGTTCCGACCAACGTGATCTCGATCACCGACGGCCAGATCTTCCTGGAAACCGACCTGTTCAACGCCGGCATCCGCCCGGCCGTGAACGCCGGTATCTCGGTGTCGCGCGTCGGCGGCTCGGCCCAGACCAAGATCATCAAGAAGCTGTCCGGCGGCATCCGTATCTCGCTGGCCCAGTACCGCGAGCTGGCTGCGTTCGCGCAGTTCGCCTCGGACCTGGACGAAGCGACCCGCAAGCAGCTGGAGCGTGGCCAGCGCGTCACCGAGCTGATGAAGCAGAAGCAGTACGCGCCGATGTCGATCGCCAACCAGGCACTGTCGATCTACGCCGTCAACGAGGGTTACCTCGACGACGTGCCGGTCAACAAGCTGCTAGCGTTCGAAGAAGGCCTGCACGCCCACTTCGCCAACACCCAGGGCGAGCTGGTCAGCAAGGTCAACGCCACCGGCGGTTGGGACAACGACATCGAAGGTGCCTTCAAGAAGGGCATCGCCGAGTTCAAGACCACCGGCAGCTGGTAATCGCGGTCCTGTAGAGCGGAGCCGCTGGCTCCGCTGGACCAGATGACAAACGGTTGAACAACGCGGGGCAGCAGCCCCGCGCCACGGGAAACAAGAGATGGCAAGCGGACGCGAAATCAAAACCAAGATCAAGAGCGTGCAGAACACCCGCAAGGTGACGCGCGCCCTGGAAATGGTCTCGGCCTCCAAGATCCGCAAGGCGCAGGATCGGATGAAGACCTCGCGTCCGTACGCGCAGGCGATGAAGCAGGTGATCGGTCACCTGGCCCAGGCCAGCACCGACTACCAGCATCCGTTCCTGGTCGAGCGCGAGCAGGTCAAGCGGGTCGGCTTCATCGTGATCTCCTCCGATCGCGGTCTGGCCGGCGGCCTGAACAACAACCTGTTCCGCAAGATGCTGGGCGAAGCCAAGGCATGGCAGGACAAGGGTGCGGAAGTGGACCTGGTGACCATCGGCCAGAAGGCTTCGACCTTCTTCCGCCGCGTGAAGGTCAACATGGTCGGCAGCGTGACCCACATCGGCGACGTGCCGAAGCTGGAATCGCTGATCGGTGTGATCAAGGTCATGCTCGACGCCTTCACCGAAGGCAAGATCGACCGCGTGTACCTGGTCTACAACCGCTTCGTGAACACCATGGTGCAGAAGGCCAGCTTCGATCAGCTGCTGCCGCTGCCGCCGGCTGAGAAGCAGGTCGCTCACCACGACTGGGACTACCTGTACGAACCCGATGCCGCGACCGTGCTCGAGCACGTGATGACGCGTTACATCGAGTCGCTGGTGTACCAGGCACTGCTGGAAAACGTCGCCTCCGAGCATGCGGCACGCATGGTTGCGATGAAGGCGGCGAGCGACAACGCCAACAAGCTGATCGGCACCCTGCAGCTCGTCTACAACAAGGCGCGCCAGGCAGCGATCACCCAGGAAATCTCCGAAATCGTCGGCGGCGCGGCAGCAGTCTGACCGCGTTCGTTCAAAGCACACATTAGAGGATGCAGCAATGAGTCAGGGCAAGATCGTTCAGATCATCGGCGCGGTCGTCGACGTCGAATTCCCGCGTGAATCGGTGCCGAAGGTGTACGACGCACTGAAGGTGGAAAACACCGAGATCACCCTCGAAGTCCAGCAGCAGCTGGGCGACGGCGTGGTGCGTACCATCGCCCTCGGTTCCACCGACGGCCTGAAGCGCAACCTGGTTGCCGTCAACACCGGCCGTGGCATCTCGGTGCCGGTCGGCGCCGGCACCCTGGGCCGCATCATGGACGTGCTCGGCCGTCCGATCGACGAAGCCGGCCCGGTGGCCGCCAGCGACAGCTGGGAAATCCACCGTGCGGCCCCGTCGTACGAAGACCAGTCCCCGGCCACCGAACTGCTGGAAACCGGCATCAAGGTCATCGACCTGATGTGCCCGTTCGCCAAGGGCGGCAAGGTCGGCCTGTTCGGCGGCGCCGGCGTCGGCAAGACCGTCAACATGATGGAACTGATCAACAACATCGCCAAGGCGCACAGCGGTCTGTCCGTGTTCGCCGGCGTGGGTGAGCGTACCCGTGAGGGCAACGACTTCTACCACGAAATGAAGGACTCCAACGTCCTCGACAAGGTGGCGATGGTGTACGGCCAGATGAACGAGCCGCCGGGCAACCGTCTGCGCGTCGCCCTGACCGGCCTGACCATGGCCGAGTACTTCCGCGACGAGAAGGACGAAAACGGCAAGGGCAAGGACGTCCTGCTGTTCGTCGACAACATCTACCGCTACACCCTGGCCGGTACCGAAGTGTCGGCACTGCTGGGCCGCATGCCGTCCGCCGTGGGTTACCAGCCGACCCTGGCCGAGGAAATGGGCGTCCTGCAGGAGCGCATCACCTCGACCAAGAACGGTTCGATCACCTCGATCCAGGCCGTCTACGTTCCCGCGGACGACCTGACCGACCCGTCGCCGGCAACCACCTTCGCTCACCTGGACTCGACCGTTACCCTGTCGCGTTCGATCGCCTCGCTGGGTATCTACCCGGCCGTCGATCCGCTGGACTCCACCAGCCGCCAGATGGACCCGCTGGTCATCGGCCACGAGCACTACGACACCGCCCAGCGCGTCCAGCAGACCCTGCAGAAGTACAAGGAACTGAAGGACATCATCGCGATCCTGGGCATGGACGAACTGTCCGAAGAGGACAAGCAGGCCGTGTCGCGCGCCCGTAAGATCGAGCGATTCTTCAGCCAGCCGTTCCACGTGGCGGAAGTGTTCACCGGTTCGCCGGGCAAGTACGTGCCGCTGAAGGACACCATCCGTGGCTTCAAGGCCATCGTCGATGGCGAGTACGACCACCTGCCGGAGCAGGCGTTCTACATGGTCGGCGGCATCGAAGAAGCGGTCGAGAAGGCCAAGAAGATGGCCGAGAAGGCCTGATCCGGGGCGGGCGGGAGCGATCCTACCCGACCTGACGCCGGCGCCGGGCAACCGCCCGCGCCGGTGGACTCCCACGGTGGCATTGCGCCGCCGCGAACAGCGAAGAGATTTGCATGAGCACGATCCGTTGCGACATCGTCAGCGCCGAGCAGGAAATCTTCCGTGGCGAAGCGACCCTGGTCGTGGCCACCGGTGAGCTGGGCGAACTGGGCATCGCGCCCAAGCACGCGCCGCTGATCACCCGCCTGAAGCCGGGCAAGGTGGTGGTGACCACGCCGAATGGCGAGCAGCTGGATTTCGCCATTTCCGGCGGCATCCTGGAAGTGCAGCCGCAGGTGGTGACCGTGCTGGCCGACACCGCGATCCGCGCGCAGGACATCGACGAAGCCTCGGTCCGCAAGGCCAAGGAAGAAGCCGAGCGCATCCTGGCCAACCGCGGTGAAGCCATGGAAGTGGCCGAAGCCCAGCAGAAGCTGGCCGAAGCCGTCGTCCAGCTGCAGGCCCTGGAACGCCTGCGCAAGACCCTCAAGCACTGAGGTTCCGCGCTGCATCCACGAAAACGCCGGCCCTGCGCCGGCGTTTTTGTTCGGGTGGCTGGGTAGAGCCGACCGGGTAGATTCGACTGGGTAGAGTCGACTGTTAGTCGACTGCTCTACGTTAAGGCCGCGAAAATCCCGCGCTGCGCGCGTTAGTCGACTAACAGTCGACTCTACCAGTCCCGGTCCCCAGTCCCGATCCCCGATCCCGATCCCGATCCCGATCCCGATCCCGATCCCGATCCTGGTGCCGTCTCAGCGATACACCACGGACCGCATCAGCAGGAACGACACACACGCCAGGCCGCCTTCCACCAGCGGTTTGGCAAGCCAGGTGTACTGCAGGCCCAGCGCATGGTCCACCAGGCTCACCAGCAATGTGCTCGCCACGGTGAGCAGCAGCCATAGGCCGAAGAAGCGTGCAAATCGCTTCCATCCCAGCTTGCGGGTGCCGGCCTCGGCAAAGGTGTAGCGGCCGTTGAGCCAGAAGCCCAGCAGCATGCCGGCCAGGCGCCCGGCGATGTTGGCCGGCGCCACGGGCATGCCCAGTGCGGTGGTGACCACGAACACGAGCCAGTCGAGCAGCAGCTGCACGAGCCCGATGACGAGGTAGGCGCTTCCCTGGCGGACGAGGCTCATCGGCATGGCGAGGAGAGGAGGGATGCCCATGTTAACGGCGCACGCTCTAGAATCACCGGCAACGAACCACGGACCGCCGTTCCCATGACCCAACCCCTGCACGTCATCATCCTCGCTGCCGGCGCAGGCAAGCGCATGAAGTCGGTGCTGCCGAAGGTGCTGCAGCCGATCGCGGGCCAGCCGATGCTGGCGCACGTGATCGACGCGGCCCGTGAGCTCCAGCCGGCGGCGATCCACGTGGTCCATGGCCATGGCGGCGAGGCGGTGCGCCAGTACTTCGCCGGCCAGCCCGACCTGCAATGGGCCGAGCAGGCACAGCAGCTCGGCACCGGCCACGCGGTAGCGCAGGCGATGCCCCAGGTTCCCGACCTGGCGCAGGTGCTGGTCCTGTACGGCGACGTGCCGCTGATCCGTGCGCAGACCCTGCGCGACCTGCTCGCACAGCCGGGCCGGCTGGCGGTACTGGTGGCCGATGTCGATGACCCGACCGGATATGGCCGCGTGCTGCGCGATGCCGAGGGCAAGGTTGGCGCGATCATCGAGCAGAAGGACGCCACCGATGACCAGCTGCGCGTGCGTACGATCAATACCGGCATCATCGCCGCCGAATCGACTGCGCTGCGCCGGTGGCTGTCGCAGCTTTCCAACAGCAATGCACAGGGCGAGTACTACCTCACCGATGTCTTTGCGTTTGCCGCCCATGAATACACGCCGGCCGAAATGGCGCTGGTGGCCGACGCGCAGGAGGCCGAAGGAGCAAACGACCCCTGGCAGCTCTCGCAGCTGGAGCGTGCCTGGCAGCGTCGTGCGGTGCGGGCCTTGTGCGCACAGGGGGCGCGCGTGCGCGATCCGGCCCGGCTCGACATCCGCGGCACTGTCACCGTGGGCAGCGACGTGCTGATCGACGTCGATGTCGTGCTCGAGGGCAAGGTGGTGCTCGGCGACGGCGTCACCGTCGGTCCGTTCAACCGTTTGAAGGACGTCAACCTTGGGCCGGGCACCGAAGTGCGTGCGCACTGCGATCTGGAGGGCGTGGTTACCGAGGGCGCCGCGCAGATCGGCCCGTTCGCGCGCCTGCGACCGGGCACCGTGCTGGCCGATGGCGTGCACGTCGGCAACTTCGTCGAGACCAAGAAGGTCACGCTGGGTGTGGGCAGCAAGGCCAATCACCTCACCTACCTGGGCGATGCGGTGATCGGCAGCAAGGTGAACATCGGCGCTGGCACCATCACCTGCAACTACGATGGCGTGAACAAGTCGACCACCACCATCGGCGACAACGCGTTCATCGGCTCCAACAGCTCGCTGGTGGCACCGGTGACCATTGGCGACGGCGCGACCA
The DNA here is from genome assembly GCF_059372495.1 of Stenotrophomonas sp. YJH_SMC_80. Lineage (NCBI taxonomy): Bacteria > Pseudomonadati > Pseudomonadota > Gammaproteobacteria > Lysobacterales > Lysobacteraceae > Stenotrophomonas > Stenotrophomonas sp. YJH_SMC_80. The sequence continues at coordinate 60,629 of NZ_JCAFVP010000015.1, forward strand.
TTGCCGCCGGTTCGGTCATCACCCGCAACGCGCCGGACGGCAAACTGACACTGGCGCGTGCCCGACAGGAAACCATCGATGGCTGGAAGCGCCCGCTCAAGAAGTCCTGAGCCCCGCATTCCCCGCGCCGATGAACTCGGTGTGCTGCCCGGCATCGAGCAGCGCGCCGGCGAGGTGTTGAGGGGCCATGAGGCCTATCCGGTGTTCGCCGGGCATGGCCTGGACCTGCCGACACTACAGGATGGCCTTGAACGCGGGCAGCTGTGGGTGGTGGATGCGGCAGACGGTGGCATCGCCGGCTATCTGCTTGCCGGCGAACTGGCAGGTGAGTTCCACGTGCTGCAGATGGATGTGGATCCTGCACACGCGCGGCAAGGTCATGGACGCACGTTGTTGCGCCATGCATTGGTACAGGCCCGGGCGAAAGGCTATCGCTCGGCCGTGCTGACCACGTTGTCCGACGTGCCGTGGAATGCGGCCTTCTATGCCAGTGAAGGGTTCGTCGCCGCCCCGGAGGCGGAGTGGGGTACAGGGCTGCAGGCGGTGATGGCCGAAGAGGCCGCGCTGGGGTTTCCGATGCATCTACGCGTGGCGATGCGGCAGGCCTGGTAGGTGCCGACCTCGGTCGGCAAATCCACGCATCGCGTGGATCTACCCGATCGGTCCGCTCAACCCACCGGCAGCAGGATCGACACGCACAACCCGCCATCGCTGCGGTTCTGCAGTGACACCCGTCCGCCGTGGGCCTCCACGATCTCCCGCGTCAGCGCCAGCCCCAGCCCGGTGCCATTGCGCTTGGTCGAATAGAAGGGCATCAGTGCGTTCTGCAGCACCTGCTCGTTCATGCCCTTGCCGCGGTCAAGCACGTCCAGGCGCAGCCACTGCGGCAGCCGGGTCAGCTGTACCTGCACATCGTCGTTGGGCGGCTCGGCTTCAGCGCAGGCTTCGTGCGCATTCTTCAGCAGGTTCAACAACGCCTGCCCGAACTGCGCGATGTCGATGCGGCTGCTCAGCTCCTTGTCCGGCTCACGTTCCATGCCGAACGGGATCTGCTGGCGCAGGCTGGACAGGAACGGCGCCCAGTGCACGGTCTGCAGCTGCGGCTGTGGCAGCTTGGCAAAGCGCGCATAGCCACGGATGAAGCCTTCCAGGTGGCGTGCGCGATCCTCGATGGTGGTGAAGATCTCGGGCAGCCGGTCAAAGCGTTCACGCTGCACCAGCACGCCGCCGGAATGGGCGAGCGAAGCAATCGGCGCCAGTGAGTTGTTGAGCTCGTGGCTGATCACCCGGATCACCTTCTTCCAGGTCTGCACTTCCTGGCGGCGCAGCTCGGCGGTCAACAGGCGCACCAGCAGCAGGTCGTGCGGGCGGCCATTGAGCTGGAACGCGCGGCGCGACAGGTGGTAGACCTGCTCGTCATCCTCATCGCCGTCTTCGCCTTCCGCATGCACCGCGAACAGGCTGTCACCGCCCCGGGCGATGGCATCGCGCAGTTCCACCGGCACCTGTTCCAGCACGTCTTCCAGGCGCTGGCCTTCCAGCTTCCAGCCGCCGTGCAGGAGCTTGCGCGCAGCCAGGTTGGAGAACACCACGCGGGCGATGCCATCACCGCCGGAGGCGATCAACAGCATCGCAACCGGCGTGTTCTGCACCATGGTGTCCAGCAGCAGCTCACGTTGCACCAGGCCCTGCCGCTGCTCACGCAGTACATCACCCAGTTCGCGGTGTGCCTGCACCAGGTCGCCGAGCTCGTCATTGCCGGGCCAGTGCACGCCGAAGTTGTATTCGCCGTCGCGATAGCTGCTGGTGGTGCCCGCCAGGGCCCGCATCAGTGACCGCACCGGGGCGGTAGCCCGACGCAGGGTCCACCACATCAGTGACAGCAGGATCAGCGCCGATACCGTGGTCACCACCCAACCATGGTCCATCCAGTAGGCCAGCAGCCACGGCAGTGCCGCAGCCAGTGCCAGCACCGGCAGCAGGCGCAGGAACAGGCGGAAAGTGAAGGAGCGCCGCTTCATTCGCGTGGAATACCGTGGCGGTCCATACGCCGGTACAGCGCCTGGCGGCTCAGGCCGAGCTCGGCGGCAGCCTGGGCGATGACGCCATGGTTGCGCGCCAGCACATCCTCGATGCGTGCGCGGTCGGGGTCATTGCCTGCGCTGGGTGCCGGTCGTGGTGCGACGGCTGCGCGCGGCAGGTTGAGATCGGCCACTTCGATGCGGTTGCCGGTGGCCAGCAGCTCGGCGCGCTGGATCACGTTGCGCAGCTCCCGCACGTTACCCGGCCAGGGGTGCCGTTGCAGGGCCGCGGTGGCGGCGCTGGACAGGGGCTTGCCCGCGGTCAGGAAGCGCTCGGCCAGCGGCACGATGTCACCCGGACGTTCGGCCAGCGGCGGCAGCACCAGTTCCACCGTGTTGAGGCGGTAATAGAGGTCTTCGCGGAAAGTGCCGTCGCGGATCATCGCCGGCAGGTCGGCATTGGTCGCGCTGACCACGCGGACCTTGACCTGGCGCTCGCGGTTGGAACCCAGGCGCTCGAAGCGGCCGGTTTCCAGCACGCGCAGCAGCTTCATCTGCCCGCCCAGCGACAGGTTGCCGATCTCATCCAGGAACAGGGTGCCACCATCGGCGGCCTCGAACTTGCCTTCGCGCGCCTTGTTGGCGCCGGTATACGCACCGGCCTCGGCACCGAACAGTTCGGCTTCGATCAGTTCCGAGGGCAGCGCGCCACAGTTGACCGCCACGAACGGGCCCTTGGCCACCAGCGAATTGGCCTGGATGATCTGCGCGATCTTCTCCTTGCCGGCACCGTTCGCGCCGGTGATCAGTACCGGCAGTTCCGAGCGTGCGACCTGGCAGGCGAGGGCGATGACGCGCTCGCTGGCGGGGTCGGCGAAGACCGCGCCGCACAGGTCGTACTTCTCTTCCAGCGCGTTGCGCTGGTGCAGTTCACGGCTGCGGCGCCGATCCAGTTCGCGGCGTGCCTCGGACAGTTCCAGCAGGTTGTTGACCGTGGTCATCAGCTTGCGGTCGTCCCAGGGCTTGGCCAGGTAGTCGGCCGCACCGGCCTTGACCAGGTCCACCGCACTGCTCAGGTGGGTCCAGGCGGTCAGCAGGATCACCGGCAGGTCCGGATGGCGCGCACGGATCTGCGCGAACAACGCTTCGCCCTCCTCACCGGAGGTGGTGTCCTCGCTGAAGTTCATGTCCTGGATCACCAGATCGACCGGCTGCGACTCGAGCAGGGCCAGCCCATCGGCGGGCGTGTGCGCCTGCAGGGTGTCGATGTCGTGCAGGGAGAACAGCACGTCCAGCGCAGTACCCACGCTGGCGTTGTCGTCGATGATCAGGATCGCAGGCATCAAGCGGTTCTGCAGAAAGGGATGGGCGGCGCCGATGGAGCCGTTCGTGTCCACGCACCGGGAGAGCCCGGCGCCACCCATCAAGCATAGCCAAACCTGTGGCCGTGCAGGAGCGGATGATGCTCAGCGCCTGGGTGGGGCTGGCGCAGGTGGTGGCGCGGGTGGTGGCGGGACCTCCAATGCCTGTCGCCACGCAGCGGCGTTGACCGCCACCGTCAGTTCGCGCTTGTCGCGGCGCAGCAACAGATAGGCGCTGGCCGCGTGGGAATGGCGCAGTGCCTCGGCCAGATGTTCAACCCGGCGCACCGCCGTGTCGTCTACGCGGAGGATGAGATCGCCACTGCGCACGCCGAAGCGCACTTCCGGGCTGGCGGCCTCCACATGCACCTGGCCTTCGGTCGAGCGCAGCGACAGCCGCGCTCCATCCCGGCGCCATTCCAGCGTCTGTGCGCTGCCACCACCGGCCAGCGCCGGCAGGGGCAGGAGCAGCATCAGGCACATCGCGCAGGCACGCATCTCACGCGCCCCGCGTGGCGACCGCAGGCGGTACCGCCGCCGCACGCCGTGCCGGACCGAACACCGCAATCTGGCCCAGTATCCACAGCAGCAGCGCACCCAGCGGCAGGTAGTACAGCGGCATGCGCGGCAGCTCGTACAGGTTCATCAGGGCCAGGTTGATCGCGTACGCCGCCAGCATGCCCAGCACGATGCCCAGCGAGGCCAGCAGGAAGTTCTCGGTCTGGAAGTAGCGCAGGATCTGCCCGCGGGTGGCGCCCAGCGCACGGCGGATGCCGATCTGCTTGCTGCGCTGCTGCACCCAGAAGCTGGCCAGGCCGATGATGCCCAGCGCAGTGACCACCAGCAGCGAGATGCTGACGGTGATCAGCAGGCCAACCATCGCGCGGTCGTTCTTGAAGAAATCCTTGCGCTGGTCTTCATAGGTCAGCTTGTCGCGCATCAGGCGGTTGGGGTCGTTGCGCTCCAGCGCGGCGGCACCGGCATCGAGCACCTCTTGGCGGCGTTCCGGCGAAGTGCGCAACACGTAGGTGCCACCCTTGTCGAAGCTGACCCGGATCGGCAGCAGCATCGAGTTGGTCCAGTTGTCATTCCAGCCATTGGGCGTGCTGAGCGTGTCGACGATGCCGACCACATGCAGCGACTGCTTGCCCATGTAGTAGGTCTTGCCCAGGGCGCTGCCGTTGGGCTCCATCTTGGCGGCGGTGGCCTGGGTGAGGATGACCGGGATGGCCTTTTCCTTGGCGCCACCCTTGCTGACGTCTTCGAAGTTCTGGTACTCGTCGGGCAGGAAATCGCGGCCAGCGATCAGATTGATGCCCATCGTGGCCAGCCCGTTCTCGGACAGGGTGTACATCGAAGCGTTGGTGGTCGGCCGTTCCTGGTCGATCACCCGCGAGATGCTGCTGCTGGAGGAGCCGTTGCGGAAGGGAACCTGGTTGATGATGGTGACGTTGCTGACGCCGGGAATCGCGCGCAGCGATGCCAGGTCCTCGCGGGTGCGGGACATGGCGTCGGTCTGCTTGCCGATGCCGCTGACGCGCAGCATCACCAGTTCGCTCTCGGCGATACCACTGGGCATGCTGATTTTCTCCACGCGCTGGCTGACCAGGAACAGCGCGTTGCAGACGATGGCGCAGGTCAGTGCGACTTCCAGCACGATCAGGGCGGCAGCGGTCTTGTGCCGGCGCAGCGTGCTGAGGATGGGGCGGATGTCCATGGGAGTCCTCGTTCAGGTGCTTACTGCGACTTGAGCTGGATGGCCGGGGTGACCTGCATCGCGCGCCAGGCGGGCAGGAATCCGGCGGCGAGGCTGGCGAACAGGGTCAGGCCCAGCGCGAGCAGCAGCATGTTGCCGTCCAGGTGGGCCAGCTTTGCGTATTCCACCGGCTGCTGGCGCACCGCGAACAGGCCAAGCAGGGCCAGGCCGATACCCAGCACGCCACCGACCACGCCCACCGCGCCGGCTTCCACCAGGCACTGCAGGAAGATCTGGCCACGGCTGGCACCGAGTGCACGGCGCACGCCGATCTCACCACTGCGGCGCAGGAACTTGGCCAGCAGCAGGCCTACCGTGTTGACCAGGCAGACACCGAGGAAGCCCAGCGCCAGCCACAGCTGCAGGCGCACGTCGCTGGGCACTGCACCATTGAAGTCCAGCCATTCCATCACGGTGCGCAGGCGCACGTTCGGCGGATGCTTGAAGCGGCCGGCCTCGCGCTGCTGGGTCGAGTAGTTCTCCAGGTAGCGGCGGTAGTCGCCGGCCTTGGCCGGGTCCATTTCCACCCAGTACTGCAGCCACGCGCACGGGGCATTGAGCGAGTAGCTGTTGCCGTCGGGGTTTTCGCCGAAGCAGTTCATGTTGCCGTTGTTGCCGAGCTTCAGGTCGAACGAGGTAGAGATCGGCAGCAGCAGGTCTTCGTTCTTGCCGTAGCTGCCGGTGGTCAGGTCGTAGAAGTGCGGCTCCGGGCTCCATTCCTTCATCACGCCGACGATGCGGTAACTCTGGCCTTCCATGCGCAGGTCGCGGCCCACGCTGTTGGCGCCCTGGTACAGCTTGTCGTTGAGCGCCTTGGAGATGACCACCACGCGTGCGCGGCCTTCATCGTCCTCGCGCGTCCAGGGGCGGCCGTACTGCATGGGCACCTCGAACATCGGGAAGAAATCGGCCGAGGTCCAGCGGGTGTCGATGCTGAAGGGCTTGAGCGTGCTGTTGTCCGGTTCGATGGTGCCGCCGCCGCCGCTCATCAGCGCCTGGCGCTCGCCCTTGGCCTCGCGCAGCAGCGCTTCACCGTCGAAGCGGGTCAGCTGGGTTTCCGGTTCCTCGCCGGCGACATAGGCGCCGGTCGCGGCATCGAGCTGCACGTAGAACAGGCGGTCACTCTTGCCCGGAATCGGGTCGCCGGACAGCACGTGGAATACGGTCAACGTGGTCATCGAGGCGCCGATGCCGAGCGCGATGGCGATCACCATCAGCGCGGTCAGGACCTTGTTGCGGCGGAAACTGCGCGCCGCCAATCGGGCGTAGTAGGCGAACATGGTCGGGCCCTCACTCGTTGACGGCGACGATGTGGCGCAACGGCGTGGCCAGCACCGGCTCGCGCACCAGGTCGGTCACCTGGCCATCGACGATGTGCACGTTGCGCTGCGCACGCGCGGCCAGTTCCGGGTCGTGGGTGACCATCACGATGGTGGTGCCGGCGGCATTGATCTCCTCCAGCAGCTCCATCACGCCCCGGGCCATCTGCGTATCCAGATTGCCGGTCGGTTCGTCGGCCAGCAGCAGGCGCGGGCTGCCGGCCAGCGCACGCGCGATGGCCGCGCGCTGCTGCTGGCCACCCGACAGTTCATTCGGGTAGTGCTTCATGCGCGAGCCCAGGCCGACCTGGGTCAGTGCCTTCTCGATGCGTTCGCGGCGCTCGTTGGCGCTCATCCTGCGATAGCGCAGCGGAACGTCGACGTTGTCGAACAGGTTCAGGTCGGGGATCAGGTTGAAGCCCTGGAAGATGAAGCCGATCTTCTGGTTGCGCAGGCGGCTGCGGGCGTCGTCGCCCAGCGTGCTCACGTCCTGGCCGTCCAGCATGTAGGTACCGCTGGTGAAGGTTTCCAGCAGGCCGGCGATGTTGAGGAAGGTGGTCTTGCCGGAGCCGGACGGGCCGGTGACCGCGACGAACTCACCTTCCTTGACCTGCAGTTCCAGCGAGCGCAGTGCGTGGGTTTCCACCTGTTCGGTGCGGAAGACCTTGGCGACCGAACGCATTTCGAGCATGTACATGGGGTGTCCTCTCTCCAGGATTCAGGTATCAGGTATCAGTTGACGGAGACGCGTTCGGCGTCCTTGAACAGGTCGCTGCCGGAGACCACGATGCGGTCGCCCGGCTGCACACCCGACTTGATTTCCACTTCGCCCAGGCTGCTGACGCCCAGTTCCACCGGACGGCGCACGGCGGTGCGGCCATCCATCACGTAGGCCATGCCATTGCCCTGTTCGACGAACGGGCCACGCTCGACCTTCAGCACGTTCCTGCGGGTATCGAGCAGCACGCGCACCGACATCCGCTGGCTCTGGCGCAGGCCTTCCGGCTGCGCGCTGGCAAAGCGCACGCGCGCGTTGACCTCACCGTTGACCACTTCCGGCGACACCGCGCTGATCTCGCCCGGGAACGGCTGGCCGTTGCCACCGGTCAGCTGTGCGGGCATGCCGATCGCCAGGTCGCGGGCGAAGCTCTCCGGCACCTTGATCTCGACTTCGAACTTGGACAGGTCGACCACGCCCAGCACCGGGGCATTGGCGGCCAGGTTGGTGGACTGGACGGCCTGCACCTGGCCGACCTGGCCATCGAACGGCGCGCGCAGGGTCAGTGCATCGACCTGGCGTTGCACCTCGGCCACCACGGCCTTCTGGCGGTCGGCCAGCAGGCGCTTGTTGCGGGCATCCAGGTCCGCGCCCTGGCTCTGCAGGCGCGCATCGGTGGTGGCGTTGGCCAGGGTGATGTCGGCCTTCTTCAGCGAGTCCTTGGCCTTGGCCAGGTCGATCTGCGGCACCGCACCGCCGTCGTAGCCGCGCTGGTAGCGCTGCAGGTCGCGGTCGGCGGCCTGCCGTTCGATCGTGGCCTGGTCGGTTTCCTTGCGCGACTTGGCGCGGGCCAGGGTCGCGTCCAGCGCGGCGCGGCTGGCCTCGGCTTCCAGGCCGGCCAGGGTGGCCTGTTCCTGGGCCAGCTTGCTGCGCAGTTCGGGGCTGTCGATGACCGCCAGCTCCTGCCCCTTCTTCACCACGTCACCGGCGACCACCTTCAGGTCCACGGTGCCCGCAGAGATGGCATACAGGACCGGGCTGTTGGCGGCGATCACGCGGCCGTCGGCGGCGATGTCACGGACCAGGTCGCCCCGCTTCACTTCGGCGATGCGCACGCGGCTGCTGTCGAAGGAGCGGCTGGCGTTGGACCAGGCGTGCACGGCCCAGCCGATGCCGGCGAGCAGGGCGATCGTGCCCAGCGCCGGCCAACGGTAACGGAGCCAGTTGGCGCGCGGAGCGCTGGCCGGAGCGGAGGAAACGATCTGGTCCTGGGCGGAAGTGTCGCGGATCATCGGGTGCGTGCCTGACGGTGGTAGCCAGTACCAAGCACGTAGCGTGCCAACTTTAATTCCTTATGGGTCAATGAGTTGGGGTGTGATGTGAAGTGTCCGGGTGTCCGCGGACACCTTTCCGGACACTTTCATTAAGCGGACAGGAGGGGGAGCGCGGGCACGCAGGCTAGAATGCGGCGATCGTCTTCAAGGAAACGCGTGACATGTGTGGAATCGTGGGTGCGATCGCTGATCGCGACGTAGTGCCGGTGCTGATCGAAGGCCTGAAGCGGCTGGAGTACCGTGGTTACGATTCCTCCGGCATCGCGGTGATCGACCAGGGGGAGCGCCGCGATGTACGTCGCGTGCGTCGTACCGGTCGTGTGTCGGAAATGGCCACGGCGGCCGAGGCCGAGGGCTTCAACGCGGTGCTGGGCATCGGCCACACCCGCTGGGCCACCCATGGGGGCGTCACCGAGGCCAACGCGCATCCGCACATCAGCCATGGCGTGGCGCTGGTGCACAACGGCATCATCGAGAACCACGAAGAGCAGCGCGAGAAGCTGCGTGCGCTGGGCTACACCTTCGAGTCGCAGACCGACACCGAAGTCATCGCACACCTGATCCACCATCACCTGAAGAGTGGTGACGACCTGCTGGTGGCGCTGCAGCATACGGTGAAGGAGCTGACCGGTGCCTACGCACTGGCCGTGGTCAGCCGCGCCGAGCCGGAACGCTTCGTCTGCGCGCGGATGGGCTGCCCGCTGCTGATCGGCCTGGGCGAGGGCGAGAACTTCGTTGCCTCCGACGTCTCGGCGGTGATCTCGGCCACCCGCAAGGTCATTTTCCTGGAAGAGGGCGATACCGCCGAGATCCGTCGCGATGGCGTGCGCATCTTCGACGAGCACGACCGGCCGATCGAGCGCGACGTGCATCTGTCCGATGTGTCGCTGGCATCGCTGGAGCTGGGCCCGTACCGCCACTTCATGCAGAAGGAGATCCACGAGCAGCCGCGCGCGCTGGGCGACACCATCGAGGCGGCGATCGACGCCGGTGGTTTCCCAGCCGGGCTGTTCGGCAAGATCGCCGAAGCCGTGCTGTCGGGCACTGAAGGCGTGCAGATCATCGCCTGCGGCACCAGCTACTACGCCGGCCTGACCGCGCGCTACTGGATCGAAGCCATCGCCGGCCTTCCGTGCAGCGTGGAGATCGCCAGCGAGTACCGCTATCGCGCGGCCTACGCGAACCCGAAGCATCTGATCGTGACCATCTCCCAGTCCGGCGAAACGCTGGATACGTTGGAAGCGCTGAAGTACGCCAAGTCGCTGGGCCACAAGCACACGCTGTCGATCTGCAACGTGCCGGAAAGTGCGATTCCGCGCGCCAGCGAACTGGTGTGCTATACCCGTGCCGGTGCCGAGATCGGCGTGGCCTCGACCAAGGCCTTCACCACCCAGCTGGCGGCACTGTTCCAGCTGACCGTGGTGCTGGGCAAGCTGCACGGCCGCATCGACGCGGCGCAGGAAGCGGACTACCTCGAGCAGCTGCGCTTCCTGCCGGGCAGCGTGCAGCACGCATTGAACATGGAGCCGCAGATCGCTGCCTGGGCCGAGCGTTTCGCACGCAAGAGCAGCGCGCTGTTCCTGGGCCGTGGCCTGCATTACCCGATCGCGCTGGAAGGCGCGCTCAAGCTCAAGGAAATCTCCTACATCCACGCCGAGGCCTACCCGGCAGGCGAGCTGAAGCATGGCCCGCTGGCGCTGGTGGACGAGGACATGCCGGTGGTGGTGATCGCGCCGAACGACAGCCTGCTGGAGAAGGTGAAGTCGAACATGCAGGAAGTGCGCGCGCGTGGCGGTGAACTGTTCGTGTTCGCCGACCAGGACAGCAACTTCAACGAGTCCGAAGGCGTGCACGTGATCCGTACGCCGCGTCATGCCGGCGTGCTCAGCCCGATCGTGCACACCATTCCGGTGCAGTTGCTGGCCTACCACACCGCGCTGGCGCGCGGCACCGACGTGGACAAGCCGCGCAACCTGGCCAAGAGCGTGACGGTGGAGTAACACCCGTCAGCTCGGTTGGAGGTTGCAAGCGAAGGGGGCCGTGTGGCCCCCTTTCGTTTGTGCCGGTGGCAGCGGCAAGTGGGACAGCCACAGGGTGTTCTGTCCACCGTCGGCAGCAGGCAATCAATCTTTAACGCGTGGCATCGCGTGTATTCAGCGGCGGTTTCAGCCGCGGTGCCATTCTCTGGATCGTCGGTTGGTTCCCACGACGAACTGTCCCATCGATGCCGGTAGTGACCGATGGTCGCAGTCGTAGAATCGATTTGACCGAGGTCCGGGTTGAGCGGTTGAACCCACCTCGTTCGCGTTGCAGCACGTCGTCTGCCGATCCATTCCAAGCGGCAGCCGGGTGCGCCAGACGTGCGCTGAAAGGTCTGTTCCCGGGGAGGGGGCGTATCGGAAGAGCACACTTTTTGACTTCAGTGACCTGCACCAGGAAACAAGAATGAACGTCCGCGAACTCCTGCAATCCAAGAAAGAAGCTGTCATCACCATCGATGCCGAAGACACCATCGGTGCCGCCGCCCACAAGATGAGCGCGAACAGGATCGCTGCGCTGGTGGTGATGAAGGACGATGCCCCGGTCGGCATCATTTCCGAGAAGGACATCGTGCGTACCCTGGCCGACGACGGCCCGCAGGCCGGCCGCCGGGTGATTTCCAGCCTGCCGTCCACCGGCCTGGAGGGCATCGCCCCGGAGGCGACCCTGAAGCAGGCCATGTCGCTGATGACGTACTCGCGGCGCCGTCATCTGATGGTCACCGAAGGCACTCGTCTGGTCGGCATCCTCAGCCTGGGCGACATCGTGAAGAACCTGCTGGGCGAGCTGGAGCTGGAAAAGGCCGTGCTGCAGGACATCTACATGGCCGCCCACTGAGGGCTGCAGCGCTGGAAGCAGAGAAGCCGGGCATTGCCCGGCTTCTTCGTTCACGGCATCGGTGAAATCAGAAAGTGACCTTCACCGAGTCGGCGCTGTAGTTGGCTGGGCCGTGGTAGACCACTTCGATGTTGTTGCCATCCGGGTCGAGCACGAACGCACCGTAGTAGCCCGGGTGGTAAGGGCGTTCACCGGGCGCGCCGTTGTCGGTGCCGCCGGCGGCGATCGCGGCGGTATGGAAGGCATCGACGGTGGCGCTGTCGCGGGCCTGGAAGGCCAGATGGTGGCGGCCGGTCAGCTGGCCGGCGGCGGCCGTGCTGCTGGCGCTGGAAATGAACAGCTCATCGGCCCAGAAGTAGTCATCGCCTTCACCGGCGATCGGGATGCCGATCGTATCGAAGACCGCCTGGTAGAAGCGGCGACTGGCCGCCAGATCGCGCACTACCAGCTGGATGTGGTCGATCAGGCGGCCGCGGTGCAGTTCCATCGTTTCCATACGAACCTCGCAGAAAAAGGGGACGGAGGGGATTAAGCCGCTTCCAGTCCAATAATGCCAGAAACGACTTAATCCCCTCCGTCCCCTTTTCGGGTCAGACGTTGGCGATGATCTCGACCCAGTAGCCGTCCGGGTCCTTGATGAAAGCCAGGTTCTTCATGCGGCCGTCGGTCAGGCGCTTCTGGAAGGTCACGCCCAGATCCTCGAAGCGCTGGCAGGCGGCCTCGATGTCCGGCACCGACACGCAGATGTGGCCGAAGCCGCGCGGGTCGCTGTTGCCGTCGTGGTAGACCGCGCCGTCCTGGGTTTCGGTGCCATGGTTGTGGGTCAGTTCCAGCACGCCCGGCAGGCCGGCCATCCACACGCGGCGCTGGGCGTCGTCTTCCGGCACCACCGCGCCGGCCGGTAGGTAGGCCAGGAAGTACAGGCTGAACTGGGCCTCGGGGAAGTCGCGCTTGTCGATCAGCTGGTAGCCGAGCACGCGGGTGTAGAAGTCCAGCGAGGCGGTGATGTCCTTCACCCGCAGCATGGTGTGGTTGAACACGAAGCCGATGGTTTCGGCCGGGGCCTGGGCGGCGACGCCGGGAACATCGCGCAGGGCGGGAATGGTCATGGGGGAGGTCCTTCAGACAGGGCCGTTGCCGGCCGGATGGCGCCATTCTACCGGCCAGCACCTGGCGGCACTGCGACGTACAATGGCCGGATCGCACCGTTCCGTCCTGACAACGATTGCCCGCCATGTCGCAGCGTGAATGGGTGGCTGCCGCCATCCGCAAGATCGAAGCTGATTTCAACCGTTCCGCCGATACCCACCTGATCCCGCTGGCGCTGCCAGGGTTCGAGGGCATCGACCTGTACCTGAAGGATGAGTCGAGCCATCCCACCGGCAGCCTGAAGCACCGGCTGGCGCGCTCGCTGTTCCTGTATGCGCTGGCCAATGGCTGGTTGCGTGAAGGGCGTCCGGTGATCGAGGCCTCCAGCGGCTCGACCGCCGTGTCCGAAGCCTATTTCGCGCGGCTGCTCGGCCTGCCGTTCATTGCGGTGATCCCGGCCTCCACCTCGCCTGAAAAGATCGCCGCGATCGAGTTCCACGGCGGCCGTTGCCACCTGGTCGAACGTGCCTGCGACCTCAACTGTGATTCGGAAAAGCTGGCCCGTGAAACCGGTGGCCACTTCATGGACCAGTTCACCTATGCCGAGCGCGCCACCGACTGGCGTGCCAACAACAACATCGCCGAGTCCATCTTCAAGCAGATGGCCGAAGAGCCCAGCCCGGTTCCGGAATGGATCGTGTGCAGCCCCGGTACCGGCGGTACCGCAGCGACGCTGGGCCGCTATGTCAGCTATCGCCGGCATGACACCCGCATCCTCTGTGCGGACCCGGAAGTGTCGGTGTTCTTCGATGGCTACAAAGCCGCCGTTGCCGGTGAGCAGGACTGGCGCGGCCTGACCTGCAGCGGTGGCTCGCGCGTGGAAGGCATCGGCCGGCCGCGGGTAGAGGCGAGCTTCATCCCGACCAGTGTCGATGCAATGGTGAAGGTGCCCGATGCGCTGAGCCTGGCCGCGATGCGCCATGTCAGCCGCCAGCTGGGCCGCCGTGTCGGTGGCTCCACCGGCACCAACTTCATCGGTGTGCTGCAGGCGGCGCAGTGGATGCGCGAGGCGGGCCACCAGGGCAGCATCGTCAGCATCCTGTGCGACAGCGGCGAGCGCTACGCACAGAGCTACTACGACCCGTCGTGGTATGCGCGCCAGGGCATCGATGTCGACGGCGCCGATGCGCAACTGGCGGCGGCGGTGGCCGGGCAGGGACTGCCCGAATTGCCGTGGTGCAGCCTGGAAGCGTTGTAACGCGGCAACGCACGGCCGGCTGTGCGTCGACTGGGTAGAGTCGACTGTTAGTCGACTGCTCCGGGTTCAGGTCGCGAAAATCCCGCGCTGCGCGCGAAAGTCGACTAACAGTCGACTCTACCCGGTCGCCGGGGTGGCTCAATATCCCGCTGCAGTGAACGCGTCCAGCACCGCGTCGCGCAGTGCATCGGGCAGGGCCTCGATGTCCATCGCGCGATCATCCAGATGCAGGCTCGGGTCCAGGATGCTGGCGCGGCCCTGGGCCAGCGCCTGCAGCCACAGCAGCACGCAGATCACGAACTCGCGCTCATGGCCCAGCCGCAGTTGGCTGGCGCCGCGTTCGATCACCTCGAACGGGTACCACTCCTGCGCATCGTTGAACGTGCCGCCCTGCTGCAGCACTGCCTGCAACTGCTGCAGATGGCGCGGGGCGTCATCGCCGGCATCGCACAATGCGGCGATCCAGGTCAGTTCGGCCGGGCTGGCGGACAATGCCAGTGACCGGGTCGGTGAGGCGGATGCAACTGCAGCCAGACCTTCCATGTAGGGCCTCGTTCGGTGCGTACCGCTGCGGACTCCCCCGCAGCCAGAGCTTCGGTGCGCGACCGTAAGGCCGACGTGAATGCCGGGCCGTGCCCCCTTGTCAGCCCCGCCTGCCAGCGCCATATCCTGCATGCTGCCCGCCTGCCGGGCCCGTACCCTGGAGATCTGCCGTGACCGTTGCCAACCCCCTGCTCGATTTTTCCGGCCTGCCGCGCTTCGAGGCCATCCGCCCCGAGCACTTGGCGCCGGCGCTGGACGTGCTGCTGGCCGAGGCCGAAGCCGCCGTCAGCGCCGCCGAGCAGGTGCAGCCGGTCACCTGGCAGACCTTCGTTGCCCCGCTGGATGACGCCACCGAGCGCCTGTGGCGCGCCTGGGGTCTGGTCGGCCACCTGCAGGGCGTGGTCAACACCCCGGAACTGCGTGAGGCCTACAACAGCAACCTGCCGCGGGTGACCCGCTTCGCCAGCGCGCTGGGCCAGAACCTGGCGTTGTACCGGCAGTACCAGACGCTGGCCGCCAGTGCCGAGGCGGCGCGATTCGACGCGGCCCAGCGCAAGGTGCTGGACAACACCCTGCGCGATTTCCGCCTCGGTGGTGCCGAGCTGGCGCCGGAGGCGCAGCAGCGCTTCGCGGCGATCAAGGAAGAACTGTCGGCGCTGTCGGCGAAGTTCTCGCAGAACGTGCTCGACGCTACCGATGCCTGGTCGCTGATCATCGAGGACGAAGCGCGGCTGAAGGGCCTGCCGGAAGACGTGAAGGCCGCCGCACATGCGGCAGCACAGAAGGACGGCAAGGCCGGCTGGAAACTGACCCTGCAGATGCCGTGCTACCTGCCGGTGCAGACCTGGGGTGAGGACCGCGACCTGCGCGAGATCCTGTACCGCGCCAGCGCACAGCGTGCGTCCGAATTCGGCGATGAGTCCCTGGACAACAGCGGCAACATCGATCGGATCCTCGCCCTGCGCGCTGAACTGGCCGCGCTGCTCGGCTTCGATTCGTATGGCGATTATTCGGTAGCGACCAAGATGGCGCAGGACCCGGCCGAAGTGCTGGGTTTCCTGCGTGACCTGGCCGCGCGCGCCAAGCCGTTCGCGGCCAGGGACCGCGCCGACCTGGAGCAGTTCGCACGCGAGCAGCTGGGCATCGACAGCCTGCAGGCCTGGGACCTGGCGTTCGCCGCCGACCGCCTGAAGCAGGCCCGTTACAGCTATTCCGAACAGGAAGTGAAGCAGTACTTCACCGAACCGGAGGTGCTGGGCGGCCTGTTCTCGGTGATCGAGCGGCTGTACGGCCTGCGCGTGCAGGAGGACAGCGCACCGGTGTGGCATGACGACGTGCGCTTCTTCCGTCTGGTCGATGCGCAGGGCGCGCTGGTCGGCCAGTTCTATCTGGACCTGTATGCGCGCGAGGGCAAGCGTGGCGGCGCGTGGATGGACGATTGCCGCAACCGTCGCGTGCGCGCGGACGGCAGCGTGCAGACGCCGCTGGTCTACCTGGTGTGCAACTTCGGCCGCGGTGCCAATGGCAAGCCGGCCACCTTCAGCCACAACGAAGTGACCACGCTGTTCCATGAGATGGGCCATGGCCTGCACCAGCTGCTGACCCGCATCGGTGAGCTGGGCGTGGCCGGCATCAATGGCGTGGAATGGGATGCAGTGGAACTGCCCAGCCAGTTCATGGAGAACTTCTGCTGGGAGTGGGAGCACCTGCAGGCCATGACCGCGCACGTGGACACGGGCGAACCGCTGCCGCGCGGGCTGTACGAGCGCATGCTGGCCGCGCGCAACTTCCACAGCGGCATGGCCACGGTGCGCCAGCTTGAGTTCGGCCTGTTCGACATGCTGTTGCACAGTCAGTTCGAACCGGCGCAGGACAGCGTGCTGGCGCTGCTCGATCGCGTGCGTGCGGAGGTGGCGGTGAACCATCCGCCGGCCTGGAACCGCTTCCCGCACCAGTTCAGCCACATCTTCGCGGGCGGTTACGCCGCCGGCTACTACAGCTACAAGTGGGCCGAAGTGCTCAGTGCCGACGCCTATGCGGCGTTCGAGGAAGCGCCGCAGGCACTGGCCGAGACCGGTGCACGCTTCCGCGATGAGATCCTGTCGCGCGGTGGCAGCCGCCCGGCGGCGGAGAACTTCAAGGCCTTCCGTGGGCGCGCGCCGCAGATCGACGCGCTGCTGCGCCACTCGGGCATGGCGTAAACCGTTGTGGTGGGTGCCAACCCTGGTTGGCACTTCACCGCCATCCACGCATGGCGTGGATCTACCGGAATGCCGGCCAGCGGCCGGCACCACCGAAGACCGGTCATTCGGCGTAGATCATCTTCCGGGTCATGCCGCCGTCGACGATGAAGTCCTGGCCGGTGCTGAAACCGGACAGCGACGACAGCAGGTACACCGCCAGTGCACCGATATCTTCAGGGCGGCCGACCCGGCCGACTGGATGCTGTGCGTGGTCGATGGCCGAGTACTCTGGTTCATGGCGCCGTGAGGGTGCCTGCCACGCAGTGGTACCGACCCATCCGGGGCTGATGCTGTTCACCCGCACCGCCGGGCCGGCGCTGATCGCCAGCGCATGGGTGAAGGCCACCAGGCCACCCTTGGCCGCCGCATAGGCCTCGCTGTGCGCTTCGGATTGCCAGGCGCGGGTGGAGGCGATGTTGATGATCGCGCCCGCAGCACTGTCCGTCAGCGCCGGCAGAGCGTGCTTGCTGCACAGGAAGGCGCCATGCAGCGACGACAGCCGGCGTTGCCATTCGTGCCAGTCCATGTCCTGCAGCCGCGTGCCGTGCGGCCCGGCGATGCCGGCATTGTTGACCAGCCCGTCGATGTGTCCGAAACGCTGCAGCGCCTCGGCGATGAAGTCGCGCACGCTGGCTTCGTCGGTGATGTCCAAACGCTGGAACGCGGCATCCTCACCGCGCTGCCATTCGTCCAGGCAGGCCTGGCCGGCCTCCCTGTCCAGGTCGCCGATCAGCACGCGTCCGCCGGCACCGAGCACGGCCTGGGCAATACCGCGACCGATGCCGTTGGCGCCGCCGGTGACCAGCACCACCTTGCCCGACAGTGGCGCGGCCGGCCATGCGGCAATCGGCGGCACCGTGCTCACGTCAGGTCTTCGCCGCGCAGGCGACGATGCCAGCCGTCCACGCCGATGCGGTCCAGGGTCTGGATGTTGCGCTCGACAATCACGTCCGGGTCCGGATACACATCCACCGCACGCGCCACGCTGTCTTCGCGCAGCAGGTGCAGGGTGGGGAAGGGCGCGCGGTTGGTGTAGTTGCTGGCGTCGTCGGCGGCCACGCCCTCGAACTGGTAATCCGGATGGAAGCTGGCCACCTGCAGGATCCCCTGCAGGTCCAGTGCCTCGATCGCCGCATCGGCATTGTCGAGGAAGTCGTTGTAGTCGAGGAAATCGGTCAGCACCTGCGGGTGCACGATCAGCGTCGTGTCGATCTGCTCGGCCGGCGTGTCGCGCAGCAGCACCAGCTCCTCGGCCAGCTGTTCAACCAGCGCTTCTGTCGTGGTCGCATCGCTGAGCACGATGCGGACCTGGTCCTTCACGTATACCGCCTTGGCGAACGGGCACAGGTTCAGGCCGATGACGATGCGCTCCAGCCACAGGCGGGTGGCGGTGATCGGGTCATCGGTGGGCAGGTCGGAATCGGTCATGGCGGGCACGTCGGCTGGCGGGGCCGACATTGTAGGCGCGTCGCTGGCAACGCGCCGTCGTACCTGCGGCTGGCAGCGCCGGGGGATTCCCGGCAGGTGGCTCAGTCGCGGAAATTGTTGAACTGCAGCGGCAGCTCGAACTTGCCGGCCTTGAGCACGGCGATGGCGTCCTGCAGGTCATCGCGCTTCTTGCCCTGCACGCGCAGCTTGTCGCCGTTGATCTGGCTTTCCACCTTCAGCTTGGCGTCCTTCAGGGCCGCCGCGATCTTCTTGGCGATCTTCTGCTCGATGCCCTGCTTGACGGTGATCTTCTGCCGGGCCTGGGCCAGGTTGGTCTCGATGTCGCCGAACTCCAGGCTGAGCACGTCGATGCCGCGCGCGGCCAGGCGAGCACGCAGGATGTCGTTCATCTGCTTGAGCTGGAATTCGGTCGGCGCGAACTGATTGATGACATCGCCGTCGCGCTCGAACTTTGCGTCCACGCCCTTGAAGTCGAAGCGGGTGGCCAGTTCGCGGTTGGCCTGGTCGATGGCGTTGGTCAGCTCGTGGGTGTCGACTTCGGACACGACGTCGAAGGAAGGCATGGGCGGTGCTCCGCAGGTTTCAGTGGCGATCATTCTATCGTGCCGGCCCGCGTGCCCGCTTTCTGTGGAGCCCGGCCCATGCTCGGCGGCCGCCCTACAATCCGGTGCGGTCGGCGATAATGGGCCATGAACGTGCAACGCTCCCCTTCGCGTGCGGTGGCCTGGATGGTCGCTGCGGTCGCCTGTTTCTCGCTGATGGATGCTGGCATGAAGCAGCTGTCGGCCAGCTATCCCACCCTGGAAGTGACTTTCCTGCGTGGTGCGGCCTCGTTGCCGTTCGTGCTGGTGTGGGTGCTGGTCAGTGCCGGCCCACGTTCGCTGGTGCCGCGGCGCTGGGGCCTGCACCTGCTGCGTGGCGCGTTGGGCATGGCGATGATCGGCTGCTTCGTGTTCGCCCTGCGCGACCTGCCGCTGTCCACCGCCTACACCATCTACTTCGTTGCCCCGCTGCTGATCGCCGCGCTGTCGGTGCCGTTGCTGGGCGAGCGGGTCGGGCCGCGGCGCTGGGTCGCCATCGGCATTGGCCTGGTGGGCGTGCTGGTGGTGCTGCGGCCGGGCGTGGATGGCTTCATCTCGGTGCCCGGCCTGATGGTGCTGGCGGCGGCAACGGCCTATGCCGTGGCGGCGATCACGGTCAGCCTGCTGACCCGCACCGATACCTCGCAGTCGATGGTGGTCTGGTTCCTGGTGATCATGGCCATCGGCGCCGGCCTGCTCGCCATTCCCGGCTGGGTACCGCTGCAGCTGGCACACGCGCCTTTGATTGCTGGCATGGGCCTGGCCGGGGCGCTGGGACAGATTGCCCTGACCAAGGCCTTCCAGCTGGGCGAGGCCTCGATGATCGCGCCGCTGGAGTACAGCGGCCTGGTCTGGGTGATCGGCTGGGATCTGGCCTTCTGGGGCCAGCTGCCGGACGGTTATACGTGGGTGGGCGCGGCGATCATCGTCGCCTCGGGGCTGTACCTGCTGCATCGCGAGCGGGTAAACCGGCAGGAACCGCCGAAGCCGCTGGATCATCCCTGAGCCCGGGGGTAGTGCCGGCCGCTGGCCGGCAACCCCTTGCGCCGGAGGGACCGCTGCAGGTGCCGGCCAGCGGCCGGCACTACCGGGGACAGTTTCTTAGAACCAAAAGGAATAACATTCTGGGCCATGGCGCGGGCGCGCGACCGCCTGCGCTGGTAGGCTGCACGCCCCCTTCCGTCACCCAGCCGGTGAGCCACGCCCGTGATCGAGTTCCAGCGCCTGCACAAATCCTATGCCGTTGCCGGCCGCGAAGTCAGCGCGCTGCAACCGTTGGACCTGACCATCGAGGCCGGTGAGGTGTTCGGCATCATCGGCCATTCCGGCGCCGGCAAGTCGACCCTGATCCGCATGATCAACCGCCTGGAAGAACCCAGTGGTGGCCGGCTGCTGATCGGCGGTGAGGATGTCACCGCGCTGGACGCGGACGGCCTGCGCGCGCTGCGCCGGCGCATCGGCATGATCTTCCAGCACTTCAACCTGCTGTCCTCGCGCACGGTGGCCGGCAATGTCGCCTTCCCGCTGGAACTGGCCGGCACGCCGAAGACGGAGATCGACGCGCGCGTGGCCGAGCTGCTGCAGACCGTGGGCCTCGAAGCGCATGCGCAGAAGTATCCGGCGCAGCTGTCCGGTGGCCAGAAGCAGCGCGTCGGCATCGCCCGCGCGTTGGCGACCCGTCCGCAGATCCTGCTGTGCGACGAGGCCACCAGTGCGCTCGACCCGCAGACCACCGCTTCGGTGCTGTCGCTGCTGTCGAAGATCAATCGCGAGCTGGGCCTGACCATCGTGCTGATCACCCACGAGATGGACGTGATCCGCCGTGTCTGCGACCGCGTTGCGGTGCTCGATGCCGGCCAGATGGTCGAAACCGGTCCGGTCACCCGGGTGTTCCTGCACCCGCAGCACCCGACCACGCGCCGTTTCGTCAGCGAATCGGAGCATGTGGACGAGGGCACGCTGCACCGCGATTTCGATGCCGTCGGTGGCCGCATCGTGCGCCTGACCTTCCTCGGTGGCGACACCTACGAACCCCTGCTCGGCCGCGTCGCGCGCGAGACCGGGGTCGACTACAACATCCTGTCCGGTCGCATCGACCGGATCAAGGACACCCCGTATGGCCAGCTGGTGGTCGCCCTGGTGGGCGGCGACCAGTCCGCCGCGCAGGCCGCGTTCGTGGCCGCCGGCGTGCATGTTGAGGAGCTGCGTCGATGATCATCGCTACTGCCGGCGGACTCTTCCGCCACCTGGACGCGGGCAAGTGGGCCGACATCGGCCAGGCCACCATCGACACCCTGCTGATGCTGCTCGGTTCGCTGCCGCTGACCCTGGCCATCGGCCTGCCGCTGGGCGTGCTGCTTTACCTGTTCGGTGCACCGCAGATGAAGCGCCGTCCGTTCGCCTATGGCGTGCTGGCGCTGGTGGTGAACCTGCTGCGCTCGGTGCCTTTCATCATCCTGATGATCGTGCTGATCCCGGTCACCCTGTTCCTGATGGGGACGTCGCTGGGTGTACGCGGTGCGATCGTGCCGCTGGTCATCGGTGCCGCGCCGTTCTACGCGCGCCTGGTCGAGACCGCACTGCGCGAAGTGGACCGTGGCGTGATCGAAGCGACCCAGGCGATGGGAGCCACCACCTGGCAGCTGGTCACCCGCGTGCTGCTGCCGGAAGCGCGCCCGGGCCTGATCGCTGGCGCAACGGTCACCACCGTCGCGCTGATCGGCTTCACCGCGATGGGCGGTGCGATCGGTTCCGGTGGCCTTGGCGACCTGGCCTTCCGCGACGGCTACCAGCGCTCGCACACCGACGTGGCGCTGGTCACCGTGGTCCTGCTGCTGATCCTGGTGCAGCTGCTGCAGATGCTCGGCGACCGCCTGGTCGCGCATTACAGCCGCAGATAACAGAATGCCGGGCGGCGCCCGGCATCTTGTTCGGGTAGTGCCGGCCGCTGGCCGGCAATCCCACGTGCGGTCAACGCACGTTCGGTACTTCGTAACCCAGCTTCCCGACCTGCTCCGGGTGCTGCGGCACGCGCTTGAGCTTGTCGGTGTTCACCCCGTACTCGTCACGCAGGCGTTCGGCCAGCTCCTTGTACAGGGCTTTGTCCATGTCCGGCGTACGCGAGAAGATCCAGGCCATCTCGCGGCCCGGGTAACCGATCAGTGCCCACGAGTAATCCGGTGCCACTTCCAGCACCCGCGAATGGGTAGGCACGACGCGGTAGAACCAGGTGCGCCAGCCGTGGTTGCCGCTGTCCGGGTCGACGCTGGCGCGGGCACGCACTTCCTGCAGCGGTTCGCCGAAGCCATCACGGTAGCGGTAGGTGATGCCGACCTTGTGCTCGTCGCGCAGTTCGTAGTCGTTGACGCTGGCCACATGGCCACGTTCGATGAAGTTCGGCACGCGGCCGATCACGTACCAGGTGCCCATGAAGCGCTTCAGGTCGATCGGCGCATCCGGGTCGGTCGCGCGCGGGGTGCTGGCGCGGGGCGATGGCGGCTCACTGGCGGCCACGGCGGGGCCCGCCAGGGACAGGGCCAACAGCATGGCGCAGAGCGGGCGGATCGAAGTCATGCGGGAGCGGGCTCAGGAGGGCTTTGCCTGAGCATGGTCGACTGAGCGTGCGCGATCCGTCAATGGTGTCGCAACCTGTGAGAAGGGCCTTGCCCAAGCTGTGTTGCATTGTCCACCGGAGAAGCCCCATGAACGCACGTTCCGTCCGCCGCCCTGCAACTGAACGCGTCATCATTGAACGCGCCGATCCGCGCCTGCTGCGCAGCGTGCAGCAGGTGGCCCTGGCCGGCCTGGCGCTGGTACTGGTCTGGCCAGCCGCGCGCGGCAGCAACGCCTGGCTGGGCTGGCTGCCGATGTGGCTGGTGGGCATGCCGCTGGTGGCCTGGTGGGCGCTGCTGCGCTTCCCTGTGCCGCGCCTGTCGTGGCTGCGGCTGGCCCGTCGCACCGGTGGACAGGCACATCGTCGCACCGCCGGGACGCCCCGCCGTCGCCGCCGCGCTACGGCCACGGCCTGACCTTCGACACGGGGGCGGCTGCAGCGATCCATGCTAGCGTTCCACGGCTTATGACTGCCTGGAGCTGCAATGTCTCGACTCGCTTCCGCCTGCCTGCTGGCTGGCATGATGACCGCTGCCTCGGTGGGGACCGCCGTGGCTGCTGAAGACACCGATCGCTACGCCTGGCTGGAGGACGTCACCGGCGACAAGCCGCTGTCCTGGGTCAAGGAACAGAACGCCAAGTCCGAGGCGCGCCTGGCGCAGACCCCGGCCTTCAAGCAGATGGAGACCAGCATCCGCGAGGTGCTCGACTCCGATGCCAAGATTCCCGCCGTGCAGAAGATCGGTGACTACTATTACAACTTCTGGAAGGACCAGCAGCACGAGCGTGGCCTGTGGCGCCGCACCACGCTGGCCGAGTACCGCAAGGCCTCGCCGCAGTGGGAGACCGTGCTTGACCTCGATGCCCTGAACAAGGCCGAGGGCGAGAACTGGGTCTGGCACGGCGCCGACTGCCTGCGCCCGGATTACAGCCGCTGCCTGATCGCGCTGTCGCGCGGTGGTGCCGACGCCGACGTGACCCGCGAGTTCGACCTGGCCAACAAGACCTGGATCAAGGACGGCTTCTTCCGTCCGGAGTCGAAGGGCGGCCTGAACTGGATCGATCGCGACACCGTATTCGTCTACACCGACTTCGGTGCCGGCTCGATGACCACCTCCGGCTACCCGCGCGTGGCCAAGCTGTGGAAGCGTGGTACGCCGATGGCCTCCGCCAGCGTGGTGTATGAAGGCAAGCCGGAAGACATGTACATCGCGGCGATGCACGATGACACCCCGGGCTTCGAGCGCAACCTGGTCAGCCGCACGCTGGCGTTCTACAACAACGAGATCTACCTGCGTGGCGACGATGGCACGCTGACCAAGATCGATGCGCCGAACTCGGCCGAGAAGGGCCTGCACAAGCAGTGGCTGACCCTGGAGCTGCGTGATCCGTGGACCGTGGGTGGCAAGACCTATGCGTCCGGTTCTCTGCTGGCGACCAGGCTGGATGACTTCCTGGCCGGCAAGCGTGACTTCGACGTGCTGTTCACCCCGACCGCGACCACCTCGCTGGCCAGCGCCACCTGGACCAAGAGCCACCTGGTGCTGAACGTGCTGGATGACGTCAAGAACCGCCTGTCGGTGCTGACCCCGGGCGCCAATGGCTGGCAGACCAGCCGCTTCGTCGGCGCGCCGGCCTTCGGCACGCTGGGCGTGGCTGCGGTCGACAGCAACGACAGCGACGCGGTGTGGCTGACCGCCACCGACTACCTGACCCCGACCACCCTGGCGCTGGCCGAGATCGGGCAGGCCCCGGAAACGCTGAAGACCATGCCGGCCTTCTTCGATGCCAAGGGCAAGGTGATCGAGCAGCACTTCGCCACCAGCAAGGACGGCACCCGCGTGCCGTACTTCGTGGTGCACGACAAGGCGATGAAGCTGGATGGTTCCAACCCGACCCTGCTGTACGGTTACGGTGGTTTCGAGATCTCGCTGACCCCGGGCTACTCCGGTGGCATGGGCCGCGCCTGGCTGGAGAAGGGCGGCGTGTACGTGGTTGCCAACATCCGTGGCGGCGGCGAATACGGCCCGCGCTGGCACCAGGCGGCGCTGAAGCAGAACCGCCACAAGGCCTATGAAGACATGGCCGCGGTGGCACGCGATCTGGTCAAGCGCAAGATCACCAGCGCCAGGCACCTGGGCGTGCAGGGCGGCAGCAACGGTGGCCTGCTGACCGGCAACATGCTGACCCAGTACCCGGAACTGTTCGGTGCGGTGGTGGTGCAGGTGCCGCTGCTGGACATGAAGCGCTACAGCCATCTGCTGGCCGGTGCCTCGTGGATGGCCGAGTACGGCAACCCGGATACCAGCGACTGGGCGTTCATCAAGACCTTCTCGCCGTACCACCTGTTCGACGCGAAGAAGAAGTACCCGCCGGTGCTGTTCACCACCTCCACCCGCGATGACCGCGTGCACCCGGGCCACGCCCGCAAGATGGCGGCGAAGATGATCGACGCCGGCAAGGACGTGACCTACTACGAGAACATCGAAGGTGGCCACGGCGGTGCAGCCAACAATGCGCAGGCCGCACACATGTCGGCGCTGGCCTACAGCTTCCTGTGGGAGCGGTTGGGCGGTAAGTAAGCAGACAGGCAGAACGGAAAACGCCGCCCCCGGGGCGGCGTTTTTCTTTATCCGGTAGTGCCGG